>DATKQE010000090.1:0-137080 GCA_035532935.1 Allostellaceae bacterium
CCGGAGACGCTGACCAACGACTTCTTCGTGAACCTCCTGGACATGGGCACGGAGTGGAAAGCGACCGCGGACGAAAACGTGTTCGAGGGACATGACCGCAAGAGCGGCACGCCGAAATGGACCGGCACCCGCGTCGATCTCGTCTTCGGTTCGAACTCCGAGCTGCGCGCCCTTGCCGAAGTCTACGGGGCCGACGACGCGCAAGCGAAGTTCGTGGCCGACTTCGTGGCGGCGTGGACCAAGGTGATGAACGCTGATCGCTTCGACCTCGCCTGATCTCGGCCAGTCGTTACCGTTTCGCGCCGATTCTGTTGAAGAAGTCCGCATATGAAAGAAGCGGACGTTGCGCGTGGTAGCGATGTGAGGTGGTTCCAGGTCTCACCCGACCGTTGCCGGCTGGGGCATTGGGATCAGCTTCGAGAGCTTGCGGAGGTTCTGGGCTGTGGCGGCCAGGAGGAACTCGTCCTTTGCTCCGTTCGGGCCTCGGAGGCGAAGGCGATCCAGCTTTAGGATGCGTTTGAGGTGCGCGAACAGCATCTCGATCTTCTTTCGTTCCCTGCGCGACGTGAGATAGGCGTCTGTCGGTGACAGGTCGCGTGCCATATCTCGCGCCCCTTCATGGATCGAGCGCGGGATTTTGCGCGCTGGCTGACCCGGGCAGCATCGCGGCTTGAGTGCGCAGGCGTCGCCGTCGCGTTTGCTCGCGCGGTAGCGCATAAAGCCGTCCTTGTGGATGCCGGAACGAGGCATTGCGTAGTGGCGGTGGAACTGTCTCCGTTCCTTGCCGCCGGGGCAGATGTAGCAGTCTCGCTTGTGATCGTAGGCGAAGTCTGACCGGGCAAAGCTTCGGTCGCTGCGCTCAGCCTCCTCGAACACCGGTATGTGCGGTTCGATGCTGCGCTCATGGACCAGCCAGGCTAGGTTCTCGGCCGAGCCATGGCCGGTATCGGCGGCAAGCCGCTCGGGACAAATGCCGAACCGCTCCTGTGCCCGGTCGAGCATGACCCTCTGCGCCGTCACTTCGGCTTGGCGCACTGCGGTGGTCGCCTCCACGTCCATGATGACCGCGTGCTTCAGGTCGATCAGATAGTTGGTGCAGTAGGCGAAGAAGGCGAGCCCACCATTGGCACCGGTCCGGCGTGACGCGGGGTCGGCGACCGAGATGAACCTGGGCACGACTGGCGTCGCGCTGCCGAACGCGGCATCGTCGAGCACCGCCAGATACTCGCGTACGCATGGCTCGCCGCTTCGGGCGGCAGTCCCTCGCTGCCCGGTACCGAACGCTGGCGGTTGGCATCGGCCTTGATCATGCTTGCATCGACCGCGAAGCCTTCACCGCCGACCAGTCCTTCCGACATGCAGCGCGCGACGGTCGTCTCGAACAGCTCGCGCAGCAGGTCACTGTCGCGGGAGCGGCCGCGGCGGTTCTTCGAAAAGGTCGAGTGGTCCTGCACCGAGCCATCGAGCCCCAGCCGACAAAACCATCGATAGGCGATGTTGAGATGCACCTCCTCGCACAGCCGCCGCTCCGAGCGAATGCCCAGGCAGTAGCCCACGATCAGCATCCGGATCATCAGCTCAGGATCGATCGAGGGCCGGCCCGTCTCGCTGTAATAGGGCCGCAGATGTTCGCGGCCCCGCCGAGATCGACAAACCGGTCGATCGAACGCAGCAGGTGATCTCGCGGTACATGATCCTCGAGGCTGAAGCTGTAGAACAGCGCCTCCTGCATCACCGTGCGCTCGCCCATCATCAGACGTCTCCCGCCGCCGGGACGACTGAATCAGATCACCACTGCCACTTCAACAGCAGGTTTTTCAACAGAATCCGCCCATGCCAGTCCTTCAGCCGAGCGGGCCGATGTCTCCGAAGCGGACATGCTGGCCAGAGAGGCTAGTGACGCAATGGGTGGAAACCTGCCGTTCATTCGCCCCGGTTTGAACGGCGAGGCCGTGCCAGGAGCGGACTACCAGCTCAAGGGAGTGGAATACCTGTTCGGCCTTCTCCACGAAGAGCGGGCCGGCGAAATCCAATTCATCTCTTTCCGGGCGCACGATCGAGAAGAGGAAAGGGCCGCGTTTCAGCAAGCGGCGGACTTCGCAACGGCTCGCCAACGGCAATGCTCCGCCCAAATCTATCACTACGCTTCCTAAGAAGAGACCGCGGTAGAACGCCTACCCTTCTATCACGGCACGACGGAGAACGAATTCCCATCGGCAGGCCTGACCCCGGTCCGGGCGGCGACGGTGCGGCCCATCTCGAATGCAAGGTCGTGCAAATCCTCGGCCCGCACCATCCGGCAGCGCCGCGCTAGCGCGAAGCGGGACGGCGCGCTCGCGCACGGGCGCCCCGGCGCAATCACGAGTCCGTCAATTTGCGTGCCGGCATCGCATGCATGAGATGCGCGGCGGCGCGGGACACAGTAGAATATCTCCAGAATATCGCCCCTGGTCGTTGGCGGCACCTTGAGGGAACCGGAATCCCGTGTGGCTTGTCCGAATTGCGCTGAGCCGGCCCTACACGTTCATCGTGCTGGCGCTCGCGATCTTCATCATCAGCCCGATCGTGATCCTGCGCACGCCGGTCGACATCTTTCCGAACATCAACATCCCCGTTATTGCCGTGGCGTGGAACTACACCGGCCTCAACCCGGAGGAGATGGAGGGCCGGGTCACGACGGTGTTTGAGCGCGCGCTCACCACCACGGTCGACAACATCGCGCACATCGAATCGACCACGCTCAACGGCGTCTCAGTCATCAAGGTGTTCCTGCAGCCGAGCGCCAATCTCGCCACGGCGAACGCGCAGGTCACGGCGATCGCGCAGACCCTACTGCGGGGCCTGCCGCCCGGCACGCAGCCGCCGCTCATCCTCAACTACAGCGCCTCGAGCGTGCCCGTCCTGCAGCTCGGCCTCTCCGGTAAGGGACTGTCGGAGCAGCAGCTCTTCGATCTCGGCGTGAATTTCCTGCGCACCCAGCTTGTGACCGTGCCGGGCGCGGTCATTCCCTATCCGTACGGCGGCAAGCAGCGCCAGGCAATGATCTATCTGCGGCCCGACCTGCTGCTGGCGAAGGGCCTCTCGCCGGCCGACGTGTTGAACGCCGTCACCAACCAGAACCTGGTCCTGCCCTCGGGCACAGTTAAGATCGGCGCGTTCGAATATGACGCGCGGCTCAACGCCGCGCCGCGCACCATCGCGGCGCTCAACAACCTGCCGATCAAGGTGGTCGGCAACTCGACGATCTATCTGCGCGACGTCGCCACGGTGAGCGACGGCTTTCCGCCGCAGACCAACATCGTGCGCCAGGACGGCCAGCGCGGCGTCATGTTCAGCGTCATGAAGGCCGGCACCGCGTCGACCATCGATGTCGTCAAGGGCATCCGCGCCCTCATCCCGCGCGTGCTGCGGACGCTGCCGTCCGCGCTCAAGGTGACGCCGTTCGACGACCAGTCGATCTTCGTGAGCGCCGCGGTGTCGGGCGTCGTTCGCGAAGCCGTCATTGCGACCGCGCTGACGGCCGCGATGATACTGATCTTCCTAGGGAGCTGGCGCAGCACGCTCATCATCGCCGTCTCCATTCCGCTCTCGATCCTGGGGGCGGTGATCGTGCTGAGCTTCTTCGGCGAGACGATCAACATCATGACGTTGGGCGGGCTCGCGCTCGCCGTCGGCATCCTCGTCGACAACGCCACGGTGACTATCGAGAACATCGAGCGTCACATCGAGGACGCTCACGATCTCAACGCCGCCATCCTGGAAGGCGCGGCGCAGATCGCGGTGCCGTCGCTGGTCGCGACGCTGAGCATCTGCATCGTGTTCCTGCCGATGTTCTTCTTGAACGGCGCCGCGAAATATCTCTTCGTGCCGCTCGCCGAGGCGGTGGTTCTCGCGATGTTGTGGTCTTATGTCCTGTCGCGGACGCTCGTCGCGACCTTGGCGATGTATCTTTTGAAGCTTAAGGCACAGAACGCGCCGCCCTCGCGCAATCCCTTGGTGCGGGCGCAGCAGGCGTTCGAGCGCGGCTTCATCGGTTTCCGCGCCCGGTACAGGGGGCTTTTAACGGTGCTCGTCACCCGCAGGGCCGTCTTCATTCCCGCATTCCTCGCCGCTTGTCTCGCGGCCTTCCTGCTCGTGCCCTGGCTCGGCCAGGACTTCTTCCCGAATACCGATAACGGTCAGATGATCCTCCACTTAAGGGCAAAGTCGGGAACGCGCATCGAGGAGACCGCCAAGCTCACCGACGAGGTCGAGGGTTTCGTCCGGCGCGAGCTTCCGCATGGGGAGATCGCCAGCATCCTCGACGACATCGGGATGCCCTACAGCATCATCAACTACATGTATTCGACCTCGGGCCTGATCGGCGCGGGCGACGCCGACATCATGATCGCACTCAGGCCCGATCATCGCGCGACCGCGAACTATGTGCGCCTGCTACGCAAGGACCTGCCGCGCGCGTACCCCGGCGTCACCTTCTATTTCCTGCCCGCCGACATCGTGAGCCAGATCCTCAATTTCGGCATCCCCGCGCCCATCGACATCCAGATCGACGGCGCCGATCTCGACGGCAACCGCCGCGTCGCCGACAAGATCCTGAACGAGGTGCGCGACGTGCCGGGCATCGTCGACGCGCGCGTTCAACAGGCATTCGACTATCCCGCCTTCGACATCGACGTGGACCGCACCAAGGCGGCGCAAAGCGGACTCACCGAGCGGGACGTGGCGACGCGCGTCCTCAACATCCTGAGCGGCAGCAGCCAGGTCACGCCGATGTTCTTCCTGAACCGGCAGAACGGCGTGAACTACAACATGACCGCCGAGGCGCCGCAATACGACATGCAGTCCCTTCAGAGCATTGCGAGCATTCCGGTGCGCGCGACCGGCGGCCAAGGCGACCAGATTCTCGGCAATCTCGCGACGATCAAGCGCACCAGCGAGATGCAGGTCATCTCGCACTACAACATCCGCCGCGTCGTCGATATCTACGCCTCGGTCGAGGACCGCGACCTGGGCGCGATCGGACGGGACGTGACGCGCATCGTCGATGCCAACCGCAGCCTCCTGCCGCGCGGCAGCTTCGTCACCGTGCGCGGACAGGTCGCGACGATGCGCGCGTCATATGTCAACCTGCTCGGCGGGCTCGGCTTTTCCATCGTGCTGGTCTATCTGCTGATCGTCGTGAACTTCCAGTCGTGGCTCGACCCGTTCATCATCATCACAGCGCTGCCGGCGGCGCTCGCCGGCATCGTGCTGTTCCTGTTCTTCACGCACACGACGTTGAGCGTGCCCGCCCTGATGGGCGCCATCATGTGCATGGGCGTCGCCACCGCAAACAGCATCCTTGTCGTCTCGTTCGCGCGCGAGCGGCTCGCGGCGCATGGCGACGCCGTAACGGCATCGATCGAGGCGAGCTTCACCCGGCTCCGCCCCGTCCTCATGACCGCGCTGGCGATGATCATCGGCATGATTCCGATGGCGCTCGGGCTCGGCGAGGGCGGTGAGGAGAACGCGCCCTTGGGCCGCGCGGTGATCGGCGGTTTGATCCTGGCGACGGTGGCGACACTGGTGTTCGTGCCGTGCGTGTTCAGCCTGCTGCATCACCGCGTCGCGCCAAAGGCGCAGGACGCGGCCTAACGTCTGGAGCAAGAGGATGACGCCCAAGGGCGGCGGCGAGACGGAAACCGAACGGGACGACGCCGGCGCCCGGCGCGGCCGCCCGGTCGTCTCCCGCGTCGGCATGATCGTTCTGGCGCTCCTCGTCGTCACGCTCGCCGTCGGCATCTATCGCGGCATTCGCGGGCGCGAGGTCGCCGCGACGGCGCTCGCGCACGTCACCGAGGAAGACGCCATCCCGACCGTCAGCATCGTCCATCCCGAGGCCAGACCGCCGGACCAGGAGATCGTGCTGCCGGGCAACGTCCAGGCGTTCGAGGAGACGCCGATCTATGCCCGTACCAACGGCTATCTGCGGCACTGGTATTTCGACATCGGCGCGCATGTGAAGAAGGGCGACCTGCTTGCCGAGATCGAGACGCCGGAGGCGGACGAGCAGTTGCGCCAGGCCCGCGCCGATCTTGCGACCGCGCAGGCGAACCTCGCCGTGGCGGAGAGCACCTGGAAGCGCGACAAGACGCTCTACAAGGACAGCTGGGTGTCGGGCCAGGTGCGCGACACCTCCTATGGCACCTACGAGGCCGACAAGACGATCGTCGCCTCGAAGGAGGCGGACGTGAAGCGGCTCGAGCGGCTCCAATCCTACGAGAAGGTCTATGCGCCGTTCGACGGCATCATCACCGCGCGCAACACCGATGTCGGCGCGCTCATCGATGCCGGCGCCAACTCGTCGGCGCGCGAGCTCTTCCACCTATCGGCGACCGCCAAGGTCCGTATCTTCACCGCCGTGCCCGAGGTTTATACGCGCCTCGTCCATGCCGGCGAAGCGGCCGACGTCACGCTCGACGAGTACCCGGGCGAGATGTTCCACGGCACGATGGTGCGCAGCACCGACGCGATCGACCCGGTGTCGCGCACGCTGACCGTCGAGGTGGACGTCGACAATCCCGACGGCAGGCTGCTGCCGGGCGCCTATGCGTTCGTCCACCTCACCCTGCCGGAGCGCGCGCGCACCGCGAGCGTCACGGTGCCGGCGGAAGCCTTGATCTTCCGCAAGGAAGGGCTGCGCGTTGCCGTGCTCCGGAAGGGGCTGGCGCAGCTCGTGCCGATCGTAATCGGCCGCGACTATGGCACCAAGGTCGAAGTCGTTTCCGGCTTGCAGCCAAGCGATGATGTGATACTCGATCCATCGGACTCGCTGACCAACGACACGGCGGTTCGGGCACAGCCATCGACGTTCATCGGATCGGCGCAATGAGGCGGTTGCACGCGCAAAATGACGGCCTGATGCTCGACGCGCTGAAGCGGCTGAACGGTGGAACGTTACATCTGCCGAATCGCGTTAGGGACCGGCCGGATCGTGACCGCCTCGCCTTGCGCTTTCAGCGCTTCAAGGCGGCGGCGTGATGTGCGCGGTTACGCCGCTGATCGGCATCGAGTACTCGGGCACGAACGCCCAAGCCAGGCAGGTCGCGTGACCATCCGGTATCACGTGACTATTGGTCGGCAAGGCTGCCAATGGCGAGCCGTTTGCCCAGCCCTCAAGGTTCATGGCGCCGTTACCGGCGGCGAAACCCGCGAAGAGGCCCTGGTCCATATCCAGAATGTGATCTCGATGATTGTGAACACGCGCCGAAGATTGACCCCACCCCGAGCATTGATCAACCGGTTGATTTTTAGGCGCAAATGACCTCTTCCGGAGGGGTCACGATCGGCGCCGGTCTTGACCCCCGTGAAACTCAAGAAAAGGGAGGAAATTCAAATTGTTGACGACATGTCCGGGAGGGTCGCGCTTCGGCGCGTATTCACACATTGGGAGCGCGTTTCTATCCCGGTGGGTTCAGCCTCCGCTTCAGCGCGTCACGCTGGATCTTGCCCATGTCATTGCGCGGCAAGGCATCGACAAAGTGAATCTGCGCGCGGTATGCGCCAGGCAGAAATCTGCGAAGCGCGGCCTCGATGTCGGGCGATGGAAGCGGCTGAGGCGCTTCGATCGCCAAATGGACGATCTCTTCGCCGTCGTCGTGCTGCATTGAGAACACGCAGACGCCGGCGATGTGCAATTCGCTCTCCAACGCCGCTTCAACCGGCTCGGCGGCAAGCTTGTTGCCCTGGATATTGACCACGGCGGACGCGCGGCCTTGCAATACCAGGCGGCCGTCCGGGCCGATCGCCCCGAGGTCGCCGGGATAGAAGTACCCATCGCGGAAACTGGCGCGCGAGGCTTCCTCGTCGCCGAAATAGCCCTTGATGCCGCCGATGGTGCCGATGCGGATCAGCCCGATCTGACCGCGCGGCACGAGGCGGCCGGCTTCGTCGACGATCTCGACCGTGCGCGAATTCACGAGCCGATGAAAGCGCAGATCCTCGACCTGCCGGATCGGAGTCACGGCGATGACCGCGGCCTCCGTCGCGCCGAGATAGGTGTAGACGCGCGACGTGAGCCGCGATTTCGTCTCTTGCCACAAAGCGGGCGACAACGCGCCCCCGGTTACCAGGAGCCGGATCTTGTCGTCGCGACGCAATGCGTTCGCTGGTGCCGCAAGGAGCTTCGTCAGAAGATCGGGTGTGATGAGCGCATCGGTGATGCCGCGGTACCCGAACGCCTCGTATCGACGAGGGCCCTGAAATATCACGACGCAGCCGCCCCCATCCCAGGTGGCAACTGGTCCGATATAGCCTACGCCCGTCCAGCCGCCGAAATCGAATACATTGACGACCGTCCGCCGGGAAACGCCGAGGACCTTGTTGCGAAGGATGATGCTTGCCCGCTCGAACACGGGATCGACCAGGAATTTCTTGTAGAACCCGGTGGTGCCCGACGTCAGCAGGACATGTCCGCCATGGGGCGTCGGCGCGGTCGGCACCGGCGGCGGCGGGCCAAGTGCGGCGCCGGCATAGGCAGCCCGCGGGACGACAACGCAACGCCATCCCGCCTCCGCGCACGCGGCAGCGATGTCCGCCGGGCGATCGGCTTCTGTGGTGACGACGCAACGAAGGTTGGGAAGGCGGAGCGGGGCAATCTGGTCCGGCGACCGCACGACGACCGTGGTCAAGCCGAGGCTGCGCAACGCCAGCCCCAAGATCCAGGCATCGAGAATGGATGCGATCATGACAACGGCAACGCCCTCGCTGCCGAGGTCCTGTGCCAGCAAGTAGCGCCGCGAGGCATCAATGAGCTTGACAAAGCGCCGGTAAGACAGCGGAATGTTGTTATAGACGACGGCGGGCCGATCGGGAGCCGATCGCGCATGCCGGTAGATCGCATCGATAGCCACACTCTCTCCGCACGTTCAGGATCGCATCGCACCTCTGGCCGGAGGTGCGGTCGGGTGAACCGGGCCCCTGTCATGCAACGATCCACGCCGGTCCGGGCGACCGAATCCTGAGTGTTCGATTAGCTGCGCTGCGCGTACGTCCGAGGCCGCGCGTCGGGCGTGCCACGCGGTCGCTGTTTCGATCCGCCCGGCTGCGTCTGCCCGATCATTTTCATCTGCAAATGTGCAAGAACCATCGCCCACATCGTTGTCATCGTCGCGGTATGCCAGTCGTATAGCTATCGCCGGAGCGGCTTTGCGTCAAGCCAACCGCGCCCCGAAGCGGTTGGCCCGTCCTGGTGGGCACCGCAGGTCGCGAGCGCCGCGCCAGTGCCGGTGCAGCGTCCGGTGCTCGGGCCGATGGCCCGGGAATTGCTCTTAATTATTTGATTTATTTGGCTTTATCGTGGTAGCGGGGGAAGGACTTGAACCCTTGACCCTGGGATTCGTGATCCTTCGATCCGTGCCGGCGGGCGGGCTCGCGGCTGCCCTGGTTCAACACGCCGCGCCGGGCGCGATCGGCGGCGATGGCGAGCAACGCCCATGCAAGCTCGGCCTCGACCTTGCCGCGCGCACGCTCGATTGCCTCGAACGCCGGCCGTAGCGCGGCTACGGTCGATTCGGTCCATGCGTCGGAACAGCCCGCGGCCCGCGCTGCCTGGCGCAACTCATGCTCGACGGCACGCCACGTCGCGCTCGTTGCATCGCCGCCGAGTCGAGAAAATCGGGCCGCTCCAATTTCATTGCTGCATCAACCATCGCGCCGATTACCGACGACGGCGACCCGTCCGGCAAGCGTCCGATGCCTGCCGCCATTGTTCGCAAATTATCTCCGTGTTGTAGGGCGCGCGAAATCAGCACAGCCACGTCGTCAAGCGTTCTATCCCGCTCGGAATCGACGCGCCGCGCATCGCGTGCGAAGATTTCGAGGACTCGGCCGTCGTCGGCGAATCCGACCGAGACGTTGACGGGGCGCCCGCTCCACACGACGGTAACGGTTGCCGCTGGCCGCCGGTTCGGCAGGCGCTCGCGGCCGATCCGGGCTAGCTCCGTCATGGCCCGCGCCATGAGCGCCGCACCGGCACGGACGCGCCCGCCGTCGAGTTGGTCCGCCGTCGCCGACGATCTCGGCCGCGCCATGGCGGCCCGAGGCGCCACCGCGGGCGCGGTCGATCGCGTGCTCGCCGATCTGGCGCCCGTCTATCTCGCGGTCGAACGTGCTCGCGTCACCGTCGAGCCGGAACTGGTCTTCGCATTGCTCGCCGTCGCCGCCGATCGTGCCAGACGCAAAGCGCAGGCGCGGTGGACGCACTCATGAGCGCCACCCGTCGCGCCCCGGAATTTTCCGATCCCGGCGTGGACGAGACCACGGTGCGCCGTGACGTAGGTGCGGGAAATCCCGCATCGGCTCGAAGCGAAGCCGCAGAGGAAGCCGTCCCCCAGGGGCAGGTGCGGGAAATCCCGCACCTCTCGACGCACTGGCGGCGCTCACATCCATGCCGAGCGTGATGCCGTATGGCTGCGGCATGGCCGCCCCACACGGCTGCACGGGCCGTGGCGGCCTAAGGGTTGCCGCGCGCCCGCCGAGATCGCGCCCAGCGGCCACGCCTGCGCGCGTGCGGCGACGGCGTGGCGCCGGCGATCCTGGGGCGGAATCGGGGCGCGAGCTTTGGCCGTTGTTGCCCCGATCTTCTCAGAGTTAATCAAGGGGTTCTGTTTTTTGACAGAACCCCTTGATTTTATTGGCTCCCGGGGAGGGATTCGAACCCCCGGCCCGGCGGTTAACAGCCGCCTGCTCTACCACTGAGCTACCCGGGATCAAGAGCGCGGGTGATTATAAGTCCGCCCGCACCCGGTCAAGTGCGATTTGTCGCGGCAAGGCGCTCGCCCGCCGCGCCGCATTCTAGCGTCAGCGTGTTATCGGATCGTAACGCGCAAGCGGCATCGCCCACGGACCGCGCGGCGTCAACGCTTGAGGAGATAGGCGACCTTGCCGAAGCGGCTCTGTCGGATCGGCTCGACCGCGCCGCGCCGGGCCAGGAATTCGTGCACGGCCTTGGTGCAACCCTCCCAATCGTAATAGTCGTCGATCAGCATCAGCGCGCCCGGCATCAGGCGGCCCCAGAATTTCTCGAGACAGAGCAGGGTCGAGCCGTACCAGTCGGCATCGAGGCGCAAGACCGCGATCGGCGGCACAGACACGCCGGGGAAGGTGTCGGCGAAGAAGCCCTTGTGGACATGGAGCCGCTCGGGCGGCAGCGCGACCCGGGCGAACGCGGCCATCAAGTCCTCGAGCGCGGCCGTGTTGTTGTCGAAATAGAGCCGGCCGTCGCGGCGCGCCTGGGCATCGCGCGCATAGTCGCCGTCCTCGGCCGACGCCGGCGGCAGCCCCGCGAAGGAATCGAAGAAATGATAGTCGCGCGCCGCGCCGCCGATCGTGGCGAGACCGGCCGCCATGCCGCCACGCCAGGTGCCGCATTCGATGATGCAGCCGCCGGCCATCGCCGGCGCGGCAAGGCACCGCGCGGCAAGGTAGAGATTGGCAAGATAGGCCTGCCGGGGGATCATCGTGAAATGCCGGAAGCGACGGTAGATGGCGCGGTGGCGCAGCAGAGTCGCCGCAAGCGGCAGGCCGCGCAGCCGGCCGTCGCGGTGCCGTTGCCGGTCGCCCTGATCGACGGAAGTGCCGCTCGCCTTCGCCACAGTCTCCATCGAAGCCCGCATCGGGAAGTTTCCGGTCCCGGCACGCCCTAATGCGGGCGTACGCCGCCGTCAATACGAGCGGATCACAGTATCGTGCGTGCGGTGACGGGCGCGGCGCGCGGTGCTAATCATCACGCGCGTGAACGGTCTCGAACTCAGCGCGGACCGCCCGGCGGATCCGCATCTCGATTCGACGCAGCCGACGACGCCGCGGCGGTGGGCGGTCGCAGCCGCGATCGTGCTGCACGCATGTATCATCGCCTGGCTGCTCTTCGGCTGGAACGAAGCGCCGCACGAAGTGCCGGCGCCGATCCCGGTGGCGTTGGTATTCGAACCGCCGCCACCACCGCCACCGCCCGTTCCGGTACCCAAGCCGGCGCCGCCGCCCGCGGTGCGGCGATCCGGTCCCGACCAGCGCACCGTCGCGTTGCCGTCCTCCGAAACGCGCGCGCCGACACCGGAGGCGCCGCCGCCACCCGCCGCGCCGAAGCCGACGCCGGCACCGCTCGTCACGCCAGCGCCGGCGGTCGAAACCGCACCGCAAGCGGCGACCATCAAGGCGCCGCCCCGCCGCGCCGTCGAACATCACGCACCGCGCCGCAAGGCGGCCGAAGCCCGCGCGCCGGCCAAACGCCCCGACGAGGCCGCCATTGGCGAGAAGGCGGAGAACGGCGACCCTTATCTCAACCGGCTCTGGGCGATGATCGACCGCAACCGCGCCAAGACCACGCCGATCGGCGCTTCCGGCCTGCATCTTGCCGGCACATCGGTCTTCGCCCTCATCCTCGATCGTGCCGGAACCCTGCACGCGCTCAACCTCGAGCGCTCATCAGGCGCCGTGCTGCTCGACGACGAGGCGCGCCGCATGATCGTGAAGGCCGAGCCCTTCCCGCCGCTGCCGCCCGATTATCCGTCGGTCGCGCGCGTGGTCGTCACCATCAGCCTCTATCCCCAGTAGCGCCGCGCCGGCCATCCCGAGGCGACGCCGCGGACCAGCTCATACGCCCTGGAACACGTCCCACCAGTCTTCGAGCATCGCTGGATGGCCGTGGCGGATTTGCACGGAGATTCGTTCGAACCCCGCATCACGCAGGGCGCGTAGGCGGTCCTGCAATTCGGGCTTGGTTGCCGTCCACGAGAAATTGCGAATGAGATCGGCATCGCAGATGTCGCGCTCTTCGGGCTTCAGGAACATCAAGTGCCCGCGATGATTGGCGAGGTAGCGCGCATCCGCCGGCTCGAAGCGCTCATAGACCTTGCGATAGCGCTCGAGCGCCGCGGCAAGCGGCGGCGGCAAATCACCTCGCGGCCGATCCTGCATGTCCTCCTCGACGAGATCATGCACCAGCATGATGGCGGTTGGACCGGCCTGGTCCTTGACGCGGGGCGAATCGCAACGCTCGCCGTCCTTGAGCACGCAGCCGCCGATCTCGCCGTGGATGTGCAAATCCCTGAGGTCGCGCCCTGCCGCCTGCCATTTCCGCTTCATGTCGGCGATCGCCTCCGTGATTGCTGCTGCGCGGCCCAAGGGGCAGATCCAGCCGGCGCCCAACTCGGCCACCAGCGCGCGCGAGCGCGGACCGGTCGCCGAGATGTAGAGCGGGATCTCGTCCTTGATGTTGATGGCGCCGATCTCGGGATTGAGAAAGCGAATTTTTCGGCGCTGGCCCTCGAACTCCCATTCCAGGGTCGCGCCGGCGAGCAGGCCCCGGACCACCCGGATATATTCCTTCATGTCGGCCTGCTTGACGCGCTTCAGGCCCATGGTGCGGCGCCCGGTGAAGCCGGTCGAGATGCCGAACTCGATGCGGCCCGGCGCCAGCACGTTCAGCGACCCGAGCGCGTTTGCCGTGACCGGCGCGATGCGGTTCGAGGGGATCAGCACGCCGGTGCCGAGCCGGATCGTCCGGGTCGCCATCGCTGCGGCGCCCATGGCGACGAACAGATCGGCGTTGAGCAATTGCGTGTCGAAGAACGAGGCGGCGGCATAGCCGAGTTCCTCGGCCCGCTTGACGTGCTTCCAGCTTTCCGCATGGGTGGCGAGCGCGATGCCGTATTCCATGTCGTTCCTCCTCCCGGGCCAAACCGCTTGCAAGCCTCGGCGGGCAGGATAGCATCGTTTGCACCAGCTTCCCGCAGCCGCAACGGGCAGGCGATAGGCGGAGCGCAGCATGGAGGAAGGCATGAAGGTCGAACGCATCAATTATTCGGTTTCCGGGTTGAGCTGCCGCGGCGCGCTCGTCTGGGACGAAACCACCACGGCGAAGCGACCTCTTCTCCTCATGGCACCGAACTGGCTCGGCATCATCCCCGCCGCGCTCGACACCGCCCGCATGCTCGCCGGCGACCGCTATGTCGTCTTCGTCGCCGACATGTTCGGCGAAGGCAACGCACCCAAGGGTACCGAGAACCCGATGGAATTCCTGGCACCGCTGATGAAAGACGCGGCGGAGACGCGGCGGCGCATCACGGCCGCGTTCGAGACCATGACGCGCGAGGCCGAGCGCCGCGGCACCGGCGACCTCAAGCGGCGCGCGGCGATCGGCTATTGCTTCGGTGGCGCCAACGTAATCGACCTGGCACGCACCGGCGCCGATGTGGCGGCGGTGGTGTCGATGCATGGCTCGCTGGCGACGCCGATGCCGGGCAAGCGCGGCGAGATCACGGCCGCGGTGCTCGCCGTGCACGGCGCCGCCGATCCGATCGCGCCCAAGGCCGAACGCGACGCCTTCGAGAAGGAGATGGACGAGGCCGAAGCGCGTTGGGTCCTGCTTACCTTCGGCGGGGTCGTCCATGCCTTCACCGACGTGGGCGTGAACGTTCCCGGCGTCGCGGTCTATGACGAACCGGCGACGCGCCACGGCTACAACCTCGCGCATGGGTTCATCGCCGACGCTTTCACCGGAAAGCTGTAGCGCCGCGCCCGCGGCGTTCTGGCACCGCCGATGCCGGAGCTCGGTCGCTACGACTACATCGTTGTCGGCGCAGGGTCTGCGGGTTGCGTCCTCGCCAGCCGCCTGAGCGAAGATCCGGCGGCGAAAGTGCTGTTGCTCGAGGCCGGTCGGCCGGACCGTCATCTGTGGCTGCGCCTGCCGCTCAAGTTCCGCGACCTCATGACCGACGGGCGGTTCAACTGGGGCTTCGACACCGAGCCCGAGCCGCATCTCGACCATCGCCGCATCTATTTGCCGCGCGGCCGCGTCTTGGGCGGCTCATCCTCGATCAACGGCATGATCTATTCGCGCGGCCATCCGACCGATTACGACCATTGGCGCCAGCTCGGCCTCGCCGGCTGGAGCCATGCCGATCTGCTGCCGTACTTCAAGCGATCGGAGAGCCATGCCGACGGCGCAACGGCATGGCATGGCGGTACCGGGCCGCTCGCCGTGTCCAAGGGCGACCGGACGAGCCGCGCTCACCGCGCCTATGTCGCCAGCGGGCATGAAGCCGGCTATCCCGTGACCGACGATCACAACGGCGCCGCGTCGGAGGGCCTCGGTCCTGCCGACTACACCATTCGGCACGGCCGGCGCGCCAGCGTCGCGCGCGCGTTCCTGCACGCTGCGATGATGCGCCCCAACCTCACCGTGGTGACGGAGGCGCTCGTCCACCGCGTCCGGTTGGACCGGCGCCGGGCTGTCGGCATCGACTACCAGGTTCGCGGCCGTGACGCCGTCGCCGTGGCCGAGCGCGAGGTCATCCTGTGCGGCGGCGCCTACAACTCGCCGCAGCTCCTGATGCTGTCGGGCATCGGCCCCGCCGATCATTTGCGGCAGCACGGCATCGCGCCGGTGCACGATGTCGCACAGGTCGGCCGGAACCTTCAGGACCATCTCCATGTCGGGATCGCCTATGCCAGCGTGGCCATGAAGTCCTTCGATGTCGAGCTGCGTGCCGACCGGCTGGCCCTCGCCTTCATGAACTGGGCCTTGTTCGCCAAGGGCTATCTCGCGACCTTGCCGGTCGCCTGCCTCGCCTTCATCCGCACGCGGCCCGAACTCGACCGTCCCGACATCGAGTTCCTGATGAACCGCGTGGCGCCCGATGCGCGCATCTGGTTCCCGGGAATTCGCCGGCGCAAAGGCGGGTATCTCGGCAGCCGCGCCATTCTGCTCCATCCCGAGAGCCGCGGCACGGTGACGCTGCGCGCGGCCGACGTGCGCGCCAAGCCGATCATCCGGCACAACCACCTTGCTGCCGAGATCGACCGGCTGACGCTGCGCGCGGCCGTCAAGGCGGGGCGCCGGATTTATGCCACCGAGCCGCTCAAGAGCCTCGTCGGCGAGGAACTGCTGCCGGGCACCGCGATCGATTCCGATGCGGCGATCGATGCCTATGTCCGCACTACCGCGATCACGATGTACCACCCGGTCGGCACCTGCCGCATGGGGACCGATCCCGAGGCGGTTGTGGACGGCGACCTCCGCGTCAACGGCGTCGAAAACCTGCGCGTGGTCGATGCCTCGGTGATGCCGACCGTGCCGGGTGGGCACACCAACGCCCCCACCATCATGATCGCCGAGAAAGCAGCCGACATCATCCTCGGGCGCGCGCCGCCGCCGCAGGACGATGCGGCGGATCATCCGCGGCGCTGAGAAGGTTCGCTTCGAAATCCGGTGTTCACGACCATTTTCGCCCGCTACAGTGCCCCAAACCGCAAAGAAAAGGCAGGATGCCATGATCGACCTTTATTTCTGGTACACCGACAACGGCCACAAGGCGCGCCAGGCGATGGAGGAAACCGGTCTTCCCTACCGGCCGCGGCTGGTGGACCTGACCAAGCGCGAGCAGTTCGCGCCGGAGTTCCTGAAAATCAGCCCGGGCCACAAGATCCCGGCGCTCGTGGATGACGACGGGCCGGGCGGGTCGCGCGTGACGCTGTGCGAGTCGGGCGCCGTCCTCAAATATCTCGCCGAGAAGGCCGGCGGCGCGCTCTATCCCGCGGACCCGGTGCGGCGCGCCAAGGTCGATCAGTGGTTCTTCTACGGCACTTCGACCTTCACCCCGCTCGCGCAGCAATACGGCCTCTTCATGTACCGCTTCGGCGAAGACGTGCCCCAGGCCAAGAAGCATTACGAGGCCGTGGTCCGCGACATGTTCGGCACCTTCGACCGCCATCTCGCCGACAACGAATACATGGCCGGAAGCTATTCGATCGCGGACATCTCGAGCTATCCCGACGTGCACGTCCACGGCAAGCTCGGGATGGGTCTCAAGGACTATCCCAATCTCGAGCGTTGGCACGACGCGATCGCGGCGCGCCCCGCGGTGCAGCGCGCCTGGGCCAAGCCCTGAGCCGAAGCGGGTCCGCTACACGCCAAGATGGCGGCGCATGAATTCGGGGTCGCGCCGGAGCGAATCGGGCGTGCCTTCGAAGACCATGTGGCCGTTGTTGAGGACGTAGCAGCGCTGCGCCAGGCTGAGCGCCGCCTGCACGTTCTGCTCGACGATGACGATGGTGTGCCCGTCATCGGCGAGGCGGCGGCAGACGCCGAGGAGATCGCGCACGATCAGCGGCGCCAGCCCCTCGAACGGTTCGTCGAGCAGGATGAGCCGCGGCTCGCGGACAAGGGCGCGGGCGATCGCCAGCATCTGCTGCTCGCCGCCCGAGAGGTCGCGGCCGCGATTGCGCTGACGCTCGCCAAGGCGCGGGAAGAGCGCATAGATGCGCGCGAGGCTCCACGGCGCAGCGGCGCTCAGCGTGGCGAGGACGAGATTCTCCTCGACCGTGAGTCCGCCGATGATCCGCCGCTCGTCGGGCACGAGCTGCAGCCCGCGCCGCGCGATCTTGTAAGGCGGCAGGCCATGGATCGGCGCGCCGTCGAAACGGATGGTGCCGCGCCGCGGCGCTATCACGCCCATGATCGTCTTGAGCGTCGTGGTCTTGCCGGCGCCGTTGCGTCCCAGCAGCGCCACGACCTCGTGCGGCTCGACGTGCAGCGACACGTCGAAGAGTGTGTGCGCCTCGCCGTAATAGGCGTTGACCGCCTCAAGCTCGAGCAGGCTCATGGTCGACCGGGCTCCCGAGATAGGCGGCACGGACCTGCGGATCGGCCTGGATCGCCTCCGGCGTGTCCTCGGCGATCTTGCGTCCGTTGTAGAGAACGGTGATGCGGTCCGCGAGCTCGAACACAACATCCATGTCGTGCTCGACGATGACGATGCTGATGCCCTCGGCGATGCGCTTGACGAGCCGCATCGTATCGGCGCGCTCGGACGGGCTCATGCCGGCCATCGGCTCGTCGAGCAGCAGCACCTGCGGCCGGGTCGCGAGCGCAAGGCCGATCTCGAGCCGCCGCTTCTCGCCATAGGCGAGCGCGCTCGCCGGCATCGCCGCGCGGTCGCCGAGCTGCACCGCCGCCAGCGTCTCGGCGACGAGGGCATCGAGCCCGGCGACGCGCCGCACGTCGCGCAGCATCGCGGGGTGGAACTTGCCATAGCGTCGCGCCAGCGCTGCAATCAGCACGTTGTCATGCACGCTGAGGCCGAGAAAGAGCTGGTTGATCTGGAAGCTCTTGGCGATCCCCAACTGGCACACGCGCGCGGCATCGAGGCCGGCAAGGCGATGGCCGCGGAACCACACCTCGCCCGCGGTCGCATCGAGCACACCCGCAAGCATGTTGAAGAACGTCGACTTCCCGGCGCCGTTCGGGCCGATCACCGCGCGCACCTCGCCCTCGACGAGCTCGAACGAGACATCGTCGACGGCAATGACGCCGTCATAGTGCTTGCTGAGACCCTCGGCGCGGAGCACGACGGGACCATCGAGCGGCGCCCGCACGCGTTCGACAACGGGTTCGGCGATGGCAGCGATCGCCGCGACGGGCCCTGGCGCGGCGGCGCGCCGGTCGCGCCGGATGGCGCGCCAGAGCATGACCACGCCGCCGGCGATGCCACGGGGCAGCACGGTCACCAGCACGACGAAAATGACGCCGAGCAGAAGCTTCCACAGCGCGCCGATACCGGCTACCTGCTGCAGCGCGGTGTAGAGATAGAGCCACACGGCGGCACCGACGAGCGGCCCGATCAACGTTCCGGCGCCGCCGATGACGGTCTGCACCACGAGCTGCCCCGAGGTGTCGAGATAGAAGGCGTCCGGCGGCATGTAGCCCTGCAACAGGCCGAGCAGGCCGCCCGCTAGCCCGCCATAGGCGGCGGCGACGACGAAGGCCATGAGCTTGTACTTCGCCACGTCGTGACCGACCGCGCGGGCACGGCCCTCGTTGTCGCGGATGGCGCGCAGCACGGTACCGACGGGCGAGCGGACGATGCGATGCGCCAGCCAGAAGCCGATAAAGAACAGCACCGCGATGAGCCAGTACATGCCCTGCGGCGTGGTCACGTCGAACGCGAACGGCCCGAACGCGAGATGCGGCGCCGGCACGCCGGCGATGCCGTTCTCGCCGCCGGTCCAGGTCGCCAGCGGCGAGATCTCGAGGAAATAGGCCATCTCGCCGAAAGCGAGCGTGAGCATGGCGAAATAGATGCCGGCGCGCCGCAGCGACAGGAGTCCGATCACCATGCCGAGTGCGGCGGCGACGGCGGTGCCGGCGGCGAGCGCCAGCAGCGTGTTCGCGGTGAATGGCGCAGTCAGGAAATAGGCGGCGGTGAAGCCGCCGGTACCGAAGAAGGCCGCCTGGCCGAACGCCAGGAGCCCGGTGAAGCCGAACAGGATGTCGAAGCCGAGCCCGAACAAGCCCCAGTCGAGGATGCGCTGCGCCAGGTCGAGCGTGCCGCCGAGATGCGGCAGCGCGTAGGGCATCGCCACCAGGCCCACCGCCACGCCGAACTCCGGCAGGAACCGGGCGGCGCCCGCCGCGCGCGGCACGGTCATTGCCGGCCCTGAACGCCGAACAGGCCTTGCGGCCGGAAGATCAGTACCAGGGCCATGGCCGCGAACAGCATGACCTGGGAATAGGCCGGCTTGATCATCGCCGTGAGACTGAGGATTTCGCCGGCGATGAGGCCGCCGACCAGCGCGCCCCAAAACGATCCGACCCCGCCGATGACGATGACGACGAAGGACTGCACCAGCACGTCGGCGCCCATGTCGGGTGTGACGGTAACGATCGGGCCGTTGATCACGCCGGCGAAGCCCGCTGCCATGGCGCCCAGGCCGAACACGGTGAGAAACGTGCGGGTGACGTTGATGCCCAGCATGTTGACCATGAGCTGGTCCTCGATCCCCGCGCGCACGATGAGGCCGAGCCGCGTGCGGTAGAGAACGAGATAGAGGACGACCAGCGTCGCGGCGACGATCCCCAGCACCTCGACGCGATAGGTGGGATAATAGGTGAGGCCGAGATAGACCGCCCCCGCGCCCCAGGACGGCACCGGCAGCGCCTGGGCGAGGCCGCCGAAACCGGTGCGCAGCGCTTCGACGAGAATGATCGCCACGCCGAAGGTGACGAGGATCTGATCCTCCTTCGGCCGATTGTAATAGAGGCGGATCAGGCCGCGCTCGATGACGATGCCGGTGACGAGAAGCGCCAGCGCGCCCGCCGCCATCGCGGCGAGGAACGAATGCGTTTTGTCATAGGCGACGAAGCCCGCATAGGCGCCGAGCGCATAGAACGATCCGTGTGCAAAATTGACCACGCCGAGGGCGCCGAAAATGATCGTGAGCCCCATGGCCACGAGCACCAGCAGCGCCCCGAGCGTCAGCCCGTTGAAGACCTGGGCGAGGAGCAGCGACCAGCTGATCAGCCTTAGACCCTCCGCCAGCCGTCGTGCGACGGCTTAGGTGTAGGAGCCGAGTTTGCAGCCGAGGAGGTCGGGCGGCATGATCTCCTCGCCGGGGGTGAGCCCGACGATCGTGAAATAGTCGTCCGGGTTGCGCATCTCGGCCTTCGACTTGCCGACCACAACGGGAACCGGCCGCACCTGCTGATGGTCCGAGCCGCGGTAATAGACCTCGCCCAGCGGCAGATGCAGCTTGTGCCCGGCCTCGAGTGCCTTGATCACCGAAACCGGGTCATAGGTCTTGGCCCGCTCCACCGCGTCCGCCCAGCACATCATCTGGCTGTAGGCGATGTGCGCCGGCCAATTCGGCCGGTACTTGTACTTGGCCTCGAAAGAATCGACGAAGATCTTGGCCATGGGATCGGTCTCGGCGAGCGTCCACCAGAAGTCCAACGTGCCATAGACGCCCTGCATGATCTCCGGGCCGAGTTGCTGGGCCTGGAACGCAGAGATGTTGGGCACGACCATCTTCATCTTGGAGAGTACGCCGAACTGCTTCGCCTGCTTGCACGAGGCGACGGCATCGGCGCCGAAGCAGACATTGACGAAGACGTCGGCGCCGCTGTTGGCGATGTTGAGGAGATAGGAGCTGTAGTCGGCGGTGCCGAGCGGGCAGACCTGCGAGCCGAGCGACTTCCAGCCCAGCAGCTTCTCGGTGAACTCGCCGGTCGAATGCTCGACCGAGTGGCCATAGGCATAGTCGGGAACGAGATAGATCGCCTTCAGGTTCTTGCCGAGCACCTTGCCCAGCACCGGCGCCAGCGCCCGCGCCGCCATGTAGGCCGAGGGCTGCGAGCGGAAGCCATAGCGCTGGCAGTCCTTGCCCGTGGTCTCGTTGGCGCCGCTGCAGCCGACCATGTTGACGACCTTGTAGCGCTGGGCGAGCTTCTCGAGCGCGATCGCCACCGCGCTGTTGACGCAGCCCGTGATCATGATCGCCTTGTCCTGGGTGATGAAGCCGGTTTGCAGCTGCACCGCCGGGTTGGGCTGGGTCTGGGTGTCGCCGTATTTGTATTCGATGTGCTTGCCGAGCACGCCCTTGCCCGTGAGTGTCGGAATGTGACCGACGAGGCCGCCGCCGGAATTGAGATGCTCGATCGCGAGCTGATAGCCCTTGAGATGGTCCTCGCCGTCGGCCGAATAGGGGCCGGTGAGCGGCGATGTCACGCCGACGAAGGCGGTCTTCCCGGCGACGCCCGCGGGCCAGTTGCCGATGGTCTCGCCGGCGGCAAATCCCCGCGCGCGCAGTATGAAGGGCGCCGCCCCTACCGTTGCCACGCCGCCCAGCACGCTCCGCCGGCTCAGTCCGGTTCCGTTGGCCTTCCTCATCGTGACCTCCCGTCGATTATGACTTGCCCTTCCCGACCGCTCGGGGAATGGCCGTCAAGTTGCCCAATTTCGGCATTTGCGGCAAGGCCGATCGGGCCAAGCCCTGCCGCTGCCGAATCGGCGCGCAACACGACGCGACCAGCCAAAAGGCGCGGAACGCTCTGCGATAGGCGGATGGAGGCCGGAAGCGGAATCGAACCGCTGTACGAGGATTTGCAGTCCTCTGCATAGCCACTCTGCCATCCGGCCCGAGTGCGGCGCAGATATAGGGGTATCGCGTGCAACGGGTCAAGCGCACGTCACTGTGCGCGTTCGAAATGCAGTAGATCGTTGTATTAACCATGCGCGGCCTGTATAAATTCGACCGCACTTTCCCGACTGGTCTCACGCAGCGATGATCGACTATAGCGCGGCGCGCCTCAATATGGTCGAGGGCCAGCTCCGTACCAACAAGGTTACGAACGAAAGCGTGCTGGCGGCCTTTCTCGCCGTTCCGCGCGAGCGCTTCGTGCCGCCGGCGCTGGCCGGAATCGCTTATGTGGACGACGACGTGCCGCTGGGCGGCGGACGTGTCCTGCTGCAGCCGATGGTGCTCGCGCGGCTGTTGCAACTGGCCGCGATCACCCCCGCCGACCGCGTGATCGAGATCGGCGCCGCGACCGGCTATGCGACCGCGCTCGTCGCGCGACTCGGCGCGCAAGTGGTCGCCGTCGAGTGCGACGCCGGCCTGATCGCCACGGCGCGGACAAGGTTGCGCGAACTCGGCACTGCCAACGTCACGCTGGTCGAGGGGCCGCTCGAGCGCGGCCATCCCGCCGCCGCGCCATACGACGTGATCCTGATCGGGGGCGCCGTCGCTGTCATTCCCGATGAGATCGCGCGCCAACTGGCAGAAGGCGGGCGGCTCGTGACCGTGCTGCGGTCGGGGGACGGCATGGGACAGGGCATGGTGATGACGCGCGTGGAAGGGATCTTGTCGCGGCGGCCGGTTTTCGATGCCGCCACGGCGCTCCTGCCCGGCTTCGAGCCGGCGCCGGCCTTCGTGTTCTGAAGCGGCCGCGCGCGAACGAGAACAGGCAATCGACGAGGACGGTTCGATGCAGACACGTCTCCTTGCTTCTCTCCCGCTCGCGGCGCTGATCTTCGGTACCGCGAGCGCCGGTGCCGAGACGCTGCCGGACGCGCTGGTCGCGGCCTACAACAACAATCCCCAGCTCCTGGCCGAGCGCGCCAATCTGCGCGCGACCGACGAAACCGTGCCGCAGGCGCTGTCGGGATGGCGGCCGACGGTCCAGTTCACCGGATCGGCCGGATTCGAGCAGTTCGAGAACACGCCGGCGCTCCCGCCGTCGTTCCTTGGCCATGGCGTCCTCAATCCCAAGACCGTCGATCTCAACATCACGCAGCCGCTCTATCAGGGCGGCCGCACCGTGGCGCTCACCACCGAAGCCGAGCAGCAGGTCCAGGCCGAACGCGCGCGCAATGCCGCGGCCGAAGAGTCGGTGTTCTTCAGTGTCGCCCAGTCCTATTTCGACGTATTGCGCGACCAGGCGGTAGTGAACCTCAACGTCAATAACGAGCAGGTCCTGCGGCGCCAGCTCGAAGCCACCAACGACCAGTTCCGCGTCGGCTCGGTGACGAGGACCGACGTGGCACAGGCGCAGGCGCGCCTTGCCGCCGCGCGTGCGAGCCGGCAGCAGGCGGAGGGCACGCTCGCCGAGGACCGCGCCAACTTCCAGCGCTTCGTCGGCCACGCGCCCGAGAACCTGACCCAGCCGAAACTACGTCCGGTGCTGCCCGCCACGCGCGATCAGGCGATCGCGCTGGCCGCGACCAGCAATCCCAACGTCATTGCCGCACTGTTCAAGGAGGACGCGTCGCGCTCGAACGTGGTCGCCACGCGCGCACAGCTCCTGCCGAGCCTCAACCTTGTCGGCGACGTCAACCGCGCGCAGGAGACAAGCACGAACGGCCGCGAGGAGACGGTCGGCTCGATCATCGCGCAGGTCAAGATGCCGCTCTACGAGGGCGGGCAGATCTATTCGGAAACGCGCCAGGCGCAGGAACAACTGGCGCAGAGCGTCGGCCTTACCGACGACGCGCGGCGCCAGGCGGTGCTGAGCGCAACCCAGGCGTGGGAAACCATCCAGTCCGCCGGCGCCAGCGCCTTTTCTTTGCAGGCGACGATCCGAGCCGACCAGATCGCGCTCGAAGGCGTGCGCCAGGAGCAGCAGGTCGGCTCCCGCACCATTCTCGACGTCCTCAATCAACAGCAGGAACTGTTCACCGACGAGGTGTCGCTCGTCCAGGCACAGCACGACGAGAACGTCGCCGAGTTCAATCTGGCGCAGCAGATCGGTATCCTGACCGCCGTCAATCTCAAGCTGCCGGTCAAGCTTTACGACGTCGAGGCCCATTACAAGTCGGTGCGGAACAAGTGGCTCGGCTTCGGCGCCAAGAATTGAGGCGGCGCGCGGCGCTGGAATTTCCGGGCCACATCTTCTAGTCTGACCTGGACCACCGAGCCTTGTAGCGCCATGTCCGACACCAAGGGTCAGCACGAACCATCGATGGAGGAAATTCTCGCCTCCATCCGACGCATCATCGCCGAGGACGGCGAACCCTCCGATGCGCCCGGAGGCAGCGCGACCGGCGACGGGAAGCCCGATTCGTCTCCCATTTCGGCACCGCCGTCACCGGCGGCCGCGGTCGCTTCGCCCGGGGACTCCAAGGAAGACGACGTGCTCGAACTGACGGAGGTGATCGAGGAGGATCCACCCGTGACTTCATCCGCAGACGACACGCCCTCCCGCCATCTTGAGGAGCCGGTGTTCAAAATCGATCCCGAGCCGCACGCGGCGCCGGCCGGCGATGCCGGCGCAGAGAGCGAGCATCTGCTCTCGAGTACGAGCGCGGCGGCTTCGATAGCCGCCCTCTCGCAGCTCGTCGCCCGCAGGGAACGCGACAAGAGCGGCGAGATGCCGCTGGGGGCCGTCGACCGCACGCTCGAGGATGTGGTGCGCGAACTGCTGCGCCCGCTCCTCAAGGAATGGCTCGACGCCCAACTGCCACAGCTCGTCGAGCGGCTGGTCCAGGACGAGATCGCCCAGCTGGTGCGGCAGGCGCAGGGGCGCTGATCGGCCTTGACGCAAGCGACGACGGCGCGCGCGGAGCTCGACAAGACGTTCCAACCGGCTGCGCTGCAAGCGGCGATCTACGCGGCGTGGGAGGCGTCCGGCGCGTTCGCGGCCCAACCGCGCTCGGCGGCGCGGCCCTTTGCCCTGATGATGCCACCGCCCAACGTGACCGGCAGCCTGCATATGGGCCACGCGCTCACCTTCACGCTCCAGGACATCCTGGTTCGCTATCACCGCATGCGCGGCCGCGACGTGCTGTGGCAGCCGGGCACCGACCATGCCGGCATTGCCACGCAGATGGTGGTGGAGCGTCAGCTCGAGGGCCAAGGCCTGACGCGCGATTCGCTCGGCCGCGAGGCGTTCATCGCGCGCGTCTGGCAATGGAAGGCGGAATCGGGCGGCACGATCACCCGCCAGCTCCGCTCGCTCGGCGCCAGCCCCGATTGGAGCCGCGAGCGCTTCACCATGGACGAGGGCCTGTCCACGGCGGTGCGCAAGGTCTTCGTCGCGCTCCACCGCGAGGGGCTGATCTATCGCGACAAGCGGCTCGTCAATTGGGACCCCAAGCTCCATACCGCGGTCTCCGATCTCGAGGTCGAGAGCCGCGAGACCAAGGGCTCGCTGTGGTATTTCAAATATCCGATCGCTGACGCTGACGGCGAATACGTGGTGGTCGCCACGACCCGGCCCGAGACCATGCTGGGCGACACCGGCGTCGCCGTCCACCCCGACGACGAGCGCTATCGCCACCTCGTTGGGCGCGATGCCATCCTGCCGCTCGTGGGCCGTCGCATCCCGATCGTCGCCGACGAACATGCCGATCCCGCGACCGGCAGCGGCGCGGTCAAGATCACGCCGGCGCACGACTTCAACGATTTCGAGGTCGGCCGCCGCCACGGCCTCGCCCTCGTCAACGTGTTCGACCGCGATGCGCGTTTGGGCGACGCCGCGCCCGAGGCCTATCGCGGGATGGACCGCTTCGCCGCGCGCAAGCGCATCGTCGCCGATCTCGAGGCGCAGGGTCTCGTCGCCAAGATCGAGGACCATGTGCTGATGGTTCCCTATGGCGACCGCTCCGGCGCGGTCATCGAGCCTTGGCTCACCGACCAGTGGTATTGCGACGCGAAGAAGCTGGCCGCGGCGGCGATCGACGCGGTCGAGAGCGGCCGCACCGTATTCGTGCCGCGGATGTGGGAGAACACGTTCTTCGAATGGATGCGCAATATCCAGCCGTGGTGCATCTCGCGCCAGATCTGGTGGGGCCATCAGATCCCGGCCTGGTACGCGCCCGACGGCCGCGTCTTCGTCGACGAGACCGAGGAAGCGGTGCAGGCGGCGGCGCACCGCCATTATGGCTGGAACGTTCCGCTCGAGCGCGACGGCGATGTGCTCGACACCTGGTTCTCGTCGGCGCTGTGGCCGTTCTCGACCTTGGGCTGGCCCGAGCCGAGCGAAGAGCTGAAGCGCTATTACCCGACGGACGTTCTGGTCACCGGCTTCGACATCATCTTCTTCTGGGTCGCGCGGATGATGATGATGGGCTGCAAATTCATGGACGACGTGCCGTTCCGCACCGTCTATATCCATGCGCTCGTGCGCGACGAACGCGGCCAGAAAATGTCGAAGTCGAAGGGCAACATTGTCGATCCGCTCGAGGTTATCGACCGCTACGGCTGCGATGCACTGCGCTTCACCCTGGCGGCGCTGGCGGCGCAGGGCCGCGACATCAAGCTCGCCGAAAGCCGTATCGAGGGCTACCGCAATTTCGCAACCAAGGTGTGGAACGCCGCGCGCTATGCCGAGATGAATCACTGCGTGCGCGATCCGGGCTTCGATCCCGCGTGCGCGACGCTGACGGTCAACCGCTGGATCGCCGCCGCGCTCGCCGATACCGCCGCGCGCGTCGCCCAGGCGATCGACGACTACAAGTTCAACGACGCGGCCGGCACGCTCTACCAGTTCACCTGGCACACGTTCTGCGACTGGTATCTCGAATTCACCAAGCCGATCCTCACCGGCCACGACACGGCGGCGGTAGCCGAAACTCGCGCGACCACCGCCTGGGTCTTGGCCGAGCTTGTGCATCTGCTGCACCCGATCATGCCGTTCATCACCGAGGCGCTATGGCGCCATCTTGCCGGCGACGCGAGCGGGTTCCTCATCGCCGCGCCGTGGCCGGTTCATACGGGCCTCGGCGATGCCGCGGCGGTGGCGGAAATGGAATGGGTAGTCGGGCTCATTTCGGCGATCCGCACCGCACGCGCCGAGATGAACGTGCCGGCCGCGGCGGAGCTTGCGGCTTTTGTCACCGAAAGCAGCGCCGACGGGCGCCTCTGGATCGATCGGCACGCACAGCAGATTTGCCGCCTCGCGCGGCTCGGCACGATCGGGCGCGGCGAAGGCGCGCCGGTGGAACGCAAATCCGCGCTGCAGATCGTGGTGGACGGCGCAACGGTGCTGCTCGACCTCGCCGGCGCGGTCGATCTCGACAAGGAACGGGCGCGGCTCAAGCGCGAGGCGCGATCGCTCAGGGACGAGATCGACAAGATCGCCAAGAAACTCGCCAACCCTCAATTCATCGCCAAGGCCAAGGCCGAGATCGTCGCGGAGAACCGCGACCGCGAGACTGAGGCCGAGGCCGCACTCGCCCGCGTCGAAGCCGCGCTCGCCCGCATCGGCGGCGGATGACGCGCCGTGAGCAAGGCATTCACCCGCGAGACGGACGAAAACGCCGAAGGCGCAACAGACGAGCCCGCGCCGCTCCCCGCCGGCGTCAAGAACTACATGACTCCCGACGGGTTCAAGCGCATGCAGGAAGAGCTGAACCGGCTCGCCCGGGTCGAGCGGCCGCAGGTGGTCGAGACGGTGGCGTGGGCGGCCGGGAACGGTGATCGCTCGGAGAACGGCGACTACATCTACGGCAAGCGCCGCCTGCGCGAGATCGACCGGCGCATCCGCTTCCTTTCGAAGCGGCTCGAGGCGGCCGTGGTTGTCGATCCGGCGCAGCAGCGCAATCTCGAACAGGTGTTCTTCGGTGCGACCGTGACCTATCGCGTCGCCGACAGCGCGGCGCGGACGGTGACGATCGTCGGCATCGACGAGGCCGATCTCGAACGCGGCCAGGTGAGCTGGATCTCGCCGATCGCGCGCGCGCTGCACAAGGCCCGCGAAGGCGACCGGGTCGAGCTCAACAGCCCCGGCGGCCCCGAGGTCATCGAGGTGCTGGAGATTTCCTACGGCGCGGAGTGATCATCGCTTCACGATGCCGGCATAGAGCGTATGATCGGCGCTCGAGCCGAGGATCAGTCCGCTGACATTGCGGCGATGCGCGGCGACCGCGACCTCCTGGAACATGATGACGAACGGGGCTTCGCGCTGATGGTCGCGCTCGATCGCGCGATAGAGCGCGGCGCGGCGGACAATGTCGCCTTCCCGCGCCGCCGCCTCGACGCGGCGGGCGAGCGCCGGGTCCTGCCACGCGTTGCGCCAGGCGAGCGTCTTGAGCGCGGCATGGTCGCTCATGTCGTCGTCGATCACGAAGGCCTGGGCGTTGCTCTGGGGATCGGGATAGTCCGAGCCCCAATTGCCGAGATAGATGTCGTGGCGGCGCGCGCGGTACTTGGTCAGCGTCTCCTTGTCATCGCCCGGCAGAAGCGTGAGCCGGATGCCGCCCTGCGCGAAGCCGGCCTGGAGCGCCTGGGCGATGTCGATCCAGGGCGAGCCGCCGACCACGTCCATCGTGACCGAGAAACCTTGGCCCAGCCCGGCGGCGTCAAGCAGCGCCCGCGCATGCGCCGGATTGAAGTGAAACGGCAGATCGTCGTCCGCGCCGAGAATGCCGTCCGGCAGGAAGCTCTGATGGACGACGGCTGTGCCGGCCAGCAATCCGTTGGCGATGGCGCGATAATCGACCAGTTCCTTGATCGCCTCGATCACCGCTGGCCGGCGCAGATAGGGGTTGCGCTGGTTTAGGCCGAGATAGGTCAGGAGCGACCGCTTCGCCCGATCGAAGACGATCTCGGGATCGCGCGCCAGCGCCGCAATCTGGTCCTTGTCGAGATCGCGGGCATAGTCGGCGTCGCCGTGTTGAAGCAAAAGCCGCTGCGCCGCGGGCTCGGGGACGTTGATCACGATGACGCGGCGGTTGCGCGGCGCGCCTTCCCATGCATCGGGCACCGCGTCGAGGACATAGCGCTCGTCCGGCCGCCAGATGCGCAGGCGATAGGGCCCCGACCCGGCCGAATGGAAGCTGAGCCAGTGATGGCCGAGATCGCCGCCTTCCGCATGCTGCATCACCGCGTCCTTGTCGACGATCGAGGCGAGCGACGCGGTGAGGCAGTAATAAAGCAGGCTCGGCGCCACCTTTACCGCAGTGTTGATGATCAGCGTGCGTGCATCTTCGGCATAGATGCGCGAAGCGACATTGGCGGCGGTGAAGCCGAACTGGTGCAGGATGAAGGCGGGGGTGAGATCGAGCCGGACGACCCGCTGCAGCGAGAACGCCGCATCCGCCGCGGTCACCGGGCGGCCGGTCGCGAACCGCGCGTCGGGCCGGAGCGTGAAGCGGTAGCGCATTCCGTCGGGATCGACGCTCCAGCGCTCGGCCAGCGCGCCACGCAGCATTTCGGGGTGCGCGGGATCGTAGTCGAGCAGACGATCATAGAGATTGGCGATCACCTCGGTATCGGAGAACTCGTAGGCCTCGGCCGGATCGAGCGAGACGATGTCGTCCATGCGCTTGGCCATGACCACGGTGTCGCGCGGGATGCCCGAGGCCGCCGCACCGACCGTAGCGAGCATGAAAAGGATGGCGGCAAGCGCCACCCGCCCCGGCACGAGATCCCGAAACATCGCGCCGTGATCTTCGGGCCGTGGCCGGACCGCCGTCAACCGCCCTTGATCCCCCCTCGCCTCGCTTTATAGTCAAGACGCCATGACGATCCGCGACGGCTTCATCGAAACCATCGGCAACACGCCGCTCATCCGGCTGCGCCGGGCATCGGCGGAAACCGGCTGCGACATTCTCGGCAAGGCCGAATTCCTCAATCCGGGCGGCTCGGTCAAGGACCGCGCCGCGCTCTTCATCGTCAAGGACGCGGAGGAGCGCGGGCTGCTCCACCCCGGCGGCGTCATCGTCGAGGGAACGGCCGGCAACACCGGGATCGGCCTCGCGCTCGTCGGCAATGCGCGCGGCTATCGTAGCATCATCGTCATGCCCGAGACCCAGAGCCAGGAAAAGAAGGACATGCTGCGCCTGTGCGGCGCCGACCTTCGCCTGGTGCCGGCCGTGCCCTATGCCAATCCAATGAATTATGTGCGCTATTCCGAGCGGCTTGCCGCCGAGGTCGCGGCCAGCGACGCCAAGGGCGCAGTCTGGGCCAACCAGTTCGACAATCTCGCCAACCGCCGCGCCCATTACGAGACCACCGGCCCCGAGATCTGGAACGAAACTGGCGGCAAGGTCGACGCCTTCGTCGCCTCGGTCGGCACCGGCGGCACGCTCGCCGGCGTCGCCATGGCCCTCAAGGAGCGCAACAAGGCGGTCAACATCTACCTCGCCGATCCGCCCGGCTCGGCGATCTACAGCTATTACGCCCGCGGCGAACTGAAGGCCGAGGGCAGCTCGATTACCGAGGGCATCGGCCAGGGCCGCATCACCAAGAACCTCGAAGGCGCCCCGATCGATGGCTGGTTCCAGGTGCGCGACGAGGAGATGCTGCCGGTGCTGTTCGATCTCGTGCTCGAGGAGGGGCTGATCCTTGGCGGCTCGACCGGCGTCAACATCGTCGGCGCGATCAAGGCCGCGAAGGAGCTGGGCCCGGGCCACACCATCGTCACCGTGCTCGCCGATTACGGCACGCGCTACCAGTCGAAACTGTTCAATCCCGCGTTCCTCAGGGAACGCAACCTGCCCGTCCCGCAATGGCTCGCGGCGAACTGAGCCGCGAGACCCTGGAGCCCGTCATGTCCTACGCCCATCCCGAAGCGCTGGTCTCGACCGAATGGCTTGCCGCCCATCTCGACGACCCCAAGGTCGCGATCGTCGATGGCTCGTTCACGCTGCCGGGAGTGACGCCGACGGCACAGCAGAACTACGCCAGCCGGCACCTTGCCGGCGCGGTGTTCTTCGATATCGACCAGATCGCCGATCACGGCAATCCGCTGCCGCACATGCTGCCCACGCCCGACGCCTTCGCGCGCGCGGCCGGCGCGCTCGGCCTCGGCGACGGGCAGAGGATCGTCGTCTACGATCTCGCCGGCCTCGGCGCCGCGCCGCGGGTGTGGTGGATGCTGCGCATCTTCGGCCATGCGGATGTGGCGGTGCTCGACGGCGGCCTGCCGAAATGGCTCGCCGAGGGGCGTCCGGTGACGCAAGACGTGCCGCACCCGCCCGTGCGCCGCTTCACCGCGCGCTTTGATCCGCGCCTGGTGCGCAGCAAGGACGAACTCGTCGCCAATCTCGCGAGCCGGCGCGAGGTCGTGGTCGATGCCCGTTCCGGCGGCCGCTTTGCCGGCACGGCAGCCGAGCCGCGGCCGGGGCTGCGCGCGGGACACATTCCGGGCAGCGTCAATCTCCCCTCGAACGAGCTTGCCGATGCCAAGACCAAGACCGTGCTCGGCGCCGACGCGCTCGCGGCGCGGCTCGCAGCGGCAGGGCTGTCGCCGGACCGGCCGGTGGTCGCGAGCTGCGGCTCGGGCGTGAGTGCCTGCGTCATCGCCTTCGGCATGCATCTCGTCGGCTGGCCGGCGGTCGCGATCTATGATGGCTCGTGGTCGGAATGGGGCCTGCCAGGCGACACGCCCATCGCCACCGGCCCCGCCGGCTGACGCCGGCTTCGCCGCTTCAGTGACCGAGAATACGGCTCAGAAAAATCCGCGTCCGATCGCTTTCCGGGGCAGCGAAGAATTGCGCGGGCGGCGCGCGCTCGACGATCTCGCCCGCGTCCATGAACACCATCATGTCGGCGACGGTGCGGGCAAAGCCCATCTCGTGGGTGACGCAGATCATGGTCATGCCTTCCTCGGCCAGCGCCACCATCACGTCGAGCACCTCCTTGATCATTTCGGGATCGAGCGCCGAGGTCGGCTCGTCGAACAGCATCACTTGCGGGCGCATGCACAAGGCGCGCGCGATCGCCACGCGCTGCTGCTGGCCGCCGGAGAGCTGGCCGGGATATTTTGCGGCCTGCTCGGGAATGTGGACCCGCTCGAGGAAATGCATCGCCAATTCCTCGGCCTCCTTGCGCCTCATCCGCCGTACCCAGATCGGCGCGAGTGTCAAATTGTCGAGCACGGTGAGATGCGGGAAGAGGTTGAAATGCTGGAACACCATGCCGACCTCGCGCCGGATCGCCTCGACCTGCTTCAAATCGCCGGTGAGCGCGTTGCCGTCGACGACGATCTCGCCCGCCTCGTGCGTCTCGAGCCGGTTGATGCAGCGGATCATGGTCGATTTGCCCGAGCCCGATGGGCCGCACACCACGACCCGCTCGCCGCGCCCGACGGTGAGCGAGATATCGTTGAGCGCATGATAGGCGCCGTACCATTTGTGCACATGGCGCAGCTCGATCATCGCCGGGCGGTCGCCGCCGTTCATCGCCGTCCTCCGGCGAGGCTGCGCTCGAGTGCCTGGCTGTAGCGCGACATGAAGAAGCAGAACGCGAAATAGATGACGGCGACGAAGGCATAGGCCTCGGGATAGAAGCCGCGCCAGCGCGGATCGGTGATGGCGTTGGCGGCGGTCGACATGAGATCGAACAAGCCGATGATGGTGACGAGCGTGGTGTCCTTAAAACCGGCGATTAAGACGTTGACCAGCGGCGGAATCGCGATCTTGAGCGCCAGCGGCAAAATGACGAGCGCCATCTTGCGCCCAAAGCCGAGCCCCAGCGCATCCGCGGCTTCTTCCTGGCCCTTGGGAATGGCCTGGAGCCCGCCGCGTACCACCTCGGCGAGATAGGCGGCATAGAACAGCACGAAGCCCAGTTGCGCGCGCAGCAGATTGTTGACCGTCACCCCCGCGGGCAGGAACAGCGGCAGCATCACCGAGGCCATGAACAGGACGGTGATGAGCGGAACGCCGCGCACCAGCTCGATATAGGCCACCGCCAGTGCGCGCACCGCCGGCATGCTCGAGCGCCGCGCCAGCGCCAGCACGATCGCCAGCGGAAAGGCCAGCGCCAGACCGACGATGGCGAGGATGAGGGTGAGCGGCAGCCCGCTCCACCGATCGGTCCCGACCGGCTCGAGCCCCGCCACGCCGCCCGCCATGAGCACAAGGTTGATGGCGATGCCCGCCAGCCACAGCACGGCGATGCGCCAGCCCAGGAGGCGCCGCGCGCAACTCGCCAACAGCAGCGCCACGAACAGCACGACGACGACGAGCGGCCGCCATTGCTCGGCATAGGGATAGCGGCCGAACAGGATGAACCGCGCCCAGTAGCCGAGAAACGCCCAGCACGCGCCCTTGCCGCCGCTCGCCGCGATGCAGGCGCGCCCGTCGGGTGCCGACCACACGGCATGAATGACGGCCCAATCGGCGAGCGCCCACCCCGCCCGCGCGATGAGATAGACCGCGAGGAGGGTGGCGATCGAGCTGAAGACGCCGCCGAACAGATTGGCGCGCATCCAGCGCCACGCCTGCCGCGCGGGCTCGGGCCGCTTGCCGTTCGCAAGAAACGCATCTGCCATCGCTCAAGGTCCCACGCGGGTGACGCGGCGGTTGAACCAGTTCATCGACAGCGAGGTGACAAGGCTGATGGCGAGGTAGATCGCCATCATCAGCGCGATCGCCTCGACCGCCTGACCGGTCTGGTTGAGCGTCGTGTTGGTGATCGACATCAGCTCGGGATAGCCGATGGCGATGGCGAGCGAGCTGTTCTTGGTGAGGGCGAGATACTCGTTCAGCATCGGCGGAACGATGATGCGCAGCGCCTGGGGCAGGACCACGAGGCGCAGCGTCTGGGCCGGGTTCAGCCCGAGCGCCAGCGCCGCCTCGGTCTGGCCGCGGCTCACCCCCTCGATGCCGCTGCGCACGATCTCGGCGATGAAGGCCGCGGTATAGACCGTGAGCCCGAACAGCAGCGCCGCGAATTCGGGCGATAGCGACGCGCCGCCGACGAAATTGAAGAAATGCAGCACCGGCCGGTTCCAGGCGAGCGGCGCGCCGCCGGCCACGAACACGGCGAGCGGCAGCCCCGCCACTAGCGCCGCGGCGATCGCAGCCGACACCCTACGCTGCCGACCCCACCGAAGCATCGCCCAGCCGGCGATCAGCGCCACGACCAGCGCAAGTCCCATCCAGCGATAGACCGGCGCATAGACCGGCACCGGAAAGACGATGCCGCGCACCGAGACGAACACGTCCGGCAGCGGCTGCCACGCTTGGCGCAGCGGCGGTGCGCTCACCCGCAAAAGGTCCCACCACACGATGAGCTGCAGCAGCAGCGGCACGTTGCGCAGCGCCTCGACATAGACCAGCGCCGCCTGGCGCACGAGCCAGTTGCGCGCCAGCCGCGCGATCCCGATCGCCGTCCCGAGCACGGTCGCGAGCACCACGCCGAGCGAGGCAACGAAAAGTGTGTTGCACAATCCCACCAGCAGCGCCCGGCCATAGCTGTCGGCAGGCGTATAGGCGATGAGCGATTCGCCGATGGCGAAGGACGCCTGGTGGTACAGATAGCCGAAGCCGGAGGTGATCCCCTCCCGCGCCAGATTGACCAGCGCATTGTGGACGAGATAGGCGGCGAGCGCGACCACGCTGGCGGCGACGGCGATCTGGGCAAGCGCGGCGCGCAGGCGCGGATCGCCGGGCGAAAAGGCGCGCACCGCGGCGCCGCCTCAGCGGATGGGCATGCCGTACATCAGGCCGCCCTGCGTCCACAGCCGGTTGAGGCCGCGCTCGAGCTTCAGCGGCGAATCCGCGCCGACGTTGCGATCGAAGGATTGGCCGTAATTGCCGACCTGCTTGATGACGTCGTAGAGCCACTTGTTGTCGAGATGCAGCGCCTTGCCCATGCCGGGCGTTGTCCCGAGCATGCGCTGGATCTCCGGGTCGTCGCTCTTCAGCATCGCATCAACGTTCTTCGAGGTGATCCCCTTCTCCTCGGCGTCGATCATGCCGTACACCACCCACTTGACGATGTTGAACCACTCGTCGTCGCCTTGCCGCACCGCCGGCGCCAGCGGCTCCTTCGAAATCACCTCTGGCAGGATGACGTAGTCCGCGGGGTTGGGCGCCTTGGCGGCTCGCGTCGCCGCGAGGCCCGAGCGATCCGTGGTATAGGCGTCGCACCGGTCCGAGAAGAACGCGTTCTCGACCTCGTCGAGCTTCTCGATGACGAGCGGCTTGAAGGTCATGTGGTTCTTGCGGAAATAGTCGGTGAGATTGAGCTCGGTCGTGGTGCCAGGCTGAACGCAGATGGTCGCGCCATTGAGCTGCTTGGCGCTGGTGACGCCGAGCTTCTTCGCCACCATGAAGCCCTGACCATCGTAGTAGTTCACCGGCGCGAAGGTGAGGCCGAGCTCGGTGTCTCGCGTCAAGGTCCAGGTGGTATTGCGTGTGAGTACGTCCGCCTCGCCAGATTGCAGGATGGTGAAGCGCTGCTCCGCCGTCGCCGGTATGAATTTCGTCTTCTCGGCATTGCCGAACACCGCCGCGGCAATGGCGCGGCAGACATCGACGTCGAGACCGGTGTAATGCCCCTGCCGGTCCGGCATCGAGAAGCCGGCGAGCCCGGTCGTCACCGCGCAGGTGACGTAGCCCTTGGCCCGCACCGCGGCGAGCGTCGGGCCGGCCGCGGCCGTCGCCGCCACGGCGATCATGAAAGCCACGCCGGCCAGCGCCGCGCCGAACCACCGCATCAATACCATGGACCGCATCCCCTCGCCGCAGTGCCTGGCATCATAGCCCAGGGGCGCGGCATTCTCCTACTTCCGCCGAGGCGCGGCGCGATGCAAGATACGGTCCGTCATCCCCGCCGAGGCGACGCCGCACATGCGCAGCAAATCCCGCAAAATCGACACCCTCCTCGCCCATGCCGGGCGTGCGCCCGAAGCCAATTTCGGTATCGTCAATCCGCCGGTCTATCATGCCTCGACCGTGCTGCATCAAACCGTCGCTGCGCTCGAGAAGGCGCAGGCCAATCGTTATAACCAGGTGACATATGGCCGCCACGGCACGCCGACGACGTTTGCGCTCGAAGAGGCGGTGGCGGCAGTCGAGGGCGGCTACCGTGCCACGGCCTTCTGTTCGGGCGCGGCGTGCTGCTTTGCCGCGATCCTCGCCTTCGTCAAATCGGGCGATCATGTGCTGGTGACCGATTCCGTCTATGGGCCGGTGCGCGCCTTCTGCACCGGCTTTCTCGAGCGGTTCGGCGTCGCCACGACGTTCTACGACCCGGCCATCGGCGCCGGCATCGCCGGGCTGATCCGCCCCGAGACCCGCCTCGTCTATCTCGAGAGCCCCGGCTCCCTCACCTTCGAGGTCCAGGACGTGCCGGCGATCGTCGCCGCCGCCAAGGCGCGCGGGGTGCGTACGGCGATCGACAATACCTGGGCGGCGCCACTGTTCTTCAAGCCGCTCGCGCTCGGCGTCGATGTCGAAGTGATTTCGGCGACCAAGTACATCGTCGGTCATTCTGACGTGATGATGGGCATCGCGGTGTGCAACGAGGAAACCTTCCTGCCGGTACGCACCGCGGCAACGCAGCTCGGCAACCACGCCGCGCCGGATGATTGCTATCTCGCGCTCCGCGGATTGCGCACGGCCGGCGTGCGGATGCGCCAGCACGAGGCACAAGGGATCGCGCTGGCGCGCTGGCTCGCGGGCCGGCCCGAGGTCGCGCGCGTGCTGCACCCGGCGCTTGCGGACGATCCCGGCCATGCGCTGTGGCAGCGCGACTTCACCGGCGCGAGCGGGCTCTTCGCCATCATACTGCGGCAGGGCACGCCGAAAAAGGCGATCGATGCCATGCTCGACGGCATGGAGCTGTTCGGCATGGGCGCGAGCTGGGGCGGATTCGAAAGTCTGATCCTGCCGGTCCATCCCGAACGGCTGCGCACCGCGGTGCCGTGGCAGAAGGGACCGGTGCTGCGGCTCCACGCCGGGCTCGAGGACAGGGAAGACCTGATCGCCGATCTCGCGCGCGGCTTCGACCGCCTCAACACGGCATGATCGAGGTTTTCGTCACCAAGCGGCTTGGCGGATTTACGCTCGATGCCAGCTTCTTCGCCGCGGCCAGCGGCATCACAGCACTGTTCGGCCGTTCCGGCGCCGGCAAGACCAGCCTCGTCAATGCGCTGGCGGGGCTGCTTCGGCCCGACGCCGGACGCATCGTCGTGCGCGGTGAGGTGCTGTTCGATGCCGCGCGCGGCATCGACGTGCCGCCGGAGCGGCGCCGCCTCGGTTATGTCTTCCAAGAGTCGCTGCTCTTTCCCCACTATTCGGTGCGCGGCAACCTGCTCTACGGCCGCCGCGGCAGCGGCGCGGACGCGGCGCGGCGCTTTGATGCCACAGTGGCGCTGCTCGGGCTCGAGGCCCTGCTCGAGCGCCGACCGAACGGACTCTCAGGCGGCGAGAAACAGCGCGTGGCATTGGGACGGGCGCTCCTCGCCGAGCCGCGTCTCCTGCTGATGGACGAGCCGCTGGCCGCGCTCGATGCGCCGCGCAAGGCAGAGATCCTTCCGTTCATCGAGCGGCTGCGCGACGAGATGGGGGTTCCGATCGTCTATGTCACTCATCAGATGGAAGAGATCGTGCGGCTCGCCGATACGCTGGTTCTCCTCTCCGAGGGGCGCGTCGCCGCGATCGGATCGGTCGAAGATCTGTCGAGCCGTCTCGATCTGCGGCCGCTGACCGGGCGCTACGAGGCGGGAGCGGTGATCCGCGCCGAGATCGCCGCGCACGATCCCGAGTTCGGCCTGACGCAGCTCGCCTTTCCCGGCGGACGGCTCAATGTCGCGCGGCTCGATCTGCCGACCGGCACCAAGGTTCGGGTCCGGGTGCGCGCGCGCGACGTCGTGCTTTCGACGGCGCCGCAAGCGGGTCTTTCCATCCGCAATTCCATCCCGGGCCGCGTGGTCGAGATCGCGTCCGATCCAGGTCCGATCGTGGACTTGCGGCTCGATATCGGGACCGGCGCGCAACCGGTCATTCTCTGGGCGCGCATCACGCGCCGCGCGCTCACCGAGCTGGAGCTCGCGCCCGGAAGTCCGGTCCATGCCATGGTCAAGACCGTGGCGCTCGACCGCGGCAGCTTTGCCCGCTACGCCCCGGGCGTGCCGGCGCTGGGCGAAAGCGAAGCGTCGTGACGGACGCAGATCAGGGACCGCGCTGCCCCGCCGCTTCGCCGGCATTTGCATCGATTGCCGCGGGTTCGTAATCGTCGGTCAATACCTCGCGCCTAAGATCGGCGGCGTTCTTTTCTTCCTTCGATCGGTGCGCGGTTTGCGATGCGGAGCACGGAAGGGTTGCAGGACGATGAGGCCGTAGCGGACGCGGCGCTGGCCGAGCGGCGGCGACACAAGCGCAAACCGGTGCTGTGGGCGGCCCGCGTCGAGACGCGCGACGGCCCGTGCGAATGCATCATCCTCGATCTCTCGCTGGGCGGCGCCAAGCTGCGCGGCAACACCGCCGTGGCGGCGAAACAGGTCGTCACGCTGGTCATCGACCGGTTCGGGGCGCTCAGGGCCGAGGTGGTGTGGTCGCGCCTCAATTATTTGGGTCTGCGCTTCGTCGACACGCCCGACCAGATCGCCCATATCCTCGGGGCGACGCTGCCGCTCTGAGCCGGTTCACACCGGTTTCATCGCGGCGTTCGCGTCGGGCGCGTCGCCGTAAAGCTGCCGCGCGCGGCCCTCGAACGACGAGACCATGCGCCGCACCGCCTCGTTGAACAGCATCTCGATGATCTTCTGCAGCATGCGCGAGCGGAACGCGAAATCGACATAGAAGTCGAGGATGCAGCTGCCGTCGGGCTGCGGCTCGAACAGCCAGTGATTGTCGAGGTGGCGGAACGGGCCCTCGCTGTAGCGCACGTCGATGCGGCCCGGGCGGTCGAGGACGACGCGCGAGGTGAAGCGCTCGCGCACCATGCGGTAGCCGATGAGAAGATCGGCGACGATGAGATTGCCCGTGTGTTCGCGGATACGCGCGCCAAGGCACCAGGGCAGGAATTCGGGGTAGCGCTCCACATCGGCGACGAGTTCGAAGAGCTGTTCGGCGCGATAGGGCAGACGGCGCCGCTCGGCATGCGTCGGCATCGCGTTCAGGCGCCCGGTGCTTGCTGCGCCGCGCGCGCTGCGCGCAATTTCGCGAAATCGTCGCCGGCGAGATAGGATGATCGCGTCAATGGCGAGGCCGCCACCATGAGGAAACCCTTGCCATAGGCCAAAGCGCGGTAGCTCTCGAATTCCTCGGGCGTGACGAAGCGATCGACGCGGTGATGCTTGGGCGTCGGCTGAAGGTATTGGCCGATGGTGAGGAAATCGACATCCGCTGCGCGGAGATCGTCCATCACCTGCAACACCTCGGATTTCGACTCGCCGAGGCCGACCATCAGCCCTGACTTCGTGAACATCGCCGGGTCAAGCGCCTTGACCCGGTCGAGCAGGCGGAGCGAAGCGAAATAGCGCGCGCCCGGCCGGACCTCGCCATAAAGCCGCGGCACGGTCTCGAGATTGTGGTTGAAGACGTCGGGCCGGGCCGCGACCACGGCTTCGATCGCCCCATCCTTGCGCAGGAAATCGGGGGTCAGGACCTCGATCGTCGTCGCCGGCGCGGCGCGGCGGATCGCGCCGACGGTCGCAACGAACTGCCCGGCGCCGCCGTCGTCGAGATCGTCGCGGTCGACCGAGGTCACGACCACATGCGACAGGCCGAGCCGGGCCACCGCCGTGCCGACATGCTCGGGCTCATCCGGGTCGACGCCCTGCGGCCGGCCGGTCGCAACATTGCAGAACGTGCAGCCACGGGTACAGACCGCGCCCAAGATCATCACGGTGGCATGCCGCTCCTTCCAGCATTCGCCGATATTGGGACACGACGCCTCTTCGCACACGGTGTGGAGCTGCAATTCGCGCATCAGCCGCCGCGTCGCGTGATATTCCGGTGACACCGGTGCCTTGACGCGGATCCAATCGGGCTTGCGCGGCACCGGGCTGTCGGGCCGGTGCGCCTTTTCGGGATGACGAAGGGCGGGATCTGGCATCGGGGCTAGAAGTGGAGGGCGCGACCGTAGGCGTCAAGCACGGCCTCGTGCATCATTTCCGACAGCGTCGGATGCGGGAAGACCGTCTCCATCAGTTCCTCCTCGGTGCTTTCGAGCGTGCGGGCGATGGCATAGCCCTGGATCAGCTCGGTCACCTCGGCGCCGATCATGTGCGCGCCGAGGAGCGCGCCGGTCTTGGCATCAAACACGGTCTTGACCATACCCTCAGGCTCGCCCAGCGCGATCGCCTTGCCGTTGCCGATATAGGGGAAGCGGCCGACCCGCACCTGATAGCCCTTTTCCTTCGCCGCCTTCTCGGTGAGGCCGACGCTCGCCACCTGCGGCATGCAATAGGTGCAACCGGGCACGTTCGAGACGTCGAGCGGATGGACGGTGTTGAGCCCGGCGATGCGCTCGACACAGATCACGCCCTCGTGCATCGCCTTGTGCGCGAGCCAGGGCGGGCCGACGACGTCGCCGATCGCATAGATGCCGGGCTCGTCGGTGGCGAGCCATTCATTGACGACGATATGGCTCTTCTCGACTTTGATCTTGGTGCCTTCGAGGCCGATATTCTCGACATTGCCGACGATACCGACGGCGAGCACGACGCGTTCGGCCGCCACCGTCGCGGTCTTGTCGCCCGTGGCGAGCGTCGCGGTCACGCCGTCGGCGGATCGCTTCAACTCCTTCACCGTCGTGCCGGTGTGGATCTTGATGCCCTGCTTCTCGAAGCTCTTGCGGGCGAAGGCCGAGATCTCGTCGTCCTCGACCGGGAGCACGCGGTCGAGCACCTCGACCACCGTGACCTCGGCGCCGAGATTGCGGTAGAAGCTCGCGAACTCGATGCCGATCGCGCCCGAGCCCACGACCAAGAGCGATTTCGGCAGGCGATCGGGGATCATCGCCTCCTTGTAAGTCCAAACGAGCTTGCCGTCGGGCTCGAGCCCCGGCAGCGAGCGCGCCCGCGCGCCGGTGGCGAGGATGATGTGCTTGGCGCCAAGCTCGGCGATTGGTTTGCCGTCCTTCGCCACCGCGAGGCGGCCCTTGCCCGCAAGCTTGGCGCGGCCGTCGATGACGTCGATCTTGTTCTTGCGCATCAAAAACTTGACGCCGTCGGACAATTGCTTCGCCACTTTGCGCGAGCGTTCGACGATCTTCTTGAAATCGAAGCTCACCTCCTTGGCGGTAAAGCCGTATTGGTCGAGATGGTGAAGGAGGTGGTTGATCTCGGAGGTCCTGAGCAGCGCCTTCGTTGGGATGCAGCCCCAGTTGAGGCAGATGCCGCCCAGTTGCGCCTCCTCCACGACCGCCGTCTTCATGCCGAGCTGCGCCGCGCGGATCGCCGCGACATAGCCGCCCGGCCCGGCGCCGACGACGATCAGGTCGTAGGATGTTTCAGCCACTTGTCCGCCCTCATAGCAGCATCATCGCCGGCGCCTCGACGATCTTCTTGAAGGCCTGGAGCCAGCGCGCGCCGGTCGCGCCGTCGACGACGCGGTGATCGCAGGCCACGGTGCAGCTCATCACCGTCGCCACCGCAAGCGCGCCGTTCTTCACCACTGGCCGCTGCTCGCCGGCGCCGATGGCGAGGATGCAGCCATGCGGCGGGTTGATCACCGCGGCGAAATCCTTGACCCCGAACATGCCGAGATTGGAGATCGAGAAAGTGCCGCCCTGAAACTCCGCGAGCTTGAGCTTGCCCGCCCGTGCCCGCGCCGCGAGGTCGCGCATCTCCGCCGAGATCGCGGCAAGGCCCTTCTGATCAGCGTTCTTGATGATCGGGGTGATGAGTCCGTCCTCGAGTGCGACGGCAACGGCGATGTCCACCGCCTGCCAGCGCAGGATGGCGTCCTCGCTCCACGATGCGTTCGCCTCGGGCACGGCCTTGAGCGCGAGCGCTGCCGACTTGATCACGAAGTCGTTGACCGAGAGCTTGGTGCCTGCCGCCGCATTGGCCTCGGCGCGCATCGCCAACAGCCGGTCGATCTCGCAATCGATGGTGGCATAGAAATGCGGGATGGTCTGCTTGGCCTCAGTGAGGCGCCGGGCGATGACGCGGCGCATTGCGCTGATCGGCATCTCGGCATAGGGCAGGTTGCCGGCCATCGCCACGACCTGGTCCTTGCCGTAGGAGCCATAGCCGGGCGCGGGCGCGGTCGGGGCACGGGCGGCGGCCGGCGCGGGCCTCGACCCCGCCGCCGGGGCGCCGCCGGCCATCGCGGTCTCGACATCCGCCTTGACGATGCGGCCATGCGGACCGGAGCCGGTGAGGCGTGCAGGATCGAGCCCCGCCTGCCGCGCCAGACGCCGCGCCAGCGGGCTGATGAAGATGCGCTCGCCCGGGGCATGACCGTTGCCGATGGCGGCCGGCGCGCGCGGGGCCGGTGGCGGCGCTTCACGTGGCGCGGCCGGTGCCGCGGCAGGCGCTGGCGCCGCGAGCTTCGGCGTGGCAGGCGCCGGTGCGGCCGCCGCGGCCGGTGCCCGCTTCGCGGCGGCATCGAGCGCTTTCGGATCTTCGTCCTCGCCGAGGATGAGGGCGATGGGCTCGTTGACCTTCACGCCTGCGGTACCCTCGGGGACGAGGATGCGGCCGAGCGTGCCCTCGTCGACCGCCTCCATCTCCATCGTCGCCTTGTCGGTCTCGATCTCGGCCAGCACGTCACCGGCCTTGACCTTGTCGCCTTCGTGCTTGTGCCACTTGGCGAGGTTGCCCTCGGTCATGGTCGGCGATAGCGCCGGCATCAGCACCGTGATCGGCATGCGCTATCCCCCGTTACCGATAGGCCACCGCCTTGGCGGCGGCGACGACGTCCTCGGACTGCGGCAGCGCCAAATGCTCGAGATTGGCGGCATAGGGCAGCGGCACGTCCTTGGCGGTGACGCGCTTGACCGGCGCATCGAGCCAGTCGAAGGCATGTTCCATCATCAGCGCCGCGATCTCGCTGCCGATCCCGGCAAAGGCCCACCCCTCCTCGACACTCACCACGCGGTTGGTCTTCTTCACCGAGGCGACGACGGTATCGAGGTCGAGCGGGCGGAGCGTGCGCAGATCGATGACCTCGGCCGAGAGCCCGTCCGCCGCCAGCGCCTCGGCCGCCTCGAGCGCCACCTGCACCATGCGCGAATAGCACACGATGGTCACGTGCTCGCCCGGCCGCGCGATGCGCGCCCGGCCGATCGGCACGAGATAGTCGGTTTGATCGGGGACGGGGAAACTATGGCCGTAGACCAGCTCGTTCTCGAGAAAGATCACTGGATTGGGATCGCGGATTGCCGATTTGAGCAGGCCCTTGTGATCGGCGGCGGTGTAGGGCGCGATCACGACGAGGCCCGGAACATGCGCATACCAGCTCGCATAATCCTGCGAATGCTGCGCGGCGACGCGGGCGGCGGCGCCGTCGGGACCGCGAAACACGATCGGACAATGCATCTGGCCGCCAGACATGTAGCGCGTCTTCGCCGCCGAGTTGATGAGTTGATCCATCGCCTGCATGGCGAAGTTCCAGGTCATGAACTCGACGATCGGCCGCAACCCTGCCATCGCCGCGCCAATGCCGAGCCCGGCGAAGCCATGCTCCGAGATCGGCGTGTCGATGACACGGCGCGCGCCGAATTCCTGCAGTAGGCCCTGGCTGACCTTGTAGGCGCCCTCGTATTCGGCCACTTCCTCGCCCATCAGGAACACGTCGCCGTCGCGGCGCATCTCCTCGGCCATGGCGTCGCGCAGCGCCTCGCGGACCGTCATCGTGGTGGCAGGTCCGGTCCATTCGGGTTCGGCCGCGACGGGCGCGCGCGCCGGCATCGCGGCCGGTTGCGCCGGAGCCGGAGGCGCTGCTGCAGGCGCCGCAGCCGCAGCCAGCGCAGCGGGCGCGGGCCGGGCGGGCGCGGCCTTGGCGGCGGCGATGTTCTCACCCTCGGCGGCAATGACGGCGATCGGGCTGTTGACGCCGACATGCTCGGTGCCTTCGGGCACGATAATGCGCGCGAGCGTGCCCTCGTCGACCGCCTCCATCTCCATCGTCGCCTTATCGGTCTCGATCTCGGCCAGCACGTCGCCGGCCTTGACCGACTCGCCTTCACGCTTCAGCCACTTGGCGATCTTGCCCTCGGTCATAGTCGGCGAGAGCGCCGGCATCAGCACTTCGATCGGCATGCTCGTGTCTCACCATCGTGCGGTATCGGGCCCCTGCGAAACCGCGCGGCTTGGCGCGGGCGAAGGGGAATGGCGCTGATTATGCGTCGGCGTAGACGTCGGTCCACAGCTCGCGCGGATCGGGTTCGGGACTGTCCTGGGCGAATTCGGACGCGGCGGTGACGAGGTCCTTGATCTCCTTGTCGATCGCGCGGAGCCGCGCGTCGTCGGCGAAATTCGCATCGATGAGGCGCTTCTTGACCTGATCGATCGGGTCGTGCTCCTCGCGCATGCGGTTGACCTCGTCACGGCTGCGGTATTTCGCCGGATCGGACATCGAGTGGCCGCGATAGCGGTAGGTCTGCATCTCGAGGATGTAGGGACCCTTGCCCGATCGGGCGTACTCGACCGCCTCCTCAGCCGCCGCCCGCACCGCCACGACGTTCATGCCGTCGACCTGGTGGCCCGGGATGCCGAACGGCGCGCCGCGACCGAAGAGATCATGCGAGGCCGAGGCGCGCATCACCGACGTGCCCATGCCGTATTTGTTGTTCTCGATGACATAGACGACCGGCAGCTTCCACAGCGCCGCCATGTTGAAGCTCTCGTAGACTTGGCCCTGATTCATCGCGCCGTCGCCGAGGAACGTCACGCTGACCCGGCCGTTGCCGCGATAGCGGTGGGCGAAAGCGAGGCCGGTGCCGATCGGCACCTGGGCGCCGACGATGCCATGCCCGCCGAAGAAATTCCTCTCGCGGGAGAACATGTGCATCGAGCCGCCCTTGCCCTTGGAATAGCCGCCGCGGCGGCCGGTGAGTTCGGCCATCACGCCCTTGGGGTCCATGCCGGCGGCCAGCATGTGACCGTGGTCGCGATAGGAGGTGACGATCGTGTCGCCCTCCTCGACCGCTGCCATGACGCCAACCACGACCGCCTCCTCGCCGATATAGAGGTGGCAGAAGCCGCCGATGAGACCCATGCCGTACATCTGCCCCGCCTTTTCCTCGAAGCGGCGGATTAGCAGCATGTTGCGATAGTAGCCGAGCAGCACGTCGGGGGCGATGTCGGGCTCCACCTGACGGATCGTCCTGGGCTTGCGTTTGGCGAGTGCCATGGCCCCTCCCATCTGGACTCTGCGCCGACCGTGGCGTGATTGGCCACAGCATGGCGACACGCTCGGCATATTGCAAGCGATCTATTGCCAAATCATTGTTTTGCAATACGAAACGGAACTTAACCTGAATTCGGTTAAGTGGCCTGATAAGGCATGCGCACCGGCGGTAACGCAGGTGCGAGACAGCGCCGCATCAGGCGTTTTCAGCGCAGCTTTTGCGGCAGCGTGTCGTTGAAGATCACGCGCTCGTCGGGCGCGATGAGGTTCAAGGCCGCGCGCGCCCGCTCGTCGAGCATGTCGCGGTCGAGATGGTTGGGCCGCAGCAGGCTCACGTGCTGATCGAGGGCACGCCGCTCGGCCTCGACCTCATCGCGCGTCGCCTGCGCCACCTTGATCTGCTCCGACAGCCGCAGCCACGCGACGAGGCCGCGGTCGCCCTGGATCAGGTGATAGGCGAAATACGTGAACAGGCTGATCCCGCAAACGGGACCGACGATAAGCCGCGCGCGCCGGCGTATCTCTCCGATCAGCACCACGCCACCAGAGAATCACGACAGAGTCATGCCGTCAAACGGAATATGCCGAAGGCGCCGAACGCGCGGTTCTTGCGCTGCATCGGGGCGCGTCCGTTCAGCGGCGGAGCGCGGCGCGGCCGGGGAAGCGGGCGGCGCGGCCGAGCTGCTCCTCGATTCGGATGAGCTGGTTGTATTTGGCGAGCCGGTCGGAACGCGCCAGCGACCCGGTCTTGATCTGGCCGCAATCGGTCGCGACCGCGAGATCGGCGATGGTGGTGTCCTCGGTCTCGCCCGAGCGGTGCGAGATCACGCTGCGGTAGCCAGCGCGGTGCGTCAGCGCGATCGCATCGAGCGTCTCGCTGAGCGTGCCGATCTGGTTGAGCTTGATCAGGACGGCGTTGGCGATGCCCTGGTCGATGCCGCGGGCGATGCGCTCGGGGTTGGTGACGAAGATGTCGTCGCCGACGAGCTGAACCTTATTGCCCAGTGCCTGCGTCAGCTCGGCCCAGCCGGCCCAATCGTCCTCGGCCATGCCGTCCTCGAGCGAGACGATCGGATAGCGCGCGATGAGATCGCTGTAATAGCCGACCATGCCGGACGCGTCGAGCGTCCGTCCCTCGCCCGTCAGCACGTAGCCTCCGCTGCGGTAGAATTCCGTCGCTGCGGGATCGAGCGCCAGAGCGACCTGCTCGCCCGGCCGGTATCCCGCCGCCTCGATCGCGCCGGTCAGGAAGGCAAGCGCCGCGTCGGCCGAAGCGAGGTTCGGCGCGAAACCTCCTTCGTCGCCGACATTGGTGTTGTGGCCCGCGTCCTTAAGCTGCCGGCGCAGCGTGTGAAAGACCTCGGCGCCGATCCGCACCGCCTCGGCCAGGCTCGAGGCGCCGACCGGCACGATCATGAATTCCTGGATGTCGATCGGGTTGTCGGCGTGAACGCCGCCATTGAGGATGTTCATCATCGGCATGGGCAGCGTGCGCGCGCCGGCGCCGCCGATATAGCGGTAGAGCGGCAGGCCGAGATCGGACGCTGCGGCGCGCGCAGCGGCAAGGCTCACGCCCAGGATCGCGTTGGCGCCGAGCCTCGCCTTGTTGGGCGTGCCGTCGAGCTCGATCAACGCGCGGTCGAGCGCCGCCTGCGCCTCCACCTCGAAGCCCGAGAGTGCATCGAAGATCTCGCCGTTCACCGCCGCGACCGCGCGGCGCACGCCCTTGCCGCCGAAGCGCGCGGCATCGCCGTCGCGCAGTTCCACCGCCTCGTGCGCGCCGGTCGAAGCGCCCGAGGGCACTGCGGCGCGGCCGATGGCGCCGCTCTCGAGCCTCACCTCGACCTCGACCGTGGGGTTGCCGCGGCTGTCGAGAATTTCGCGCGCATGGATATCGGTGATCGCCGTCATGCCGTTTCCTCGGAAGCGATGGGTCGTTCCTTGGCGATCCGGTCGAACGCCATGAGCGTCGCGATGAGGTCCGGCATGTCGGCAAGCCGTACCATGTTGGGACCGTCGGAGGGGGCGCGGTCGGGGTCCTGGTGCGTCTCCATGAACACCGCGGCAACGCCGACCGCGACCGCGGCGCGCGCCAGCACCGGCACGAAACGGCGCTCGCCGCCGCTGCGCTCGCCCTCGCCGCCCGGTTGCTGCACCGAGTGGGTGGCATCGAACACGACGGGATAGCCCGTCGCCCGCAGCACCGGCAGCGCCCGCATGTCCGAGACGAGCGTGTTGTAGCCGAAGCTCACGCCGCGCTCGCACAAAAGAATGTTGCTGTTGCCCGCACCGGCCACTTTCTGCGCCACGTTCTTCATGTCCCAGGGCGCGAGGAACTGACCCTTCTTGATGTTGATGGCGCGGCCGGTGGCGGCGGCGGCAAGCAGCAGATCGGTCTGGCGGCAGAGGAAGGCCGGAATCTGCAGCACGTCGACCGCCGCGGCGACGGGGGCGCATTGCTCGGGCAGATGCACGTCGGTCAGCACCGGGCAGCCATAAGTCTCGCGCACTTCGGCGAGCACGGGAAGCCCGGCTTCGAGCCCGATGCCGCGCGAACTCGAAAGCGACGTGCGGTTCGCCTTGTCGAACGAGGTCTTGTAGATAAGGCCGATGCCGAGTTTCGCCGTCAGCTCGACGAGTGCGTGACTCATCTCGAGCGCGTGCTGACGGCTCTCGAGCGCGCACGGGCCGGCGATGAGCGCCAACGGCCGGTCGTTGCCGATGGTGAGATTGCCGATATGGACGTGGCGCATGGACATGCCTGTCGTTGCGCTCACACCAGCCGCGCCTGGTCGAGCGCGGCCTTGATGAACGAGGTGAAGAGCGGGTGCGGCTCGAACGGCCGCGACTTCAGCTCAGGATGATATTGCACGCCGATGAACCAGGGGTGGCCGGGAATCTCGACGATCTCAGGCAGTTCGCCGTCGGGCGACATGCCGGAGAAGCGCAACCCCGCGCGCTCCAGGCGCTCCTTGTAGTTGACGTTGACCTCGTAGCGGTGGCGGTGGCGTTCGCTGATGCATCGGACGCCATAGATCTCGGCGACGCGGCTCCCCTCCTCGAGCATGGCCTCGTAGGCGCCGAGCCGCATCGTGCCGCCAATATCGCCGCCCGCCGCGCGCCGCTCCAGTGTGTTGCCGTGCATCCACTCGGTCATCAGCCCGATCACCGGCTCGGCGCAGGGCCCGAACTCGGTCGAGCCCGCGCCGTTGAGCCCGGCGAGATGCCGCGCCGCCTCGATCACCGCCATCTGCATGCCGAAGCAGATGCCGAAATAGGGCACCAGGCGCTCGCGGGCGAAGCGCGCCGCCTCGATCTTGCCCTCGGCGCCGCGCTCGCCGAAGCCGCCGGGCACGAGGATGCCGTCCACACCCTCGAGCCGCTGCACCGCGTCGGGCTGCTCGAAGATCTCCGAATCGAGCCAATCGAGATTGACCCGAACGTGATTGGCGATCCCGCCATGCGCGAGCGCCTCGGCGAGCGATTTGTAGCTGTCGGGAAGATGCGTGTATTTGCCGACGACGGCGATCGAAACCTCGCCCTCGGGCTTGCGGATGCGGTTGACGATCTCGTCCCAGCGGCCGAGATCCGGCTCGGGCGCCTTGAGCCCGAAATGGTCGCACACCTCGCGATCGAAACCCTCGACGTGATAAGAGCCGGGGACGCCGTAGATGGTGTCGACGTCGAGCGCCGGGATCACCCGCGACTCGCGCAGATTGCAGAACAGTGCGATCTTGCGCCGCGCCCCCACTGGAATCGGCCGGTCGCAGCGGCATAGCAGGATGTCCGGCTGAATGCCGAGGCCGAGCAGTTCCTTGACCGAGTGCTGCGTCGGCTTGGTCTTGAGTTCGCCTGCCGATGCAATCCACGGCACCAGCGTCAAATGCACATAGAGCGTGCGCTCGCGCCCGAGGTCGTTGCCGAGCTGGCGGATCGCCTCGAGGAAGGGCAGGCTTTCGATGTCGCCGACCGTGCCGCCGATCTCGCACAGCACGAAATCCTCGCCGTCGAGATCGGCCGCGATGAATTCCTTGATCGCATCGGTGACATGGGGAATCACCTGCACGGTCGCGCCCAGATACTCGCCACGGCGCTCGCGGCCGATCACGGTCGAATAGATGCGCCCGGTAGTGACGCTGTCGCTGCGCCGCGCGGCGACGCCGGTGAAGCGCTCGTAATGGCCGAGATCGAGATCGGTCTCGGCGCCGTCGTCGGTGACGTAGACCTCGCCGTGCTGATAGGGGCTCATCGTCCCGGGATCGACATTGAGGTAGGGATCGAGCTTCCGCAAGCGGACGCGAAAACCGCGCGCCTGCAACAGCGCGCCCAGCGCCGCCGCCGATAGACCCTTGCCGAGTGAGGATGCCACGCCGCCGGTGATGAAGATGAACCGCGCCATGGACCTTCAGTCTACAGGATCACCGCCGCGCCAGACAACCATGGCGAGGGCGGGCGGCGCGGCGGGCACGCGTTCTATTTCGCGAGCGGCGCGTTGGGCTCGGCCGGCCCCGCGGGCGCGGCTGGTGCCGCCGGTGCGCCGGGAAGATTCGGCGGTAGCTGTATATGGATGGGAGGCGCCTGGCCAGGCTCGGCCGGCGACGGCGCCTGCGCCGGCTTGGCTGGCGACGGGGCGGGCGCAGGCTTTGCCGGCGTCGGCGCCGTTTGGGCCGGCAGGTCGATGACCGAGTGCGACGCGCGCTGCCGCGCCGCGAGGACGGCCAGGGCGATGCTGGTCGCGAAGAACAGCGCCGCCAGTACCGCGGTGGTGCGCGTCAGCAGATTGGCGGTGCTGCGGCCGGTCATGAATCCCGACATGCCGCCGCCGCCCATGCCGAGCGCGCCGCCTTCGCTCTTTTGCAGCAGGACGACGCCGATGAGCGACACGGCGAGCAGCAGATGAACAGTAAGAACGACCGCGAGCATGGCGTCGGGTTGTAGCGGGTCCGGCGACCGAATGCCAGCGCTAGGCGCCGCAAGCGTGGGCGATCGCCCAGAATTCGCCGGCATCGAGGCTGGCGCCGCCGACCAGCGCGCCATCGACGTTGGCCACCGCCATCAGCGCGCTGGCGTTGTCGGCCTTGACCGAGCCGCCATAGAGAATGCGAATCGCCGCCGCATCGTCCAGTTTCGCTGCGAGTGCGGCGCGGATATGGGCGTGGGCCTCGGCGACCTGCTCCAGCGTCGGGGTGCGGCCGGTGCCGATCGCCCAGACCGGTTCGTAGGCGATCGCCACCTCGGCGGCGGCGAGCCCGTTGGGCAATGATCCGGCGATCTGGCGCGAGAGCACGGTGAGCGTCGCACCCGAATCGCGCTCGGCGAACGTCTCGCCAATACAAAGAATGACGGCAAGTCCCGCCGCCCGCGCCGTCTCGACCTTGGCCCGCACGCGGGCGTCGCTCTCGCCATGGCCGAGCCGGCGCTCGGAATGCCCAAGGATGACGAAGCGGCAGCCCGCGTCCTTGAGCATGACGGCGCTCAAATCGCCGGTATGCGCGCCCTTTGCCGCTTCGTGGCAATCCTGACCGCCCACGGCGATCGCGCTGCCGGCGAGCGCGTCGGCTACCGCCATCACGAGCGTCGCCGGCGGACAGACGAGCAGCGCGCATCCGGGCACCTTCGCGGCTGCGCGCCGCGCCAATTCGCGCGCCAGCGCCAGCCCGTCCTGCCGGAGCCCGTTCATCTTCCAGTTGCCGGCTGCGAGCTTCACCATCGCCACTCCTCGTGTCCCGCGTGCCAGGCGCGGAGCTTGGCACAGATCGGGCCGCCTGTCGCGTCACGGTAGACTTGCCAGGACAGGGCAAAGGGGCTTGGATCGCGGCGAGGGAGGAACCATGACGACGCTCATCATCGGCGCGGGGCTGGTCGGCTCGCAGATCGCACGCCTGCTCGTGGCGGAGGGACAAGTTCCCGTGCTCATGGATGCCGCGCTGCAGCGCGAGGCGCTCGGCGAGATCGTCGATCTTGCCGCGGTGCGGCTCGTCGAGGGCGACGTGCTGCGCCCTTATGCGGTGGTCCAGGCGATCCGCGAGCACGGCATCACCGAGATCATCCACACCGCTGCCAATCCGCTGCTGACGCAGGGTGCGCAGCGCGATCCCTTCGCCGCGATCCAACTCAACATCATGGGCACGGTAAACGTGCTCGAGGCGGCCCGGGTCATGAAGCTGCGCCGCGTGGTGGTGTCGAGTTCGAACGTGCTAAGCCATTATCTCGCCGGCGGCGAGGGCAAGGGCGACCTCGCCCGCGAGGAGGCGCTGCCCCGCCCCGTCACCTTCTATGCCACGACCAAGCAGGCGATCGAGAATCTCGGTCTCAATTACGCGCGCTGGTGCGGCGTCGAGTTCGCGGCGGTCCGTTACGGCGCGGTCGCAGGCCCGTGGAGCGGCCGCGGCGGCGGCGGGCCGAGCAACGTCTTCCGCGACGCCGTGGTGAACGCGCTGCGCGGGGCCGAGGCCGCGGTGCCCGCGGGCGCGATGGAATGGGTCTATGTCAAGGACGCGGCGCAGGGGACGGTGCTGGCGCTCAAGGCCGGCGACCTCAAATCGCGCGTTTTCAATATCACCATGGGCAGCGTCACCGCGCCGGAGGAATTCGCCGCGGCGCTTCGGGCGGTGCTGCCGGGGGCGCGGGTGCGAATCGAAACGCCGGCCGCTGCCGGGGCGTCGCTCATGAACATGCGGCACGCCAGCGATCTCGCGCTCGCCCGCGAGACGCTCGGCTACGCGCCGCAATTCGGCATCGAGGCGGCAATTCGCGACATGGTGGCGTGGCATCGCGCCAACGACCGTGGCCGCTGACGCCATCGGTCCGCCCGCGCGGCAGCGCGGGCTCAACATGTTGCGGTTTTAACCATTGCTGGCGCGAAGGGGCGCTACTATCATCCGCGACCGTCCCCAGTCCGGCGCGATCATGCTGCAAGCGATTCGTTCCAAAGCCTCCTCGTTCGTCGTCAAGATCCTGTTCAGCCTGCTGATCTTCACCTTCGGCGTCTGGGGCATCGGCGATATCTTCCTCAATCGCGGTCCCGACACCACGGTGGCGACAGTGGGCGACCGCGACATCACCGCCGACCAGTTGGGTCAGGCGGTCCAGGCCTCGATCCAGCGCCTGAGTGCCCAATTGGGCCATAATGTCGACGCCGCGCAGGCCAAGAAGATGGGCGTGGTCACCACGTCCCTGCAGGACATGATCAGCACCGACATCCTGAGCCTCGAGATGGAGCGGCTCGGTCTCAGGATCGGCGATACCGCGGTGCGCGACGCGATCATTTCCAATTCCAGCTTCCATAACGCGCAAGGCCAGTTCGACCGCAACCTCTACAACCAACTCCTGGCTGCCAACCACCTCACCGAATCGCAATTCGAAGAGGATACGCGTTCCAGCCTGCTGCAGGCACAGCTTCTCTCCGCGATAACCGACGGCGTGGCCGCGCCGCAGGCGCTTGCGATCGCCCTCTACCGCTACCGCAACGAGCGGCGGGTTGCCGATTTCGTGCTGCTACCGGCGTCCGCCGCCGGGACCATCGGCACGCCGAGCGACCAGCAGATCGAGGCCTACTACAAGGCGCATGACGAGCAATTTCGCGCGCCTGAGCGGCGCAACTTCACCCTTGCCACGCTCACGCTCAAGGACGTCGCCGCCTCCGTCACCGTGACGGACGACGTGCTGGAACGGGCCTTCAAGGACCGTCAGGACGAGTTCCGCACGCCCGAGCAGCGCCATCTCGAGCAGATGCTGCTGCCCGACGAGGCGACGGCCAAGAAAGCCGAAGCCGAACTCGCCGCGGGCAAGGATTTTGCCACCGTCGCCAAGGACGTGGCCAAGGTTCAAGACCCGAGCACGCTCGATCTCGGCTGGGTCAGCAACGAGGAATTGCCGCAGGAACTGGGCGATGCCGCTTTCGCGCTCAAGGAGGGCGGCACGACCAAGCCGATCAAGAGCGCGTTCGGCTGGCACATTCTGCGGCTCGAAGGCGTCAAGGCGGCGACCCAGAAGACCTTCGCGCAGGCCAAGGACCAACTCAAGAAGGAGGTCGTGCAGGACCGCGCCGGCGACCGCATTGCCGATCTCGCCAACCATATCGACGACGCGATCGCCGGCGGCGCCTCGTTCGCGAGCGTCGTCAGCAAGTTCGGCCTCAAGACGACGACGATCGCCGACATCGACGACAAGGGCAACGGAGCCGACGGCAAGCCGGTGGACCTGCCGAAGCCGCCGGACGCCATCGTGCACGCCGCGTTCCGCACCAACGCCGGGCAGATGAGCTCCCTCGACGACCTCGGTAATGACGGCTATTTCCTCGTCCACGTGGACAAGGTGACGCCGGCGGCAGCCAAGCCTCTCGCCGAGGTTCACGACCAGGTCGTGCAAGACTGGCAGGACGCGCAGCGGCAGGCCGCGCTGCAGAAGCTCGCGCAGACGATGGCGGACCAGGTCGATGCGGGCAAGAGCCTCAAGGACGTCGCCGCCGCGCACGGGCTCGTGGCGCGGACATCGACGCCGTTCCTCCGGACCGGCGGCGACGCCCGAGTGCCGGCATCGCTCGTCGCCAAGCTGTTCGAGACGAAACCCGGCAAGGCGATAGCGGGCATTTCGGCCGACAACGTCATGGTCGCCCAGCTCAACTCGATCGTCGCCGCCGATCCCGGCAAGGAGCTGCCGGCCGTGCAGCAAGTGCTGACGCAGTTGGCAACATCGATCCAATCCGATCTGGTCCAGGAATACGCCGCCGGCTTGCGCAAGACGTTCCCCGTAGAGATCAACCAAGAGAATGTCGACCGGCTGATGTGATGCAGGTCGCGCCGAGCTTCGATGAGTTCCAGCGCCAATACGACGACGGCCGCGCGGTGCTGGTATGGACGACGCTCGTCGCGGATCTCGAGACGCCGGTCTCGGCCATGCTTAAGCTGGCCGATGGGCGCGCCAACAGCTTTCTCCTCGAATCGGTCGAGGGCGGCGAGCGGATCGGCCGCTACTCGATCATCGGCATCAAGCCGGATCTGATCTGGCGCTGCTTCGGCGACTGCGCCGAGATCAACCGCAATGCGCGCGTCGATCCCGACGCCTTTGCGTCGGCGAAGGACGGCGCCCTCGCCTCGCTGCGCGCGCTCGTCGACGAGTGCCGCATCGAGGCGCCCAAGCCGCTGCCGCCCATGGCCGCCGGGCTGTTCGGCTACATGGGCTATGGCATGGTCGGGCTGATGGAGCGCCTGCCTGACGCCAATCCCGACCGACTCGGCATCCCCGACGGGCTGTTCCTGCGGCCGACGGTGGTGGCGATCTTCGACAATATCGCCGACACCATCACGGTGGTAACGCCGGTGTGGCCCGGCAGGGCGATACCGGCGGCGGTCGCCTATGATCTCGCGCGCGAGCGATTGGCCGACGTCCTCGGCGATCTCGAGCGCAACCTGCCCTACCGGCGCGAGACGGCCGAGGCGGCGCAGGAGCTGCCGCCCCCCGCCGCCAACATGACGCGCGCGCAATGCATGGCGATGGTCGAGACGGCGAAAGAATACATCCGCGCCGGCGAGATCTTCCAGGTGGTGCCGTCGATGCGCTTTTCGGTGCCGTTCCGGCTGCCGCCTTTCGCACTCTACCGTGCGCTGCGGCGGCTCAATCCATCGCCGTTCCTATTCTTCCTCGATTTTGGCAGCTTCGCCGTGGTCGGCTCGAGTCCCGAGATCCTGGTGCGGTTGCGCGACGGGGTCGTCAGCATCCGCCCGCTCGCGGGGACGCGCCGGCGCGGCGCCACCTTCGAAGAGGACGAGAAGCTCGCGGCGGAACTCCTGGCCGATCCCAAGGAGCGCGCCGAGCATCTGATGCTCCTCGACCTCGCCCGCAACGATGTCGGCCGCGTCGCCGCCACCGGTACGGTGCGCGTGACCGAGCAGATGGTGATCGAGCGCTACAGCCACGTCATGCATATCTGCTCGCATGTCGAAGGCCGGCTGGCCCCGCGATTCACGGCGATGGACGCACTCTGCGCCGGGTTTCCCGCCGGCACGCTCTCGGGCGCGCCCAAGGTCCGGGCGATGGAGATCATCGACGAATTGGAGCCCGAACGGCGCAACCTCTATGGCGGCGCCATCGGCTATTTCGCCGGCGACGGCAGCATGGACACCTGCATCGTGCTGCGCACCGCGATCGTCAAGGACGGGCTGATGCAGGTGCAGGCCGGATGCGGGGTCGTCGCCGACAGCAACCCTGCCGCCGAACACCAGGAAATCCTCGACAAGGCTCGCGCCCTTTTCCGCGCCGCCGAGGAAGCGGTGCGATTTGCACGGCGATGACGCATTGCACCATTCAAGGTGCGTCCGAGAATGCGCATGCGTCTTATCCCGGATGAAGGCGGCAATGCTTCACCCGTCGCTGCCATTCAAGATTCCTGTCCTGCCGTGCGGTCGCCGCACGGCACGTGGACGAAGTTCGTGTCCGCCGAATTTTGTGGACGACGAGCGTCGCCGCCGATGAGAAAGTAGCTCGCGACCTCGCCGAGCCCCTTGAGTTCGATCGCGCCCCGCGGCTCGATACGCCAGCCGGGGCCGAGCCGCCGTGCGGTCTCGGCGGAGATGTGGATGCGGCCGGGCTCGCTCGAAGTCTGGAGCCGCGCGGCCGTGCTCACGGTGTCGCCCCAAATGCCGTAGCTGAATTTGTGCTTGCCGATGACGCCAGCGACGACGCGTCCGGAATGAATGAATGCCGATGCGCAGCCCGACCGCGAGGCCCTCGCGCACGAGGCCGGCGACGAAGTCGAGCATTTCGAGAGCGAGACCGGCGACGGCCTCGGCGTGATCGGCGCGCGCGCCCGGCACGCCGCCCGCGACCATATAGGCGTCGCCGATGGTCTTGATCTTCTCCAGGCCGCGCCGCTCGACCATGTCGTCGAAGGCGTAGAACACGCGGTTAAGCATCGCCATCACCTGCGCGGGCGGGCGGGCGCGCCGCGGCGATGCGCAATTCTGCGCGGTCGGGGAAACGACGATAGACCAACAGGATCGCCGCGGTGAACAGCACTGCCCCGGCGAGGTTGACGCGCCGCAAGACCAGCAGCGTCTCCGGTGCGACGATGATACGCGGCGCCAGCGTTCGTGTTGCGATCGCCGTGCCAAACACCATGAGCAGCGTCAGCGCGATGATGCCCACCCTGAGGCTGCGCTGCTGCCGCTCGGCAACGAGTGGCAGCAGCGCCACCAAGCCGGCGCCCGGATATCGAGTCCTGCATTCGGACCTAATTCGAGCGAGAACGACACATAGAGCGCGGCGCCGACGATCATCTTGCTGAGGAACGCCCCGGTCTGGTGACCATACCGCTTCAGGGGGATCGCCACGAACTGGACGAACGCCACACCGATGAGCGCGTAGCCGAGATAGGGGTCGAGCCCGAGCCGCGCCGCGAGCCGAGTCAGCGTTCCGGCGCGAGACGGCGCAGGTCGTCCGCCACGCCCGCGAGACGATCGAGTACGGCAAAGATCACCATGAACATGACACAATAGACGAAGACGAAGTTGACGACGGGAATGATCGTGAGCACAACCCAGAGCACCACGCTCTTGCCGAGTCGGCGTGCCAGCAGGCCATTCCCGATTGCCAGCGGAATGCCCAGCAGTCCCCACACGATGAACGGAAAAGCGAACGCAAACCCCGGCGCATGCTGCATGACCCCCTCCTCCTCGGTCGAACGTGTCGGTCCGGCCCGACGCAGCATAAGGTAAAATCCCTTGCGCGGTGAGCGGCATGGGAACGACCGTTGCGGTGGCGCCGTGCTTCGACAAGGCCCGCCTTTCGCCGCGGGGCCACGACCTGTTATAACCGGCCCGCTGGCTCCTTATCCCTCGGCGCTCCGAATGGCTTGGCGATGTTCCTCCTGATCGATAACTACGACAGTTTCGTATACAACCTCCGGCACTATCTCGGCGAACTGGGCGCCGAGGTCGAGGTCTGGCGCAACGATGCGCTGTCGGCGGTGGAGGCTCTCGCCCTGAAGCCGCAAGGGATCGTGCTGTCGCCGGGGCCGAGCGATCCCGACCGCGCCGGCATCTGTCTCGAGCTGGTGCAGCTTGCGGATGCGGTGCCGGTGCTGGGCGTCTGCCTTGGCCATCAGGCGATCGGACAGGCCTGCGGCGGGCGCATCGTGCGCGCGCCGGTGCCGATGCACGGCAAGCTGTCGCGCATAGAGCACGACGGCGGCGGCATCTTCGCCCGCCTGCCCAGCCCGTTTCTCGCCACGCGCTATCATTCGCTGGTGGTGGAGCGCGCCGGGCTGCCGGCCGGATTGCGCGTCACCGCCACCACCGAGGACGGGCTCGTCATGGGCCTCGCTCATCGCGAGCGCCCGCTCTACGGTGTGCAGTTCCATCCTGAGAGCATCGCCTCCGAGCACGGCCACGCCTTGTTGCGTAATTTTCTTACCCTAGCTACGGCCGAGAGCGTCCCCGCATGACCGACGTGACCGCGTTCAAGTCGTTCCTCGCCCGCGTCGCGGCGGGCGAGCGGCTGAGCGAGGCGGATGCCGCCGCGGCGTTCGATGCGATGATGTCGGGCAACGCGACGCCGGCGCAGATGGGGGGATTCCTCATTGCGCTGCGCGTGCGCGGCGAGACCGTGCCCGAGATCACCGGCGCGGCCCGCACCATGCGAGCGAAGGCGCTCGCCATCGATGCGCCGCCCAACGCCATCGACACGGTGGGCACCGGCGGTGACGGCGCCGGCACCTTCAACATCTCGACTGCGGCGGCGCTCGTCGTCGCCGGCTGCGGCGTGCCGGTGGCCAAGCACGGGAACCGCAATTTTTCGTCGAAATCGGGCTCGGCCGACATCCTCGCCGCGCTCGGAGTCAATATCGACGCCGATATGAGCCTGGTGCGGCGCTCCATCTACGAGGCCAATTTCGGCTTCCTCATGGCGCCGCGCCATCACAGCGCGACGCGCCACGTGGCGCCGACGCGCGTCGAGCTGGGCACGCGCACGATCTTCAACCTGCTCGGGCCGGTGTCGAACCCGGCGGGTGTGCGTCGTCAGCTCGTCGGCGTGTTCGCACCGCAATGGGTGAAGCCGGTCGCCGAGGTGCTGGGCCAGCTCGGCAGCGAGCGTGCCTGGGTCGTGCATGGCGACGGCCTCGACGAGATCACCACCACCGGCACGACCGACGTCGCGTCGCTCGAAGGCGGTCGCGTCACCACCTTTCGCGTGACGCCGGAGGATGCCGGCCTGCCGCGCGCGCGGCTCGAGGACATCCGCGGCGGCGAGCCAGCGGAGAATGCCGAGCGGTTCGTGGCCCTGCTCGAAGGCGAGGCTGGCCCGCTGCGCGACGTGGTGCTGCTCAATGCCGCCGCAGCCCTCATCATCGCCGGACGGGTGTCCGATCTGCGCACCGGCGTCGAATGCGGCGCCCAGGCGATCCGCGACGGCAGCGCCCGCCAGGCCCTCGCCCGGCTCGTCGCCATCACCAACGAGACGCCGGCGCCATGAGCGACGCGCTGACCCGCATCTGCGACGACAAGCGCAAGGCGCTGGCCCGGGCGCGGGCGGCACGCCCGCTGGAAGCGGTCGAAGCGGCCGCCGCCGCCGCGCCGCCGCCGCGTGACTTCATCGCCGCGCTCGAGCGCCGGCTGACCGCGGGCGGCTATGGGCTCATCGCCGAGATCAAGAAGGCGTCGCCCAGCGCCGGCCTCATCCGACCGGATTTCGCTCCGGCCGAGCTCGCCCGTGCCTATCAGGCGGGCGGCGCCGCCTGCCTCTCCGTCCTCACCGAGGAAGACCATTTCCAGGGTGCGCCGCAGCACCTCGAGGCAGCCCGGAGCGCCTGCGACATTCCCTTGCTGCGCAAGGATTTCATGCTCGATCCTTACCAAGTGGCCGAGGCGCGCGCGATGGGCGCGGACGCGATCCTGGTGATCCTCGCGGCGCTCTCGGATGACGCGGCGGCAGCCCTTGAGGACGCGGCCTTGCGCTGGGGGCTCGACGTACTGGCCGAGGTGCATGATCGCGACGAGCTCGACCGCGCGCTCCGGCTGAAGACCCGGCTGATCGGGATCAACAACCGGAATTTGAAGACCTTGAAGACCGATCTTCAAACCACCGAGACGCTTGCCGCAGCGGTGCCGCGGGACCGGATCGTGGTGAGCGAGAGCGGGCTGTCGCGCCCTGCCGATCTCGCGCGGATGGCGCGGGCGGGGGTGCGGTGTTTCCTCATCGGCGAAGCGCTGATGCGGCAGGCGGACGTGGCGGCGGCGACGCGTGCGCTCATCGTTCAGCCGGCCGACGCGACGCGGGCGACGATATGAGCGGCCTCACCCATCTCGATGCCGCAGGGCACGCCCGCATGGTCGATGTCTCGGCCAAGGACGAAACCAAGCGCGTCGCCGTCGCCGCCGGCAGCGTGCTGATGCAGCCGGCGACGCTCGAACTCATTCGCAGCGGCGGCGTCGCCAAGGGCGATGTGCTGGCGACGGCGCGGCTGGCCGGGATCATGGCGGCAAAGCGCACGCCCGATCTCATCCCGCTGTGCCATCCGCTGGCACTCGACCAAGTGGCGGTGGAGCTCACCTGCGATCCGGCGCGCGCCGCCGTCGATATCACCGCAACCTGCCGCGTCACCGGCCGCACCGGCGTTGAAATGGAAGCACTGACAGCAGTTTCCGTGGCGGCGCTCACGATCTATGACATGTGCAAGGCGGTCGATCGCGGCATGTGCATCACCGAGATCCGTCTGATGAGGAAGTCCGGCGGAAAATCGGGTGATTACGAGGCTTCGCCATGATTTCAGTTGAGGAAGCGCGGTCGCGGTTGCTGGCGCCGTTGTCGCCGCTCGGCGTCGAGCACGTGGCGCTGAGCCAAGCGTTCGGCCGGGTTCTCGCCGAAGACGTGGTCTCGCGGCGCACCCAGCCACCGTTCGATGTCTCGGCGATGGACGGCTATGCCGCCCGTGCCGCCGATGTCGAAGCCGTGCCGGCGCGGCTGCGCGTGATCGGATCGACGCCGGCGGGCCAATCCTTCGACGGCACCGTGGGCGCCGGCGAGACCGTGCGCATCTTCACCGGCGCGCCGGTGCCGCGGGGCGCGGACTGCATCGTCATTCAAGAGGACACCGAACGCCTTGACGGCGATGTCGTCCTGGTCAAGGAAGGTGCGCCCAAGGGCCGCTATATCCGCCCCGCCGGGCTCGATTTCAGCGCCGGCGCCATCGGCCTCGCCGCCGGACGGCGCCTCAATGCTCGCCACATCGGTCTCGCCGCGGCGATGAACCGGCCGTGGCTGCTGGTGCGTCGCCGGCCGCGTGTCGCGATCCTGCCGACCGGCGACGAGGTGGTGATGCCGGGCGATCCGGTCGGGCCCAACCAGATCGTGAGCTCGAATGCGCTGGCGCTCGGCGCGCTGGTACAATCGCTCGGCGCCATCCCGATCCAACTCCCGATCGCGCCGGACGACAGCCGCGCCCTGCAGCGCATCGCCGAGGGCGCGCAGGGCGCCGATCTATTGCTCACCACCGGCGGCGCCTCGGTCGGCGACCACGACCTGGTGCGCGACGCGCTGGGCGCCACCGGCCTTGCCCTCGATTTCTGGAGCGTGGCGATGCGGCCCGGAAAGCCGCTGATGGTCGGGCGCTACCGCGACACGCCGATGATCGGGCTGCCGGGCAATCCGGTCTCGACGCTGGTATGCGGGCTGCTTTTCGTCAAGCCGGCGCTCGAGCGGCTGCTCGGCCTAGCCGCAGCCGAGGAGGCGACGGTGCGCGCGCGGCTTCGCATCGCGCTGCGCGCCAATGACCGGCGCCAGGACTATCTTCGCGCCAAGCTCGGGCGTGCCGGCGACGGCACGCTCGAGGCCGAGCCGTTCCCGGTCCAGGACAGCTCAATGATGTCGCTGCTCGCCGCAGCGGACGGGCTGGTCATCCGCCTGCCCCACGCGCCGGCAGTCCAGGCGGGCGAGTGGGTCGACGTCATTCCGCTGGCGGCGATCTAGTTCCCAGGTTGGGCTTGACGCTCGAAAGGAACTAAACTAGAACATAGCCTCGGTTTTGGTTTTGTTCCGAACGGCCGCGGCGAGGGCGTCATGCTGACCCGAAAGCAATACGAGCTTTTGACGTTCATCAATCGCCGCTTGGCGGAATCCGGCGTCTCGCCCTCCTTCGAGGAGATGAAAGAGGCGCTGGACCTGCGGTCCAAATCGGGCATCCATCGCCTCATCAGTGGGCTCGAGGAGCGCGGCTTCATTCGCCGCCTCGCGCACCGCGCCCGCGCGCTCGAGGTGGTTCGGCTGCCGGACGATACCTCGGTCAGCGGGCGCGCTCGCGCGGCCGGCGGTGCGGAACGCGGCAAGTTCTCGCCCACGGTCATTCATGGCGATTTCAAGTCTGCTCTGCCCGGCGCGCCGGTGCCGGCCGATCGCGAGCGGTCGGGCGGCGAGACGGTGCAGTTACCGCTCTATGGGCGCATCGCCGCGGGCACGCCGATCGAGGCGCTGCGCGATCAGTCGAACGCGATCGGGGTGCCGGCGGAGATGATCGGCCTGGGAGAGCATTACGCCCTCGAGGTCGCTGGCGACAGCATGATCGAAGCCGGCATCCTCGAGGGCGACACGGTGCTGATCCAGCGCTGCGACACCGCCGAGAATGGCGCCATCGTCGTCGCCCTCATCGACAACAACGAGGTGACGCTGAAACGGTTGCGCCGGCGCGGCGATTCGATCGCGCTCGAGCCCGCCAACCACGCCTACGAGACCCGTATCTTCGGGCCCGACCGTGTCCACGTCCAAGGCAAGCTCGTCGGGCTGCTGCGGCGCTATTGAGCCGCGCCCGCCGGTTCAGCCGTAACGCTGGATGATGCCCTGCAGGCCCGACATGGCCTTGCCGAGATCGTCCGCTGTCATCACCGGCGTCATCTCGACGCGGGCGTTGAGGCCGAAGAAGAAGCGCTCGGCGATCTGCCCCACCTGCGACGAATCTTCCATGTTCACCACGAAAATGCCCGACCGCTCGCCCTTGTCGGGATAGAAATACGCCGCCTCCGGCTTCAACTCCTCGACGATCTGGTGCATCACCTTCTCGAGCTTGCCGGAGCGAAGCACGGCATTGCCAGCATCGACCGGAATCGCGAACTTAAGCATGATGCGCATGTTGAGCCTCCCGCGATGATTGCTTCGACGGGAATCGGCATGCGACGACGGCAAAGCTTGCCATTTTACACCCGCCGCAATGCCGCACCCTAAGCCTCGTTTCCGCCTGCTCTCTCAACGCGGCCGTTGCGGCACCCAGGGCCGCGCACCTTGCCAGCCGCGCACGGTAGCGATGCGAATGCGGTCAGGATCGAGCCAGACCGCATAGCCGCCGCGACGCCAAGTATCGTTGCGGTCGATGACGCGTGTATGACGGCAGATGCGATGCGCCGCCACCGGACTGACGACGAGATCGACCGCGCCGCACTCCTCGGCGAGCGCCGCACCGTCACGGATCAGCGCCACCACGCGGCCGTGGGCGCGATAAAGGCATGCCATCGCGTCGCAGCGCAGCGCGCCGTCGCCGGCGCTGCCGTCCTCGGGCCAGGGCGCCCCCAGCACGGCCGCCGCGTGCTGGGTCCAGCTGTCCTCGACAAACCGCGCATCCGCGACGCGCGAGGGAAGATAGGCGCCGTCGGGCGCGCGCACGGCGATGACATGCGCATTGGCGGCGACCAGCAGATCGGGCGGCCGGGCGAGCGCCAAGCCGAAATAGCCCGCCATGATCGGCACGGCGCCGAGCCAGCGCCATCGCCGCTGCCAAATGCACAGCCACAGGCCGCCGAAACTCACCAGCGCAAGGGCCGGCTGTGGCAGGCTCGGTACCGCCAACACCGCGCCGGGCCACGACGTGACCATGCGCGCGATCGCGACGATCGCGTCGATGCCCCAGCCCATCGGCCCGAGCGCCAGCGCCTCGAGGTGAAGCGGCATGGCAAGACACGCGATAATCGCCCACGGCATCACCCAGAAGCCGGTGATCGGCACCGCGAGCGCGTTCGCCACCACCGAGTAAAGCGCGAAGCGGTTGAAGTGGTAGATGGTGAAGGGCATGGTCGCGAGCGTCGCGACCACCGTCGTCAGGGCGATGCCCACGAGATAGAGCCCGGCACGGCGCAGCGCGCCCGCGCGCGAATGCCAGCGCGTCAGCACCGGGCGCATCGCCTCGTAGCACGCGATGAGCGCCGCGACCGCCGCGAACGACATCTGGAAGCTCGGCCCGGTCGCGCTCTCGGGCGACATCAGCATGATGATGGTAGCCGCAAAAGCTACGGCCCGCGCCGAGACGCTCAAGCGGTCCACCAGCACGGCAAGCAACGCAAGGCCGATCATGACGAAGGCGCGACGCGACGAAACGGTCGCGCCCGAGAGCAGCATGTAGCCGAAGATCGCGGCGAGCGCCGCCGCCGCCGCGTATTTCTTGGTCGGATGATAGAGCGCGACGCGCGGCAGCAGCGCCAGAAGCGCGCGCAGCGCGAAGAACACGATCCCCGCCACCATTCCCATGTGCAGCCCGGCGATCACCAGGATGTGAGCGAGCCCGGCATTGCGGAACGCATCGGCATCCGCGGGCGCGATCGCATGGGTGTCGCCGGTGATGAGCGCGGCGGCAATGGCCCCGGTCCTGCCCGGAACCGCCGCGCGGATACGCGCCGTGACGGCGCTGCGCACCGCCTCGACCGCGATGCGCCAGCCCGGAACGCCCGCGCCCGCCGGTGGCGCGATGCGGCGCGGCTCTCCCAGCGCGAAGCCGACGCCGCCGATCCGATCGAACCAGGCGCGGCGCTCGAAATCATAGCCGCCCGGCATCGCCGGCATTGGCGGCGGCATCAGCACCGCCCGGAGTTGGAGCCATACCCCCGGCAACACCGCCGCGTCGCGCCGGACCCGCACCCGCACGCGCGCCGGAAGATGCGCCGCATCGATCCCGTCGATCCGCGACGGCGCGATGACGAGCCGAGCCCCCGTGGGCAAAGGATCGACCGCATCGAGCCGCCCCTCGACCGTGACTGCCCCGGTCCGCCGTGCCAGCACCGGTGCAGCAACATGGAGCGCCTGAAACTGCGCCGCGGCAAAGCCGAGTGCCACCGCCACGAGCGCGACTGGCACCGCCACCCCGCGCCCGCGCCACCACGCCACGCCGAGCCCCGCCGCCGCCAGCAGCAGCAGCGCGGTGCCGAGCCGCGGCGGCGGTTCGCGTCCGAGCGAAAAATAAATACCGATGCCGACCCCCATCAGCACCGGGAACCACAGCGGCCAACGCTCGCGCTCGGCCAGGAGTGAGTCGCCCGGCGACCGCAGCCGCGCGCCCAGGACCGTGCGCAAAGGCGCGCCCCGGTCGATCGCATGCGATCGACCGGACGAAACCGACGCGATCTCGAGCTGCGTCGCCATCGTCGCGTCTCGCCGTGGACAGCACCGTGCCGACATCGATCCGGGCCGCCGGATCGCCGCGGCCAAGCCATGCTACTACGGGCGCGGCACGAAGGCGCGTCTCCTGTGGCGGCGGCGGGGGCGCCATGACGTGGTGCGGCATCTATGCTAGACCGCGCCCATGAGCGTCATCGTCCGCTTCGCCCCCTCGCCCACCGGCTTCCTTCATATCGGCGGCGCGCGCACCGCGCTCTTCAACTGGCTTTTCGCCCGGCATCACGGCGGCGTGTTCCGCCTCAGGATCGAGGACACCGACCGCGCCCGTTCGACCGAGGCGGCGGTAGCGGCGATCATTGACGGGCTCCATTGGCTGGGGCTCGACTGGGACGGCGAGATCGTGTTCCAGTCGGCGCGCGCGGCGCAGCACGAAGCGGCCGCGCGCCAGCTCCTCGATGCCGGAAGCGCCTATCGCTGCTACTGCACCGCCGCCGAGCTCGAGGCGATGCGCGCGGCGGCGCGTGCCGAGGGCCGCCATGTCGGGTATGACAGCCGCTGCCGCGACCGCGATCCCCAGGACGCGCCGGCCGGTGTCGCCCCGGCGATCCGGCTGCGTGCACCGCGCGAGGGCGTGACGGTGATTCACGACCGCGTTCAGGGCGGCGTCACCGTGGCCAACCAGCAGCTCGACGACCTCATCATCCTGCGGTCTGACGGGACGCCGACCTATAATCTTTCGGTCGTGGTCGACGATCACGACATGGGGATCACTCACGTCATTCGCGGCGACGACCATCTCAACAACGCGTTCCGCCAGACGCAGATCTACCGCGCGCTTGGCTGGGACGTGCCGGAATTCGCGCATGTGCCGCTAATCCACGGCCCCGACGGCGCGAAACTGTCGAAGCGGCACGGCGCGCTGGGCGTCGAGGCCTATCGCGACATGGGCTATCTGCCCGCGGCGCTACGCAACTATCTCCTCCGCCTCGGCTGGAGCCACGGCGACGACGAGATCATCGCGACCGCGGACGCGATACGCTGGTTCGACCTCGATGCGATCGGGCGCGCACCGGCGCGGTTCGACTTCACAAAGCTTGGCAATCTCAACGGCCATTACATCCGCGCGACCGCGGACGAACAGCTCGCCGCCCTCGTCGCCGAGCGGCTCGAAGGCACATTCAACCGCACGCTGGACGAGGCGGCACGGCGGCGGCTGGCGCTCGCCATGCCGGGGTTGAAGCCGCGGGCGAAGACGCTTGCCGAACTCGCCGACAACGCCCGCTTCCTGGTCGAGCGGCGGCCGATCCCGCTCGACGACAAAGCGCGCGCGGTGCTCGACGCGGCGGCGCGGGAACGGATCGGCGTGCTCTCCGCGGCGCTCGCCGGTGCCGATTGGACCGAGCCCGCGCTCGAGGCGGCGGCGCGGCGCTTTGCCGAAGACCGCGGGATCCCCCTCGCCCAGATCGCGCAACCGCTACGTGCGGCGCTGGTGGGCACGACCGTCTCGCCCGGGATTTTCGCGGTGATGGCCGCGCTCGGGCGCGAGGAAGCTCTCGCCCGGCTCGGTGATCAGTCTTCCAGCGCGCGCGGCATTTGCTAATCGCGCGGCGCCGTCCTATCTTCTATTGCAGCGCAACATCGTGCCAGGGATGGGGATCGATGGCCAGCAGAAGCGAACTTGCGACATCCGGGTCGAAGTCCAACGCACCGCGGGAGACGGTGACGGTGACGGACAATTCCAACGGCCGCTCGATCGAGTTGCCGATGCTGTCAGGGACCATCGGCCCCAAGGTCATCGACATCCGAAAGCTTTATGCCGAGCTCGGCCATTTCACCTTCGATCCCGGCTATACCGCCACCGGCAGTTGCGAGTCGAAGATCACCTATATCGATGGCGACGAGGGCGTGCTGCTCTATCGCGGCTATCCGATCGAGGCGCTGGCCGAGCACAGCGACTTCATGGAAGTATCGTACCTCCTGCTCTATGGCGAGTTGCCGACGGTGGCGCAGAAGACGAAGTTCGAGCGCGATATCACCCTCCACACCATGGTGCACGAGCAGCTCATTTCATTCTTCCGCGGCTTCCGCCGCGACGCGCATCCGATGGCGGTGATGTGCGGCGTGGTCGGCGCGCTGTCGGCGTTCTATCACGATTCGACCGACATCTCCGATCCGCGTCAGCGCATGATCGCCTCCTACCGGCTCATCGCGAAGATGCCGACGATCGCGGCGATGGCCTACAAATATTCGGTCGGCCAGCCCTTCATGTACCCGCGCAACAACTTGGGTTATGCCGAGAACTTCCTCCACATGACCTATGCGGTGCCGTGCGAGGAATACCAGGTGAACCCGGTGCTGGCGCGCGCCATGGACCGCATCTTCATTCTGCATGCCGATCACGAGCAGAACGCCTCGACATCGACGGTGCGGCTCGCCGGCTCCTCGGGCGCCAATCCTTTCGCTTGCATTGCCGCTGGCATCGCCTCGCTGTGGGGCCCGGCGCATGGCGGCGCCAACGAGGCCGTGCTCAAGATGCTGACCGAGATCGGCAGCAAGGAGCGCATCCCCGAATTCCTCAAGCGCGCCAAGGACCCGAAGGACAACTTCATGCTCATGGGGTTCGGCCACCGGGTCTACAAGAACTACGATCCGCGCGCGGCGGTGTTGCGCCGCTCCTGCCACGAGGTGCTCGACGAACTCGGTGTGCGCGACGAACCGCTGCTCGATCTCGCGATGGAGCTCGAGCGCATCGCGCTTCAGGACGAATACTTCGTCGCGCGGAAGCTCTATCCCAATGTCGATTTCTATTCCGGCATCATCCTGAAGGCGATGGGTTTCCCGACCTCGATGTTTACCGTGCTCTTCGCCATCGCCCGCACCGTGGGTTGGGTGGCACAGTGGAACGAGATGATCGAGGATCCGAAGATCGGCCGCCCGCGTCAACTCTATACCGGCGCCGAGCGGCGCGACTACGTGGTGCTCGACAAGCGGCGCTAGACGGGGTCGGCGTCCCGCATCGAACGCAGCAGCGGTAGCACCAGCAGCAGCCCGATGAACTGCGCCAGGATGAAACCCGGGGCGTCGAGCGGCCGGATGCTGGCGAAAGTGTCGGTGAGCGCGCGCGCCACCGTCACCGCCGGGTTGGCGAAGGAGGTCGAGGCGGTGAACCAATAGGCGCTGGTGATATAGGCGGCAACGGCAAACGCCGTGACCGGGCTGCGCGACGCGCGGCAGCCCCAGATCACCACGGGCAGGCCGAAGCTCGCGACCACCTCGACGATCCGTTGCCCGGCTCCCGCCCGCACGTGCCGGCTCATTTCCAGTACCGGCAGGGCGAACATCAGATGCGTGATCCACACACCCGCGATCGCGCCGGCGAATTGCGCGGCGATATAACCGGCGGCAACGCGCCAGCGCAGCCCATCGACGACGACCGCGGCTAGAGCCACGAGCGGATTCATGTGTGCGTCCGATTGCGGGCCGAATGCCAGAATGAGCGCGACTACGCGCCGCCCGTCGCAATGGCATTCGCCAACAGCGCCAGCGCAACATTCCCGCCGGAGAGACGCTCGGCCATGATCCCCGAGCCAACGACGGCCATCAGCAGGAACGCGGTCGCGACGAATTCCCAGGCGGCAAGCCTGGCGAGGGTCGCGCTCCGCCTCGGTGCAACCGTTACCGCCACGGCCGAATCGGCAGTCACGATGCGCGATCCGCCACGGCCGCGCCCGATCGCCCGATCCGCTCGGCCTCACGCTTGGCCGCCATCCGGTCCAGCTTTTTGAACGGCAACGCCACGAACAATTTGATGCGCGCGTCGAGGCGTCCGTAGGCATCGCGGAAGGCCGCGATCCGAACCGGCTCCGGACCTTCGACGGCCGCGGGATCGGGAATGCCCCAATGCGCGGTAATCGGATTACCGTGCCAGATCGGGCAGACCTCGCCCGCCGCCTGGTCGCAAACAGTAAACACGAAGTCCATGACCGGCGCATCCGGCTGCGCGAATTCCTGCCAGGATTTCGAGCGCAGGCCCTCGACCGGCAGCCGCATCTCGCGCAGAAGCTCGAGCGTGAGCGGATGGACCACGCCCTTGGGATGGCTGCCGGCGCTGTAGCCGCGGAAACGGCCGCGGCTGCAATGGTTCAACAGCACTTCCGCGAAGATGCTGCGTGCCGAATTACCCGTGCACAGGAAGAGGACGTTGTAAATTCGCGTCATCACGCATCACCCGTCACGAAGCTACGCCGCAGCCGCACGCGGGCGTCTTTCCCAGCCGCTCGACCGCGCCGCCGCTGCCGTATTCCGTGCTCTCGCCATGGGTGAAGAATGTCTCCCAGGTGACGCCCTGGGGATCGGCGACCCACCTTTTGTCCGACTGGGCATAGCAGCAGGTCGTATTCTTTTCATCGAGCACCGGCCGTTCCGCTCACGCGAGACGCGCATAGACCTCGGCCAGTTCCGTTTCGTCCTCGGCCTCAATGCCGAGATGCTCCACCCCCGGGGGCCCCGCCGCGCTGCGAGATCGCGAAATTCACGCGCGGGTCATCGAGCATCCATTTGGCATAGTCCGGCTTGAGGACACTCGGCGCGGTCGCGAACAAGGTGGAATAGAACCGGACCGACCGCGACAGATCGTCGACCGCAACATGGACGTGAAAGCACTTCATGCGGATCTCCTTCGGCGGCGTGCCGCCTTGTCGGTGACGGCGGGATTGCACAGCGGCGCGCACGCGGCACCGCCCGCGTGGCCGCAGCAGCTTTCCGTGAGAAACCCCACGAGCCCGTTCATCGCCGCGAAATCGGCGGCATAGATGAGCTGCCGGCCGAGGCGGCGCTGGGTCACGAGACCGGCATGCAAAAGCTGCTGCAGATGGAAGGTGAGCGAGGACGGCGGCACGCCCAGCCGCTCGGCGATCCGGCCGGCCGGAAGCCCCTGGGGACCCCGCTGCACCAGCATGCGGTAAACCGCAAGCCGATGCTCATGCGCGATGGCGCCGAGCGCCGCCACCGCCTTTGCCGCCTGCATCGAATGTTCCGATATTACGACGAATAACGAAATGTAACGGATACGGCGGCTCGGACCAACGATATTTCGAGTAAAATCGAAAATTTATTCGCCCGCCCGAATGTGCCGCGGACGACGCCGCGACCGCCGCTTCGGGCGCGGTCGATTGACAGAGCTTGCCGGCGGCAAATACTGTTTTGCGGCAACGTGGGATGGGGCGCATGGTCGATACGTGGCTGAAGCTCAAGGAATGGCCCGAGCTCACTCTCGAACGGCTCGAGGATGCGGGCGTGGCGCGCCTGACCTTGAACCGGCCGGAGCGGCGCAACGCCCTCAACCAGCCACTGGTCGAAGCGTTCTTCGCTGCGCTCGAGGTGGTGCGCGCCGATCCCGGCTTGAAGGTCGTGATCAGCCGCGGCGCCGGCGTCGCCTATAGCTCGGGTCTCGATCTCAATTTTCTGCGTGCCGTGAGCAAGCCGCCGCCCGGGGATTGGGACCGTCCGACCGCCACCGTTCAGCTCGTCCAGGCGCTGCGCGATTTCCCGCGCATCACGATGGCGCAGGTTCACGGCTATTGCCTCGGCGGCGCGCTCGGCCTCATGAACGTCCACGATCTCGTCATCGCGGCCGAGGACGCGCAACTCGGCATGCCCGAGATCCTGCGCGGCAGCTTCGGCCAGGTCGCGACCAGCACGCTCTTCCATGCCGGACTGCCGCTCAAGAAGGCGGCGCTCATCCAGCTTACCGGCCGCAACGTCACGGGCGCCGAGGCCGACCGGCTGGGACTGGTCTCGCAGTCGGTCCCGGCGGCGGCGCTGGAAAGCACGACGGTCGAGATCGCGCGCGAGATCGCGCAGCGCCACTTGGCGCCGCTGCAGCACGCCAAGATCGCGGTGCAGATGGGCCGCGATCTCTCACTTACCCAGGCACTGCAGCTCGATCAGCTCGTCGGCGCGCGGCAGTCGCTTGCGATCGACCCCACCGCCGACGTGGAATCCTATCTCCAGTCGCAGAAGGGTGGACCGAAGCTCGGCTACAAGCGCCCCGATGTCTGAGCGGCCGCGCCTAAGCTATTGCCGCTGGATCAGTTCGATCTTATAGCCGTCCGGGTCCTCGACGAAGGCCATGTGGACGGTGCCGAACTTCAGCGGCCCGGGCGGGCGCGGAATTTTCACGCCTTCCTTGGCGAGTCCCTCGCACAGCTTGTAGAGATCGGGCGCCGCGACCGCGACATGCCCGAAGCCGGAGCCGATCGTATAGGGCTCCTTCTGATCCCAGTTGTGGGTGAGCTCGAGCACCGCGTTGGTGTCGTCGCTGTCATAGCCGACGAAGGCGATGGTGTAGCGTCCTTCCGGCACATCGCGCCGCCGCAGCAGCTTCATGCCCAAGAGGCGCGTGTAGAAATCGATCGAGCGATCGAGATCGAACACGCGCACCATCGTGTGCAACAGCCTTGTTCCGTGCGCCTCGAGCGCGCCCTTGCCTTCGGTCTTGGCGGCAGTGTCCATTTTGCCCTCCATCATGAACGCGGCGTTCGCGCCGCTATGATTGCCAGAACGTCGTCGGCGGCCCGCAGGCTGGGCGACACGCCGCCCAGGCCCAACAGCTTCAGCCCCTCGCCGCACGCGGCGATCTGCGCGGCGCGCGCGCCGGCATCGTCGAGAAGCCGCGCCGCCGCCGCGGCGAGACGATCGGGCGAGCAGTTCGCCTGGATCAGCTCCGGCACCGCCTCCCGCCCCAGAACCAAGTTCAACAGGTTGGCGTAGCGGATCCTGACGATGCGCTTGACGAGCGCATGGGTCAACCGGTTGACGCGATAGGCGACCACGGTCGGCACCCGCGCCAGCGCCAGCTCGAGCGCCACCGTGCCCGAGGCGGCAAGGGCTACGTCGCCCGCTGCGAAGGCATCGTATTTCTCGTCGCGGCCGACCAATATGACAGGGATCGGCCAACCCGCGACCGCCTCGGCGACCTTGGTGCGCACTGTCGCCGTCGTCGCCAGCGCCACGGCGAGGCCGGGATGGTGTGCGCCAAGACGCAGCGCGGCATCCTTGAACACCGGCAACAGGCGGCTCACCTCGCCGCCGCGGCTGCCGGGCAGGAGCAGCAGCAGCCGGGCCGACGACGCGATGCCGTGACGGCGGCGGAACCCGGCACCGTCGCCGCGATCGGCGCCGCTCTCGACCACCGGATGCCCGACATAGTTGCAGGACAGCCCGGCAGCCTTGAAATAGGGAGGCTCGAACGGCAGCAGCACCATGAGGTGATCGTACCAGCGCGCCATGCGCCGCGCCCGCCCGGCGCGCCAGGCCCACACCATCGGCGCGACGTAATGGATGAGCGGCACGCGTGCGCCGCGCCGGCGCAGCCCGTGCGCCACACGCCAGGTGAACCCAGAACTGTCGATGGTCACGACGGCGGCGGGGCCAAGGTTGAGGATGTCGGCGATGGTCTCGGCGACGCGGCGAAAGATACGGCGCGCGCGCGGCAGTACTTCTGCCACACCCATGATGGCAAGCTCATCGAGCGGCACGCGGCTTTCGAGACCCTGCGCCGCCATCTCCTCGCCGCCGATACCGGCAAAGCGCACCCTGCCTGCCATGCGTTCCCGCAGTGCCGCCATGAGGCGGGCACCGAGGAAATCCCCGGAGGGTTCGCCGGCGATGAGATAGATCAGCGGCGCCGTCACGGAATGGCAATGCCGACGACGAAGAGGCCGGCCGCGTCGGCCGCCTCGGCAATCCCCGGGCGATCGATCAGCACGGTCGATCCGGCCTCGACGGCGATGCCCACGAGCCCGGCCGCGGCGGCGGCCCTGACCGTATCCGGCCCGATCGCGGGAAGATCGGCGCGACGCTCCTGCCCCGGTTTGGCGGTCTTGACCAGCACGCCGCCCTCGTCCTCGCGCCGCAGTGCGCCGCAGCGCACGACCAGCGCGTCGGTGCCCTCGATCGCCTCGACCCCCAGGACGAGACCCTGCTGCACTACGACCGCCTGGCCGATGTCGAGCGCCCCCAGCGCCCGCGCCACGTCGAGTCCGCGCCGGATGTCGGCTTCGGCTGTTTCATCGGGGCGCAGCCTGCCGATGGGACCCACAGGCGCGAGCCCGCTGGCGAGCACGCTGTCGACGCCGACGACGCGGAAACCCTCCGCCTCCAACTCGCGGATGACGGCGCGGAGCAGGCCGTCATCGCCCAACGCCCTCAGGCTGACCCGAGCGAAGAAGCGGGCCGCGCGCCAGTCGGGACGCAGCGCCGCGAGCGAGGGCCGCCGCACGGCGCCCGCTAGCACCAGCTCCTCGACCCCGTTGTCGCGCAGCAGCTTCAGCCCCTCGCCTGCCGCGCCCAGCCGCACCCAGGCATGCGGCACGGCGGCGACCGTGGCCGGATCGGCGGCGCCTTCGAAGGCGAGTACGAAGATCGGGCGCGCTGATGCCCGGCAGGCCTCGATGAGCCGCGCTGGCAACGCCCCGCCGCCGGCAAGAATCCCGAGCCTAGCCGCCATTGGCCTTCGGCTGGCACAGTCCGCGCGCGGAATCGGCGGCGATGAAGTCGAGCACCTCGCGCACCGGCGTCACCGCGCCGAAACGCTCAGCCACCGCCTCGCGACGCTCGGCGAAGGTGCCGGTCTCGGCGACGAACAGCATCTGATAGGCGGTGCGAAGCGCCTGAATGTCATCGCGGGTAAATCCGCGGCGCTGCATGCCGACGATGTTGAGCCCGGACAGCCGCGCTCGATCGCCCATCACCGACCCGTAGGGAATGACGTCGCGCTCCACCCCGGTGACGCCGCCGACCATCGCATGCTTGCCGATGCGTACAAATTGATGGACCGCGGAAAGCCCGCCGAACACGGCAAAGTCGTCAATCACGACATGGCCCGCGAGCGTCGCATTGTTCGCCATGATCACGTTATTGCCGATGATGCAGTCATGGGCGACATGGACGCCCACCATGAAAAGGCAGTTGTCGCCGATCCGCGTCTCCATCCGGTCGCCGGCGGTGCCGGGATTGATGGTGACGTGCTCGCGGATGACATTGCCGCGGCCGATGACGAGGCGCGAGGCCTCGCCCTTGTATTTCATGTCCTGCGGCGCATGACCGACCGAAGCGAACGGAAAGATGCGCGTGTCTTCGCCGATCGCGGTGCGACCGGCAACGACCACATGCGAGAGCAGCTCGACCCCCGGGCCGAGCTCGACCTCGGGACCAACGACGCAGAACGGACCGATCGTCACCGAATCGGCAAGAATCGCGTCCGGGGCGACGACGGCGGCAGGATGGATGACGGGCATGGACCGCTCAGCTGTCCATGATCATGGCGGCGAAGGTCGCCTCCGCCACGAGCTTGCCGTCGACCATGGCCTTGCCGTCGAACTTCCAGACATTGCCGCGGTTGCGCTGGCGCACGACGCGCACGGCAAGCGTGTCCCCGGGAAAGACCGGGCGGCGGAACCGCGCGCTGTCGATGCTCATGAAATAGACGAGCTTGCCCTCGGAGTCCGGGCCGAGCGTATGGACGACGAGAACCGCCGCCGTCTGCGCCATCGCCTCGATGATCAGCACCCCCGGCATGACCGGACGCTGCGGAAAATGGCCCTGAAAATAGAACTCGTTGATCGAGACGTTCTTGATCCCGGTCGCCGTGTCGCCCGGGACGACATTGACGACGCGGTCGATCATCAGAAATGGATAGCGGTGGGGGATCAACTGCATGATGCGGAGAATGTCGATCTCCGACGTCACCTCCTGCGGCTTGGTTGCTTCCATGCTAATCGCCCTTTTTCGCCGCCAGACGCCGCAACAACACCACCTGGCGATGATGGTCGCGGATCGGCACCGCCGGCGAACCCATCACCGTTTCGCCGGGCGCCACGTCGCGCATCACCCCGCTTTGCCCGGCGATACGGGCGCCATTGCCGATTCGGAGATGGCCGGTGAGTCCGCTCTGCCCGCCGATCATGACGAAATCGCCCAGTCGCGTGCTGCCGGAAATACCCATCTGCGCCACCAGCACGCAGCCGCGTCCCACTTCCACGTTGTGCCCGATCTGCACGAGATTATCAATCATCGTCCCCGCGCCGATCACGGTGTCGGGCCCGGCGCCGCGGTCGATGGTCGTATTGGCGCCGATCTCGACGTCGTCGCCGATGATGACGCGCCCGAGCTGCGGCACCTTGACGTGACCCGCCGGATCGGGGGCAAAGCCGAACCCATCCTGGCCGATGCGAGCGCCCGGATAGATTCGCACCCGCGCGCCGATGATGCAGTGGCTGAGGCTCGCATGCGCGCCGAGCCGGACCGAATCCCCCAAGATGCAGCCCGGACCGATCACGGCATGGGCGCCGATCAGCGCCTCGCGCCCGATCTCGACGCGGGCGCCGATCACGGCACCGGCCTCGACGGCGCAGCCCGCGCCAAGCCGCGCGCTCGGATCGACGACTGCGCTCGGCGCGATTCCCGGTACCGGCAGGGGGTCGGGATAGAACGCCTGGGCGGCGATCGCATAGGCGCGATAGGGCGCCGGTGTGAGCAGCAGTGTGAGACCGGGCGGCGCGGCCGCGGCCCGGTCGGGATGGACGAAGGCCGCTCCCGCCCGCGTCCGGCGCAGCGCATCGAGATATTTCGGATTGCCGAGAAAGCTCAGCTCATCCGGCCCCGCGCTCCCGAGCGGGGCCACGTCGGTGAGTACGCGATCAGCCGCGACTGCCCCGGCGATCGCGGCACCCGTCCGGCGCGCGATCTCCGCGATGGTGAAGGGCCCGGCGACGGTGAAGAACCGCGGATCGGCCATGGTTCAGTCTCGATCCGCGCCAGCGGTCCGCATCGCCTCACTCTCGCGCCGGCGCCGGGGGCTTCGCCGCCGTGGAGTTCTCCCCGGGCAGGTTCACGGTCATGGTCGGCAGCTTCTGGTTGAGGCGGCGCGTCACCTCGGCCGTGACGTCGATGCCGTCCGCGAGATAGAGGAGCGCGTCCTTCGCGACGACCATGTTTGCCTTCCGCTCCTTCGCCACGTCGGCGATGATCTGCAATGCCACCTTCTCGATCCGAGTCATGGCCTCGCTGTAGCTCTGCTGCATCGCGTGGCGCTTGGCCTGCACGTCGCGGTCAAGCGTAGTGTAGCGCTGCTGGTATTCCTGCGACTTGTCGCTGAAGACTTCGGGCGCGAGCACGGTGCGCTGGCGCTCGAGCTCGTCATGCAGGCGCTTCAATTCGTCCTCGCGCTTGGCGACCTCCTTCGAATAGGCGTTCATTTCGGCCTCGGCCTGTGCCTGAACGGCCTTGGCCGCCATGGCATCGCGCATGATCTTTGTCATGTCGACGACAATGATTGCGGGCGCCGGCAGCGCCGGCTGCGCTTGCGCCGGAGCACCCGCGGCAAGGGCCACAACCAGCAAGAGCGCGAAGCGAATTCCCCAGGCTTGCACGAAACGACACCTTTCAGAAATTCGAGCCGAAACTGACATGGACCAGCTCGGAGCGGTCATAGCGCTCGCGCACGATCGGCTCGCCGAGATCAATCTTGATGGGCCCGAGCGGCGACCGCCACGATATGCCTACGCCGGCGGAAACGCGCGTCAGGTGCGAGTCGAGAATGTTGGCGCCGGTCGGATGGATATCGAAGAGGCTGCCGAAATCAGTCCAAACCCGGCCGGTCATGCCGAGTTCCTCCGGCAGTCCGAGCGGATAGGTGAGCGACACCGAGCCGGTGTAATAGGTCTCGCCGCCGAGGGCGTCGCTGGTCGTCGCATCGCGCGGCCCGATGCCGCCGGTCTGGAAGCCGCGCAGATTGTCGCCGCCGACGAAGAAGCGATCCTCGATGCGAACATTCTGCCCGATTCCGGTGATGTGACCTTCCTGGCCGTTGAAGCTCAATACATATTGGGGCGCGAGCGGATAGTAGATGCCACCGGTCACCGAGACGCGGAAGAAGTCCACGTTGCCGCCCAATCCGGCGACATCGGTGCCAACCGAATAGTAATAGCCCGAGGTCGGGTCGATGGGGTTGTCGCGCATGTCATAGAGCAGGACTTGTCCGACGGACGAGGTGTTGCGCACGCCGACCTCTTGTTGAATGTAGATCGACGTCGTGCTCGCCACATTGTAGATGCGGTCCTGCCGCAGCGTGTAATGCCACGTCTGGCGCAGCGGCTCGCTGATCTGGTAGCCGGCGCGCAGCGTACCACCGACCGAGAACTGGCTGAACCCGGCGAAGCTCGTGTTGTCCTGGTTGGTAGCAAAGAGATCATAGCCCGCAGCGAGGTTGTGCCCCATGAAATAGGGTTCGGTGAAGCTCAAATCGATCGACTCGTCCCGGACGGCCACGACCGTGTCGAGGCGCAGATCCTCGCCCCGGCCCAGGAGGTTGCGCTCGTGAACGCCAATGTCGGCCAGCGGCCCGTCCGCGGTGGAGTACCCGACGCCGACTGAGAAATCGCCGGTCGATTTTTCCTGGACATTGACATTGATGATGGTCTTGTCCGGCGCACTGCCGGGGACGTTGGTGATGTTGACCTTCGAGAAGAAGTCGAGATTCTTGATGTTCTGTTCGGAGCGGTGCAGCTTCGACGAGTTGAAGGCATCGCCCTCGACCAGCCGGAACTCGCGCCGAATCACTGAATCGAGCGTCCGCACGTTGCCGGTGATGTTGATGCGCTCGACATAAACCCGCGGCCCTTCCTTGATCGTGTAGTTGATGTCGATCGTGCGCGTGGCGACATTGCGCCGCACCAAGGGCTCGATGTCGACGAAAGCGAACCCAAGATTGCCGAGCGCGTCGGTAAGCGCCGTGATCGATCCCTCCACCGCGTCGGCGTTGTACCAGTCGCCCTGCTTGGTCTTGAGCAGCGGCTTCAACGAATTGGCATTCAAATCCTTGAGCGTGTTGGTGAGGGTGATCGTGCCAAACTTGTAGCGCGCGCCCTCGTCGACGGAGAAGGTGATAAGAAATCCGTTGCGCGACGGCGCCAGCTCGGCCACCGCCGACACGACGCGGAAATCGGCATAGCCTTGGGACAGATAGAATTTCCGCAGCAGATCCCGGTCATAAGTGAGCCGGTCGGGATCATAGGTATCGGCGGTGCTGAGAAAGCGGTACCAGCGCGATTCCTTGGTCGAGATCACCTCGCGCAGGCGGCTGGCGCTGAAGGCGTGATTGCCGACGAAGTTGATGCTGCGGATGCCCGTGGCCGGGCCGTCGTTGATCTCGAAGACGAGATCGACGCGATTCTGCTCGAGCGGGATGACCTTGGGATCGACCGTCGCAGCGAAATGGCCGTTGCGGCGGTAAAGGTCGAGTATCCGCTTCACGTCGCTCTGTACTTTCTCACGCGTGTAGACGGAGCGCGGGCGCAATTGAATCTCGTTGGTGAGCGTCTCATCGGACAGGCGGTGGTTACCCTCGAAGGCAATGCGGTTGATCACCGGATTCTCGACCACGTGCACGACGAGGGTGTCACCCTCGCGCCGCAACGTCACATCGCTGAAGAGGCCGGTGGCGTAAAGCGCCTTGAGCGAGCGGTCGATCCGCGCGGCGTCGAACGGATCGCCCGGCTGCACCAGGAGATAGGATTTCACCGTCTCGGGTTCGACCCGTTGCGTGCCATCGATGCGAATCGCCTGGATGGTTCCGCCAGAGGGAACCTGCGCCGTGACTGGTGGCACGGCCGAAATTACCCAAAGCCAAGCGACTGCCAGGCCCAGAGCCAAGCGGGTAAAACTGCGCAAAACGCCCCCCACTGTCACGCACTAACACGCCACCGCCGCGCGGCAACGGCTCAGGTCATGAGACCCTTGATGAACGCGACGATCCCCCAATGGACGAGATCGTTCCACGTCGCGAAGACCATGAGTGTCAGCACGAGGGCGAGACCGACGCGGAACCCGTATTCCTGCACGCGCTGGCCCAGCGGCCGCCCACGGATCGCCTCGGCGGCATAGAACAGCAAGTGCCCCCCGTCCAGAACCGGGATCGGAAACAGGTTGATGAGCCCGAGATTGATCGACAGCACCGCGAGGAACCACAGCACGGGGAGGACTCCGCCCTGCGCCACTTCGCCCGACATCTGGGCGATGCGCAGCGGGCCGCCGAGCTCGTCAGCAGACCTGAGGCCGATCAGCATCTGCCACGCCGCCTGGAGCGTGCCGGTGGTGAGGTTCCAGGTCTGCTGTCCCGCGTCCCAGACGGCAGTCAGCGGATCGCGGCGGATATATTTGATGCCGCCGCCCCTGATGCCGAGCAGCGCGATCTGGTGGTGGTTGCCGAAGCGGTCGGTGGATTCCGTCATCCGCGGCGTGACGGTGATCGTGACCTCTTGGCCGCCGCGACGCACCAGCGCCGTCATCGGCGTACCGGTGTTGAGGCCCACGATGCGCTGGATGTCCTCAAAGCTTCTGATGTGTTCACCGCCGATGGCGAGGATGGTATCGCCCGCCTTGAGGCCGGCCTCCTGCGCAGCGCTTCCTGGCACGACCTGACCGACGCTGGGTGGCGTGAAGGGCTGGCCGACGGTGGCGAAAAGTCCGGTCAGCACCACCAGCGCAAACACGAAATTGGCGATCGGACCCGCGGCCACGATCGCGATACGCTGCATCAAGCGCTTGTGATGGAACGAGACCGCGCGTTCCGCCTCGGACATTTGCGCGAATCGGTCGCCCGGCATCGACGCCGCGTCGGCATCGCCGAACATCTTGACGTAGCCGCCGAGCGGCACGACGCTGAATTTCCACCTTGTTCCGGATCGGTCGTTCCAGCCGAACAACTCGGGCCCGAAGCCGATCGAAAACACCTCGACCCGCACCCCGTTGCGCCGCGCCACGAGATAATGGCCAAGCTCGTGCACGAACACGAGGATGGTCAGGATGACGAGAAAGGGCAGGACGTAGTCAATGCCGCCGGTGAACAAGCCCATGGATCGATACTCGCTAGCGAACCCAAGCGCGGCGGCAGGATAGCAGGAAACCCACCCCGCGCATGGATGAAAAAATGGTAATCGCCCGCCCCCTGCCTAGACCCGCCAGGCGATCGGGCTCGAGCCTGCCCAGAGCGTCATCAGGAATTGTACCGCCGCCGCGGCAAGCAGCCCGTCGAGGCGATCGAGCAGCCCGCCATGGCCGGGAATGAGGCCGCTTGAGTCCTTGACGCCGAATCTCCGCTTGGCCAGCGATTCGGCAAGATCGCCCAATTGCGCGGCCAAGCCCAGGACGATGCCGGCCGGCACAAGAATTGCCGCCGTGCCATCGGACAGGATCGCCGCCGCCCCGCCGACCGCGGCCGCCGCGGCGACGCCGCCTACCGATCCGGCCCACGTCTTGTTGGGCGACAGGCGTGGGGCGAGGCGCGGTCCCCCGAAGCGACGCCCGGCGAGAAACGCACCGGTGTCGCTGGCCCAGACCGTGGCGAAAAGCCACAGGATCGTGCCGCGCCCCGCGGCGGGGTCGGCGGCGAGCCGGAGACAGGCGAGGCATGGCAGCACGATCGCGACGGTGCCGAGCGCCGCCCAGCCGGGCGCCCGCGCGCCCGCGCCGCGTGCCGCGATCCACACCGCGGCGGCGCCCACCGCCGCAAGACCCAGCGCCGCCCTCGGGCTGCCGACCACCGCCACGAGGATTGGCGCCGACGTCGCCAGCACCGTGAGTGCGGTGATCGGCAAGGCGGCGCTGCTCGTAAGCCGCGCCCACTCCCAGCCCATGCCGGCCGCGGCGGCGAGAACGAGCACGGCCAAATACGGCCCGCCGAGCCATGCGGCCGCCAGCGCCAGCGGCGCCAGCACCGCAGCGGAGGCCAGTCTCAGCCGGACGTCACCGCGGTCAACGCGTGCCAACGGATGCGCCGTAGCGACGCTCGCGGCCGTGATAGTCGCGCAAGGCATGCTCGAGATCGGCCTTGTCGAAATCGGGCCAAAGCGTGGCGGTGAAGACCAGCTCCGCATAGGCGCTTTGCCACAGCAGGAAATTGCTGATCCGCTGCTCGCCGCTGGTGCGGATAACGAGATCGGGGTCGGGAATGCCCGCGGTGAAGAGAAAGCGGCCGCAGCACGCCTCGTCGATCGCATCCACGGCTAGCCGCCCCGCGGCGACCTCCTCGGCGATGCGCCGCGCGGCAAGGGCGATCTCGGCGCGCGCGCCATAGGACAGCGCGATCGCCAGGTTGAGCCGCGTGTTCGCGCGCGTCAGCGCCTCGGCATTGACGATCAGCGTGACGATGTCGGCGGGCAGGCGCGTGCGATCGCCAATCACCCGAAAGCACACGCCTTTCTCGTGCAGCGCGGCGACTTCACCGCGCAGGTAATGGCGCAGCAGGCCCATGAGATCGCTGATCTCGTTGGCCGGCCGCTTCCAGTTCTCCGACGAGAAGCCAAAGAGCGTGAGATAGCGAATGCCGAGCTCGGTCGCCGCAGTGACGGTGCGCCGCACCGATTCGGCGCCGCGGCGATGGCCGGCGATGCGCGGCAGGCCGCGCGATTTCGCCCACCTGCCATTGCCGTCCATGATGATGGCGACATGCTGTGGCGGTTCCGGCGCCGCGGAATGGGAAGGATTCTGCATAGTCAAACCTGAAGAATCTCCTTGTCCTTCTGCGCAAGCATGTCGTCGATATGCTTGATCGTCTGGTCGGTGAGCGTCTGTATTTCATGCTGCAGCTTGCGGTGAAGGTCCTGGCTGATCTCGCCGTCCTTCTCCTTGCGCTTCAGCCCGTCGAGCCCGTCACGGCGCACGTTGCGCACCGACACGCGCGCCGCCTCGGCGTATTTGGCGGAAACGCGGGTAAGCTCGCGGCGCCGCTCCTCGGTGAGGTCGGGAATCGGCACGCGGATCACTTGGCCCTCGGTCTGCGGATTGAGGCCGAGCCCCGCCTCGCGGATCGCCCGGTCCGCCGCCTTGACCACGGCGCGATCCCAGATCTGAACCACGATGAGACGCGGTTCCGGGACGCTGACGGTGCCGACCTGGTTCAAGGGCATGGCGTTGCCGTAGGCCTCCACCATCACCGGCTCCAGCAGGGTGGCGGTCGCGCGCCCGGTGCGCAAGCCGCCGAATTCCTTGCGCAGCACGTCGACGGCACCCTCCATGCGGCGCCGCAGCTCCTTAACGAGCGGGTCTTCGTTCATGGCGAACCCCTCTCCTCGGTGATCGCGGTGAAACGGCCCTTGCCGGCGATGACGGAGGCAAAAGCGCCGTGATCGTGGATGGAAAACACCAGGATGGGAATTCGGTTCTCGCGCGCCAGCGAGACCGCCGCGGCATCCATGACCTTGAGGTCGCGCGATAGCACATCGAGATAGCTTAAATGCTCGTAGCGCTCGGCGTGGGGGTCGAGGGCGGGATCGGCGCTGTAGACGCCATCGACCTTGGTCGCCTTGAGGAGCGCCGCACACTCGGTCTCCGAGGCACGCAGCGCGGCGGCGGTGTCGGTCGAGAAGAACGGGTTGCCGGTGCCGGCCGCGAAGATCACCACGCGGCCCTTTTCCATATGGCGGATGGCGCGGCGCCGGATATAGGGCTCGCACACCGCCTGCATGCTGATGGCCGACTGGACGCGGGTGGGAACGCCGAGGCGCTCGAGCGCGCTCTGCATGGCGAGGGAATTAATGACCGTGGCCAGCATCCCCATGTAGTCGGCCGTGGCGCGCTCCATGCCTGCCGAGGCGCCGGCCACGCCACGGAAGATGTTACCGCCGCCGATGACGATAGCGATCTGCACCCCGACGGCATGGACCGCCTCGATCTCGGCGGCAAGGCGAGCGGTGATCGTCGGATCGAGCCCGTAGGCCTGATCCCCCATCAGCGCCTCGCCCGAGAGCTTCAGGAGGACGCGGTGGTATTTGCGATCGGGTCGGGACATCGGGATTACACGACGGCGCGTCGGACGCGATGCCGATCATATATCAATCGCCAGCCCCGCGTCTCGGACGGAACGAAACCGCCCCGTCCCGCGCCCCCGCCCGGCGATCCTGCCATTTCGTCAATGCTTGAGCTGTGCGGCGACTTCGGCGGCGAAATCCGTCGCGCCGCGGTCGATGCCCTCGCCCAGGGCAAAACGGACGAAACCGGCGATGCGAACGGGCGCGCCGAGTTCCTTGGCCGCCGCCTCCACCACCTTGGCGACACGGCTTTCGCCGTCGATCACGTAGATCTGCTCGGTGAGCACGACTTCCTCGTAGAACTTCCGCAACCGACCCTCCACCATCTTGTCGATGATGGCGTCGGCCTTGCCGCTCGCGCGCGCCTGCTCGCGCAGCACGTTGCGCTCGCGCTCGAGCGCCGCGGAATCGACCGAGGCGATATCAAGATATTGTGGGTTGGCGGCGGCGACGTGCATGGCGAGCTGGCGCCCCACCGCGGCCAGCCGCTCGCCGTCCCCGGTCGATTCAAGCGCGACCACGACGCCGATCTTGCCGAGGCCCGGGGCGAGTGCGTTATGGACATAGGCGCAAGCGACGCCATTCTTGACCTGGAGCCGGCGGGCCCGGCGCAGCGACATGTTCTCGCCGATCCGGGCGATCATGTGGGTGAGCTCATCGCCGACGCTGCGGCCCGTCTCGGGAAACGGTGCCGCCTTCAACACCTCGATGTTGTCGCCCGTCTCGAGCGCCAGGCGCGCGACGGTACGCACGAAGTTCTGGAAGGCCTCGTTGCGGGCGACGAAATCGGTCTCGGCATTGACCTCGACGACGGCGCCGCACGACCCCGCGACGGCGGTGGCGACCAGCCCCTCGGCGGCGACTCGGCCAGCCTTCTTGGCCGCGGCGGCGAGGCCCTTCTTGCGCAGCCAGTCGACCGCGCCCTCGAGGTCGCCCGCGGTCTCGCTCAGCGCGCGCTTGCAGTCCATCATGCCGGCGCCGGTCTTCTCGCGCAGCTCCTTGACCAGCGTCGCGGTAATCTCGGCCATGTCTCGTCTCCTGCGTCAGGCGGTGGCGCGGTCCTCGGCGGCCTCGGCGGCGACCGGCGTCTCTTCCGGCAGTATCTGCTCCCGCGCCCCAAGATCGACGCCGGAAGCGGCCAGCTCGGCCTGAAGGCCATCGAGCACGGCTCCCGAGACGAGCTCGCAATAAAGATGGATCGCGCGCATCGCGTCATCGTTGCCGGGCACGGGATAGGCGATGCCGTCGGGCGATGAATTGCTGTCGAGGACGGCGACGACGGGAATCTTGAGCTTGTTCGCCTCTTGGACCGCGATCGCCTCCTTGTTGGTGTCGATGATGAAGAGGATGTCGGGAAGACCGCCCATCTCCTTGATGCCGCCGAGCGCGCGCTCGAGCTTGTCGCGATCGCGGGTGAGCTCGAGCAGCTCGCGCTTGGTCAGGCCGATCCCGGTCTGGTTCACACGCTCGTCGAGCTCGCGCAACCGCCTGATCGACTGCGAGATGGTCTTGAAATTGGTCAGCATGCCGCCGAGCCAGCGGTGGTTGACGAAATACTGGCCGCAGCGCTTGGCTGCATCGGAGACCGGCTCCTGTGCCTGGCGCTTGGTGCCGACGAACAGCACCCGCCCGCCGCCGGCCGCGACGTCACGCACCGCCTGGAGCGCGCGGTGGAGAAGCGGCACGGTCTGCTCCAGGTCGATAATGTGGATGCCGTTGCGGACCCCGAAGATGTACGGCGCCATCTCGGGGTTCCAGCGCCGCGTATGATGGCCGAAATGAACGCCCGCTTCGAGGAGCTGGCGCATGGTGAATGCCGGCATTGCCATGGTTCGATCCTTCTCCGGTTAAGCCGCCGCGGGGGTCATCGAGCGCATCGACACCGGAGCGAACCCCGAAAGGGGTCGCGTCCCCGCGTGAGGTTTGATAGGACCTCTTGATAGGCCGGCGCCGCGGCTTTGGCAAGGCAAAGCGGCGGGTCGGGCGCGCCTCAGCCGAAGCGGTTGCTGGCGGGAAAGCCGCGCGGCACCAGGCGGCCGCTGCCGGCGCGCGGACCGATCCAGGGATCGAGCGCGGTCTCGGTGCGGGTACGGCCTTCGCCCTGGCGCCAGGTGAGGCCGTCGGCACGGACAAAGACCTTCGCGTCCGCGAGCCCGCCGTCGTGATAGCGCTGCAGGATGACGCCGCGGCCGCGCGCCATCTCGGGCACTTCGCCGAGCGGGAACAGAAGGAGCTTGCGGTTCGCGCCCACCACCGCCACCGTATCGCCCTCGGCCGGGACACAGATGCATGCCGTGGCGCCCTCGCCGCAGGTCAGTACCTGCTTGCCGTTCCGCGTCTGCGCCAGCACCTCGTCCGTCGCGACGACAAAGCCGCGCCCGTCCGACGCCGCGACCAGCAGCTTCGTTCCCGGCAGGTAACGCAGCATCGCCACCACCTCCGCCTCCGCGCCGAGATCGACCATCAGGCGCAATGGCTCGCCGTGGCCGCGCCCGCCCGGCAGCTTGTCGACGGCCAGCGTGTAAAACCGCCCATCGGTCGCGAACACGAGCAGCCGGTCGGTGGTTTCGGCGATGATGGCGAAGCGCGGCCCGTCGCCCTCCTTGTACTTGACGTCGCCGAGCGCAAGGTTGTGGCCCTTGGCGGCGCGGATCCATCCCTTCTCCGAACACAGCACCGTCACCGGCTCGCGCTCGACCAGCGCCTCGACAGGCACCTGCACCGCTTCCGGCACGCCGCCGATCTCGGTGCGCCGGCGGCCCAGCGGCGCGTTCGCATATTCCTTGCGCAGATCGGCGATCTCGGCGGCGATCGCCTTCCACTGCCGCTTTTCGTCGGAGATGAGCTCCTGCAAGGTCTTGTCCTCGGCGGCGAGCGCTTCGAGTTCCTTGCGGATCGCGATCTCCTCGAGGCGGCGCAGCGCCCTCAGGCGCAGATTCAGGATCGCCTCGGCCTGGACCTCGCTGAGGCGCCAGCGCTTCATCATCCGCGCCTTGGGATCGTCGTCCTCGCGAATGACGCGGATGACCTCGTCGAGATTGAGATAGACGATCATCTGCCCGCGCAGGATCTCGCCGCGGCGCGCGATCTCGGCGACGCGGAAGCGCGAGCGCCGCTGCAGTACGTCGCGGCGATGGTCGAGAAATGCCTGCAGCGCGTCCTTGATCGACATCAGTCGCGGCACACCGGTGGCATCGAGCACGTTGAGATTGAGCGGCACGCGCACCTCGAGCTCGGTCGCGCGGAAAAGGGATTCCATCAGCACGTCGGGAACGGCATTGCGGGTCTTGGGCTCGAGCACCAGCCGCACCGCTTCGGTCGATTCATCGCGCACGTCGGCGAGGAGCGGCAGCTTGCGCTCCTCGAGCAGCTGGGCGATGCGTTCGATCAGCCGCGATTTCTGCACCTGATAGGGGATCTCGGTGACGACAACCTGGTAGAGCCCGTGCGCGAGCGGCTCCCGCTCCCAGCGCGCGCGCAGGCGGAAGCTGCCGCGGCCGGTGCGGTAGGCCTCGGCCACGGCATCGGCATCCTCGACCAGAATGCCGCCCGTGGGAAAATCCGGCCCCGGCAGCAGCGCGACGAGCTCACTCACGTCGCAGCGCGGCTTGCGCACGAGATGCGCCAGCGCGTCGCAGAGTTCGACGATGTTGTGCGGCGGAATGCTCGTCGCCATGCCGACGGCGATGCCGGTGGCGCCGTTGGCGAGGAGATTAGGGAAGCGCGCCGGCAGCACCAGCGGCTCCTCGTTCTCGCCGTCATAGGTGGCGCGGAAATCGACAGCGTTCTGGTCGAGCCCCTCCATCAGCGCTTCGGCGACGGCGGTGAGGCGGCTTTCGGTATAGCGCATCGCCGCTGCGTTATCGCCGTCGATATTGCCGAAATTGCCCTGCCCGTCGACCAGCGGGTAACGCTGCGCGAAATCCTGGGCGAGGCGTACCAGCGCGTCATAGACCGCGACCTCGCCGTGGGGATGGAACTTGCCGATGACGTCGCCGACAACGCGCGCGCACTTCTTGTAGCCCGAGGCGGGATCGAGCTTGAGCTCCCGCATCGCATAAAGGAGACGGCGATGGACCGGCTTGAGCCCGTCGCGCACGTCCGGCAGCGAGCGCGAAATGATGGTCGAGAGCGCATAGGAGAGATAGCGCTCTCCCAGCGCATCGGCGAACCCGACATCGCGGATTTCGCCGGCGGTCGCTGATCTGCTCATGAGAATCCGATGAAGCTATCTACCAGATATAGTAGCGAACTGGCGCCAAACGTCAACGAATCGCAATCGCGCCGCCGGAAGCTTGCGGCCATGCGGGGCAAAAGCGCGCTGCTCGAGGAAGAAGCCGGTGAGGGCGAGCCCATCGAGCACATCCCCCGGCGCCGCCGTTTCGCCGCCGAGAAACGCCGGCAGCGCCAGCAGCCGATCGCGATAGGGCGCGCCGGCGGTGGCCGAGACCGCACGTCCTGTCCGCGGCGAGACATAGGCGAGGTCTGCGGTCGCGCCGGTCGCGGCGCAGTGCGCGAGGTCGAGGCCGAAGCCCAGTTCGGCCAGCAGGTCCATCTCCCAGCCTACATAGGCGACGGCCCAGCCGGCATCGGCTTCGAGCGCCGCCAATAGCGCGATCAGACCGTGATAGGCGCGCGGATGCGGCTCGCGCTCGGGCAGCGCCGCATCGGCCAGCGCCGCCGCGGCGGCAAGACACGCGAGCCGCGCCGGTGCCGCGATCAGCGTCGCGGCCGCGCCATGGACGACCTCGCCCGCGAGCAGGCCCAGGTGTTCGGCAAGCCGCGCCGACCAAGTAACGAGCATGCGGTTGCCGATCTGATAGCCGACACGCGTCTTCGGCCGCTGCCCGCCGCGCACCAGCCCGGCATGGCGGCCGTGGCCCGGCGTGAGCACGTGGACGAGCAAGGCACTCTCGCCGTGCCGCCGGCTCGACAGCACGATCGCTTCGTCGCTCCAGCGCATCGTCCCGCGCCGCCGTCAGCGCTCGAATTCGAGCCGCATCGCGGCATAGCGCTCGCGGTCGTCGGTCCAGCCGGCGGTGACACGGACATGGAGGAAGAGATGGACGCGGCGCTCCAGGAGCTGCTCGAGCGCGACGCGAGCGGCGGCGCCGATGCGCTTGATCTGCGCCCCGCCGCGGCCCAGGACGATCGGCTTGTGGCTCTCGCGTGCGACATGGATTGTCGCCGTGATCTTGACGCTGCCGTCGTCGCGCTCTTCCCAGGTATCGGTCTCGACCGTGATGGCGTAGGGCAGTTCCTGATCGAGCTGCCGGAACACCTGCTCGCGCACCAGTTCCGCAGCCAGCAGGCGGAGCGGCACGTCGGAGACCTGATCCTCGGGGAAGAGCCACGGTCCCGCCGGCACGATCGCCGCAAGATGCCGCACCAGATCCTCGACGCCGTCGCCCGTCAGGCTCGAGATCATGAACACGGCATCGAATATGCCGCGCTGCGCCAACTCGTCGGCCAGCGGCAGCAGGCTTTGGCGCGGCGCGCGGTCGATCTTGTTGAGGGCGAGAACGGCGCGCCGTCCCGCGCGGGCGAGCCCGTCGAGGATGCGCGTAGTATCGGCATCAAGGCCGGAAACGGCATCGACCAGAAGAAGGATCGCATCGGCATCCTGCGCCCCGGCCCAGGCCGCCGCGACCATGGCGCGGTCGAGCCGCCGCCGCGGCTCGAAAATACCGGGCGTGTCGACGAAGACGAGCTGAGCGGCGTCGCGCAAGGCAATGCCGAGCACGCGCGCCCGCGTCGTCTGCACCTTGGGCGATACGATCGACACCTTGCTGCCAACGACGCGGTTGATGAGCGTCGATTTACCCGCATTGGGCGCGCCAATGACCGCGATGGTGCCGCAGCGCAGGGGAGCCATGCTCATGCCTTGGCGTCGAGCGCGGCCAGCGCCGCCGCCGCTGCCGCGGTTTCGGCGGCACGCTTGGAGGAGCCGGTGGCGGTGGCGGGCGCCAGGCCTTCGACGCTCACCGTCACCGTGAAGCGGCGGCGATGGGCCGGCCCCTCGGTGGCGACGGTGCGATAGGCCGGCAGCGGCAAGCCGCGCGCCTGTGCCCATTCCTGGAGCGCGGTCTTGGGATCGCGCGGCGGCGCGCCGAGCGCAGCCAGCCGCGGCTCCCACCAGCGTTCGACGAAGTCGCGCGCGGCCTCGAGCCCGCCATCGAGAAAGAGCGCGGCGATCACCGCCTCGCACACATCGGCGAGAACGCTCGGATTGTGGCGCACCCCCGCCGCATCCTCGCCCGCCGAGACGATGATGCGCGGCCCCAGCCCCAGCGCCAACGCCACCTCGGCCAAGGCCTCACGTCGCACCAGATGGGTATGGCGCCGCGTCAACTCGCCTTCGGCCTCGTTGGGAAAACGGCGCCACAGCAGGTCCGCCACGATCAGCCCCAGCACCCGGTCGCCCAGGAATTCGAGCCGCTCATAGCCGCGCCGCGGGCCGCCGCGCCGGCGCACGGCGCTGCGATGGGTCAGCGCCTCGGTCAGCAACTCCGGGCGCGCGAAGCCGCGGTCGAGAAAGGGATCCAGCGCCGCCGGTGCCGCCGCCGTATCGTTCATCTCAATGGATCGCTGTCAGCAGCCGGTCATAGCGCACCGTGAACGGCCAGTTCCACGGCTGCCACCAGGCGGCATAGCCGTCGGTCGAGAAGAAGATGAACTCCGCGCGCCCGACCAGATTCTGCGCCGGCACGTAGCCGACGCCGCTGTTGGGATCGCGGCTGTCGGCGGAATCGTCGCGGTTGTCGCCCATCATGAAATAATGGCCGGGAGGCACCGTGAACACCGGCGTATTGTCGTATTGGGGCGGAATGCAATTCTTGATGATGAGATGCTCGCGGCCGCCGGGCAGGGTCTCGCGATATTCGGGGTAGTTGCCCGGCGGACATCCCGCGTCACCGCGGAAGAACGGTTCGGCGTAGTAATAATCCGGGAGACGCTGCAGCTTGACCGGCGTGCCGTTGATGTTGAGAACCCCGTCCTTCATCTGGAGCCGATCGCCCGGCAGGCCGACGATGCGCTTGACGAAATCGACCGAGGGATCGGCCGGCTGCTTGAACACGACGACGTCGCCGCGCTGTGGCGGACGAAAGAAAACGCGACCCGGCCCGGGGATGAGCGGTAGCCCGAAAGGCAGCGAATAGCGGCTGTAGCCATAGGAGAATTTCGCGACGAAAAGATAGTCGCCAATGAGGAGCGTGGGCACCATCGAGGCCGACGGTATGCTGAAAGGCTCGTAGAAGAACGTGCGGATGAAGAGCGCAATGACAATGGCATAGACGAGAGTCTTGATCGTCTCGGCAAATCCGCCCGTGGTCCGGCTCGAGGTCCTGTTGGCCATCAACAATATCCGCCAAAGTCTTGTATAAAATGGATTTTAGGAAAGACGCCGTCGGGTGGATGCGGCGCTGATCAAGCCAAGCCTGTTGCCCGAAGTCAAGCGCGGCCTGGGCTAACGGCCGGCCGTGACCGCGGTGATGATGACGAGCGCGTGCGCGAGCGGCGGTTCGTCGGTAAGGGTGAGTGCGATCTCGGCCCGCATCCCGGCGGGGGTCAGTCGTTCGAGCCGGGCGAGCGCGCCGCCGCTGAGCGCCAGGGTCGGCCGGCCCGAGGTGAGATTGACGACGCCGAGGTCGCGCCAGAACACGCCATGGCGAAATCCTGTGCCGAGCGCCTTGGAACAGGCCTCCTTGGCGGCAAATCGCTTGGCGTAGCTCGCCGCCCGTCCCGTGCGCCGGTCGGACCGGGCCCGCTCGATCGGCGTAAAGACACGGTCGAGGAAGCGGTCGCCGAAGCGCTCGATCGTGCGCTCGATGCGGCGGATGTCGATGAGGTCGCTGCCGATGCCGATGATCATGGCGCGGCCGGAGCGCCGCGTCCGTCGCAGCGCGCCTCTTGCATCAGCGCGCGCATCCGCTTCACCGTGGCATCGAGGCCGCTGAAGATCGCCTCGCCGACCAGGAAGTGGCCGATATTGAGTTCGACGATGGTGGCGATCGCCGCGACCGGACCGACCGTGTCGTAGTCCAGCCCGTGGCCGGCGTGGCATTCGAGTCCCATCGTCTCGGCCATGGCGGCGGCGGCAACGAGCCGCGCCAACTCGCGCGCGCGGGCCGCGCTGCTCGCCTCGCAATAGGCGCCGGTGTGGAGCTCGACCACGGGTGCGCCGAGCCGCGAAGCCGCCTCGATCTGGCGCGGATCGGGATCGATGAACAGCGAGACGCGAACGCCGGCGGCGCCGAGCGCCCCGATGAGCGGTCGCAGCTCGTCGCCGCCGCCCACCGCGTCCAGCCCGCCCTCGGTAGTGAGTTCACTGCGCTTCTCGGGAACGAGGCAGGCGGCATGCGGGCGGTGCTTTGCGGCAATTGCCAGCATCTCGCGCGTCGCCGCCATTTCAAGGTTGAGCGGCAACTCGATCTCGCGGCTGAGGCGGGCGATATCGGCGTCCGAGATGTGGCGGCGGTCCTCGCGCAGATGCGCCGTGATGCCGTCGGCCCCGGCGGCGGCGGCAAGCCGCGCCGCGCGCACCGGATCGGGGTGAGTTCCGCCGCGGGCGTTGCGGAGGGTGGCAACGTGATCGATGTTGACGCCAAGGCGCAACGGGCGCGAGGGTGGCATTAACGGCGGGCCCGATCGACCGAGTTGATGACCGGCGTGGCCCGGAGCGCGGCGATGATGGTGGTGAGGTGGCGCACGTCCTGGACCTCGATGTCGACCAGGATCTCGAAGAAGTCCTGCGACCGGTTGGTGATCTTGAGGTTGGTGATGTTGCCTGAGTTCTTGCCGATCACCGTGGTGAGACTGCCGAGGCTGCCAGGCTCATTGCCGATGGTGACATGGATGCGCCCGACATGGCTATGCTCGCCGTCGGGCGCGTTCCAGGCGACGTCGAGCCAGCGTTCGGGCATATCGGCAAAGGTATCGAGCGTCTCGCAGTCGATGGTGTGGATGGTGACGCCCTTGCCGGTCGTGACGATGCCGACAATGCGGTCGCCCGGCAGGGGATGGCAGCAGCCGGCGAAATGCACCGCCATGCCGGGAATGAGGCCGCGGATCGGCACGGCGTTCTCGGACGCCTTGCGGCTGCGCTGCGGGGCGAGCGGCACGACCTTGGCAGGGCGGGCGTCGGGCTTGGGCGGGAACAGCGCATGCACCACCTCGCGCCCGGTGTGATTGCCGGCGCCCACGGCGGCACAGAGATCGTCGGCGGTGTCGCTGTTGAACTGGCGCAGCACGGTCTCAACGACCTTGTCGGTGTATTCATGGCCTTCCTGGCGGAATGCCTTTTGCAGGATGGCCTTGCCGAGATCGAGATATTGCTGGCGCTGCTGGGTCCGGATGAAGCGGCGGATGCGGGCGCGCGCCTTGCCGGTGACGACGAAGCGTTCCCAGGTCGGCGACGGCGTCTGCGCCCTGGAAGTGACGATCTCGACCTGATCGCCGTTGCCGAGCTGGGTGCGCAGCGGCACCAGCCGGCCGTTGATCTTGGCGCCGACGCAGGTGTCGCCGATCTGGGAGTGCACCGCATAGGCGAAATCCACCGGCGTCGCCCCGCGCGGCAGCTCAATGAGATCGCCCTTGGGGGTGAAGCAAAACACCTTGTCCTGGAACATCTCGAGCTTGGTGTGCTCGAGGAATTCCTGCGGGTCGGGCGCATGTTCGAGAATGTCGAGCAACTCGCGCAGCCAGCGGTACTGGCGTCCCTCGGTATTGGGCGCCGCCTGCTTGTAGACCCAGTGCGCGGCAACGCCGAGCTCGGCCACCTCGTGCATTTCGCGAGTGCGGATCTGCACTTCGATGCGCTGCCGCTCGGGGCCGAGCACGCCGGTATGGAGTGAGCGGTAGTTGTTGGGCTTGGGCGTCGAGATGTAATCCTTGAAGCGTCCCGGGACCACCGGATAGCGGCTGTGCAGCACGCCCAGCGCCTGATAGCAGTGCTCGACCGAATCGACGACGATGCGGAACGCCATGATGTCGGCGAGCTGCTCGAAGCCCACATTCTTGCGCTGCATCTTGCGCCAGATCGAATAGGGCGACTTTTCGCGACCGGAAAGCTGGGCTTCGACGCCGCCCAGGCGGAGCGTCTCGTCGAGCTCGGCGATGATGCGGCCGGGCAGATTCTCGCCCTTCTCGCGCAGGAAGTTGAGCCGCGTGCGGATGCTCTCGCGCGCGTCCGGGAACAACTCGCCGAAGGCCAGATCCTCGAGCTCGTCCTTGACGTCGTGCATACCCATGCGCTCGGCGAGCGGGGCATAGATGTCCATGGTCTCGCGCGCGATGCGGCGCCGCTTCTCGGGATCGGCGACAAAGCGCAGCGTGCGCATGTTGTGCAAGCGGTCGGCAAGCTTCACCAGGAGGACGCGGATGTCCTCGGACATGGCGAGGACGAGCTTGCGGAAATTTTCCGCCTGCTTGGTCTGATCCGATTGCAGCTCGATGCGCGAGAGCTTGGTGACGCCGTCGACGAGGCGGGCGATCTCGGCGCCGAACATCCGCTCGATGTCCTCGAGCGTCGCCACGGTGTCCTCGACCGTGTCGTGGAGCAGCCCGGTGATGATCGACGCGCCGTCGAGCTTCATCCCGGCCAGGATGCCCGCCACCTCGACCGGATGCGAGAAATAGGGGTCGCCCGAGGCGCGGAGCTGCGCCCCGTGCGCCTTCATCGAATAGACATAGGCCCGATTGAGCGCGTCCTCATCCGCGGCGGGGTCATAGGCCTTGACCCGCTCGACCAATTCGAATTGCCGCATGATGCGCGGCGGCGCCGCCGGAGCAACGGGCGCGGCAGAGACGGCAGCAGCAGAGAACGGCTCGGCCGCCGCCATCGGTTATCGCTTGTGGCCGCCGTGATCGGGTGTACCCTCGCCAAGGTCCGGGATGCGGTCCTCGGCGATCCCCACGGCGTCCTCCTCAGAGATCTGCAGCATGTCGTCCTGCAGCTCCTCGTCCACTGCCGGTTCCTCTTCCGCCTCGCCCTCTTCGACCTCATCGCCCTCGATCTCGATGGCCGGGCCGATATCGACCGGCCATGCGGTCTGCGCCCCGATCTCGATCTCGTGATCCTCTTCGGGCTCGTCGATCTCGACATGCTTCTGCATGCCCTTGATCAGGTTGTTCTGCAGGCCGTCGAGCGCAATCGAGTCCGCGGCGATCTCGCGCAGGGCGACGACCGGATTTTTGTCGTTGTCGCGGTCGAGCGTCGGCTGGGCGCCTGACGCCATGTCGCGGGCCCGCTGCGCCGCGAGCAGGACCAGTTCGAAGCGGTTCGGGATCTTGATGACACAATCTTCGACGGTGACGCGCGCCATGAATCCGGGCCTCCGCGGGAGGGAATGTTGAGTTGCTCAATATATGGTGGCTACGGCGCTGGAGCAACAAGGCCTTTCCTTAACTCTTTCGGTGCCCGGACGGGCAATGCTGATGCCGGCGGCGTCAGATTGAAATTGCGCGGCGGCCGATCTCGGGGCAGGCTCGGCGTGGCGGCAAAGGAGTACCCTCCATGGCAGAACTCGGCCTCGCCAACCCAGCGTCCGACACCCGCGCCGACGTGCGGTTCTATGGCATCCACCATCTCGCGCTCAACACCGACGACATGAAGGCGACCGTGGATTTCTATGCCGGCGTCCTCGGCATGCGGTTGGTCCACGCCATGAAGGTGCCGCCGGGACTGGGCAGCGGCCCCGGCAATCGCGGCAATCCGCCATTCGAGGAAATACGCCATTATTTCTTCGACATGGGGCGTGACGCATTGCTGGCCTTCTTCGAGATCCCGAAAGGCGCCAAGCCGACCGGCGACCGCGACGCGATCGCCATGATGCAGCACGTGTCCTTCGCCGTGGCGCCCGACAGCCAGGCGCGCATCCGGGTGCGGCTCGAAGCCAACGGCTACGTCTATCAGGGCCCGATCGAGGTGCTGCCGGGCGTCCACTCGATCTATGTCTTCGATCCGAACGGCATCCGCCTCGAATTCAGCTGTCAGCCCGGCGATGGCGACGGCGAGCCACACATCGTCCGCGGCGCCGCCATGACCAAGCACGAGGCGCTCGCCGAGTTGCGAACGCTGACCGGCGACAGGAACTGGCTCGACTGGGCGACGCAGGGGCTCGAAGAATAATGCCGCTTGCGTCATCCGGCTTGACGCGGGCGTGATCACATTCCCCTTGACGCCTCGTCGCCGGGTCCCGGCTTTATCGCGCAGTCACAAGACGTTATAGGGAGGATCACCGTGAGATTTTTGCATCTGCTCGGTCGCGGCGTCGCAGTCGCACTCGTCCTTTCGCTGGGGCTGGGCCTCGCCGGCACGGCGCGGGCACAGACCATCATCGACGCGTGGAACAGCGTCAAGGTGCCGCCGCCGCCGGTGCTCAAATCGGTCACGGTCGATCCCAAGACCACCGCGCTCCTCGTGCTCGATCTGCTCAAGCAATCCTGCAACGACAAGGTGCGGCCGGACTGCATGACCTCGATCCCCAAGGTCAGCACGCTTCTGAGCGAAGCGCGCGCCAAGTCGATGCTCATCGTCCATTCCGCCTTTCCCGGACACACGATTGCAGACACCTTGCCCCAGGTCGCGCCGCTCGGCGGCGAGCCCAGCGTCGTGGCCCTTGCCGACAAGTTCATCAACACCGACCTTGACAAAATTCTCAAAGAGCACGGCATCAAGACTGTCATCGTCGTCGGCACCGCGGCGGAGGGCGCCGTGCTCTACACCGCGAGCGACGCGGCCATGCGCGGGCTGAGCGTCATCGTGCCGGTGGACGGCATGTCGTCCGCGGACACCTATCCCGAGCAATACGTCGCCTACCAACTTACCCACGGCCCGACCGTCTCGAACCACGTCACGCTGACCCGGAGCGACATGATAAAGTTCTAGCGGCGCGGCGGCGCGGCGTCGGCGGGCAGCGGTTCCGCCGTCTGGCCCGGCGGCAGCGCGGCGAGGAGAGCGGCGACGGTGAGGCCGAAGCGGGGATGGCGCCATTGCGGCGCGATCTCGGCGAGCGGCAACAGGACGAAGGTGCGCAGATGCAGCCGCGGATGCGGCAGGATCGGCCCGCCGTCGCCGTCCTGGACCAGGCCATCGAAATCGAGCAGGTCAAGGTCGATGGGCCGGGCCTCGTTGCGACTTTGCCGCTCGCGCCCGAAGCTTGCCTCGACGCAGTGGAGAAGCCGCATCAGCGCCGCCGGATCGAGCGTTGTTGCCAGTGCTGCGACCGCATTGACAAACCAGGGCTGGTCGGACGCCGGAATCGCTTCCGAGCGGTACCAGCGCGAGCGCGCGAGGATGCAGACGCCGGCGCCTTCGAGCGCCGCCAGCGCGGCCGTGAGCGTCGCCTGAGGCGGGCCCAGGGCGGATGGCAGATTGGCGCCGAGCCCGATCAGAATCATGGCCCGCCGCCTGCGCTTGACGCGGCGCGGAGCCTGCCGCCAAATGCCGCATTATTCCTCAAAGATCGCGGTCGAATTGTCATGGAGTAATGCAATGATTTGTTATCCTGAAGATCGCGTTGCCTTGTTCATTGACGGCTCCAATCTCTATGCCGCGGCGCGCGCTCTTGCCTTCGATATCGATTACAAGCGTTTGCTCGACCTGTTCGGTAGCAAGGGCCGGCTCATTCGCGCCTTCTACTACACCGCACTGCTTGAAGACCAGGAATACTCGCCGATCCGGCCGCTCGTCGATTGGCTCGACTACAACGGCTACACCATGGTGACCAAGCCGACCAAGGAGTTCACCGACGCCACTGGCCGGCGCAAGATCAAGGGCAACATGGACATCGAACTCGCGATCGACGTGATGGAGATGGCACCCCATCTGGATCACATCGTGCTGTTCTCGGGCGATGGCGATTTCCGGCGGCTGGTCGAAGCCGTGCAGCGCAAGGGCGTGCGGGTGAGCGTCGTCTCGACCATCCGCTCGCAACCGCCGATGGTCGCGGACGAGCTGCGCCGCCAGGCCGATTGCTTTGTCGAGTTGCAAGAGCTGGCGCCGCAGATCATGCGCCATCGCGAGCCGCAGACGCTCGCGACGTGAGCACCGCACTGCCGCCGCAGCCCGGCCGCGACTGTCCGCTCTGTTCGCGCCTCGTATCCTTCCGCGAGCGGAACCGGACACAGTTTCCGCTCTGGCACAACGCCCCGGTGCCGTCGTTCGGCGCGATCCAGGCGCGACTCCTGGTGGTCGGGCTCGCGCCCGGATTGAAGGGCGCGAACCGCACCGGGCGGCCGTTCACCGGCGATTATGCCGGCGGCTTGCTTTACGCGACGCTGGTCAAATTCGGCTTCGCCCGCGGCGATTATCAGGCGCGCGCCGACGACGGGTTGACGCTGGTCGATTGCCGCATCAGCAACGCGGTGCGCTGCGTGCCGCCGGAGAACAAGCCTGAGCCGCGCGAGATCGCCGCCTGCCGGCCCTTCCTTGCCGCGGAGCTTGCGGCCATGGTGCGACTCGAGGCGGTTCTTGCGCTCGGCGCCATTGCGCACCAGGCGGTGCTTGCCGCGCTCGGCGCAAAGCGGACCCATTTTCCCTTCGCCCACGGCGCCCTTCACCGCCTGCCGCGCTTTGCCCTCGCCGACAGCTACCACTGCTCGCGCTACAACACCAATACCGGACGGCTCACCGTTTCCATGTTCGAGGCGGTATTCGCCATGCTCGAAAGCGTGGTCGCGCGCGATTGACCGCGCCCCTTCCGGCGGACCGGTTCAGGCGTTCTTGTCGCGCATGATGCGGGCGCGGTCGCGCTGCCAGTCGCGCGCCTTCTCGGCGTCGCGCTTGTCGGATTTGCGCTTGCCCTTGGCGAGGCCGAGTTCGAGCTTGGCGCGGCCGCGGGCATTGAAATAGATCGCCAGCGGCACGAGCGTGATCCCTTCCCGCCTGATCGCTCCCATCAGCCGGTTGATCTCGCGCCGGTGCAAGAGCAGTTTGCGCGGCCGGCGCGGCTCGTGATTGAAGTGCGCCGCGGGATAGGCCGGGAAATTCGCATTGAGCAGCACGATCTCACCGCCGCGTTCGGTGGCATAGGCCTCGGCGATGCTGGCGAGGCCCTGGCGCAGCACCTTGACCTCGGTGCCGACGAGTTGGAGCCCCGCCTCGACCGTATCCTCGATCAGATAGTCGTGCCGCGCCCGCCGATTCTGCGCGACGAAGCGCTCGTCACCGCGAAGCGCCATGGAATCTAAGTCAGTTGAGGACGCCGGCGAGGCGCATCGCGCTGCGTACCTTGTGCTGCGCCTCGGGACTTGCCGGGACCAGCGGCAGCCGCACCTCGGGCGTCGATTTCTCGATCAGCGAGGCCGCGTATTTCACCGGCGCGGGGCTGGTCTCGACGAAGAGCGCGTCATGCAGCGGGCCCAGCCGCTCGTTGATCCGCATGGCGCGGGCAATATCGCCCTTCTGCCACGCCTCGTGCATCTGCGCGCAGGCGCGCGGCGCCACATTGGCCGTGACCGAGATGCAGCCGTCGCCGCCCTGCGCCAAAAGGGCGAGCGCCGTTACGTCCTCGCCGGAAAGGATGGCGAAATCCGGCCCGATCGCGGCACGGGTCCGCAACGGCCGGGCCAGATCGTTGGTCGCGTCCTTGACACCGACGACGTTGGGCAGCTTGGCCAGCCGTGCCATGGTCGCGACGCTCATGTCGATGACGCAGCGCGCCGGGATATTGTAGATGATGATCGGCAGATCGACCGCGTCGTGGATCGCCTTGTAGTGCTGGTAGAGCCCTTCCTGGGTCGGCTTGTTGTAATAGGGCGTCACCACCAGCGCAGCATCCGCACCCGCCGTCTTGGCGTGGCGGGTGAGGTCGATCGCCTCCTCGGTGCTGTTCGAGCCGGTGCCAGCGATGACCGGGACACGGCCCTTGGCGACGGCAATGCACAACTCGACGACTCGCTTGTGCTCGGCATGGCTGAGGGTCGGCGATTCGCCGGTGGTACCGCACGGCACGACCCCGTGCGTACCCTCGCCGACCTGCCAATCGACGAAATTCTGGAACGCCTTCTCGTCCACCGCGCCGTCGCGGAACGGCGTGATGAGTGCGACCAACGAGCCCTTGAACATGGCGCTTCCTCCGGCATGGCTAAGCGGCGGCGCGATCGGGTGACGATAGCCCCCGCCGCCGCCTGCGGCAACAGCGGCACCGCCGGACAAGCGTTCACGGTTATTTTACGAATGATTTAACGATGTGTCGTAAGTTATCGCGGCTTGTCCGGCGTGATCGCGCATGGCAAAACTATTGCCGCGCGCGTGCGGATCATCCGGCGTCGAGGAGTTGCGTTTGCCGATCATGGGGCGTCGTCTCGTCGGGTTCCTGCTGCTGCTCCTGCTGATGCACGTTGCCCCGGCTCGGGCCGCCTTGTTGTCCGCGAGCGATGCGAGAATCTATCGTGCTGCCTTCGCGGCAGCCAAGGCCGGCGAATGGAGCCTGGCTCTGCACGAGGGGGCAAGGGCCCGCGACCGCAGGCTCGAGACGGTGTTGCAATGGATCGAGATGACCCATGGCGCCGCCGCCTTCGCCGACATCACGTCATTCATCGCCGCCCATCCGGACTGGCCTTCCCAGACGCTGCTGCGCGAGCGTGCCGAAGAGGCGCTTGCAGGCGCCTCGGACGCGGCGGCAACGGCGTGGTTCGCTGCACATCCGCCGACAACGATGGCGGGCAAGCTGCGCAAGGCCGAATTACTGGCGGACCAGGGCCGCACCGCGGCGGCGGACGCGCTCGTGCGCGCAGTGTGGATCGAGGGCGACTTCACGAAATTCGAGGAGAAGTCGCTGCTGCAGCGCTACCACGGCATTCTTCGAACGGCCGACCACGGGGCACGCCTCGACCGGCTGCTGTGGGACCACCGCATCGAGCCGGCGCGGCGCATGCTTCGCCTCGTTGGCCCGAGCGTGCGCGCGCTGGCCGAGGCGCGGATCGCGCTCGCCGACCTCGATCCGGGCGTCGAGGGCCGCCTCGCGCGACTGACGGCGGCGCAATTGCGCGATCCTGGTCTCGTCTACGAGCGCGTGCGCTGGCGCCGCCGTAAAGGCCTCTATGACGACGCCATCGCCTTACTCGAGGCCGCGCCCCGCCCAGTCAGCCATCAGAATGCCTGGGCGGTCGAGCGCGAGATCCTGGCGCGCTATGCGCTTGCCGAAGGCAAGCCGGAAGTGGCCTACCGCATCGCCGAGCGGCATGGACTGAAGACCGGCGCGAATTTTGCGGAACTCGAATTCCTCGCCGGCTGGGTGGCGCTGCGCTATCTCCACGAACCCGATACCGCGTACGATCATTTCGTCCGCCTCTACCACGGCGTGAAACTGCCGATCAGCGTCGCCCGCGGCGCCTATTGGTCGGCGCGCGCCGCCGACGCGATGGGAAATCATCAGCTCGCCGAGACCTGGTACGGTATAGCTGCCGATCAGATCACTACCTATTACGGCCAACTCGCCGCAGCTCGTATCGATGCGCCCACCGTCGCGCGCATCGCCGAGCCGCATGCGCGCCCTGACGAGATCGCCGCCTTCAACGCGCGCGGTTTGGTGCGGGTGACGCGCGACCTCGCCGAGATCGGCGCAGACGAATATGTGCGGCCATTCGTGCGGCATCTGAGCCTCCAAGCGGCGACGCCGGTCGAGCATGAGCTCGTCGCCCACCTCGCCACCGAGATCGATCGCCCCGATCTCGCCATCGAGACCGCCAAAGAAGCGAGCTATGACGGCGTCACCCTGCTCGACGAAGGCTATCCCATCACGCACGTTCCGTCCGGCGCCGAGGTTGAGCGCCCTCTGGTCCTCGCCGTGAGCCGGCAGGAGAGCGCGTTCGACCGCAAGGCCGTGAGCAGTGCCGGCGCCCGGGGCGTTATGCAGCTCATGCCGGCAACCGCCAGCCATGAAGCGAAGCTGCTGCACCTGCCTTACTCGACGGCCCGGCTCACCCACGATGCGCGTTACAACCTGACGCTCGGAAGCGAATACCTCAGCGGGCTGCTCGGCGACTTCGCCGGCTCCTACGTCCTGGCGGTGGCCGCGTACAATGCCGGTCCGGCGCGCGTCCGCGAGTGGATCGCCGATTTCGGCGACCCGCGGAAGAAAGGTGTCGACGTCGTCGACTGGATCGAGGCGATCCCGGTGAGCGAGACACGGAATTACGTACAGCGCGTGCTGGAGAACCTTCAGGTCTATCGCTTTCGCCTTGGCGACCGTCGGCTCGCCTTCTCGCTGCCGAGCGACCTCAAGCGCTAGCGCGCCGTGTTTCTCGCCTTGCCGTCTCTTGTGGCCTCGCCGATAGTGCAGTGGCGCGACGAACCACTTGGCCTGCCATGACTGCCTCCACCGCCGAGCCGGCGATTCCCGACATCTCCGACATCGAAGCGGCGGCGGCGCGGTTGCGCGGACTCGCGGCGGCGACGCCGCTCATCGAGTCGCAAGCGGCCAATGCGCGAATCGGCGGCCGCCTGCTCGTGAAGGCCGAGTCCCTGCAGCGCACCGGCGCGTTCAAGTTTCGCGGCGCCTACAATGCCCTGTCGCAACTCGACGCCGACGCCCGGCGCGGCGGTGTCGTCACCTATTCGTCCGGCAATCACGCGCAAGGCGTCGCGGCGGCGGCGCAGCTTCTCGGCATGAAGGCGACGATCGTAATGCCGAGCGACGCGCCCGCGATCAAGGTCGCGAGCACACGGTTCTGGGGCGCGGAGATCGTGTTTTATGACCGATACGCCGAGGAGCGCGAGGCGATCGCCACGCGCATCGCCGCCGCCAGCGGCGCCGTGCTGCTGCCGCCCTATGACGATCCGCGCGTCATCGCCGGCCAGGGCACCGTCGGCCTAGAACTCGCAGCGCAGGCGGCTACCTTGGGTGCCCGGCTCGACGCGGTGGTCGTTCCTTGCAGCGGCGGCGGGCTGGTCGGCGGCATCGCGCTGGCGCTCGCCGCGACCTGCCCCGAGACCGCCGTCTATGCTGCCGAGCCGGCCGGCCTCGACGATTTGCGGCGATCGCTTGCGGCGGGCGAACGCGTGCGGAACGATCCGGCGGCCCGCTCGATCTGCGATGCGCTGCTCGCGCCGACGCCGGGCGTTCTGACCTTCGCCATCGCGCGCCGGCTGCTGCGCGGAAGCCTGGTCGTCGCCGATGATGAAGTCATGGACGCGATGGACGTCGCGTTTGCCGATTACAAGCTGGTGGCGGAGCCGAGCGGAGCCGCTGCCCTTGCGGCAGTGCTCACCGGCCGGCTGGCCGTCGCCGGCCGTACCGTCGCGGTCGTCCTGTCCGGCGGTAATGTCGACCGCGCGGCGTTCGCCGGCGTGCTCGCCCGAGGCTAAAGCTTGTCCCGGTTATGTGCGATCACCAGATTGACGTCATTACCGCCTGGTTCGGACCGACCATCCAGCGCGTCACGCAATGACAGAAAAATAAGTAATTTCAAATCATTAAATCGTGCTTTAAATCTTATTTTTCTGAAATTAGCTGGACGCCCCTGCCCGCATTCAGAAACTTCGTCGGATCGACCGGCACACCGTTGACGCGCACTTCGTAATGGACGTGCGGGCCGGTGCTACGGCCCGTGCTGCCGAGTAGGCCGATTTTCTGGTGCGCCCTCATCCTCTCGCCGCGTGCCACCAGGATGCGATGGAGATGGGCATAGAGCGTGACGATGCCGTGGGCATGCGTGATCTCGACGACGCGGCCGTAACCGTCCTGCCAGCCGGTGAAGCTGACGACGCCGGGGGCGGTGCTGTAGACCGGCGAGAGATAGGGCGCGGCGAGATCCACGCCGGAATGGAATCCCATTTCGTGCCGGAACGGGTCCATCCGAGGTCCGAACGGGCTATCGACCACGTAATGCGCCAGCGGCGCCTCGAGTGGCAGCGACCGGGCGAGCGCTTCGAGCGCCGCTTCGCGCTTCCCTTCGTACTGTGCCTCCTCGCGCGTGCTGAGCGCGATGTAGGGACCGCCCTCCCCGGGCGGCAGCGAGCCGAAGGTGCCGAGCAGCTTATCGAGATCGATCCCGGTCGAAGCGATCAGCCGCTCGAGTTCGGAACGATAGCTCCGTGACGGGCGCGGGACGGAGGCTGCGGCGGCCTCCGGTCGGGCGAGTGCCGACGGCAACGTCGCGATCGGTTGGGCGAGCCGCGACCGCAGCCGGTCGCGCTCTGCTGCAAGCTCCTTGAGGTGATGTTCGCGTGCGGCGAGTTCGAGCTTGAGTTGGGCGGTACGGGCGTGCGAACTCTGGGAATCGGCCTGGAGCCCGTGCAGCTTGTTCTGCAGCAAAGCGCGCGCAAGCTCGGCCGATTGTAGCTCGGTGCGGTTGCGCGCAAGTTGATGGACGAGATCTTTCACGTTCCCGGACTTGCTCGCCAGCGCCTGCTGGGCGCCGTGCAGGCGCTGTTCCAGCGCCATCCGCTCCTTGTCGAGCACGACGGCACGCGCTTCGGCCGCCTCGATCGAGCCGCGCAAAGTCTCGTTATCTGCCGCTGCGGTGTCGAGCTGCTTCGTCATCTCGTCGAATTGTTTCGACATCGCGAGATATTGCGCGTCGGCGGCGGCGAGCTGTTCGCGCAGGCTTGCAACCGCGGCAACGCGGGACGAGACCGCGCTGATCTCGGCTTCCTTGCGACGGATCGCCTTGTGCAGATTGTGATAGGCCCCGATCAAGGCACCGACGCTCCCGATCACGACGATCATGGACAGAAGTGCGCCTGCCTGAAACCAGCCCGGAAGGGTGAGATAGCGGATGTTCTCGCCGCTGCGGACGAGGAGCTGCCGCTCCGGGAACAGCCGCTTTGCCCATAGGATCGCTGGAGTGATCATGTCCCCCCGCCCCGATATTGCCCTCCGACATCACGCGCTGCGCGCAATGTCGCTACGGACTGCGGTCCCCCGTTGCGGGGACGCCAGCGAAAGCGACCGAGAGCTCCCATCCCGGTTCGGAAAGCCGGCACATTGTATGCACCGGTTGGGCGCCACCGGTTGCAGATCCCGGCGGCCAATCGCCGCGTCGAACCTAACCACGCACTGAAGACCTGGCAAGGAAATTTCGCGGTTGCAAAATGAAGCGCAGGGAAGAGTTCTCGGGATGGAAGCGGTGAACCTCCGTTTGTTTGAGTGGAAATGCCGGGGATGCAACGCAACGCGAGTTGCGGTCTTATTCGCCGCGACCGCCCGCCGGTTGCGCCCGTACTAAGTGATAACGGGGCGGCGTTCATCGATATGCTCGTGCCATTGGCAATGCTTGGCCAATTGCTGACACGGCCTCTCGCACTGCGGCCACGAATCGCGCCGTCGCGCGCTCAGGTGAAAAACGAGAATGACGGCACCATGAGAATCCCCGCGGCCGCGATCGGTATGCCGTAGGGGATCGGCGAACCGCGCTGCGCAATCGCCGGGAGTCGATGCAGCACGGCAAGCAGGGTCACTTGCGCCATCGGGCGTCGCAGCAGCAATTGCACCAGGGCCATGAGCCCGCCGATGACGGCGGTAACCGCGAGGAACGGCACCACTCCGTGGAGCCCCGTCCACAGCGCCACCGCGGCCAGGAGCTTGACGTCGCCGCCGCCCATCAGCCGCAAGGCAAAGAACATGGCTGCGCCGGCGAAGACGGCGAGGGCCGCGGCAAAATGGGAGAGCCAGTCGACCTGGTGCCCGAAAGCGAGTGCGGCGGCGGGAAAGACCGCCGCCAGTGAGGCCGTGAGCCAATTGGGAATGCGCAGGTTGCTGCCGTCGCTCAGCGCGGCCATGACCAAAAGAAACACATAGACGGCGAGCGCGATCTCGCCGCCGATCGAGGCGATCATGGTGCCGTTCGTCCCGTGGTGCGCCCGCGCCCGATGCACGGGCCGCCCCGATCATGGCGCGACCTTGCTTAGCGCTTCGTTAGCAGCCGAAGACAAAAAAATGGGCCGCGCACAGCGCGGCCCAAGTTCAGGGAGGAAACGCCGAAACGGCGTTCCGACGATATATGGGCAAAAGCCATGCTGGTACAATGGGGCCGGCACATGGCGGCATTGCGCCTAACGCAAACCGCGTGCCGCCGATTGAGGCTGGTTCGACATGTCCCGAAACGCCCTGCATTGCCTGGAGCTCGACGCGCTCACCACCGAGGCCGTAACGTGCGCGTGGCTGCGTCCCTTGGGTCTTCTCCGCGGAAACGCTGCCTCGCGCGCTGTCGCGGCGGGTTCGGCATTGCCGCTTGGCGGTGGCGAGATCGCCTTCACCGCGGTCGAATTTCTAGCGCGGCAGCCGGACGCTAGCGTGACCTCGGCGCTAGCAGCCCTGCCGCGGCTTCGGGCGTGGGCCGCGGCGCGCGGCACCGCCTGCGCCACAAAACTGACACAGCGCCTCGACGCCCTCAGCGGCTCCCGCGTGCCGTGGGCCGGTTTCGCGCTCGATCGACCGCTCGTGATGGGGATCGTCAACGTCACGCCCGACAGCTTTTCCGATGGCGGCGCCTTTGCCGCGCCGGAGCGCGCCGTCGCTCGCGGCCGCGCGCTGCGCGAGGCGGGCGCCGACATTCTCGACATCGGCGGCGAATCCACCCGGCCGGGCGCGGCGCCGGTCACGGCCGAGGAGGAACTGCGCCGCATCGCGCCGGTGGTGCGCGCGCTCGCCGCCGACGGCGCGGCGGTCTCGGTCGACACAAGGCACGCCACGGTCATGGCGGCGTCGCTCGCCGCAGGCGCGCGCATCGTCAACGATGTCTCGGCGCTGGCCGGCGATCGGGACAGCATCGATGTCGTGGCCCGCGCCGGCGCCGCGGTCGTCCTTATGCACATGCAGGGCAAGCCCGCGACGATGCAGCGCGACCCGCACTATGTCCTGGCGTCGCTCGACGTGATCGAGGCACTCGAGGCGCGGATCGCGGCCTGCGAGCGCGCCGGCATCGAACGGTCGCGCATCGTCATCGATCCCGGGATCGGCTTCGGCAAGACGACGCCGCACAATCTCGAGATTCTGGCGCGGCTGGCGCTGTTCCATGCGCTCGGCACCGGGGTGATGATCGGCCTGTCGCGGAAGTCGCTGGTCGGCCGGATCGCGCCGGCGGCGGTCGGCGAGCGCCTGCCCGGCTCGCTCGCCGGTGCGCTCCATGCGCTGGGCGAGGGCGTGCAGATCCTGCGCGTCCATGACGTCGCCGAAACCCGTCAGGCGATCGCGGTGTGGCGGGCGATCGGCGCCGGCGCCTGATCTAAGGCCGGACGCGGCGCCGCTCGATAATGACGCCGACGCTTTCGGCCTCGGGATAGATGTCGAGCTTTTCGACCATGATCCGGACTGCGCGCACGCGCGCGTCCTCGAGGCAGAACGCCGCCACCCGCTCGGCGAAGGTCTCCACCAGGTTGATGTGCCGCGCCCCCGCCACCGACTTGATCCCGGCGACGACCGTCTCGTAGTCGACCGCCGCGGCGAAATCGTCGTTGTCCGGCAGCGCCGTCGCGAGCAGAAGCTCGGCATTGACCCGCACCCGCGTGCGCTGCCGCTTCTCATGCGCGTGAATGCCGATGCTGACCGCGACGACGAGACTGCGGACGAAGATCCGATAGGACGATTCTTCGCCCCCGTCGGCCATGGGCTCGCCACCGAATTCCCGGTCCCGCATCATGGCCCCGAGCATGACGCACGGGCGAACGATTTCAAAGGCGAATGCACACGCGGGATTGCCACGGATCGCATGGGTGCCACATAGTCATAAAGGATGCCCACAGGAGGCGCGATGACCCGCTATGTGATCGAAGACCGGGAACGGATGACGTTCTCGGTCGACCGCGAGACCCTCGTCTCGCCGGACGTGCTCGAGCGCGAGCACCGGGCGATCTTCGAGACCTGCTGGATCTATGTCGGGCATGGGTCGGAGGTCGCCCATCCCGGCGATTTCAAGAGCCGGCTGGTCGCGGGCCGGCCGATCATCTTGTGCCGCGACCGCCAGAACGCGGTGCGCTGCTTCCTCAACACCTGCCGCCATCGCGGTGCGCTCGTCTGCACCGAGCGCGAAGGCACGACGCGCTATTTCACCTGCCGCTATCACGGCTGGACCTATGATACCGACGGGTCGCTGCACAACGTTCCGGGCGAAGACGCCTATGGGGCGAATTTCGACCGGGCCGGGCTCGGCCTCGTGCCGGCGCCGCGGCTCGAAGCCTATCGCGATTTCTATTTTCTCAACCTCGACCCAAACGCGGTGGCGCTCGACACCTATCTCGCCGGTGCCAAGGAATATATCGATCTCGTCGTCGAACAGTCGCCGTCCGGCCAGCTCGAGGTCATCGCGGGCGCGCAGGAATACGACATCCGCGCCAATTGGAAGCTGCTGGTCGAGAACAGCGTCGACGACTACCACCTGCCGACGACCCATACGACCTGGCTCAACTATATGCGCTCGGCCGGCGTCACGACGCGGCCGCCGCGCGATTCGGGCCTGCTGCTGCCGACCAAAGGGGCGGGCAAGGATCTCGGCAACGGTCACCTCACCACCGACAATCCCAATTTCCGCGGCCGGCCGGTCGCGGCTTGGATTTCGATCTATGGCGAGGACGCCAAGGAGGACATCGCCGCGATCCGGCGTGAGCTGGTGGCGCGTCTCGGCGAGGCACGGGCGGCACGGGTCGCGGACACCAACCGCAATCTCGTCATCTTTCCCAATGTCGTCATCAACGATGGTTCGTCGGTGACGGTGCGCACCTTCTTTCCCAAATCACCCGACCACATGCAGGTGACGGCCTGGGCAATGGGTCCGGTCGAGGAGACCCCGGCACAACGGGCGCGGCGGCTCGATGCCTTTCTCACCTTCTACGGGCCGGGCGGCTTTGCCACCCCCGACGACGTGGCGGCGCTCGAACTGGTGCAGCGCGGCCTCGCCAACACGCGCGACGTGCGCTGGTCCGACGTGTCGCGCGGCATGAACCGCGGACCCGACGAGCAGCTCAACACCGACGAGGGCCATCTGCGCGTGTTCTGGCGCCGTTGGAGCGCGTTGATGGAGCGCGCGCCATGAGCATCGCCGTGACCCGCGCCGAGGTCGAGGACCTGTTCTATCGCGAGGCCGCCCTGCTCGACGCCTGGCAAATCGAAGCATGGCTCGAGCTGCTGACGGAAGATGCCGGCTATTACGTGCCGCCCAACGACAAGCCCGACGCCGACCACCGCACCACGCTCTTCACCATCGCCGACAACAATGCAAGGTTGCGCGAGCGGGTGAAGCGGATCATGGACCCGAGCTGCCACGCCGAATATCCGCATTCGCGCACGCGGCGCTTCATCAGCAACGTGCGCGTCACCGCGACCGAAGGCGATAGGATCCGCGTCGCGGCCAATTTCATGGTCCACCGCTTCCGGCGCGACAGCGACATGCGCGTCTTCGTCGGCGAGTACCGCTATACGCTGCGGCGCGAGCACGGAACGCTCAAGATCGCCGAACGGCGCGCGGTGCTCGACGCCGAGGAACTCGGTACCCTCGGCGCCGTGAGCTTCATCCTGTGAGCGCGGGAACGAACCAACCCGTCGGCCTCGGCATCGTCGGCCTGGGCACGGCGGGCGCGATGATGGTCCGGGCCGCTGCGCGCCACCCGGGCATAAGGATCGCGGCGGCGTGCGATCCCCTTGCCGCACCTCGCGACGCGCTGGCCCGAGCGTTCGGCGCGCATCCCTATGCCGAATTCGATACGCTGCTCGCCGATCCGGCGGTCGAAGCGGTCTATATCGCCACGCCGCACCAGTTCCACGCCGCGCAGGCCATCCGCGCGGCCGAGCGCGGCAAGCACGTGATCGTCGAGAAGCCGCTCGCGCTGACGCTCGCCGATTGCGATGCAGTGATCGCCGCCGTTGAGCGCTGCGGCACGACGCTCATCGTCGGCCACACTCACGCCTTCGATCCCAATATCGGCGTGATGCGGCGGATTGTCGCGGACGGCACGCTCGGCCGGCTCGGCATGATCGCCGCCTTGAACTATACGAACTTCCTCTATCGTCCACGCCGGCCCGAGGAGCTCGACACCGCCCAGGGCGGCGGCATCGTCTTCAACCAGTTGCCGCATCAGATCGATATCGCGCGCCGTCTCGGCGGCGGGCGCGTGCGCAGCGTGCGTGCGGCGCTGGGTGCGCTCGACCCCGAGCGCGCGACCGAGGGCAACGGCATGGTCTTTCTCGACTTCGAGAGCGACGCCGCCGCCTCGTTGGTCTATGGCGGCTACGACTTCTTCGACAGCGACGAGCTGCATTTCTGGGTGAGCGAGGCCGGCACGGCAAAACCGCAAGGCGGCCACGGCGCCGCCCGCCGCGCCCTCAAGGCGCGCACCGTGCCCGAGACCGTGCTGCGCAGCGAGCGCGGCTTTCGCGGCGCTGCGCCGAGCGAGGCGCAGCCGCATCTGCCGCATTTCGGCCTCGTCATCGTCACTTGCGAAAAGGGCGAGCTGCGCGCCTCGGCCGACGGCGTCATGGTCTATGACGAGGACGGCGCCCGCGAATGCGCCGTCGCGCGCGGCGCCGGCTGGGCCGGGCATGGCGATGCGCTCCAGGCGCTGGTGACGGCATTGCGCGACGGCCGGCGCTCGTTCAGCGATGCGCGCTGGGGCAAGGCCAATGTCGAAGTCATGCTGGCGGTGCTGCGTTCCGCACGCGAGCGGCGCGAAATCCCGCTGTCGCACCAGGTGGCGCTGCCGGAGGGCGAATGAGGGCAACGCCATGACGTGCTTCGTCTACGCGGTGCGCTGCAATTTCGCGCAGCCCGACCTCGAGGACCAGTGGAACGCCTGGTACAGCGGTCCCAAGCTCGAGGAGATGCTGCGCAAGCCGCATTTCCTCTCGGTCCAGCGCTTCACGGCCGCGGCGCTCGATACGCGGCGCAAATACCTGGCGCTGTGGATCATCGCTTCGCCCGATGCGTTCACAACCGAGGAATACCGTTCGGACTGGGGCTTTTTCGCGTGGACCTCGCACATCCGCGACTGGAGCCGTGATCTTTATCGTGCGACGCTCGACGCGACCGATCCGCTGTTCGACATCGGCCCGGGCGAGGCGCTCTATCGCGCCGGCTTCGATGGCAGGACCGATGAGGCGGCCCGGAGTGCGCTCGAGCGGGTGCGAACCCGCCGCCCCGGCGTGGCCTGGCTCGAAGCCGCGGGGCTCGACCGGCATGCGCCAATCCTTGGCCTCAAGAAGATTGCGGCCACGGAACGGGTAGCGCCGCTCGCCGGCCCTGACGCTCCGGTCGAAACCGTGTTTGCGCCGCTTACGCGTCGTTTCGTCGCTTCCCAGAATTGAAGCCGAAAGAGGTTTCCCGGTCGCGCGCCGCCCGTTACCATGGCGGACAAAGCGACGGAGGTCGGGCATGCGGTTCGGTCTTTTCGGCGGAGCACGGTCGCGCGGCGGCGGTCCGCATGGCGATAGCACCGGCTACAAGGAATATATCGACTATGTGTGCGAGGCCGAGGAACTCGGCTTCCACAGCGTCTTCATCGTCGAGCATCATTTCACCGGCTTCGGCCAGGTCTCCGCCTCGCTCAACATCCTGAGCTATCTCGCGGCGCGCACCGACCGCATTCGGCTTGGCACGGCCGTGGTGGTGCTGCCGTGGCACAATCCCGTGCTGGTCGCCGAGCAGGCGGCGACGCTCGACCTCTTGTCGGACGGCCGGCTCGATTTCGGTGTCGGCAAGGGCTATCGCGACTACGAGTTCGCCGGATTCTGCGTCCCGGTCGCGGAGGCGACCGAACGCTTCGACGAGGCGATGGCGGTCATCCGCAAGGCCTGGACGGACGCGGGTGCGCGTTTTTCCCATCACGGCAAGCGCTGGCATTTCGACAATGTCGTGGTCGAGCCAGCACCGGTGCAACAGCCGCACCCGCCGTTCTGGCTCGGCGCCGGCAGCGAGGAATCGATCCGGCGGGCGGCGCGCGAGGGCTACAACCTGCTGCTCGATCAGATCGGATCCACCGATCTCACCATCGCCCGCGTCGCGGCCTTCCGCGACGAATGCGCGCGGGTCGGGCGGCCCTACCATCCGGCGATGACAGCCGCGACCCGTGGCCTGCAGATCGTGCGCAATGCGGCCGAGCGTGAGGCCGCGCTGGCGGTCCGCTACAACGTCCTCAAGAACATCGGCGGGCTGGCCCGCGGGCCGGGCGCGGCACGCTATTCGAACCTCAGCGACGTGTCCGGACCGCCGATCGAGTTCGACGACGCGCCGCTCCTGGGTTCGCCCGAGGAGATCATCCAGCGGCTCAAGCGGCTCGAGGCGGGTGGCGTCGATTACGTGCTCTTCGTCGATCCACGGCCGTCGCTCGAGGCGCTGCGGATCGTCGCGCGCGAGATCATGCCGGAGTTCGCGCCCACGAATGAACCGGTGGCTGGATAGCGCGGCCGCCCTCGACGACCCTACGCCGCGGCAAGGCCCGCGCGCGCGTAGTCGAAACGTGCCGGTTCGATCTCGCCGCGGAAGATCGCCGCAATGCGCGCCTCCGAAATGGGGAAGCTGAACTGTTCGTTGCGCATGCGGATGCGGTGGCGGAGTTGGTCTGCGACCAGCGCGCTCATCAACTCCCAATCGGCGTCGCTGAAGCCTTCGTTGCCGATATCGACGATGCCGCGCAGCATGTGCTCGAACTCGTCCTCGAACACGAAGGTGCAGGCCTTGGCGATCATGTCGTCGATCCCGCCTTTTCCCCCCAGCTTCTTGCCTTCGGCGAACAGCGCGCAATAGCCGCCTTCGGTGAAATTGCAGGCGCGCAGGCCGACCGTGCCGTGCTTGTCCTGATGACCGTGCCGCAACGCCGCCAGCGCGTCCTCCGCGGGCCAACTCGAAAGCGCTTCGGGCGTGATCGGCGGCGTCTCGGCCGGCCGGATCGCGTCGTAGATGTCGGCGAAGGCGCAGTAGTGCGAGAACTCCGCCTTGAGCCCTTCGAGCACGTCGAGAACCTCGCTGCGGGGCAGCCCACGGTCGATCTCCTGCTGCCGCTCGAGGAGATATTTCATCACGCCGACGAAGGCGCCGCCGCGGTCGTATTTCTGCGCCCCCGTCCCCCAGAACTCCTTGAAGCATTGCCGCTCGAGCCAGCGAAGGTCGGTCGCTGCCCTGCGCAGCGGCGCGGTCCAATAGGTGCGGACCACTTCCGCTTCGCCGGCCCAATAGTGTGCCGCGGCGGCGACCAGACGTTCGATCTGGGCTCTGGCGTTCATAGCGATTCTCCCAATGGCGCGTCCGTGCCGATGAATGTTTCCGGTTTAACGCAATTCGACGCCCATGCTAAGGTCTTTCGCGAAACGCAAGGGGAGGTGCGATCATGAACATATCAAGTAAAGGATTCGCCGTGCCGATGGTAGCGGCTGCCGCGGCGCTCGTTGCCGTCTTGTGCCTCGGCTCCGGCGGCATCGCCCCGGCGCGGGCCGAGACGCTGCGCGTGGGCAAGGTGGTGGCGCAGAATTTCGGCTTCGTGCCGCTCAATGTCGGGGTGGCGCAGGGCTATTTCAAAAAGCAGGGGCTCGACATCGACGAGATCGATTTCGGCGGCGGTGCCAAACAGCAGCAGGCGGTGGCCGCCGGCAGCGTCGACATTGCTATCGGCGGCGGCACCGACATGGCGTTCATCGCCAAGGGCGTGCCCGAGCTCGCGGTGGCGGCGATCACGACCTCGCCGGCGTTCATGGGCTACATCGTCGGCGCGGATTCGACCGTGCATTCCGCCGATGACCTCAAGGGCAAGAAGATCGGGGTGACGACGGCCGGCTCGCTCACGCGCTGGCTCGTCGACGAGTTGAACCGGGTCAAGGGCTGGGGTAGCGGCGGTGCCGTGCCGATCGCGATCGGCGGCCAGCTTTCAACCGAGCTCGCCGCGCTCAAGACCCACGAGATCGACGCGTTCATCGACGCGCCCGCAATCGGCTACGAGCTCGAGACGAAGAAGGACGGGCGGCTACTGTTCCCCGTCTCCGACTACGTGCACGATTTCGATACGTTCGTCATCTATGCGACCGACCCGCTGGTGAAGAAAAATCCCGACGCGATCCGGCGCTTTCTCAAGGCATGGTTCGAATCCGTCGCCTTCATGAAGACCCACAAGGCCGAGACGGTGGCGATCACGCGCAAGATCACCGGATTCTCCCAGGAAGTGGAGGAGCGCGAATACGATCTGCTGATGGCGCAATTCTCCTCGGACGGGAAATTCGACCAGAAGGGGCTGTCGAAGCTCCGCAGTTCGTTCACAGATCTGAAGATCCTGCCGAGCCCGCCCGACATGACGAAGCTCTATACCGAGGCCTATCTGCCGAAGATGTAGAAAAGCGACGCCCGCCCGCCCCCGTCGGGGAGCGGGCGGGCGCGAACCCGCGTCTGGTGCGGCTGCCGCCTATTGCGCGGCGGTGCGCATCGCCTTGCGCTGTTGCTTCGCATCGGAGATGGTCGGCTCGAGATTGAAGACGCGCAGGGCATTGCCGCCGAGGATGTTGCGCTTGGCCTGCTCGGAAAGGAACGGCAGGTCATAGATCGTGCTCGGCAGGTCCATGTCCCAGTGGGGATAGTCGGACGAGTAGAGGAGCTGCGTCTCGGCCTTGATCATCTCGAAGGTCAGCTCGAGCGCCTTGCGGTTGTCCACCATCTCCATGGGCTGGGTGGTGTAGTACATCTGCCGCATGTAGTCGCTCGGCTTCTCCTTGAGCAGCGGCACCTCGGAGCTGCGCATCATGTACTCGTTGTCGAGCCGCTGCATGAGGAACGGCAGCCAGGCGAGGCCGCTCTCGATCCACAGCACCTTGAGCTTGGGGAAGCGCACGGGCAGGCCGTTCACCACCCAGTTGGTGAGATGAACGACGTTGTACCAGGTGAAGCCCAGCGCGTGCACGGCGATGAAGCGGTTGCACAGCTCCATGGTGCGGTCGCCGCCCCACATGAAGCCGGAATGGAACGCCAGCGGCAATCCCCGCTCCTGCATCGCCGCATAGGTCTTCATGTAGACGTTGTCATAGACGCCCTTGTAGCGCGGGGCGGTGACGCAGAAGCCGACGACGCCGGGCTTGTCACCGAATTCCTCGACCATCTTGTAGGAGGCCTCGGGGTCGTTGAACGGCAGATAGAGGCTGGCCTTGATCCGCGGCTCGGCCGAGAGGACGTGGTCGACCAGCCAGCGGTTATAGGCGCGGGCGAGCGCGACCTCGACCTCGACCCGTGGCGTGAGGCCAAGCGACAGCATCGGCGTCGGAAAGAGGCAGGTCACGTCGACGCCGAAGGCATCCATCCAGCGGCGGGTCAGCGAGACGTCGCGATGCACGGTGTCCGGCGTCTTCTCGCGATGGCGTCCCTTGTAGCGCGTGACGCGCCCGGCCATCTCCTGGTAGGAGCCCCGCGGCGAGGTGATGCCGCCTTCGCGCACGCCCTGGAACCGCGCCTGGTGGCGGAGCACCGGATCCTCAATGTATTCCAGGATCTGGCTGAACGACTCGGTCTCGTAATGATGCGAGTCGACATCGACGATGCAGAAATCCTCGTACCGCCGCTTGGCCGCCTGCTCGGCCGCATGCGCGAGGACCGTCGGCGTATCGAATTCTTCGAGCGATAAATCGCGAATATTGACGGTATCCATCTGGCGCTCCTTTGGAGGGGTTCAGCCGGCGATTTCGCTGTCGGCCGTGGCACGCTTGCGCTTGCCGATGCTGGTCCAGGACTGCCACAGCCCCAACTCGAAGACGAGTGAATTGACCGCTTCGAGCATGGCGGTGCAGCCGATCATCACGTCGGTGACGGTGACGCCGACATTGCGCGCGAACGGCGCCGGCGCGTCGCCTTCCTGCGCCTTCGCGGCATAGAGCCTGACGCAGCTCGCGAAGATCTGGCCGAGCGCGTCGTCGGGGATGTCGGCGAGGCGGTTCTCGTCGATCGCTTCGGAAAAAGCGGCCGCGATCTCGCTGGCAAGTTCGGAGATTTTCGCGCCGCCGTCAGACTGCGACATAGATTTCACCGTTGCGTTCGACCACGTTGAATTTCTGCAGCCGGATGCGCGGGTTGCACACGTGCGTCCCGTCGGCGAGATGGTATTCGTAGCCATGCCACGGGCAGACAATGTGCATGTCGGCCTCGTCGAAGCTCTGCCCGAGGAAGATGCCATCCTTGCCGATATTGTCGACCACCTGAGGCATTCTCATCCCCTCGCAGGCCGGTCCGCCCTGATGCGGGCAATAGTTGCGGTAGGCGTAGTATTTTCCCGCTTGGCGGATGATGCCGATCTCGAGCTCGCCGGACCGCACCACGCGGACCCCGCCTTCAGCAATCTCCCCGTCGCGGCACACCAGAATATCGGCCATGGCGCTCCCAATCCTTTCCCCTGCGTTCGCGGCTTCCACCGCGCTCGACCTTGCTGTTGAAGGGTAAGACCCGGGTTTTTCTCCGTCAATGGCGTTATGGCCGGTCGAAGTCGGCCCTTGACCGGTCATCGGCACTCGGTGACGATGGCAGCGGCGACGCCAGGGGAGAGCTTCATGGTCGACGTGTTCGTGTGCAAGGCAGGCGAGATCAAGGATGGCGAGCTCCGCATCGTCGCGGCCGACGACGTCGAGGTCGGCGTCTATCGGCACGGCGGCAAGTATTACGCCTACCGCAACCACTGCCTGCACCAGGGCGGCCCCGCTTGCGAAGGCGTGATGCTGCCCAGGGTCGAGGACGTGTTCGGGCCCGACCGCGTCCTCCTGGGCCAGCGCTTTGATGAAGGCGAGATCCATATCGTCTGTCCTTGGCACGGCTGGGAATACAAGCTCGAGACTGGGGAGTGCGCCGCCGACAAGCGGCTGCGCCTGCAACGCTACACCGTGACCGAGCGCGAGGGCGGCGTCTTCGTCGTCCTCTGAGCGCACGAAAGAAGGAATCGAATTCATGGACACGCTCGACATCAAGTTCCGCGACCCCGCCGTCGAGGAGTTCGACACCCGCACGCTCCTCAAGAACGCCGAGCGCCAGGCGCGGCAGCGGCACTATGAGGACTTCCTCATCATCGACGTGGACGCCCACCACTACGAGAGCGAATCTTTCGACCAGATCGTCGATTACATCGAAGATCCGATCATTCGCCACAGCGCCAAGGCGAAGAAAGGAATGGGCGCGGGCCGGCCGTCCATCACCAATACGCAGGTGGGCTACCAGGACGTGTCCGGGCGCGTTCCGCGCTATACCCAGCGCCGAAGCGAGAAGACCCCGCCCTCGCCCCACCGCGATGTGACGCTGACCAAGCGCTGGATGGACGCGATGGGCATCGACATGGTCTGCCTCTTCCCCACGCCGATGCTGCAATTGGGACTCCATCCCCAGGTCGAGGTCGAGGTCGCGCTGTCACGTGCCTATAACCGCTGGCTCGTCGACACGATCCTCACATCCGAGCCGCGCTTCCGGTCGATGCTCTATCTGCCGTTCAACGACGCCGAGGCCTGCTACAAGATGGTCAAGGATTTCGGCGACAAGAAGGGCGTGGTCGGGTTCATGGTGACCGCGGCGCGCTATAAGCCGGTGCACGACAACGCCTACATGAAGACTTATGCGCTGATGGAGGAGATGGGCCTGCCGCTGTCGTTCCACGCCGCCTACAACTGGGACGACCGCACGCTCGGCAACACCAACCGCTTCATCACTGCGCATGCGCTGGGCTTCACCGTGTTCAACATGATCAACCTCGCCAATTGGGTGGTGAACGGGCTGCCGGAGCGCTTCCCCAAGCTGCGTGTGAGCTGGATCGAGAGCGGCCTCGCCTGGGTCCCGTTCATGATGCAGCGTTTCGACAACGAGTACATGATGCGCAGTTCGGAATGCCCGTCGCTCAAGACCAAGCCGAGCGACTACATGCGGCAGATGTACTACACGACCCAGCCGATGGAGATGGTCAACAACCGCAGCATGCTGCAGGAGACGTTCAAGATGATGAACGCCGAGACGCAACTGTGCTACGCCTCGGACTATCCGCACTGGGACATGGACCTGCCGAGTACGATCTACGACCTGCCGTTCCTCGATGAGAAGGCCAAGCGCAACATCTTGGGCGCCAACGCCCAGCGCTTCTTCGACATCAAGGAGCCGGCGTACTGCGACTGGAAGATCGCCGCCCGCGCCGCCAAGGCCGCGGCGCAGTAGCGCCGCTTCGACCTCAGGCGATCGCGCGCCGCACCAAGCGCTCGAGGTTGCCGCGATAGATCGCGTTGCGGCCGCCGGCGCCGAGGTCGAGCGATTCCACGCCGTCGCGGGTCGCGGCGATCGGGCCGAACGGCGCGTCCGAGGCGAACACGACATTGCCGCCGCCGAAGAACTCGATGCCGCAGGCAAGGCCGTTGGCCTGGCCGAAGAGCGCGGTGTCGGCGTGGAACATGCGGAAATAGTCGATGAGCGGCCGCCGCAGCGACGCGAGCAAGCCGGTGCAATCCTCCTCCTTGGTGCGGCTGCCGAGGACCGCCATGCCGTCCTCGATGCGCGTGTCGAAGAACGGCACGCCGCCGCCCATGTGATGGGTGATGATCTTGATGCCCGGGTGGCGGTCGAACAGCCCTGCGAGCACCAGCCGGCTCATCGCGAGGCAGGTCTCGTACGGCCAGCCGAACAGCCACCACAGCTCGAAGCGCGAGAATTTCTCGGCGGCGTAATCGGCGGTGTCGGCGGTGCGCGCCGGATGGAGCCAGATCGGCAGGTCGTATCGGGCCATCCGGTCGAAGATCGGCCGGAACTCCGCCGCATCGAGCGGGCGGCCGTTGATGTTGGTGAAAATCTGGACGCCCCAGGCGTCGAGCTTGTCGATGGCGCGCTCGAGCTCGGCCATGGTCGCCTCGGGATCGTGCATCGGCAGCGCCGCGACGAAGCCGGGGAAACGGTCGGGGTGGCGGCGCACCAGAGCCGCCATCCCGTCATTGGCCGCGCGCGCGAGGTCCAGGGCCTCGGCCGGGCTGGCGATCGCCTCGAGCGGCGGATTGGGCAGCGACACGATCTGGCGGTAATCGCCGATCGCGTCCATGGTGCGGAAGCGCTGGTCGAGGTCGTGCAGCTCGCGCACCTGCATCAGCCGCTTGACGAGGCCGAATTTCGGCCCCTTCGCCTCCATCGCCGCGACCAGTTCGCGGGGCAGGATATGCGTGTAGGTATCGACGATCATGATCGCTCCTTGGCGTTTCCTTCGCTCCCCGCGCACGATGACAAGGCAGGGCGGCACCAATGTCAATCGCGGCACCGGCGGCGGACGAGGCTTGGCAGGGCGCGGCCGCCCGCCTACCTATAGGCGGGACGAGGAGACGCGATCGCACCATGACCGACGACAACGACCCGCAGGTCCATCCGCAGGTCCAGTTCGGCGACCAGTCGCTGCATCTGGCGTTCGAGCAACAGATCAAGGAGATGCTCGACCGCGCCGACCTCACCGAGGAGCAGCGGCAGCAGATTCTCATGGCGCTCCAATGTCCGTGCTGCGGCTCGGGCGGCGTATCCGTCACCGTCAAGCTGAAGAGCTGAGCGCGGCCGCCGTCGCCGTCGCGGCCGAGCGCAGCGCCGCGCGCAGGCGCTCGGTGGCGGCGCCATCGACCGCGAGCGTCGCGGGATCGAGCACCACGCCGTAAAGCTCGGCCGCCGCCTTGAGCGACACGTATCCTTCCTTCACGTCGTGCTGCACCGCCTCGGCCAGACGCTCCCACGGCGGCCCGTAGCCGCCGCCGCCGCCCGAGCGCAGGCGGAAGGCATCGCCCGTCTTCAACAGCGCGACCAGCACCTTGGCGTTGGGGAAATCCTCCTTCCACGCGCCGTCGAGGCGAAGCGCGACCGCGTTGCCGGTCGCCTCGCCGCCGCCATCGAGTCCCCACGGCTTGCAATGGGCGCGCTCGATCTGGCTGCCGAAGGTGATGGCGCTGCGCGCACGCACGACGCGCTCGACGCCGAGCCCGCCGCGATGGCGCCCGGCGCCGCAGGAATCGGGGATCAGGGCATAGCGCTCGACCACCACGGGAAACTTCTGCTCGACCTGCTCGTTGGGGCTGTTGTGGGTGTCGCCGTCATTGATGCAGACCGTGCCGGAAACGCCGTCCTCGTTGCGCTTGGCGCCCCAGCCGCCGCCCAGGGGGCCGAAATTGCCGATGAAGAACTCGTTGCCGCGCGGGTTGATGCCATAGAACGAGGCCGCCAGCAGGTCGGCGTGGTGGCCGGCGATGACGCGGTCGGGAATGGCCGGGGTCAAGGCCTTGAACACGGTATCGACGATGGTCATGGGAAAGGTCATCCACCAGCGCATCGGCGCGGGGCGCACGGCGCTCACGATCCGGCCCGGCGGCACGATCGTCCTGAGGCTGCGGAACGAGCCGTCATTGATCGGATAGTCGGTCGGCGAGGTGATGCATTTATACGCGACCTGGGCGCAGGCATAGCCGGTGGTGATGCCCGAATTGTAGAAGCCGCGCACCTGGCGCGAGACCTCGGTCAAGTCCACCGTCATCTCGTCGTCGCGCACCGTCACGCGGACGCGGATCGGCACGCGCTTGCCGACATCGACGCCGTCGTCGTCCATGTAGGATTCCGCTTCATAGACGCCGTCGGGGATGGTGCGCGTGCGCGCCCGCGCCGAGACCTCGCAATGGTCCATGATCGAGGCGATGGCATCGAGCACCGGCTCGCGCCCGTAGCGGTCGAGCAATTGCAGGAAACGGCGCTCGCCGGTCTTGACCGCCGTCACCTGGGCGCGCAGATCGCCCATCGCCCGGCTCGGCATGCGCACGTTCATGCGGATGAAATCGACCACGTCCTGGTTGACCTTGCCTTCCTTGTGCAGCTTGAGGAACGGGATTTGCAGCCCCTCGGAATAGATGTCGGTGGTCATGCCGCCGAGCGTGCCGCCGATGTCGATCCAGTGCGCCATGCAGCACGAGAACCCGGCCAGCACGCCCTTGTGGAAGATCGGCAGCGTCAGGGTGACGTGATAGAGATGGCTGCCGGTGGTGTAGGCGTCGTTGGTGACGAGAATGTCGCCGGGACGGATGTCGGCGCCGAAATGCTTGAGCTCGGCCTTGATCGTCTCGGCCATGCCGCGGATGAACATCGGCAGGCCGATGCCGATCGACACGGTCTCGCCGGCGGCGGTGAACAACCCGGTGGTGAAGTCGAGCGCCTCGTAGATGATCATGTTGTAGGCGGTGCGCATCAGGTTGGTCTTCATCTCCTCGGTCACGGCGATGACGCCGTTGCGCACGATCTCGGTGACGACCGGGTCCGCCTTGCGGGTCTGCGCCTCGGTGGGTGCCATCAGCCCTGCCCCCTGTTCGCGCCGCCGCGCGCGCAATGCGTAGGAATGTAGATCGCGCGCCGAATCCGCTGCCCGCTTTTTGGACCAAGCATTTGATTATCCGTGATAATGTTCATATCGTTCCAGGCTCGCCAGCCGCGTTCAATCGCCTTTCCGCCACAAAAGATCACTTTCGCAAGCTGGCGACGGGGTGGCACGGCAGCGGCGAGGGGCGAATGAGGAACGGCGCGGGACATGGCAAGGGCTCCAGGCATTGTACGCTAATGTATCCAAAATACGTTCAAATTCAAGCGCGTCGCGCATGCGTGCAGTATAGCCGGACGAGGCACGTGATGGCCAACCGCGCGCCGCCATTCCCGATCGACCGTCGGAAGTGTGCAGAAAGAATGATGCACCAAAGCCAAGCCGCGCAATTCGTTCGGACATTTCCGTACGAAACACCCGTGCAGATCACTGCCGCCGCGCGCCGATGCACACGATCTCGGTGACGAACGGATCCGCCTTGCGGCGATAATCTGCGCCGTGTGCCATCGCTCTTATCGCCTGCCCCGCACCGCGATGACGAGATTGCCGTAGGCGTCGACGACGAGCCGGTCGCCCGGATGCACCACGGTGGTCGAGGCGTGCTCCTCGATCAGCGCCGGCCCGGCGATGCGGTTACCGGCCGCGAGCCCCGCGCGCGCATAGGTCGGGGTGTCGAGATAGCCCCCCTCCTCGCCGAAATGGACGGTGCGCCGGCCGGTGAACGCGGCCTTGCGCGGCGCGCGGCCGCCGGCCTCGATCTTCTCCTGCGGCGGCTTGCGCATGACGCCGGTGACAGTGCTCCTGAGGCTGACGATCTCGGCCCGCTCCTCGGGCGCGCAGGTGCCATAGCGGAATTCGTGCTGGGCGTCGAAATGGCGCTTGATCGCCTCGCGGTCGCGCGCGGCGAAGACCTCGAGCGGCAGATCGACGCTGACCGCGTGCTCCTGGCCGACATAGCGCATGTCGGCGGCGCGCTTGACCGTCACCGCTTCCGGCCGCACCGACGTGCCGGCGACGGCGTGGCGGCCCTCGTCCTCGAGCGCGGCATAGAGGCGCTCGAGCTCGGCGAAATCGGCGTCGTCGAGCCGCGTGAACCAGGTCCGCACATAGTCATAGCGCAGATCGGAGAACAGCATGCCGAATGCCGAGAACACGCCGGGCGCGTTCGGCACGATGACCTTGCTCATGCCCAGCTCGCGCGCGACCTGGACCGCATGCAGCGGCCCCGCGCCGCCATAGGCGACGAGCGCGAAATCGCCGACATCGAGGCCGCGCTCGGTGGTGACGCCCTTCACCGCATAGGACATGGCGGTGGCGGCGACGCGCAGGATGCCGTCGGCCGCCGCGGTCACGTCCATGCCGAGCGGCTCCGCCACATGCGCGGCGAGCGCGCGCTTCGCCGCCTCGATATCGAGCCGCATCTCGCCGCCGAGGAAGCGGTCGGCGCCGAGGCGGCCGAGCACCAGATTGGCATCGGTGACGGTGGGCGCGGTGCCGCCGAGGCCATAGCAGGCGGGACCCGGCTGCGCCCCGGCGCTGTGCGGCCCGACGCGCAGCATGTCGTCCTCGACGCGGGCGATCGAGCCGCCGCCGGTGCCGACCTCGAAGATGTCCATCATCGCGATCTGAATCGGCAGCGCCTTCTCGTAGCCGCCGATCAGCGCCGAGCCGGTGACGAGCGGCTCGCCCTTGTAGATGACGCCGGCCTTGGCCGTGGTGCCGCCCATGTCGAAGGCGATCGCGCTCTCGAGCCCCAGCGTCCGGCACAGCGTGCGGGTGCCGATGACGCCCGCCGCCGGCCCCGATTCCAGCATGCGCACGCAATAGGCGCGGGCCTGGTCGGCCTCGTAGAGACCGCCCGTCGACTGCACCACCAGGAACGAGCCGTCGAAGCCCGAGCGGCGCAGATGGTCGTCGATCTCGCCGATATAGCTCTTCACCTTGGGCCCGATATAGGCGTTCGCCACCACCGTCGAGCAGCGCTCGAACTCGCGGTATTCCTGGCTCAGCTCGTGCGAGGCCGAAACGAAGAGCTGCGGATGGCGCGCTTCGAGGATGGCTTTGGCCCGCGCCTCGTGATCGGCATTGCGATAGCAATGCAGGAAAAGGATGCCGGCGGCCTCGACGCCGAGCCGCGCCAGCTCGTCGCCCAGAAGCTCGATCTCGCGCTCGTCGAGCGGGCGTTCGACGTCGCCGTCGGCGAGCACGCGCTCCTTCACCTCGAAGCGCAGCGCCCGCTCCACCAGCGGCACGTGCTTCTGGAAGAAGAGATTATAGGAATCCGGCCGGTTGATGCGGCCGATCTCGTAGACGTCGCGGAAGCCCTCGGTGATGAGCAGCGCCGTCTTGGCGCCGGTGCGCTCGAGGATGGTGTTGATGGCGATGGTCGAGCCGTGCAGGAACAACCCGACGGCGCCGTAGCCGGTCTCCGCCTTGGCGACGCCGGCATTGATGCCTTCGACCAGATGGGCGGGCGTCGACAGCGCCTTGCCGAACGAGAGCTTTCCCGTCGCCTCGTCGAAGACGGCGATATCGGTGAAGGTGCCGCCGATATCGGCGGCGAGGCGAAGACCGGCGGCGGTGTCAAGCGGCAATGCGGGCGTCCCTTCAAAAGGCGGCGGTCACTATGCAGACGGCGCCGCCATTTGCAAGACGCCCTACCGCGGCATCGCGAGGCAGTGCTCGACCGGAAGATGGAGCCGCACCGGTGCGCCGCGGCCGGGCGCATGGGCGGGGTGGAGTTGCAGCCGAAGCGGCGTGGCGCCGACCATGACCGTGCAGTCGAGCAGGTTGCCGACATAGACCACGGCCTCGACCCGTCCCGCGAATTGGTTCGCTTCGCCGTGGGCGGCATCGCCGACAAGGGCGACGTTCTCGGGCCGCACCGCGACGGTCAGCGCGTCACCGATAAGCGTGCCCGCCTCGACCCGGCAGTGCAGCGCGCCGAGCGCGGTCTCGATGGTCGCGAGCGGATGCTCGCCGGCATCGTCGAGCGACGCCACCCGCCCCTCGAGGAAATTGGTGCGGCCGATGAAATCGGCGACGAAGGCCGCCGCCGGATGGTTGTAGATCGCCGCCGGCGATCCCTCCTGCACGATGATGCCGTCGTTCATCACCGCGATCACGTCGGACATGGTGAGCGCCTCGATCTGCTCGTGCGTGACGAACAGCGTGGTGACGCCGAGGCGGTCGACGACCTGGCGGATCTCGAGCCGCATTTCCTCGCGCAGCTTGGCGTCGAGATTGCTGAGCGGCTCGTCGAGCAGCAGAACGCGCGGCTCCGACACGAGCGCCCGGGCGAGCGCCAGGCGCTGCTGCTGGCCGCCCGAAAGAAAGGGCGCCGGCCGTTCCTCGAGGCCGTCGAGGTGGACGAGCGCCAGCACCGCCCGCACCCGCTCGCGGATCGCGGCGCGCGCGGGACGCGGGCGCATGTGCCGCAAGGGAAAGGCGACATTGTCGAAGACCGTCATGTGCGGCCAGATGGCGTAGGACTGGAACACCATGCCGATCTGGCGTTTGTGCGGCGGAACCCAGATGCCGCGCGCCGCCGAGAACACGACGGCATCGCCGATGCGGATCTCGCCGCCATCGGGACGCTCGAGCCCGGCGACGCAGCGCAGCATCGTGGTCTTGCCGCAGCCCGAGGGACCGAGGAGCGTATAGAATTGCCCCTGCTGTACCTCGAGCGATACGCCGCGCACCGCCGGATGCTCGCCATGGCCGGTACGGTAGGTCATGGTCAAGTCGCTGATCGCGATCATGGCCGAAGCTCTATCACAGAGACCGCCGCGGGGAAACGCGTCCTTGCCGCACCCTAGCGTGCGAACGCCCGAAGCGTGGCGACGCCGGCACCCACCGCGAGTTGCGGCTCCGAGGGATACCGGACGCGCATGTCCCACTCGTTGCCGCTCACGCAGGCCCGCGTCTTGGCCATCACCATCCGCCACATTTCGCCGCGCCGCAGGTTGTCGAGGATGCAGTGGTCGAAGACCGTGTATTTGAGATTGGCATTGCATCCGAACGAGGGGCGGTCGTCGCGGGCGGCGGTCAGGATGACGCGGTTCGCGGCCGCGAGCGGCGGGCCCTCGGCAAAGATGCCCGAATAGCAGCCCGAGGCGATCACCACGCTCGGCTGGCGGCCGCAGCCGCGGCCGAGCAGCACGTTGAGCGTGTGCGGGGACAGAAACGCGTTCGCCCGCCGGATGAACAGCCCGCGCCCCTCCGCGCCGTGCGACGTGACGAACACGAAGCAGCCATCGGCCGGGCCGGGATGGAGGTCGGCGAACGCCGCCTCGACGTTGGCGCGCGTCGCCGCGTCCCCGGCGTCGCCCGACGATTTGAGGACGGTGATGTCGCCAGACGGCACGCCGAAATCCTCGAGCTTGCGCGCCATGGCATCGACGGCGTCGTCGAAGGCGAGCTCGCGGTCGTCGCCGGCGATCAGCAGCGCCTTCCAGCCCGCCGGCTGGGGCGTTCCCGCGGCCCGCGCGGCCAGCGGCACGATGAGCGCCAGCGCGAGCGCCAGCGTGGCTAGAATCTTCCTCACGACGCCAAGTCTCCTGGCACCATAATGCCAGATCGCCGCACCGACGGCCACCGCCGGCAGCGTGGCGTGACGGTCGATCCGGCCGCGGCCGGGCAGAAATCGGGGCGGGCGCCGAGGGAGGATGAATTGCATCTGTTTCAGCCGCCGATCCGGGTCAAGACCGAGGTTCATTGCCGCCTGCCGGACCGCTTCCGCACCCGGCAGCGCACGGCGTGGTCGGACTCCAACCGGCTCGGCCAAGAGGTCGACTCTTTCCTCGCGGGACCGAGCTTCGACCGTGCCGGCAACCTTTACTTCGTCGACATCCCGTTCGGCCGCATCTTCCGCCTGACCCAAGCCGGCGCGTGCGACCTCGTCGCGCATTATGACGGCTGGCCCAACGGGCTCAAAATCCACCGCGACGGCCGCATCTTCATCGCCGACTACAAATGCGGCCTGGTCGTGCTCGACCCGGCGAGCGGCCGCACCGAGCCGCTCCTCGCCAGCCGCAACAGCGAGGGCTTCAAGGGCCTCAACGACCTCGTCTTCGCGGCGAACGGCGACTGCTACTTCACCGATCAGGGCCAGACCGGCATGCACGATCCGACCGGCCGCGTCTATCGGCTCGCGGCGTCGGGCCGGCTCGACTGCCTCATGGACAATATCCCGAGCCCCAACGGCATCGTGCTCAACAATGCCGAGAACCGCCTGTTCGTCGCGGTGACGCGGCAGAACGCGGTGTGGCGGGCGCCGCTGATGCCGGACGGATCGGTCTCGAAGGTCGGCACCTTCCTCCAGCTCTCGGGCGGCCAGGCCGGGCCGGACGGGCTCGCCATCGATGTCGAGGACGGGCTTTACGTCTGCCATCTCGGCATCGGCGTGTGGCGCTTCGACGCCAACGGCATCCCCACGCATCTCATCGAGGCCTGCGTCGGCCACCACATGACGAACCTCGCCTTCGGCGGGAGCGACGGGCGCCAGCTCTTCATCACCGAATCGGACACGGGCTCGATCCTGCGCTGCGAGGCGCCGGTCGCGGGCAAGCCGATGTTCGCGCACCACGGCTGACGCCGCAGCGGCGCCGGCCCGCGCTATTGCGCCGCGACATCGCGCGGCGCCTCGTGCTCGACGAGGCGCTCGACCATGCGGCGGGCCTGGACGCCGCCCCAGTCGCCGTGCACGTTGACGGTCGGCGCGCCGGGAGCCAGATCGATCGAGGCCTGTTGCGCCTCGAGCATGTCCTTGTCCTCGTTGAACGCCTTGATCACCTCGCGCCGGTAGAACTCGGTAACGTTCGCGTCGGCGATGTCGAAGTCGCGCGCGGCGACCCAGAAATAATGGCTGCTGTGTTCGCTCTCGGGCGTGATCGCGTTGAGCACCATGACATGCAAGGTGCGCGGATGGGCCGTCGCGCGCTCGGTCCAGGTGATGAGGATGGTGATAGCGGACGGCGGATGGAACGTGATCGCCTTGGTCATGTCCACGCGCGCGCCGACGCCGAGGCGTTGCATGTGCGGCGGGCTCGGGATGTCCTTGGCCGTACGCACCACCCGCACGGTGGCGTCGCCGCGGTCATGCTCGAGCGACGCCTTGGTGTCGTCGCTGCCGATCGTGCCGCTATGCACGAAGGCGACGTGCGAGAGATCGATCAGATTCTCGACCAGCAGCAGGTAGTTCGCGCCGACCGGGAGGTAGGCGCTCGGCGCGGCCCAGGCCGGATCGTCGTTATGGTGAAAATCGGGAATGAGTGCCGGATCGGCCTTTTCCCGCTCGCCCATCCAGATCCAGACGAAGCGGTGCCGCTCGACCAGCGGATAGCTGCGCACGCCGCCGATGCCGACCGGCGGCCGGTCGTAGCCCGGCACGCCGATGCAGGTGCCGGTCGCGTCGAAGGTGAAGCCGTGATAGCCGCATTGCACCGCGTCGCCCACCAGCCGGCCCTTGTGCAGCGGCGCGCGGCGGTGGCAGCAGCGGTCCTCGAGCGCGACCGCCGTGCCGTCCTCCTTGCGGTAGAACACCACCGGCTCGCCGAGGACGATGCGGCCCAGGGGCGCGCGGCCGAGCTCGGCCGCTTCCGCCGCGACATACCAGCAGTTCCGGAGAAACATCGGGCGGTACCTCCCGCACCGATTTAACACCGCGCCGGCGGCCGCGTCCACTCGGCGCGGCTTTACCGCCGCCCGCGGCTCCTGTACCAATTCGCGTGCGCCCGTTGCCGCAGCCGCGCCATCGGCGGCACGGCACGAGGGAGGCCGGAATGCCCCACGAGATGGTCCTGGACAAGAATGTCGGCGTGACGATGCGCGACGGCGCGGTGCTCCGCGCCAACGTGTTCCGGCCGAAGGAACCGGGCCGCTACCCCGTCATCATGACGTTCGGGCCCTATGGCAAGGACGTGCATCTGAGCGAGTTCCAGCCGGCGGCGTGGCAGGTGGTGAAGAACCGCTATCCGCAAATCCTGCAACAGTCCTCGTGCAAGTATCTCGTCTTCGAGACGCCCGACCCCGAGCTGTGGGTGCCGCATGGCTATGTCGTGGTCAAGGTCGACTCGCGCGGTGCCGGCAAGTCGCCGGGCAAGCTCGACGTCAATTCCCCGGCCGAGTTCCGCGACTTCTATGACGCCATCCAGTGGGCCGGCACGGCGCCCTGGAGCAGCGGCAAGATCGGGCTTCTCGGCATCTCCTATTATGCCGCCGGGCAATGGGCGATCGCGGCGCAGCGGCCGCCTCATCTTGCCGCGCTGCTGCCGTGGCAAGGCACCTATGATTTCTTCCGCGACCGGACGCGCTCCGACGGCATCTTCTCGGCCGGCTTCCTCGCGCGGTGGTGGGCGCGCAGCGTGCTCGGCGACCAGTACGGCAATCCCGACAGCCCCTTCCACGACATCGACACCGGCGAACGCAACACCGGCCCGGCCAGCCTCGCGCCCGCGGCGCTCGCGGCCAATCGCGAGGACTACATCGCCAATGTTCTCGCCCACCCGGTCCTCGACGACTGGTATCGCGCGCGCATCCCGGACCTCGAGACGATCGAGCTGCCGACGCTCGCGGTCGCCAATTGGGGCGGGCTCGCGCTCCATCTGCGCGGCACGATCGCGGGCTGGATGGGCATCAAATCGCGCGAGAAATGGCTCAAGGTGCAGTCGGGCCCCTATTTCATCACCTTCCTTCTGCCCGAGACCATCCTCATGCAGCGGCGCTTCTTCGACCGCTACCTCAAGGACATCGACAACGGCTGGGAGCGCGAGCCGCGGGTCGAGGTCGAGCTTCGCGCCGCCGACGACACGGTGAAGCGCACCGTCATCGCGACCGACTGGCCCCTGCCGCAGACGCAATGGACGCGGCTCCATCTCGACGCCGCGGCGCGGACGCTGGCGCCCGACGCGCCCACGGAGGCGGCAAGCGCGAGCTATCCGGCGCTGAGCGCGGGCGTGACCTTCACGACCGCGCCGATGGAGCGCGACGTCGAGATCGCCGGTCCGGTCAAGCTCAGGCTCGACGTCTCATCGACCACCGACGACATGGACATGTTCGCGACGCTGCGCGCGTTCGACCCCCAGGGCAAGGAGGTCGTGTTCTTCAGCTCGACCGCGCCCAAGGCGCCGGTATCGCAGGGCTGGCTGCGCGTGTCGCAGCGCAAGCTCGATCCGGCGCGGACCACGGCGTACCGGCCCTATCACACGCACGGCGAAAGCGAGGCCCTGACCCCCGGCACGATCTACGCGATCGAGGTCGAGATCTGGCCGACCAGCCTCGCGCTGCCCCAGGGCTATCGCCTTGCCCTTACGCTCCAGGGCCAGGATTTCGACCGGCCCGGCGAGCCGCGCGAGACCGGGACCGGCTGGTTCACGCATGACGATCCGCGCGACCGCCCGCCGGCGCGCTTCGCCGGAACCAACACGGTGCATACCGGCCCGGGGCGCGAGGCCTATCTGCTGCTGCCGGTGATCCCGGCATGAACCGCGGGTTTGCGGCGCACGCGCGGGCTGTGGCACAATCGGCGCGAAACCGCGGAGCCGGGCGATGGAAGGATTGAGCGCACCGTTGACGGTCACGAAGCTCGCGCCGGCGATCGGCGCCGAGGTCGCGGGCGTCGATCTCGGCCGTCCGCTCGACGCGCCGACGGTCGCGACGCTGCGCCGCGCCTGGCACGATCATGCGGTGCTGCTGGTGCGCGGCCAGTCGCTGAGCGAGGCCGACCAGGTCCGCTACGGCGAATATTTCGGCGTGCTCGGCACGGCGCTGTCCGAGAGCCGCCTCGTGCCGGCGCATCCATCGGTGATGTTCGTCTCCAATATCCGCCAGGACGGCAAGCTCATCGGCCGGCTGCCGGACGGCGAGATGTTCTTCCACTCCGACCAGTGCTATCTCGCGGCGCCGCCCGCCGGCACGATGCTCTATGGCATCGAACTGCCGTCGAGCGGCGGGAACACGCTCTTCGCCAGCGCCTATGCCGCCTATGACGCGCTGCCGGCGGCGATGAAAGCGCGGCTCGAAGGGCTGCAGGCGCTCAACGCCTACGACCTCAAGAACAGCGCGACCAGGCGCGGCGCGATCCCGCCGGATGCCCCGCGCCATGTCCACCCGGTGGTACGGACCCATCCTGCGACCGGGCGCAAGGCGCTTTATGTGAACCGGCTGATGACGCAGCACATCGTCGGCATGGACACGGCCGCGAGCGAAGCGCTCCTCGCCGAACTCTTCGACCATCAGGAGCAACGGCCATTCGTCTACGAGCACGTGTGGCGCGTGGGCGATGTCATTCTCTGGGACAACCGCTGCGCGCTCCATGCCCGCACGGATTTCGACCCGGGCGAGCGCCGCCTGCTGCGCCGCATCACCGTGCTCGCCGAGCCTGCGGACTGACGCGCATGAAAGACTGGAGGAGACCATGACGGGGTTCTACGACCAGAAGCCCGGCGCCAAGAAGCCCCGCGCCAGGAAGGGCGCAGCTTCGCCGCCGCCGGACGACGAGCCCGCGCGGCTCCTGCCCGACCACATCCATCCGCACGATCACGCGCACGGCCATGACCACGACCACGACCACGACGAAGCCGAAGGCCCGGCCGGCCTCGGCCACAACCGCGCGCAGAAAGTCGTGTGGGAGCGATGGCAGAAGAAGCGCACGTTCGTGCGCGCGCTCGAGGGAACCTATGGCAACCTGACCAAGAGCCTGCTCGAACAGCCGCGCGTCTATTCCTCGCGCAACGTGCCGTGGAAGGGCGGCCCGCAGCTCTACGGCAAGCACGTGATCAGCCCGCAATCGGCCGCCGTCACCCAGTCGATCGAGACCCACATCGAGGTCTACGCGCCGGGCGCCTATGGCCAGAAGCACGGCCACCTGAACAGCGCGGTCTTCTACATCCTCAAGGGCCGCGGCCACGACGTCCATGACGGGCGCCGCATCGATTGGAGCGCCGGCGACATCATGTTCGTCGAGAACGGCTGCGTGCATCAGCATTTCAACGACGACCCCGACAACGAGGCGATCCTTCTGGTGTTCAAGGCCAAGCCGCTCTTCCTGTTCATGCACCTCTTGTACCAGAAGATCGTGTCGTATCCGCCGGAGACGCTGCCCGAGGGTCACGAGGACTATCGGCCGCCGACGGATCTCTGAGCGGAGCCGCGCCTATGGAGACGCCGATGCAAGCCCCCGACGAACGCGACGTCGCCCATCAGGGCGACAAGATCTGTCACTTTCGCGCCGAAGACATCGAGAAATCCGCGGAATTCCGCCGCCTTTACGCCGCCGCCACCAATGTCGTGACCGCGGCCGAGCAGCCCTTCGAGCGTTCGCCCGACGGCCTCATCAAGCATCTCGTCAACCCGCGCATGAACACGCGGGAATGCTGCGTCGACGCCTATATGCAGTTCCTGCCGCCGGGCGGCCGTTCGGGCCGGCACCGCCACATGTGGGAGGAGATCATCTTCGTCGTCGAGGGCGCGGGCTACGATCTCCACTGGGATCTGAAATTCGACTGCGTCGACCAGTACGACTGGGACTGGGAGAGCGAGGCGAAGCGCTTCATGTGGCAGCGCGGCGACTTCATCTATGTCCCACCCTTCTCCATCCACCAGCATTTCAACGCCGTCGCCGACAGCGAGGCGCGCCTCATCGTCATCAGCAACCGCATCGTCAAGGCGATGGGATTCGACTGGCTCGATCAGCTCGAGAACGCGCCGGGATTCTGACGGCGGAAGCGCCCCGGCGACGGCTTCGCCGCGCGCGTCGCCGCCTGCGCTACACGTAGACCGGCTTTTCGCCGCGGTCCAAGGCGTCGCCGGCTTCGGCGATGCCGTCCAGATACCGCTCCCAGACCAGAAGATTGAGGCGGCAGGCCGCCACGACCTGATCGGCGACGCCGAGCCGGTCGGCCTGTTCGGCGATCGTTTTCCAGCCGAGATCGGAGTGGACGATGTCGGCCTCCTCGTGCAGCTCGAAGAAATCGAGATCGTCGCCCTTGAGGCCGAACAGCTTGCCCCAGCGTTGGCGCTCGAGGCCAAACCAGCCGAGCTTCTTCATCGGCCCGTCGCCATAGCCGGGGACGTTGACGCGCTCGGCGCAGGTATTGGCGATGAGGCCCTCGAGCCAGTGGCGGTTCGACATCAACGCCTCCCAGGCGAGCCAGCAAAGCTGCGTCGATACCAGGAGCGGAGCCGCGGTGATGGCCTTGCGCTTGAGGCCGATGCGGACGCCGAGCTCCTCGAGAATCGCCCAATGCGGCCGGCCGCCGCCATGCTCGTGATCGGCGATGATCTCTTCGCTGCAGGCGCCGATGATGCGCAGCCGAATGGCCCAGTCGGGACAGTTGGTCGCGACGCGGAGCTTCAGCACCGAGTTGCGCTGGCGCGTATTCTGACGGTGCTGCATCACGAACATGGAGGCGCGGCCCTTGGTCACGGGCTCGTGGAAGAGTCGCGTGCGGCGCACATAGTCATCGACCTCGGCGTCGAGCCGCCGCACCACCGAGCCGGCGGAGCGCCGCGCGCCGCCGGCCGATTTGCGCATCGCCGTCGCCTTGAGAAGCCGCCGCGCCATCGTCGTCCCTCCCGCCTTTGCCGTGCTGCACCAAGCTAGCCCGATCGGTCATCGTTCGCCAGCCCCTGGCTCGTTGCCGGTGAGGGCTTCCCCTCGCGACGGCGACGGCATAATTTCGGCCGAGCCTCGGAGGTCGCCATGGACGAACGCAGAAACGAGCCCAATCCCATCCGCGTCGGCGAATTCGCCACGCCCCATGTCGATCTCCGCGAGTGGATCACGCGGGTCGAGGGGATCGGTGAGCTGATGCGCGTGTCGGGGGTGCACTGGAACCTCGAGATGGGCGCCGTCGCCGAGATGATCTATCAGGCGAAGCCCGACAACCCGCCGGCGATCCTGTTCGAGAACATCCCCGACTATCCGTCCAACTACCGGGTGCTGTCGGGCATGACCAACTCACCGCGGCGGCTGGCGCTGACCCTGGGCCTGCCGATGCCGCAGCACCCGCTCGACGTGGTACGGGCCTATCGCGACCGGATGAAGCGCTATCAGCTCATCCCCAACGTCTTCGTCAATGGCGGGCCCGTGCTCGACAACGTCGATCGCGACGACGACGTCGATCTCTACAAGTTCCCGGTCCCGTTCCTGCACGAGCGCGACGGCGGGCGCTATATCGGCACCGGCGATCTCGTCATCATGCGCGACCCCGAGACCGACTGGATCAATGTCGGCACCTATCGCGTGATGGTGCACGACCGCAATACGGCCGGCCTGTGGATGTCGCCGGGCAAGCACGGCCGCCAGATTCGCGAGAAATATTTCCGCGCGGGCAAGCCCTGCCCGGTAGTGATCTGTTGCGGCCAGGACCCGCTCCTGTTCCTGAGCTCGGGCAACGAGGTGTCGTTCGGCGTCTCCGAATTCGCCCATGCCGGCGGCCATCGCGGCATTCCGTTCGAGACGCTCAAGAGCGAGCTTTACAGCCTGCCGATGCCCGCGCACGCCGAGATCGTGCTCGAGGGCGAGATCGTCCCCGACGTGCTCAAGCCCGAAGGCCCGTTCGGCGAATGGACCGGCTATTACGCGAGCTCGGTGCGCGAGGATCCGATCGTGCGCATCCGCCGCGTCTATTACCGCACCGATCCGATCTACACCATGGCGCGGCCAGGACGGCCGCCGTCCGACTATTCGCTCAGCAAGTGCGTGATCAAATCGGCGCTGATCTGGGACCAGGTGGAAAAGGCCGGGCTTCCCGGCGTCGCCGGCGTGTGGTGCCACGAGGCGGGCGGCGGGCGGCTCTTCAACATCATCGCGATCAAGCAGGCCTATGCCGGTCACGCCAAGCAGGCCTTGATGCTCGCCGGCGGCGCGCATGCCGGCAATTATCTCGGCCGCTTCGTCGTGGTGGTCGATGACGACATCGACCCGACCAACAGCTTCGACGTGATCTGGGCGATCGCGACGCGGTGCGATCCGGTCGAGGACATCGACACCATCCGCCGCGCCTGGAGCGGCGCGCTCGATCCGCGCAAGCGCAAGGGCGAGGTGCACAACACCCGCGCCCTCGTCGATGCCTGCCGCCCCTATGAATGGATCAACGAATTTCCCCCGGTCGCCGAATCGAGCCCCGAGCTCAAGGCCAAGACCCTGGCGAAATGGGGCCACCTGTTGGGGAAATAAGATCGGAAGCGGCTCAGTAGCCGGCGTCGCGGTCGACCGGATAGAGCAGCGTCTCGCCGCGGCGCAGCCGGCGCACGTTCTCGCAGATGCGGCGCACGATGAGCGGCGCCATCAGCCGGCGCGCGACGTGCGGCGTGACGGTGATGCGCGGATGCGCCCAGAGCGGGCTCTCCTTCGGCAGCGGCTCGATGCGGAAGGCATCGAGCGTCGCGGCGGAGAGCTGGCCGCTGTCGAGCGCCGCGATCAGATCCTCGTCCACGACATGCTGGCCGCGCGCGAGATTGATCACCGCGGCGCCCTGGGGCAACTGCGCGAAGGCGGCGCCGCACAGGATGTTCTCGGTCGCCGGCGTGAGCGCCAGCAGGTTCACCACGATCTCGCTTCGGCCGAGAAAATCCGGCAATTGCTCGCGCCCGTGAAAGATGGTGATGCCATCGGCTTCCTTCGCGGTCCGGCTCCAGCCCGCCACCTTGAAGCCGTGATCGCGCAGCGTCTTCGCCACCGGCAGCCCGATCATGCCGAGCCCCATCACCCCGACCGTCCGGTCCGAGGCGGCGGGCCGTGCCTGCGGCCGCCACGCGCGGCTTTGTTGCGCCAGCAGGTATTCTGGCAGAAAGCGATGATGGCGCAGCACGTGCAGGAGCGCGGTCTCGTTCATCAGCGCGTCGCCGTCGGGCTCGCTCGAGCGCACGACCGGAACGCCGCGCGGCAGCGTCTTGTCGCCGAGCACGCCCTCGGCGCCGGCCGTCACCGAGACGACGAGGCGCAGCTTGGGAAGCTTCGCCAGCGTTCCCGGCGGCAGATGCGCGATCGCCGCGATCTCGATGTCGGCGGGATCGCCGAGCTCGGGCCAGACCCGCACCTCGAGGTCGGGCAGCTCGGCCGCGAAACAGCGCAGCCACTCCGCGGCCGGCGCGCCGATGGGCGTGAGCAGCAGCGCCATCGCACGCGCCGTCAGGCGAAGAACAATCGCGCCGGATTGTCGACCAGGACCTTGTGCCGTTCGGCCGGGTCCGGCACGAGATCGGCAAGCCAGCTCACGAGCTCGCCGTCATTCACCATCCGGCCGTGCTGATAGACATAGGCGTGCGGCCAGTCGGTGCCCCAGATGACGTGATCGGGCGCACGCGCGGTGAGCGCCCGGGCGAGCGTGCACACGTCCTCGTATTTCTTGCCCGCGTAGAGATAGCGGTCGAGCGAGCTGATCTTGACATGGATGTTGGGCTGGGCGACGAGATCGAGCAGGACGCGGAATTCCGCAGAATCGACGCCCTTGGCGGGATCGCACAGGCCGAAATGATCGATGATCACCGGCTTGTCGATGCGGCGGAGCAGCTCGGCGTTCTTCACCATGAGGTCGGCGTCGATGTGGAAATCGACCGCCCAGTTCAGCGACCCCAGCCGCGCGATCACCTGCTGCATCGCATCCCGGTCGAACGTGCCCTCGAGGTCGCGGCGGAAATTGAAGCGCACGCCGCGCACGCCCTGGGCATGGAGCGTCTTGTTGTCCGCCTCGGTGAGCGCCGGATTGGCGCGGATCATGCCGACGAGCCGGCCCTCGGCCTTGGCGATCGCATCATGCATCGGCGCATTGTCGAAGCCGTGCACCGCCGGCACCACCATGACGCCGCGCGCGATGCCGACCGCCTTCGCCATGCCGAGCCAGTGCTCGATCGGCGCCGCCGGCGGCGTGTAGAGACGGGTCTCGACGAACGGGAACACCTGGGGCGGTCCCATGACGTGGAAATGCGTGTCCACCGTCCCCGGCGGCAACGTGAAATGCGGCTTCGTCGGATTGGGATCCGGCGGCAACGGCACGCGCAGTTTATTGTCCATCATTCCCTCCTCGCCGATCGCGTCACTCCTCGACGTGGTCGTGACCGCCGATCCGTCCCGGACGCCAATATCCCTCGGAATAAATCTGCTCCTTGCCCATCCCGCGCGCGACGAGGTGGTGCCGCTGCGACCGGACGTTGCCGGTCTCGCCGATGATGATGGCGTGGCCGCGGCCCGGCGGCAGCGCGAAGCGCTCGATCGCGTCGGGCAGGATGCGGCTCGGACCCGGCGGCGCGCCGTTGCGCGGAAGATAGGTCAGCCGCGCATCGGCGCGCGACTTCAGGACCTGCTCGTCCTGCGCATCGCCGATCTCGATAAAGACATAGGCCGCGGCGCCGTCGTCCAGCGCCTCGACCAGGGCGAAGATCGCCGGCAGCGCCGTCTCGTCGCCGCTGAACAGATGCCAGTCGGCGCCGGCGGCCAGCGCGATGCGGCCGCGCGGGCCGCGGATGTCGATCGCCTGACCGGGCCGCGCGTCGAGCGCCCAGCGCACCCCCGCCGCGCTGTCGCCGTGCAGCACGAAATCGACATCGATCGCCCTGGTCTGCGGATCGAAATTTCGGATCGTGTAATGGCGCCGCGCCGGCTCGCCGGCGGCTTGGGGAATCTGCAGGACGATCTCCTGTCCGGGGCGCGGCCGGAACGCGTCGAGATTGTCGGCGGTGAGCCGCACCCGCCGCATCCGCGGCGCGATGTTCATGGCGCTCACGACCGCGAGCGTCCACGGCCGGCCGCGCCGGCGCTCGATCTCCGCCTCGCTCAAGGCCGGGCGGCCGGCCTCGATCGCCGGCACAAAGCTGCTCACGATCTTGTCATCCATGGGCGAGGCTCCTGTGACGGCGCCTTATGGGCGATCCCGCGCGGCCGGGTCAAGCTCAGTAGGATTTGGGCAGGCCCAGCACCGTCTCGGCGATGTGACACAGGATGAGTTGCGGACTCACCGGCGCCAATCGCGTGATCATCACCTCGCGCAGCAGCCGCTCGACGTGATACTCCTTGGCATAGCCATAGCCGCCGAGCGTCGTCATCGCGGTCTCGCACGCCTTCACGCCGGCTTCCGCCGCGAGATATTTGGCGGCATTGGCCGCCGCGCCCGCCGGCCGGCCGGTGTCATAGTCCCAGGCCGCACGCTGCACCATGAGTTGCGCCGCCTCGAGTTCGATCCAGCGCTCGGCGAGCGGATGCTGAATGCCCTGGTTCCGGCCGATGGGCCGGCCGAAGACGATACGCTCCTTGGCGTATTGCGCCGCGCGCGCGACGGCGGCCCGGCCGATGCCGACGGCCTCGGCGGCGACGAGAATGCGCTCGGGATTGAGGCCATGCAGGATGTATTCGAAGCCCCTGCCCTCCTCGCCGATGCGATCCGCCACCGGCACTTCGAGCCCGTCGATGAAGAGCTGATTCGAATCGACCGCCTTGCGTCCCATCTTGTCGATCTCGCGCACCTCGACGAAGCGGCGGTCGAGCGTGGTGTAGAACAGGCTGAGGCCATGGGTGCGGCGCGCGGCTTCGGCGCGCGGCGTGGTGCGCGCGAGGATAAGCATCTTCTCCGCCACCTGGGCGGTCGAAATCCAGATCTTCGCGCCGTCGATGACATAGCGGTCGCCGCGGCGCACCGCACGCGTCTCGATCCGGGTGGTGTCGAGGCCGGCATTGGGCTCGGTCACGGCGAAACACGCCTTCTCGGCACCGGCGACGAGCGGCGGCAGCATGCGGCGCTTCTGCTCGTCGGTGCCGAACTTCACCACCGGATTGAGGCCGAAGATGTTCATGTGCACGGACGACGCGCCGGCCATGCCCGCACCCGATTCCGCGATCGCCTGCATCATCACCGCGGCCTCGGCGACGCCCAGACCGGAGCCGCCATAAGCCTCGGGCACGCAGATGCCGAGCCAGCCGCCTTCGGCCAGGGCGCGATGGAACTCGAACGGAAAGCCGCCGTCGCGGTCGCGCGCGCGCCAATAATCATCGCCGAATCGCGCGCAGATGCGGGAAACCGCCTCGCGCACCGCTTGCTGTTCCAAAGAGAGCGCGAAATCCATGAGCGGGGCCCATCCTTCGCCGTCTCTGGCGCTGGCCTGGACGCGCCGGTAGACTCCGCCCGAGTGAACCCGATGGAGGACGGCCTTGCAACCGGAGGCTCAACCGCATCACGCCCGTAAGGGGCCGCGTGTCTATCTCGACTATACCCAGTCCGAGCTCGACGCCGCCTACGACCAGGCGATGTACGCGCAAAATCTGCAGCAAATGCAGAACCGCCGCATCGCCAATAGCGCCGCGGTCCGCGCCCGGCTGGGCGAGC
>DATKQE010000091.1:0-3882 GCA_035532935.1 Allostellaceae bacterium
GGCCTCTGGATTTCGGGTCGTGTCTCGCGAAGAATGACAGCAGCCGAACGCAAGATGGCGGCAAGCTCGAACTTTGCCCGCTCATATTCCGTCAGATCCATCCTACATCTCCGCAACGAGAGGCAAATCGACTGCCGGTTCGGACCCCGACTTCTTCTTCCCGAGAAAGCGCTCGTGTTCGAACATGTAGTTCCGCGTGATCGGGACCGTGTCGACGCGTTTCGCGAGCTGCATTTGAAACACCATGAGGCCGTCGTAGCGGAACGCCATCTCGCTACCGGCAAGGTAGAATTCCCACATTCGGCAGAAACGCTCATCGTAAGTCGCGCGAACGACGTCCCATTTATCCAGGAAGGCGTTGCGCCACGCTCGCAACGTCTCGGCATAGTGCAGGCGAAGTATCTCGATATCGGTCACCCAGAAGCCTGCCCGCTCAACGGCGGGCAGCACTTCGGAAAGAGCAGGGATATATCCGCCAGGGAAAATGTATTTGCGGGTCCAGGCTTGCGTCAGACCGGGCCCGTCCGTCCGACCGATCGAATGAATCAGCGCGACGCCGTCGTTCGTAAGGAGCGAGGCAATTTTGTCAAAGAAGACTTGGTAATTCGGCTTGCCGACATGCTCGAACATTCCAACCGAAACGATCCGATCAAATGGCCCCGCAATCTCGCGATAGTCCTTCGCTTCGAAAGCAATTTTGTGGTCGACGCCAGCGTCACGGGCGCGCGCTATCGCGACGACAAGCTGCTCTCTCGATAGCGTGATAGCGGTGGTACTGACCCCCTCGGCCTCAGCGATCGATATGGCCAAACCGCCCCATCCACAGCCGATGTCGAGGACACGGTGACCGGGCTCAAGCAGAAGCTTCCCGAGAACGTGCCACTTCTTCGCCGCTTGGGCCTCGTCGAGGGACAGTCTCGGATCAAGGAAGTACGCGCAAGAATATTGCATGTCCTGGTCGAGAAATGAGCGGAATAGCGAATCCGACAGGTCATAATGATGAGCGACGTTCCGTCGAGCCGTTCTTCGCGAATTGTGCTGCTGGAATTGTCGAACGAGGAGCCTGAACACTCGAATTGCCCAGCATTGTCGACGCAAGCGCCGATGCACGAGGTTCCGCCCGCATAAATCCAACAGATCCCAGAGAGTGCCCTTTTCAAGAACGAGAGACCCGTCCATGTAAGCTTCGCCAAAATACAGATCTGGCTGCATCGCAATTTTAAAAGCCGTCCATGAGCTCTTTAGGCGAAGAATAATCTCAGGGCTCGATTGGGTATCCGAGTGCTCACCTACATGCACGACTTTTCCGTTTGGTCGCACGATCGTCAGCCCTCCTTCCCTAATGAAGGCCATCAGCATTCGTATGAACATAGCATCCCGCCAAAGTGTATAGCTGCGGTTGACCCGCGTGATTCAGCGTAACCATCCGCTGAGGACCGCCTTGCGCCATCGCGGGGAGTAGGCAGGTTGTAGCACCGGTGCAAATGACAGTGCTTGCACTGGTGCTAACGGCGGTGCGATGGCGAGATTTGAGGTGATCACGGGCCCGGAGCGTCGGCGCCGGTGGAGCGAGGATCAGAAGCGGGCGATCGTCGCGGAGAGTTTTGCGACGGGGGCCGTGGTTTCTGATGTGGCGCGGCGCGCCGATATTTCCGCGGGCCAGATCTATCGCTGGCGGCAGGAACTGCGCGGTGCGGCCGGGTTCGCCCAGGTGCTGATCGCGCCGGCCGAGAGCGCTGCGGCGAACGGTGTAGCGCCTTGCCCCGAGCCGGCGATCGAGGTCGAGGTTGGGAAGGCTCGGGTGCGGATACCGGGCTCGGTTCCGGCGGCATTGGCGGCGGCGGTCGTCAAGGCGTTGTCGCGGCGATGATCCCGGTTCCGTCCGGGGTGCGGGTGTGGCTGGCGGTCGGCCAGACCGACATGCGGCGCGGCATGAACAGCCTGGCGGTGCAGGTCCAGGAGGGGCTGGGACGCGATCCACATGCCGGCGATCTTTACGTCTTTCGGGGGAAAAGAGGTCACCTGATCAAGATTCTCTGGCACGACGGGATCGGCATGTCGCTCTACGCCAAAAGATTGGAGCGCGGCCGCTTCATCTGGCCGTCGCCGGCTGACGGCATGGTCGCCATCACCCCGGCGCAGCTGGCCTATATGCTTGACGGAATTGACTGGCGAAACCCGGTTCGGACCTGGCGGCCGGAGGCGGCGGGCTGAGGGCTGCGACCCTTCGACTCAGCCCGGACGGCGGGCACGGCAGCAGCTTGCCGGCGTGCGACAATCCGGCTCGTGACCGCAATCGAAACGATCGAAGCGCTGACCGTGGCGCTGGCCGCCGAACGCGAGGCGCGACAAGAGGCCGAGGCGCGCGCCTCCGGCGCCGAGGCGCTGGTCGCCTACTACAAGCTGCTGATCGCCAAGCTCCGGCGCGAGCAGTACGGCCAATCCGCCGAGCGCGGCCGCAAGCTGCTCGACCAGCTGGAACTGCAACTCGAGGAAGCGGCGGCGCGCGCAGCCGAAGACGAGGCCGCCACTGCACCGGCCGACGGCACGACGGTACGACCCTTCACCCGCAAGAAGCCGGTGCGCGCGCCTTTTCCGGCGCATCTGCCGCGCGAGCGCGTGATGGTCCCCGGTCCGACGGCCTGCCCATGTTGTGGCGGCAGGCTCGCCAAGCTCGGCGAGACGATCACCGAGACGCTGGAGGTGGTGCCGCGCCAGTGGAAAGTGATCCAGACCGTTCGTGAGAAGTTCACCTGCCGGTCGTGCGAGAAAATCACCCAGATGCCGGCGCCGTTCCATGTCATCCCACGAGGTCACGTCGGGCCGAGCCTGTTGGCGATGATCCTCTATGCCAAGTACGGCGAACACCAGCCCTTGAACCGGCAGAGCGAGAGCTATGCCCGCGAAGGCGTCGACCTCGACGTCTCGACGCTGGCCGACCATGTCGGTGCCTGCACGGCTGTCCTGAGCCCGCTGCACGAACTGATCCGCCGCCACGTGTTCGCTGCCGAGCGTGTCCATGGCGACGACACCACGGTGCCGCTGCTCGCCCGGGGCAAGACGATCACCGCTCGATTATGGACGTATGTGCGCGATGACCGGCCGTTCGCCGGACCGGACCCGCCGGCGGCGGTGTTCTATTACTCGCGCAACCGAAACGGCGAGCACCCCGCCCAGCATCTTGCCGGGTACGCCGGGATCCTCCAGGCCGATGCTTACGCGGGGTTCGGCGATCTTTACGACGGCAGGCGCAAGCCCGGTCCGATCATCGAGGCGGCGTGCTGGAGCCATGGAAGGCGCCACTTCTTCGAGCTGGCCGATTTGCGAAAGGCGCCGCTGGCGGTCGAGGCGGTCCGGCATATCGACGCGATCTTCGCCATCGAGCGCGAGATCAACGGCCGATCGGCCGGCGAGCGTGTGGCGGCACGCCAGGGGCGTATCGTGCCGCTCGTCGGCGAGCTGGAAAAATGGATGCGGAGGGAACGCACCCGCCTGTCGCGTCACGCCGTCACGGCCAAGGCGATCGATTACATGCTGACGCGCTGGCCGGCCTTCACCCGGTTCCTCGACGACGGCCGCATCTGCCTAAGCAACAACGCCGCTGAACGCGCATTAAGAGGAATTGCCCTCGGGCGCCGAGCCTGGTTATTCGCCGGTTCCGATCGCGGTGGCGAGCGGGCTGCCGCCATGTACACCCTGATTGCCACAGCCAAGCTCAACGACATCAACCCGCAGGCCTGGCTCGCCGACGTGCTGCGCCGCATCGCCGATCACCCGGCCTCCCGGCTCCACGAGCTGCTGCCCTGGCATTGGAAAACGTCCAACGATCAGGCCGTCGCCGCCTGACGCTCAACCCGCCGCGGTCCTCGGCGGATGCTTACG
>DATKQE010000092.1:0-2210 GCA_035532935.1 Allostellaceae bacterium
GGTGTGGTGGCGCGCGGTGTAGCCGACGTTCTCGAGATCGTTGTGCTTGCCGCCGGCGCGCACGCATTTCTGCGACGAGGCCGCGGTCGAATAAGGCCGCTTCTCCAGGCCGGTGAAGACGTTCTTGAACTGCACCATGCCCGCGTTGGTGAAGAGCAGCGTGGGGTCGTTGCGCGGCACGAGCGGGGACGAGGGCACGATCTCGTGCCCGGCGCGCCGGAAATAGTCGAGAAAGTGGGCGCGAACGTCGTTGGTCAGCATGTCGCTAATCTGGTCCTTCCCCCGCCGGGAACCAAGTGGGCCACGCCGTCCCCACGAACGCGGCTGGCCGCATTAAGCCCAACGCACGCAACGCTGTCCAGTTGGCGGCGGGTCGCACCGGGCCTAGCATCGGCCCTCTCGTTCATGCACGAACGGAGGCGGATATGCGGATCGCGATCATCGGCGCCGGCGCGGTGGGTCAGGCGCTGGCGCAGGGCTGGAGCACGGCCGGGCACGCGGTGAAGCTGGGCGTGCCCGATCCCAAGGCGGCGAAATATCAGAGCGTGCGGCCGCAGCCGACGACACCGGCGGAAGCTGCAGCCGATGCCGAGGTGATCGTGCTGGCGACGCCCTGGCCCAAGACCGAGGCGGCAATCGGCGGCCTCGGCAGCCTCGCCGGCCGGATCGTCATCGACTGCGTCAATCCGCTGGCGCGCGGCGCGCAGGGCATGAGCCTCGCGATCGGCCACAGCATTTCCGCCGGCGAGCGCGTCGCGCAATGGGCCACAGGCGCTGCGGTCTTCAAGACCCTCAACCAGACCGGCGCCGACAACATGGCGGCCGCGAAGGCGTTCAAGGTGAAGCCGGCGATGTTCGTCGCCGGCGACGACGCGGCGAAGAAGCCGGTGGTGCTGAAGCTAGTGAGCGATCTCGGTTTCGAGACGATCGACGCCGGGCCGTTGTCGAATGCCCGGCTCCTCGAGCCGCTCGCCATGCTGTGGATCGACCAGGTCTTCGCGCGCGGCCGCGGCGGTGATTTCGCCTTCGCCCTGGTGAAACGGGGGTAAGTGAAGATCGTCAATCCCGCGTAAGCGGGAATCCAGGGCAGGCTTTCGCAGGGGTGACGGGCGAGCCCTCTGCTGCCGATACTTGACTCCGTCAAGTATTTTGGCAGAGCATGGCGCATGGCCGGCCAGTCGCTCGACGCCCCCATCGCCGCCGTGCGGCATTTCAACCGCTTCTACACACGGCGGATTGGCGTCGTCACCGACCGCATGCTCGGCAGCACGTTCTCGCTGACCGAGGCCCGCGTGCTTTACGAGCTGGCGCATCGTGACCGCCCCACCGCCGGCGAGATCGGCGCCACGCTCGGCCTCGATGCCGGCTACTTGAGCCGTATGCTCAAGGACTTCGCCCGCCGCGGCCTCGTGACCCGGACGCCCTCGGCGCGCGACGGCCGCGCCCGCCATCTCGCCCTCACTGCCGCCGGCCGTCGTGCTTTCGCGCCGCTTGATCGCGGTTCGCAGCGCGCCGTGGCCGAGATGCTGCGGCCCCTTCGCGATGACGGTCGACGCGAGCTGCTCGCCGCCATGTCGACGATCGAACGGCTCCTCGGCGACGAGGCGCTGCGGACGCCGATCACGGTGCGGCGGCACCGGCCGGGCGATATCGGCTGGATCATCGGCACGCACGCCCGGGTCTATGCCGACGAATACGGTTGGGACGCGAGCTTCGAGGCGCTGATGGTCAAGATCATGACGCCATTCCTGCGCCAGCACGACCCAGCGCGCGAGCGTTGCTGGATCGCCGAGCTCGATGGCGAGCCGGCCGGCTGCATCGCGCTGGTACGGCAAAGCGATCGGGTCGCGAAGCTGCGCGTGTTCCTGGTGACGCGCGCGGCACGTGGTCGCGGTGCCGGCAAGGCGCTGATCGCCGAGTGCCTGCGCTTTGCGCGCGCCGCCGGCTATCGCAAGGTGGTGCTGTGGACCCAGAAAGGTCTTGACGCCGCGCGGCATCTCTACGAGGCCGCCGGCTTCAAGCTGGCCCGCGAGGAGCCGCACCACAGCTGGGGCAAGGACCATATCGGTCAGTATTGGGAATTGAAGCTCTGATTGGTCTTGCATTACGTCCGCAGGTCAAAGCTACGGACGTCCGACCCAGGCGAGAATCGAACGATCGCCGCGCGCCTTCGCCATCGCGATTCGATATCTGCCGTCCAAAATGTCGTA
>DATKQE010000093.1:0-9599 GCA_035532935.1 Allostellaceae bacterium
GCGGTCCTGGTCCGCCTTCGAATTCCGCGCCCCGGCCTTGGCCAGATTGCCGATCCGCGCCGCCGCTTCGAGATCGGCCTGGTCGCCGGCGGCGCCGGCATAGGCCGGGATCGCGGCCACGGCGGCGGCGAGCGCGCCGCACGCCTCGCGGCTTTCCTCGCCGGCGAGATCGACCAGGATGCCCGAGAGCGTCGTCAATGCCGCGGCCATGCGGCCCGGCAGCGGCGAGGCGTCGCCCTCGACCTGCGAATCAACCGCCATCGACTGCGCCACCCAGGTCAGGCTCTCGAGCAGCGCCGACATCTGCGCCACGTCGGCGAGCCCCTTCTTCAGGTCCTTCTTGGTCGAGCCGTCCCAATCGGCGGGCAGCAGGTCGGTCGCGTCGAGCGCCTGGGCGCGCTTGACGATATGCGCCTGGGTCTTGGCCTTGTCCTTCGAGCGACCATAGGCGTGGATCGCGTTCTCGAGATCCGCCTTGGTCTTGATCGGGTAGGAGCCGTCGGGCTCGGCCTCGCCCTTTTCAGCCATGGCCGTGCGGTCGTCGTCGGAATAATCCGCCTTGGCGAGGCCGGCGGCGGCGGCGAGCGCGGCCATTGACGGATCGTTGAACACCGCCTTCACCAGCGCGGCGCTCATCGCCGCGACGATGCGGCGCAGCTCGCCGGGCGCCTGCATCGCCAGCAGATCGGCGGTGAAGCTCTCGACTGCGCTGCGGCCGCGCAGCGGCACCGCCTCGGTCGCGCCGTCGGCCTTCACCAGCGTGAAGGTCGCCGACGGAATGCACGGCACGTCGACCAGGCTGATCTCGGCCGGGAACGCCTCGTAGCGGCGCGGGTCGCCGCCGATCCCGGTGCGCTTGTGCCCGCCCGGCGAGATGCCGGTGTAGACCCCGGTCTCGACCTTGGCCCAGGCATCGTCATCGACCACGCGGGCGACGATCTCGATCGCGCGCCCGGCATCGTCATAGGCGATGTGCTGCACCACGCCGGCCGCCGCGAGCTGGTGCATGGCGCGGACATTGCCGAGCGACTTGCCGCCCGAGGCGGCGGCCTGCGTCTTCGACCACGCCTCGAAATGCGGCTTCGAGCTCGCATAGTCGAAAATCTCGCCGGCGCGGTCGGGCGTCTCGTCGATGCGGGCATGGACGAGACGCTGCGGCGCGACGCCCTTGAGGAGCTGGAACATCATGCGTGATCTCCGTTAGCTGCCGTGGCCGAGATGCTCGCGCAGGCTCGCTGCGGTATTGCCGGAATGGGTGACGGCGCCGCCCGGGACGCGCACGCTCTCGGCCCATGCGGCCGGCAGCGCGCGCAGGCTCGCCTGTCCGGCGCGCCGGCTCTCGACCGGCGGATGCACGGCGACGCTGCGCCCGCTGGCCGGGTGCTGATAGAACTCGGTTCCCTTGCCGCGCTCGACCCGCGTGCGCTTGAACCCGTGCTCGGCCAGCGCCGCGCGCATCCCCTCGCGCTCGTCGCCGCCGCCGCCGGCGCTGAAGCGGCCGTCCGCGTCGCCCGGCTGGTCGTCGCTGTATTTGGCGAGCGCAGTCTCATCGCTCGCGAGCCGGAACTCGACATCGCATTCGCAGCCGGGATGCCCCGGCGCGGTGTCGTCGCCCGAATTGAACGCATCGCCGCTGGCGATCCAGCCGTCGCCCTCGTTGGCCTGGCATTCCGGGCAGACATTGTCGCCGCGCGGCTGCCACGATTTCTCGGTCGAAACGCCGTCCTGCGAAGCGGCCCGCATGCCGGCGAGCGCGCCGTGATTGTCGGCCTCGCGCGTCTCGTTGAGCGCGATGCGCGCGGCCCTTGCCGGCGCAAAGAAACCGTCGGCAGCGATCGCGTCGGCGAGCGTCGCCACCGGCCAGCCCTCGGCTTCCGACTGCGCGACCAGCTCGCGCAGCCGGTTGCGGGTCGCGTCCGAGACCTGGCTCACCAGCGTCGCGGCGCGGTCCTTGGCCCAGGCGACGGCCGCGGGATTGGCGAGCGACGTGATCCCCGCGGCGGTGAGCCCGAGCTCGAGCAGCGCCGCGCCGGCGCTGTCGGTGGCGAGCGCGGCGAGGATGGCGCGGCTGTCCTGCTCGGCCGCGTCCCAGGCATCGGGGTCGAGGAAAATCTCCTCGTCCTCGGGCAGATCGGCCTTGGCCAGCGTGCGGCCGTCCCGGACCGCCGCTGCGATCCGCGTCCCCTCGGCCTGGAGCAGCCGCGACCACACCCTTTCGAGTGAGGATTGGGCGAGTCGCGCCGCCGGCCGGAGCGGCGATGCCGCCGGGTAGGACTTGGCCATCGCCTCCGACCCGTTCAAATGCTCCGGAGAGCGTTCAATTTCGCCCTCGCCGCCCGCGGGACGGCCCGCTGCCCCGTTTTCGCCGGATCGCGCTCCCGGGCCGTCTGTGGAGCTCCCGGCGGGAGCGTCCGCCGGGGGCGCCGGTGGCGGCGGCGGCGCGAGCACGCTCTCGAGCGTGACCGCCCCGGTCGCGGTGAAAATGAGCGGCGTGGCGCCGGCGCCGTTCGGGTAGGGCTCGCGCCCCATCTCCTCGCGGAACTCGTCGAGCGTGATCGCGCCCTTGGCGAGCTGGGCGGTGAGGATGGTGTTCTGGCTCTCGGCGTCCATCTCGTCCGACTGCGACCAGGCGAATTCGAGATCGCCCTGGTCCTGCGTGGCGAGACAGCGGTCGACCAATTTCTTGATCCACAGCTTCGACGGCGCCAGCCCCTCCTCGAGCGCCGCCTCGTTGGCCTGCTCGGCCGAGGCGCGGTTCATCTGCTTCACCGCCCATTGAGGGCTGATTGAAAACGCAAACGACACGATCCGGGCGAGCCATTCGTCGGTGTCGTCCTTGAGCGCGGCCTCCTTCGTTTGGACGAAGCCCTTGGAGATGCCCGGCGGCACGAACCGGAGCTTGCGCCGCTGCGCCAGATTGTCGGTGAGCAGCGAATCGAAATAGGCCTGGAACTCGGCGATCTGGTCGATCGTCCATCCGTCCGGCACGCTGCACAGGGCGTCCGGCACCGTCCCCTCGGTGTAGTACATCAGCGTGTGCAGCTGGCGCCGCAGCGCGATGTTGACGGTCATCACGATCTGCTCGACCGGGCCGAGCCCGTACACCCAGGCCGAGCGCCAGTTGCGCGGCAGATAAAGGATCTGGTCGCTTGAGAACGCGGTCGCGCCGTCCGCGAGCGGCGGCAGCGCGGCGTAATCGACCGCCGGCAGCCCGTGCAGGATCTGCTGGTAGGCCGGCAACGGCGGCGCCGGCACGCGGCCGTGATCGTCGATCACCGGCTTGATCGTGCTGCCATCGACCACGTCGAAGCCGGCGATGGCGCCGCCGCGGCTGCGGCGCACGAACACGGTCGCGGCGTCGATCACGAACATGTCCTCGATCAGCGCGCCGAGCCACTGGTCCCAATCGTGGTCGCCGTCGGGCCGGTTGAAGAACTCGGTCGCGGCCGCGGTGCGCGGGTCGCCCTTGCGGCGGCGCTCCGCGTCGCGCGGCTGGATCGTCCATTCGAGCGATTTCAACTGGTCCTTGCGCGTCTCGATCACGAGCCGCAGCACGTCGTAATTGTCGGCGAGCGCGCGCAGCTGCCAGAACGGGATGCGCGCCTCGCCGCGGCCGTCGATGCCGCGCGGCTGGGTGGTGAGGTTGAAGGCCTGGGGATAGTCGAACCGCCGCCCGGCCACGCTCGGCGGCGCCATCGCCGGGAACGGCTCGAGCGGCCCGAACCACAGCGTGCGGTCGACCTGGCCCTTCAAGAGGAGCTGGGTTGCGGCGCGGGCGCGGGCGAAGAGGCCGGGTTTGTCCGCCATCGCGATCGCTTCCCTCATCGTCCGGCGGCGAGCTTCGCGCGCGCGGCGTCGCGCGCGGCCTTGGCGCCGGCGACGAAGTCGGCGGCGCGGGCGGCGGCCTCGGGGTTGCGCGCGGCCTCGGCGCGATACCAGGCGAGGATGCCGGGCTCGGTCGCGGCGCCGGCGATGCCGAGAAACGCGGCCCAGGCGCGGTCGGCGTGGCCGCCCTCGTCGCGCGGCGTCAGGATGCGCGGCGCCCCGGTCGGGCCCTGCACGCGCTCGAGCTTGTGCAGATCGGCGCGCAATTCGGGGCGCCCGGCCGGAATGCGCACGCGGCGGTCCTCGAACGCCTGCTTCGCCGCGGTCGCGATCGTGAGCTGCAGCGGCGCCGTCATCACGACGCCCTCGACCGCGCCGCCATAGCGGCGCTTGGCGTCCTCGACCGGCTTCTCGCCCATGCCGGTCTGGTCCATCACCAGCCGCTCGACCCGGTAGCGCGCCATGAGATCGGCCACGGCCGCGTCCTGGGCGGCGAAGCTCTGATGCCGCAGCTCGACGATCTCGCGGCACCACAGCACGTCGCCGACGCGCTCCCACACGAACGCGACCCAGAGATCGCCGCGGCGCGCGATGTCGTTGCCGATAAGGCAAGGTCCGCCCTCGTAGAGCGCGGGCTTGCCCGCGTCTTCGTGCTCGCACGCGACGATCGCGTCGTAGGGCAGCCACGCCGAGGCCTCGTCGAGGAATTCGAGCTCGTATTCCTGACGCCACGCGTCCTCGTCGCCGATCGCGGCCTTGAGCTCGGCCACGTCGCGCGCGAGCCCCTGGGCGACGGCATCGTGAATGGTGACGCGGTGGCGCGACCAGGCCAGATCCTCGCCGGTCCACAATTCGTAGAACTTGTTGTTCTTGCCGTTGGGCGTCGAGGTCACGCGGAGCCGCAGCCCGGGGCGCGAGATCACCGGGAAGAGCGCGCGCCAGATCGCCCGGCTGTCCTGGTGGAAGGCAAATTCATCCAAAAACACGTTGGCCGAATAGCCCCGCGCCGTCGCCGGGTTGGCCGGGAGCGCGGTGATGCGCGAGCCGCCGGCAAAGCGCGCCTCGAGCGCCTTGAACCGCACCACGCGGCCGTCATCGTCGTCGCCGGCGAAATCGAGCTCGGCGAATTCGGGCGCGGCGAGCGAGCGATAGGCGGCGGCGAAGCCGCGGCAGAACGGCCGCACCGCCTCTTCCATCGCCTCGGCGGCCTGGCGCTCGCCGCGCGACAGGATCACCCAGCGCGCCCGCGATTGCGCGATCTCGGCGGCGACGCAGTCGTCGACGATCTCGCCGCAGGTCGTGAAGGTCTTGCCGGTCTGGCGTGCGAACATGCCGATCTTGAAGCGCGCGCGATCGTCGAGCCATTGGCGCTGATACGCGAGGAAGGTGATCGCCGGGGGCGTCATCGCAGCCCCATGATCTTGCGCGCGCGCTCGGCCGCGTCGGCATCGATCCGCGCGGGCGCCTGCGGCTTGCCCGCGGCGGCGGCCGGCGGCGCCGACGGATCGGGCGTCGTGACGACGGTCTTGGCGGCGCGCGCGGCGTGGTCCATGGCCTTCGCCAGATCGTGCAGCGACTCGGGATCGAGCGTGCCGCTCTCGCTCGACATCAGGAGGTCGGACGCCGCGCTCATGAAGAGCTCGAGGATGTGCCGCATCTGCGGCGGCACCTCGCCCGCCGCCGGCGTCAGCGCCGCGACCACGAGCCGGCGCTTCCGCGCCTCGGCCACCATCGCATCGAGCTTCGAGAGATGCGCGATCACGCCCGAGCGCACCGGGATCGCGTCGGGCGGCAGATCGAGCGCGCGCAGATGCGCCAGCACCTCGTCGCAGCTGCGGCCGCGCGCGCGCAGCTCCTCGACCGCGCGCTGGATCGCCGGGTCGAGCCGGTCGATTTTCGATTTGCGCGCCATCACCGGGCCGGCGCATGGCGCTCGCCGCAGCAATAGGCGCCGGTCTGGCGATCGTCGAGCCGATGCGTCGCGACCACCACGGCGCAGGTCGCGACCAGAACGAACGTCCAGAAATAGACGATCCAGAAGGCGGCGCAGAGCAGGGTGTCGCGGCCGGCGCGGTTCATCGCCGGTGCCACAGCTGGTGCTCGACCCCGGCGATGACGACGCGGCCATGGGCGCAATCCTCGCCGCGCTCGGTCAGGCGCACGACGCGGATGCGGTCGAGCCAGGTCTCGCCGAGCGCGCCGGCGGCGACGAGGTGATCGAGATCGCCGGTGATCGCGGCGCGGGCCGCGTCCTGGACGGCGCGGCGCACCGCGCCGGCGAGCACGTCCTCGTTGCCCTCGCCGCCCGTCTCGGCGAGGAAGCGCAGGATGAAGAGGCGGCGCGCGGCCGCGAGGTGATCGGCGAAATCGCTCATGCGCGGCCGCGCAGCTGATAATCGATCAGGCGGTCGAGCTGCCCTTCCATGTGCTCGAGCCGCTGGTCGACCGCGTCGCGATTGATATGCAGCTCGCGCACCGAGGCGGTGAGCTCGGCGATCGCGCTGCGCAATTCGGTGATGACGCTCTGGTCCGGGCGGTGGCGCATGTCGCCGTCGATCGTGCCGAACCGGCCCTCGCCCTTGGCCAGGCGCTCCTCGATGGTGCGATGAACGTCGCCGTGATCGCGCAGGAAGGCGTGGAACTCGCCGCGCGCGAGATGCGTGTGCTTCAGCCACCACCAGGCGAGCGAGAGGATGGCGGTGATGAGGGCGCCGACGACGCCGGCGATGTCGAGCGACGCCGCGATCCAGGCGGGCACCACGTCGCCGGTCATGCGCGGCCCCGCAGCTCGGAATCGATCACAGCGGCCACGGGCCGCGCTGCAGCGGGCGCGGATCGGGGCCCATGCCGTTCTGCAGCTCGCGCCAGAGATAGTCGGCGAGCGCATAGGGATGGTCGCGCAGCGCCGCCAGCCGGTCGGGCGCGCAGCATCGCTCCTGGCGCGCCGCCTCGCGCAGCGCCCAGTCGACCACGCGCCGGCGCGGCCACAGCAGGATCGCGAGCGGCAGGACGATGCCCGAAGCCACGATCGCGACGATCAGGATCACGCGGTCGGCCGGGAGCGGAGCCCGCTCGACGGGAGTCGCTCCCGGCCTCTCGCGCAATGGGGCCTTCCGTGGCGCACGCTTTGCCTGCGAGGCGACACTCCCGTGGCTCCGTGTCGCGGCACTCCTCACGGTCCCGATACGGGCGCCGGCGCGGTCCGCGGGTGGCTTCGAAGACGCCCGGCCCGAAGGCCGTCGTCCCGACATCTGCGGGCGTGACCGGGCCTAACGAGACGGCCCCTCTGGAATTCCATGTCATCATCCGGCGCTCATCGAGCCGGGCGGGCACCAGTGCCAGAAGAAATGCACCGCGAGCGCGCCGAACACCATGCCGAACACCACCGCGATCAGCGGGAAGGCCTGGAACACCCGCCACGTCGCCAGCGACAGCGACGGCCATCGTCCGGTGCGGAAGGCGACGGTTTCGAGCGCGGCGAAGCTCAGGATCGCAAGGCCGAGCCACAGCGCCCAGACGATCATTTCGGCACCGCCGGGGCAGTCTGCCCGGTCGCGAAGTCGAAGGCGTCACGCTCGAGCCCGACCACCGGCGCGCACGCGGCCGCGCAGGCGCCGAGGCCGGCGGCGACGATCGGCACATAGGCCGGCGGGACGCAGCCGCCGAGCGCGATCACTGCCGCCATGACGAGCGCGAGCCGCATCACGACGCGGCGGCAGACGGCGCCGCCGCCGGCGTCTTCGCCGTCACAGTCTTGTACACGCCGAGAATATCGGCGATCGCCGCCGCCGTGTTCGCCGGCGGATGGGCGCAGATGGCGTTCGCGGCCTGCACCGCCAGCGCCTCGTCGGCGATCACGGCCGGGTCGGCCTTGGGCGTGCCGGCATAGAACGCCTTGAACGCGGCGTCGGCCGCCGCCAGCGACCAGCACGCCATCGCGACGGTCGGCGCCGCCTGCTGCACGGCGGCGTCGGTCTTGGCCTGCACCGCCTGCGGCGTCGGCGCGCTCGCGCAGGCGGCGAGGCCGAGGGCGGCGCCGAAGGCGGCGCAGGCGGCGAGGATGACGGCGAGCGCGGCGCGGTGCGGCATCAGGCTTTCTCCTTGGTCGCAAACCCGAGCGCGCCGAAGAACGCGGCGGCGATCATGCCATAGGGCTGCGGGATGAAGGGCGTCGCCGCGGCGATAACGGCGGCGACGGCGGCATGGGTCGAGGGCTCGGCGAGGCGGCTGCCGAGCCAGGCGGCGACGGCGGTCATGCGAGGGCTCCTGCGATCGTGCGGCGGCTGGCGAGGAACTGCTCGACCGTGCCGGCGCCGCGGGGCGTGTTGTAGTGATCCTTCCAGTACCGGGCCTGGGCGTCGGCGTCGTTCCAGGGCGGCAGCGGCGCGGGCGCGCGCCGGTAAACGAGCCGCGCCATGGCGCAGGCGTAATAGAGATTGCCGGCGAGCTGCTCGACGCGGGTCATCGCCGGCAGCGCCAGCGCCGCCACGGCGCGGGCGAGCGTCGGACGCGTGCCGAGGAAATTGCCGATGATGTCGCCATGCGTCGCCGGCTCCATCTGCCACAGCCCGAGCGCCGGCCCGGCGAGCTGGGCGAGGCGGTCGCCGCAGCCCGATTCCTGCGCCGCCGTCGCCAGCAGCAGCGCGTCGGCGTCGGGCCCGTCGAGGCCGAGCGTCGACAGCGTCGGGCGGATGACGCGGTGCAGGAGATCGCTGGGATCGATGCCGGCCATGACGCTCCTGAAAGGAGCGGCCGCGTGGGTCAGGCGCGGCCGCGAGTTCAGGGAGGAAACGCCTGGTGCGAAGACGACACCATGCCGTGCCAGAATGGCCGCTTGGGCACGGCCGCAGAAGGTCGCGAGACCGCGCGTGGCGGCGGCGGTCGATTCAGCCGAACAGATCGGGCTGGCGCGGGTCGCGGCGATCGCGGTGGCGCGCGATCGAACGCCCGCAGGCGATGCAGCGTGCCGGCGCCGCGATGTCGTCGGCAGCGGCGGCGCCGGCGGGCGCGCCGGCGAGGATGTGCTGGACGTGGTCCTGCGTCAGCCCGAGGGCGCGGGCGATGCGCTTCTGGCTCCAGCCGCGCGCGCGCAGGCAATGGGCGTCGTGCCAGTGCAGCAGCGCGCGCGCCGCCGGCACGCGGTACTCGCCGGCGCCGAGCCGCTGGCAGATGATCGCGGCGGCCTTGACGCCGACCACGCGCGCGAGCTTGTGGTCCGGCTTCGGCCGCTTCGGCAGATGCAGGCGGATGCCGCCCAGCGCGCGTGCGACGGCGACGGCGATCGCCGGCGAGGTCGCGTCCGCGATCTCGGCGAGAATGCCGGGCAGCGCGTGACGCGTGATCGCTGGCGGCGCGGTCACGAGACCCGGGCGGCGACCTGGCGCGCCCATTGTCCGAGGCGGTCGATCACCGCGTCGGCCTGCGCGTTCGAGAGGAACTGAGGCGCCGCGACGCCGTAGCCGCGCAGGAACGTGTCGAGCCGGGCGAAATCGCCGGTGCGGAAGGCGCCGAGCGCGGCGAGCCGGCGCCATTGCGCTTCGATCAGGCCGGGCTTGAACGAGGCTTGAAGCGGCGCCGCGAACGGCGATTCGAACGGCAGCACGTCATAGCCGACGCGGCGGCACCATTGCTTTAGATGCTCGATCGCGCGGTTGAGATCGGCGCCCGAGGCGAATTGCAGCGCGTCGACATCGCAATGGCGCTTCACGAACATCGCGAGCGCGCCCTCGCCCGGGTCGCTCACTTCGGCCAATTGCCACAGCGACAGCCACAGC
>DATKQE010000094.1:0-98816 GCA_035532935.1 Allostellaceae bacterium
GTCGAAATAGGACGGACTGACCTGGAGGTCTGCAATCGCAAGCTCGCGGGCAAGAAGCTCGACATTCTGTCGCAGTTGATGCGTCACCTGACAGGAGACACCGAGACTGACGACGGAAAGCTGATCGCTCGATAAGGACATGCGAATCCCCTGAACTGAGCTAGAGACCCGGCACCTTGTTGATACTTGTGATCGCCAAGAAGATTGCGACCGCCACGAGGGCGATGACGCCGCCGATGAGCACGATCGCAATGGGTTCAACGAGCGCGAGAAACGCCTTGGTGCGGTTGCGGACGATCTCCTCGTAGATCGAGGCGACGCTGCGCATCATGTCGGCGAGATTCCCCGAACGTTCCCCGACGCGGACAAGGGTCAGCGCCGTCGCCGGCAGGAAGCGGTATTCATCGAGCCCCTTGGCGAACGCATTGCCAGCCCGCACCGCGCGCTCGACCTGGACCAGGCGCTGCTGGATATCGCGGCTGCGCATGACCGTCCGGGCGAGCTCCAGGCTCTGCAGGAGCGGCACGCGGTTCTCCATGAGGCGCGCCAGCACCGCGGCCCAGCGCGCCGTTTCGATCTCGATCAGCCAGTTGTTGACGAAGGGTATGCGCGCCACCGCTTCGCGGGCGCGCATGCGCATTTCCGGCTCGCGGAAGACGTAGACCACGGTGATCGCCACCGCCGCGACCAGCGCAAAAGACAACAGCAGGTGATCGTGAAACCACATGCCGCCGGCGATGACAACGTAGGATAGAAACGGTATGGCATCGTATTTGCCGCGGAACATCGCGGCAAAGCGCGGCACGACCACGAGGAAGATGAACAGGATCGCAAGAACGCCGAACCCGATCAGGAACACCGGATAGACCAGCGCATTGCGCATCTCGGTCTCGATGCGCGCCTCGTGCTCCAATTCCGCCGCGGCATCGGCCAGACCCTCGGCGAGGCGGCCGGCCAGTTCCCCGGCCTCGATGATGCGATGGATATAAATCGGGTAATTGGGGAAGCAGCCCCTGAACGCGACCGAAAACTTCTCGCCCCGCCGCAAGCGCGTGTTGAGATCCGTATAAGCGGATACGAGAACGGGATTTTCGGTCGCGCTCACCAAGGCGGACACCGCTTCCGCGATCGGCACGCCGCCCGCGATCAGCGAATGCAGTTCCTTCACGACGTAGATATAGTCGCGCCGCCGGGCCTTCCGCTTCGTCCGTGCAACGCTCGTGCGCCGCGCCACGTCGGGCGCAATGGTCATCGGCCGGATGCCGCGCCGGATCAGGTCGCGGTGAGCGCTGCGGATGGAGGACGACTCGATCTGACCAACGAGCTCTCGACCGTCCTGGCGCAAGGCTCGAAACTGGTATTTCATCGTCGCGGTCTCGTGGGCAGGGGCCGGGCGAACAACGGGCAATTCTTTGGCATCTTAACGGATTCTTGCTTAACAGATTACTGTCGCCAAAGCAAAAAGGGCGAGTCGGTCGCGAACGGCCGCACCGAATCCGCCTCTCGCTTGGCAATGGTGATGGCCATTTCGGCTTGACCCGGAACCTTGGCATGGCCTCGCCTTGATCCCGGCAGCGTGGAAATCATGTACGCGTCCCGGCGCGGCTGTCATACGCAATTCCGGGGCAACGCGGCTGTCATACGCAATTCCGGGGCAACATGGCGTCTCGGGCCGAACCCTCGAAGGGCGTTCATCATTGACGACGATGCGGCCGTGGCCATGGCACGCCGCCGGCGCCTGAAGCCATGCGAGATCACTGGATGTTGACGACAGTGCCGTTCGGCTCGAGCCACCACTGCGACAGATGGATATTCGCGTTATGGAAGCAGAGCAGCGAGCCGAACTCGTAGGGGTTGTTGGCATAGTTGAAGCCGGCCTGGGCGAAAAGCGCGGCGAGCGCAATATCGGTGCTCGTCCCCGAGGTCTCGCCCTGGGTCGCGGTCACGGCCTCGGACGGCCACAGCGTGACATAGGCGTTCTGTCCGTCGTCGCCCCAGATCTTGCATACGACCGCGCCCGACGGCTGGCAGACGCCGCTTGGATCGGGCGCGACACAGCCGGTCTGGCTGGAATCGGTGTAATCCTGCATCAGGTTCACGACGCGGAGATAGGCCTGGTAATCCGAGCGGGCGTCCGTGAACTGGAACAACTGCCCGATGCCGTTGAAGGCAAAGGTCAGGAGTGCATCGGCCGGCTGACCCGAGGGCGGCGCCGGCGACGTGCCGCCATCAGCGAGCTTGGTGCAGTCGGCGTAAGCACCCGGCAAGCAATCGACCAAGGCCTCGGCATACCAGCCGCCGACGGGGCCCAGGATCTGGCGGCCCGACGCATAGTTGCAGACCTCGAAATAGATCGTGTTCGCGGCGGTGAATGAGGGCACGGCCGAGGTGGCCTTGGCGCCGATCTGCAGCGGCAGAACGATGGAGTTGACGGTATCGTAGTTGAGCCCCCACACCGCCTGAGCGCCGCCCGAGATATTGTTGATGCCACCGTTGCCGGTGCTCGCCGGGAGGTCGTACTCGCCGGGACACACGCCGAGGCCGGGGTCCTCGCTGTTGGTGACGGCGCCGGTCGTCGGGTCGAAAGTGACCGCCGTCAATCCGATATAGGTCTCGCCGGTGAAGGGCCGCAGGGCGCAACTCGCGGCCACGCTCCCGACATTCTCCGCCGGCGCCTGGAGGCCAGCACACGATCCCGTGACGGTGATGACGGCATGCGGCGCAAGGTTGCTCGCCCATACGTAATAGTGAATGCCGTCCAAGCCGAGCAGGTAGGTCTCGCCAACCGCGAGGGTGCCGTTATCCGCCACCAATGTATCGGGCGAGCTGCTCGACGAGATCGTGCCGCTGACGGCTCCGGTCCCGCATTGCGGTTCGGTCCCGGGGACGCCGCTGCAAGGGGGATCGTTCACGGTCGGGATGTTGACGGAGCCCGCAGCCGTGCCGTCCACATTCGTCGGCGAGAGCCCGCCGTTGTCCGGCTGGGACGGGTCGCTGACCTGCGCCCCCACGGTCCCGCCGCACGGCTGCTCGAATCGGGTTCCGGGCTGCTGGTCCTCGAGCACGTCGATGCAGACGAGCGCGCTGTGGTTGAAGGTGGCGAGGGAAAGCTCGTTGCCGCTCATCGCCATGACCTGCGCCAGACCGGTTCCGAACCCGGACCCGTTCGTCGTGGACGTCTCCCCGATATCGCAGCTCGCCGCAAGCGATTGGCAGTTCGCGCCGAACGTCGCCAGGGTCCCCGCGTTGGCGGTTTCGTTCGCGAGCACCGAGAGTCCCGGGCTATTGCCCGCGACGGTGAAGGAGGGAAGTTGATACCATGCCGTTCCGGTCCCCGCCGTCGTGGACACGTTGATGGTGACCGTCATCGTGTTCAGGTTGGGGGAGCCGCTGCATGTCAGAGCGGCGACGCGCTTGAAAAACGTGCCGTCGACGCCGCCGCCGCTATTGGGACAGGAAGCTAGATAGTCGTTACTCGGCAACGTGAACACGAGCTGCGCTTGATTGACGCCGCCAAGCGTCGTGTAGCTATAGTCCACATAGGTGAAACCGCCATTGGGACTGCCCGAGCCGTAGCCGGGGATGGTCAAGGCGGCACTGTTTGCGATCGCCATGAGGATCGCCTGCTCGGCATAGATCGGCGGCGAAGTATATACTGGGGTCGTGGCGGGCGTGCAGCTAGCGCCGGTGCATTCATTCACATAACCCGTGGCCGGAACGCCGGCCGGGACGTCAAACCAATTGACCGTCGCGGTCGAACTGTTGGCTAAGGCCGCCGACGACAGCAGCGTCAGCCCGCCGGCCGCCAATGCTGCGAGGCCAAACCCCGCATGTCGTCGCTTCAAATACATAGCGCGCTCTGCCAAGAGCCATGTCCCAACAAAGCAAGAACTGGGCCAGAACAATGACTTCAAGGAGTTAGCTAATTTCGGGTAGGGACGAACCGAGTAACTGTAAGAAAACACGACAGCGAAATCCACGGTGCGCGTTAAGAATTATTATCTTCGTCGGCTCGCTGCGGGCGACGATGCGGATCGTCCCTTTGCCGGAAGCTTCCGGTGACGTGATCCGCGGCGATGCGATCCGGTACGCAGGCTTGACGATTGATAATCCCGGGCACAAAAAAAGAGGGGGCCCGAAGGCCCCCTCGCCTGAAGTTGTCGCAAGGTTACTGAATGTTCACGACGGTGCCATTGGGCTCCAACCACCACTGGGTGAGATGGATGTTGTCGTTGTGGAAGCAGAGCAACGAACCGAACTCGTACTGGTTGTTGCTGAAGTTGGTGATACCAGCCTGGGCAAAGAGCGAGGCCACCGAGAAATCGGAGTTGGTCCCCGTGGTCTCACCCTGAACGGTGGTTCCGTTGACGGCGGTCGGCCAGAGCGTCACGTAGGCGTTCTGTCCATCGTCGCCCCAGATCTTGCACACCACCGCGCCCTGAGGCTCGCAGGGATTCTCGGTGGCGGCATCAGTCACGGTGCAAGCCCCGTTGCTGTTCGCAAAGTCCTGCATCAGGTTCACGACCCGGATGTAGGCCTGATAATCGGAGCGGGCGTCAACGAACTGGAACAGCTGGCCCTTGCCGTTGAAGGCGTAGGTCAGGAGCGCATCGGCCGGCTGGCCCTTGGGAGCGTGTACGGCGTCATTCCCATCGGCCAGAATGGTGCAGTCAGGCAGACCGGCGTGGCTGCCGACGCAGTCGACTGAAACGCTGGTGTACCAGTTTGCGACCGGACCGAGGATCGTGGTGCCCGACGCATAGTCGCACAGTTCGTAATAGATCACCTTCGTCGGGTCGAAATTCGGCCCGAGCACGGTGACCGTGGTACCTGAGCTCACGTCCGGCAGAACGATCGTGTTGAAGGTGGCACTGTCAAGCCCCCACACCGCCTGGGCGCCGTTGGAGGTATTGGTGATACCGCCATTCGCGACGCTGGCTTCGAGGTCGTCCTCCTTCGGGCAAACCCCGAGGGTGCCGTTCATGAGGTTGGTGTAGTCGCTGGGTGCAGTGTAGGCGACCGGCGTCAACCCAACATAGCTCTCGCCGGTGAAGGGCCGCATGCCGCAACTTGCCGGCACGCTGCCGACATTCTCGACCGGAGCCTCGAGGCCCGCGCACACGCCAGTAACGGTGATGATGGCGTAGTTCGAGGAGATGGTGCCATTACCCCAAACGTAGTAGTGGACGCCGTCAGCGCCGAGCAGAAGGGTCTCGTCGATGGCGATCGTGCCCTTGTCCGCGACCAGCGTATCGCTATTCGACACCGTCCCGGTGACGTTCCCGTTCCCGCACTGCGGTTCCGAGGCAGTGTTGGTGCACGCGGGGTCGTTCACGTGGGTGTAGACCGGAGCGCCGTTCTGCGTCCCATCCAGATTCGTGGGCGAATCCCAGGCTTGATAGCCGATTTTTCCGCCGCACGGCTGCTGGAATTCGGTTCCCGGCTGCTGATCCGAGAGCACGTCGATGCAGATGAGGTTGCTCTGGTTGAAGGTGCTGAGCGACAGCTCGTTACCGCTCATCGCCATGATCTGTGAGCCGCTGCCGAAATTGGTCGCTTCGGCATACGACATCTGAATGTCACAGGCCGTGGACAGGCTCGAGCAGTTCATGCCGAAGCTCGCCAGGGTCCCGCCATTCGAAGTTTCAGCCGCAAGAGTGGCAAGGCCGGGGCTGCTGCCGGCGATCTTGAGCGGCGGGAGTTGGTACCAGGCCAGCCCGCCCCCCGCCTGATTCAGGTTGATGTCGACCGTGATCGTATTGAGATTGGGCGACCCGCTGCAGGTCAGAGACGCAACGCCGGTGAAATTCGAGCCGTCGACGCCGCCGGTGGTGGTGGGGCAGCTTGCGAGATAGTCGCCCGTCGGCAGCGTGAAGATGAACTGCACCGCCGTCGTGCCGGCAACGCCGGCGTAGGCTTGGTCAACATAGGTGAAACCGCCATACGGGCTGCCCGAGCCATAGCCCGGGATCGTGATGGCGGTGCTGTTGGCGATCGCGTAATTGATCGCCTGCTCCGCGTAGAGCGGGGCCTGTGTCAACGCGACGGAACCCGAGGCGACGCTCCCTTCGGGATGAGCGGCATTGTAGACAGCGTACCAATTAATCGACGCCGTCGAAGTGCCGGCGAGGGCCGCCGTCGACAGCATTGTCAGCCCGCAGGCTGCCAATGCTGCGAGGCTAACCCCCGCAAGTTGTTTCTTCGAACGCATGGTTGCTCTCCTCCAAGAGGTGATCAAAATTCTGACCCAAATTCGCTCGTTCAGGCGAATTTGCAGATCTTCATTTCACCAGAAGGTTCTGGTGTCGCGATGCTATGAATGGTGAATGGAGGTGTCAAAACATATTCTCCCAAAAATTGCCTCAGTTTGACATAATCGCCCATAAATTGGCTCATTCAGGTCACGGCGGCCCAAGCGTTAATGCTCTGCGGCGAATAGGCGCGACGTTAACCCTGTTATCGACGGCGCCGCGACGGCCTCCCGGCGAACATGCATCGATATTGTTGGATATTTCATCTTGATGAATATTGCTGAAGGCATGGCGGAACTAAGACGGCGGCCGGGACGGCGCGAACGACGATGGCGCGAACGACGATGATACTCTCGCTGGCGCGCGGGCGAGCGCGTTACCGCGCTCGCCGTTGCTGGGTTGGTTTACTAGCGATATGCTTGCTATTGATTGCTATATTCTCTGCCGCTCGTGCGGCCACGGTCGAGACGATACGGTTCGAAGCGGCCGGCGCGCATGTATTCAGCGGGCTCGGCGCGCAAATCTGGGTCTCGAGCGAACATCGATCGTCGCGCGACGCCATGCTGCGCGCGCTCCACGTGCGCGATGTCCGGGTCAGCGTCATCGCGCCGGTTCGGAACGACCGGCTCGTCGATCATGCCTCGGTACAGGAACTGCTGGCCGCGATGCAGGCGAACGAGACCCCGGACGGCACGCGAATCCTGCGCCGATTTCGCGCCGAGATGAACACGCTCGGCGTGTCGATGGATTTCGTCTACTGGCAGATGCCGAGGAAATGGAGCCAGTCCTTCGGTCCCCCCGGCCATCGGCAATGGCGCAGCATTCCCGCGCACATCGCGGATTACGCCCATTGGATCGCGGCCGAATTGTTGTTCGCGCGTGGTTTCGGTCTTCGCCCGGCAGCGGTCGAACTGACGAACGAGCCGGACGGCGGATGGAATACGTTCTTCACGCCGCGGCAATATGGCGAGCTTGTCTTGCGCACGCGGCGGGCCATGGACGAGAACGGCCTTCACGGCATCCTGATCGAGGGACCTGGCACGAGCAAGGTGCACAGCATCGGTCCCTATCTTGCAGAACTCATCAGCGCCGGGCGGCTCGCGCTGCTTGGCCGCGTCTCGGTGCACGACTACGACACGATCGCCTTCCCGGCGCCAGCGGGCCTGTCCGGGCTGCCGCCGGGCTTGCAGTCCCGGCTGGGAACGCTGCCGATTTTCGTGACGGAATTCAGCAGCACGCGGCCCGAATGGCGGCAGCCGCCCTATGATACCGATCTGTCGGAGCGCGGCGGTGCGCACAGCGCTGCCGATTCCTTGCCCTATGCCGTATCGGTCGCCGGCGAGGCGGTGCAACTCATCTCGGACGGTGCCGCCTCCGTCTATGTCTGGCAATTGGAAGATCCGGGCTGGGCGCACGATTCATTCGGAATGCTCGATGTCAACGGCCGGGCGAGGCCCGTCGCCACCGCCCTCGCGAGCATCTTCGCGACCGTGCCCACGGGCGCGACCGTCTTTCCATCATCGCCCCGCCGCGCCGGGCTCGCCGCGGCGGCCTTCGCGCGCGGCGGCAGCCTCATGGTCGTGCTGGTGAATCTTTCCGACGCCCCGCGCATCGTGCGGCTCGATCTGTACGCGGTCGCCACGGGACGCGCGGCCGTCGACACCGTGACGGCCTTTCCTGCCGCTTCCGCGAAGCCTGGCCGCCGCTATCCGCCGAATGCCGACATCCCGCTGCCGGCCGATTCGCTGGTGCTCCTTCGCACCCGCGCCGGCTGAACGTCCGCGCCGGCGGTCCCCGTTACGGCGCGGGCGCAAAGTCGGGGAATTGCGGGAGCTTGGCCGTGGCGAGCGCGGAGCGCAACGGCGGCTCCTGCGGCTCGTCCACTACATAGTCGATCCGGAAGGGCGTCTTGCCCACCGGCAGCAGCGTGAATCCCACCACGCGCGCGAGCGGGTCCTGCGGAAATGCAAATGTCGCGCGCAGACTGTTCGCCGGAAAGGGAGAGATGGTGGAATCGCCGATGGGGACGATCAATCCGGTCAGATCGTCCATTTCCGCCAACGTCGTTATCGGCTGCACCTCGCGATACTTGAGCAGCTTGTCCACGGCATTCTGATCGAGGCCCGGCAGACTGCGCAGGAGCGCCGCCGGCGCCGTGTTCGGATTTAATCCCTGCGTGTCGGGGGTGACCGTCGTCAAGTCCGCGAATGCTACCGGGCCGCGCCACAGCGCGGGATAGCCGGCCCAGCCCAACACCCGATAGGGCTCCCATGGCGTGATCAACCGCGCGCTGCGCGGCGGCGGCTGACCGGCGCGGACATAGTCGTTCACATTCGCTCCATTGAGACGCTTCAAGGTCGTATTGACGCTCTCATAGTCGAGCAGCTTGTCGAGCAGACCACGCCCCTCTTGCGAAGAGATGCCGAAATATTCCAGGAGATGCTCGAACGTATAGGGATTAATGGAGGCGAGATTGTAGAGGCCCTTGGTGTCCTGCAGTTCAACGATGCCGGTGCCGAAGCGATAGGGCCGGCCGTCGAGCATCATGATGTGCGCGTGCTTGGATGGCGTGAAGCCCATCGGATGCACCGCGACACCGGCATCGGCTGCGTCAACGTGCACGAGGCCCTGCGACGTGAAGTAACTGGTCGTCAGCAGATAGGCGACCTGGTTGGTGGCACTGATCAAGGCCCGCTCCCCGGCGATGCGATCCTTGAGCGCGCTGGCGCGATCGACACTCTCCGACACCCAGCCCGAGATGATCGTCGCGGCCAACGCGATCAGCGCGACGAACCAGATCACCGTGACCAGCACGAAGCCGTCCTCGCGCCGGCCGTTCATTGTTGGGTATTCCCGAACCGGGGCGGCGGCGGCGGCGGATTATGAGCGGCCATGGGTGCCGCGAGGATGGCCCAGTCCTCCGTCCCCTTGACGGTGTTGAGAAGCACGAGCGACGGCAGTTCCGAAACCTTCCCCGACGGCGGCGGCCAATTCTCGTAGCAGGCGAGATCCCGGCCGCAGTAGCGAAAATTTCCGCGGTCCTTCGGCCAGGACGCGATCGTCAAGAGCGGTGCATTGGCACCCTGGTAGCGAAGATAGGTCCGCCCCGCATCCGGATCGAAGGTGATCTCCCACGTGACGCGGGTCGGCACGCCAGCCATGCCGTTGAGCGGCGCGACCGACAGGCCGGTCAATTGCCGCGGTGCGCCACTGAAGACGTCGGCACCGCCCTTGGCGTCCGGGACGAGGCCGTCGATGTCGTCGCGGAACCACGAAGCGATCAGGTTGGGCGTGTCGCTGCCGTCGAGGAACTCGGCGATCCGCAGCCGCACGTCCAACACCCGCTGAAAGGCAAACAGCACGATCCCGCTGATGAGCGAGACGATGACGAGGACCACCAGAATCTCGACCAGCGTGAAACCGGCGTCGGCGGTCCCCGCCGGCCTCATGCGCGCGCGCTCGACCGGGCGATCAGTCGTCGATCTTGAGCCCGGTGACACGGACCACCTCGTCGACGCCGGTGTGGCCGGCGGCAGCCTTGATGAGGCCATCCTGGCGCAACGACCGGAAGCCTGCGCTTCTGGCGATATCCGTCGCCTCGTGCGTCGACACGCGGCGCAAGATCGCCTCCTTGAGCGGATCATTGACGTCGATCAGCTCGTAAATGCCGAGCCGGCCCTTGTAGCCGGTTCCCTGGCATTCCGGGCAACCGACCGCGCTTTGCCAGTTTTGTTTCTGACCCGCGTCGCCGCCCCCGGCCGTCCGCAGTTCGGCGAGCATCTGCGCAAAAGGCGGCTTGGTCGGCCGCTTGCACGACGGGCACAGCCGGCGGACCAGCCGCTGGGCAAGGACGCCGCGCAATGACGAGGCGACGAGAAACGGCTCCAATCCCATATCGATCAGCCGGGTGAAGCTCGAGATCGCATCGTTCGTATGGAGCGTCGCGAAGACGAGATGACCCGTCAGCGACGCCTGCACCGCGATCTGCGCCGTTTCGAGGTCGCGGATCTCGCCGATCATGATGATGTCCGGGTCCTGGCGCAGGATCGAGCGCAGCGCCCGCGCGAAACTGTAGCCGATCTCGGAATGAACCTGAACCTGGTTGACGCCTTTGATGTGGTATTCGACCGGATCTTCGACGGTGATGATCTTGGTGCTGCCGTCGTTGATCGCCTCGAGCGCGGCATAGAGCGTCGTCGATTTGCCGGAGCCCGTGGGGCCGGTCACGAGAATGATCCCGTTCGGCTCGCGGATCATTTTCGTGAACACCTCGCGATGATCCGCCTCCATGCCGAGCGTCTCGAGCCGCAGGGATTGGCGCTCCTTCGGCAGCAGGCGCAGCACCAGCGACTCGCCCCAGGTCCCGGGAAGCGCCGAGACGCGGATATCGACCTCCTGGCCATTGATCCGCTGGGTCGTCCGGCCGTCCTGCGGCAGCCGGCGCTCGGCGATGTCCATCCCGCTGAGGAGCTTCACACGCGACGCGACGGCATCGAACCGGTCGCGCGGCAGGGTGAGGCGCGTGTGCAGAACGCCGTCGATGCGGTAGCGAATGCGGAAATGCCGCTCTTCGGGTTCGATATGGATATCCGACGCGCGCTCGTTGAAGGATTGCGACAGTGTGTTGCTGACGAGTTCGACGATCGGCGCCTCCTCGGCCAATTCGCGAAGGTGGCTCACCTCTTCGGAGACGCTGCGCCGGTCAAGCCGCAATTCCTGTTCGACCATGTCCAGGGCACGATCGAGATCCTGATTCAGCACGAGGCACCAGTGGACCGCGTGATTCTCGCCGAAGCCGAGTTCGACCGCCTCGTTCAAGCTCGGCAGCAGCGGGTCGCGCGCAATGCACACGATGGCGCCGCCGACTTCTTGCTCCCAGACGAGCGCTTCCTGATCGAGCCACCATTCCGCAGGCTGTCCCGAGCGCTCGATGGTCACGATAATCCGTCGCGGATCGGTGGGGATGGCTTCGCCCGGGAGGATTGCCAAACCCAATTGCTCCGACAGCGCGCTCAAGAGATTGGTTTCCGCCAAGGCGCCGATCCGCACGAGCACGGTGCCGAGCCGTCCACCGAATTGCGCCTGGAACTCGAGGCCCCGCTCGAGATCGGCCTCGCTGACGAATCCCCGCAGCAGGAGAAGCTGGCCGATCGGAATGCCGGCCGCTTCCGGTGGTGGCGTTTGCAGGATCGGTGATTGCAGTTCCGCGTCGTTCATTCTGTCAGCGCGCAAAATGCGAGCATGTCCTCCAGGGACCAGGCTTTGTTGCGAGGAGCCCCCTCAGCTCGAACAGCGGCTCAGCCAAGTTATTTATCATAGCGCCGTATCGTGAAGAAACCAAGTATCTCGGTATAGCTTAATTTTTTGTTAAAAAAGCATTGACAGGTCTGACGACCGGCAAGGACGTGCGAAGAACTTGCATTGCGCTAAAATTGGAGATAAATTTCTACTTGTTCAATCCTGGGTGCGATAGATGCCCTTGGCTATCTTTGGCGGCAATGCATCAGGGTGGCGACGCGTGAGATTTCGCTGATCGCCGGCGACGCTGCACTGGACCGCCTCATAATCGCGTGAAGACTCATCGATGAATGATCTTGCCATGTCCGTCCTGCTTGAGCCGCTCCGACGTCACGTCGGCCGTCGCGGATGGCGATTGTCGCGACCGGTAGCGCGGGCGCCCCAGGGCTTCACCCTGCTCGAGATGCTGATCGTGCTCGTCATCATCGGCCTCCTTGCCGCCTTGGTCGGTCCCCGCCTGCTCGATCGACTGGATGCCTCGAAGGTGACGACCACCGAGGTCCAGGTGCACAATCTGAGAACCGCGCTCGATACGCTGCGGCTCGACATTGGCCGCTATCCGACGACCGAAGAAGGGCTGGCCTTGCTGACGACCCCACCCACCGATCCCGATTTGCGGGCGCGGTGGCGGGGCCCGTACCTCGATGACGCGCTGCCGAATGATCCCTGGGGCCATCCCTACAATTACGCCTATACCGGCACCGGCAATCCACCCTACACGCTCTACAGCTACGGCGCCGCAGGCAAGCCGAGCGCGGATGGCACCGTCAAGGGAATCGGCATATTGCCGCAAAGTTGAGCCCTCGAACGTGCAGTCCGATCGCGCGACGGCGCCGACGGGGTTTACGTTGCTCGAGCTGCTCGTCGTGCTGGCGATCATCGCGGTGCTGGTCGCGATCACGACGCCCATTTTCGGCCACGTCTATGCGAGGGTGCGGTTCGCGATGGAGCGCGAGGATCTCGAGCGACAGCTGCTGGTCTTGCCGGCGCAAGTGCGCAGCGACGGGCACAGCGCCGTCCTGATGACGCCCGGCGCGGCCACGACCTCGCTGCCGCCGGTCGGCCCGACGCCGGAAGCCTGGCAATTGCTGCACCTCCAATTGCCGCGGGGCTGGAGCATGGAAGTGCCGAAACCGATCATTTACCATTTCAACGGAACATGTGAGGGTGGCGAGGTCGTGATCACCATGCCCTCGCTGTCGGTGACCTACGAACTCATGGCGCCGCTTTGCCGCCCACAAATCGCCCATGCCGCCGCAAGCTGATCACATGGCCAAGGACGGCGGCTTCACGCTCATCGAAGCGATCGTGGCGCTCGTCATCCTGTCGGGGTCGTTGATCGCGTTCTACGACTTCCTCTCGACGATGCTCAACAGCGCCGGCCGCGTCCAAGCGGCCGCCACCGCCTACGACCTCCACGCCAACGCCTTGGAGCTTGCGCGAACCATCAATCCCATGGACATGCCGGAAGGGACCTTCGCCTTGAGCCACTACCGCATCCACTGGGTCGCGCAGCCGATCGACGACGTGCGGCAGAGCAGCCGCTATCCCAGCGGGCCCGGACCGTTCAGCGTTGCGCTCTATCGTGTCACCTTCAGCTTCCCGGACGATCCCGGCATATCGCCCATCGACGTAACCAAGCTCGGCTATCATCGTACCGGCGGTCCGGCCGATATGGCCGCATCGGTCAGCGGATCCGGCAACCCGCAGTGACGTGGCAAATGAGGTGAGGAGCTTCGAGACGCCGATGAGTTCGCTGACCTCCTGGCACGCACGGGCGCCGCGGCTCTATCTGCACACCAAGGACGGCGTGCGGGAGCCGGTCGGCGGTCGCGGCCCGCGCTATTGGATCGTGGCACGCGAGCTTTGCCGGTTCTTCCCGGTCCCGCTGTTGGCCGAAGCCACGGCCCGGCAGCAACTCGATGCGCTCGCGCTGCAAATCGAGCGCCAGTCGCCGTTTCGGGAGACGGGACACCACTTTCATCTCGGCACCAATGTCATCTCGCTGTGGCTTTGGGACCAGAGTGCGGCGCACGCCGCAGCCGAAGCGATCGGCGTCGAACTCGACGGGATGAGGATGGTGCCGGAGACGGCCCTCATACCCAGGGGCGGTACCGGCGCCCGCCTGGTCGAGACCTTGAGCGGTGTCGAGGGCCAGAGCTGGAACAACGGCGATCTCGCCGCGAGCCGGTGGTGGCCGACGGTACCCGACGACCGCTCCTGGGTGATGTTTCAGCGCGGCGCATCCCTGCCGCCGGATCAGATCACTGCGACGGCCCCGATGCCGCTTCATCTCGACTGGCTGGACCGGCCCTGGACGCGGATGCCCTCGCTCGGCGCGCGCGGCCTTGCCGGCATCGACATGCGGCTGGCGGCCGCCATCGTCGGCGTGCTGATCGTGGCGGTCTATGGCTATCTCGGCGCCGAGTGGTTGCGCCTGACGCTCGACACCCATAAGGCCCGCACCGAGAGCGCCGAGCTCTTGCGCCGGGTCGCGCCGATCATCGACGCGCGCTCGACCGCGCTGACCAACGAGGCAACCATCGAAAAGCTGCGCAAGCTCGATCCCCTGCCGGGACAGCTCAGCGTCATGGCGCGGGTCGCCGAGGTGCTGCCGCACAATGACGCGTACTTCGCGGACTGGACATTCGATCGCGGCCAACTGCAAGTGACGATCGCGTCCCGCCGTCGGCTCGACGCCGTCTATTTCGTCAAATCGCTCGAGGCCGTCCGCGGCTTCAAGAACGTCTCGGCTGAGCGCGCGTATAGCGACAATTCCTTGCGCATCCACCTGACGGTCGAGCCGAAATGAGGGCGCAGGCGGGCACCGGCGCGGGCGGCGGACGGCTCAACGGGGCGGTCGCGCGGCTGTGGGAGCAGCTCGGCGCGAATCGCCGCGCGGCCGGCGGCCTGATCGTGATCGCCGTGCTTCTGGCGTTCTATGGCATGTTCACCGCCGACGATCTCATCGATGCGCAACGCCGCGCCTATCGCCAGGAGGTCGACCAGACCCAGCGCTCGCTCGCGATCAGCGCGGACAGGCAATGGCCGTCGCGCGCCAAGTCGAGCACGGATATCCGCGACGCCCTCGAGAAGCGGATGTGGCAATTCGACAGTGACGGCGTGGCGCTCGCGAATCTGCAGGATTGGATCACCGGGGCCGGACGGGACGCCGGCCTGACCAAGGTCCAGGTGAAGATCGACGTGGAGCGGCCGAAGGAACTCGGGGCGAATACGGTTCGGTTCTCGGCGACGATCGCGGCAACCCAGACCGAGGCCTCCCTGCGGAAATTTCTCGCGAAGATCGAGCGTGAGCCGCATCTGTTCGTCATTCGGGCGTTGCACGTCCAGCAGCGCCCTTATTTGCTCCAGATGAACCTCGTGACCTACGCGAAAATCAAAGCCCCATCCGGAGGCGCGGCGAAATGACGAAGTTGCGCTTTGCCGAGCGGCGCACGCTCCTGCGGTTGGCGGTTGCGGCCGTGCTGATGATCGGGAGCGGCATTGCGCTCGGCTGGCGAGCCGGTCAGACCGACGTTCCGCCTGCGGCGCCGATCGCGAAGGAGAAATGGTCGGTGAAGCCGCCCGAGCGGGAGGACCCGACCAGGGACCTTTCCGTCCTGACCTCGCTGCATCCGTGGACCGGATTTGTGGAGGCGCGAAGAGAACAGGCGGCGGCGCACAAAGCTCCTCCGGCGTGGCGCCTCGCCGGGATCGTGCAGCGCGGCGAAGAGAAGTTTGCGCTCATCGCGATGGGACAATATCCGAAACCGATCTTCGAGTACCGACGCGTTGGCGATTCCCTTCCCGATGGCAGTATCCTCGTGCAAATCACTTCGGACAGTGCTAAGACGAAAATGCACTCCGCTCCTGCTCCCTCGTCCGCTCGTACATTCCCGCCGTCGCCTGCTTCCCCGCCGTCCCGATCCGCTCCCCCCCCTTCCGAAGCGCGCACGTATCGACTGTTCGAGAAAAAATAGCCAATGCCGTTCTTCACGCGACTCGTACGGATCGGTGGGGCCTGGACATCGGCAGCCTTGCTCTGCTCCTGTGCCACTCCGGCCCACGAGGGGACGGCGATGACACCGACTTTTGCGGCGAAGCCCGCCCGCGAGGAGGCCGCGCCCGGGCCCTTGCTCCCGTCGGGTCCGCCGGCCCAGCCGAAGGAACACATCTCGGCGGGGCCGGTACCGCCGATCGAGCGCACCGAAGCGACCGTCATCGCGCCGACATCGCCGCCGCCGCTCGAAGGGAAAGCAGAATCGCTCGACCTCGAGCAGGTGAACCTGGCGACATTCATCCACGAGGTGTTCTCCCGCGCGCTCAAGCTCACCGTGCACATCGATCAGCGGGTCATGACCCGCAGCGATCTCGTGACGCTGAGCACCGGAAAGCCCCTGGCGGCCCTCGATCTGTTCCGGATGGCGACGAAGATCCTGGAGAGCTATGGGGTTGCGGCGAGCTGGGACGGATCGGTGCTCAATATCGTCCCCAACGATGCCTTGATGGCGCAGATGCCGGAGATCATCCGCACCCGCGCGTTGCCGGAACTGCCGATTGCCATGCGGCCGATCTTCCAGGTGGTTGATCTCACGCAGACCTCGGCGGCGGACATGACGACCCTGCTCGCCAACGTCTACGGCTCCAAGGTCAGGATATTCCCTTCCGCGAAAGCGAACGCGTTGCTGCTGTTCGGGCTGCCAGAGGACGTACGGGCGGCGGTGTCGGCGGTCCAGGTGTTGGACCAGGGTCGACTCGCGGGGCGCCGGAGCTTGCGCATCAATCCGGTCTACTGGTCCGCCTCCAAGCTCGCGGAACAGCTCGTCACCCTGCTGAAGGCGGAGGGCTATGACGCGGCGACCTCGGCCACGTCCCAGGCAGCGGCGATCATGGTCATCCCGGTCGAAGCCAACAATTCCATCATCGTGCTCGCGCGGGACCCAAAGCTTCTCGACCATGTAAGAGACTGGATCACCGAGCTCGACCAACCGGCAAGCGTCGATCCGCAGAGCAACATCTTCGTCTATTCCGTGCGCAATACCACCGCGGCGACGCTCGGCCAGACCGTTCTCGGCGTGTTGGGCGGCACGCCCTCGGGTGCCGCCCCGCCGCCCGGCGCCCAACTCGAACAGGCCGGCGCGACTCGCAGCACGCCGAATGCGCCGATTGGCGGGCTTGGCGGACTGGCGCCGGTGGCCCAACCCGGAACCGGGCAGAGTTCCTCCGGTTCGGCCGGGACTGGCCGCCGCCAAGAAGCGGGCGGACCGAGCCCGTCCGCCACGACGCTCGCGAGCGGAACGCGCCTTATCATCGATCCGGTGAACAATGCGCTGATCATCGTCGGCAGCGCGCAGGAGTATGCGCGCATTCGTCCGCTCCTGACCAAATTGGACGTGCCGCCGCTCGAAGTGCTGATCGAAGTCACGGTCGCCGAGATCGATCTCACCGATACGACGAATCTTGGCGTCGAGTGGGGCCTTCTCAACCACCTCGGCAACGGTACACGGCAAAGCGTCGGGACGTTGCCGACCGTCATCACGAGCACCGGCGGCGGCGGCGGCGGCTTCGGGCTTCCCAGCGGCGGCTTCAACTACACGTTCCTCAACGGGGTCGGCCAGGTGCGGTTCGCCCTCAACGCGCTGGCGCAGACCAACCACATCAATGTGCTGTCGACGCCGCGGATCCTGGCCAAGAGCGGCGCCCAGGCCTCGATCCAGGTCGGAACCCAGGTGCCGATCGTCACGTCCCAAGCGACCTCGAGCCAGATCTCGACCGGCGGCACGTCCGGCATTCTCCAATCGATCGAATATCAGCAAACCGGCGTGTTGCTCACCGTCAATCCGGTGGTCCACTCCGGCAATCGTGTCGATCTCTCCGTCGATCAGGAAGTGAGCTCCGCGCTCCCGAACACCACCTCAGGGATTTCGAGTCCGGAGATTCAGAATCGCACCATCAAGACGCAATTGACGTTGCGCGACGGTCAGACGGTCGTCATCGGCGGCATGATCCAGACAACACGCAATGACAACGATCAGGGCGTACCCTACCTCAAGGACATTCCCGTGCTCGGGCTGATGTTCAAGAGCCAGTCCATCCAGAACGACAGGACCGAGCTCCTGGTGTTCATCACGCCTTATGTGGTCTCGTCGGATTCGGACGCAGCGGCGATCACCAAGGATTTCCGCGCCCAGATGGGCAGCTGGGTGATTCCGCCGGCGACGCTCCAGTGGTAGCGGAAGAAGGCGCCGCAACCTTCGCGGCACGGCAAGACGCGCGGCCTCGAAGCGTTCTCGTAGCCCCCTGAGCCGCCCCGGTCGGCTCAGGGCTCTCGCATCGCCTCGGAGCCCGTACGCATCACCCCGTCGACCAGATAGGACAGAATCGTGCGCTTGCCGATGTGCACGTCGCCGACGAGGGTCATGCCCGGAATGAGGCGGAAGCTCGTGGGCACGTCGTGCAGGTGCATGTCGGCGAAGGCGACCCGCACCTTGAAATAGGGCGAGCGCACCGTCCCGCCCGCACCCTCGGTGAACGAGCCCTCGCTGATGGTCTTGATCACGCCCTTGGCCGTGCCGTGGCGCAGGAAGTCGTAGGCATCGAGCTTCAGCACGACGGGATCGCCGACCCGGACGAAGCCGATGTCCCGGGCATCGACCTTGATATCGGCTTCGAGCTTGTCGTCGAGCGGAACGAGGGTGAAGAGCGCGCCTTGGTCGGCATCGACCGTCGGCCCGACCACCGAACCCGACGAGGCATTGCCAATCTTGAGTACGATCGCGTCGGCCGGCGCAACGAGGCTCACGAGCTGATTGACCTTCCGCGCCTTCTTGAGGTCCTCCTGGACCTTGGTGAGCGAATCGCGCGCCGTCGCAAGTTGCGAAGCGATGTCGGACCGCCATTTCTCGATATAGACCGCGCGCTGCGCCTGGGCGCCCTGCAGCGTCTGCTTCGTCTCCTTGATATCGCTTTCGCTCTGGGACAAAAGCCGGCTGATCTCGACCCTTGTGTCGGTCGCGGTCAGCGTCTTGAGCCTGCTGCCCCAGCCGTCGCGCTCGAGCTTCGCCTGCATGTTCTCGATGTCGGAGGCGACCTTGAGGCGCTGGCGGTAGGTTGCGACGTCCTGCTGCAGCCCGACGATCTTCGCCTCGGCGTTGTTGACACGCGAATCGAAATCGGCGAGCGACGCGTTGAACTCGGACTGGCGCTGCTGAAAGATCGCCTGCTGCAACAGTTCGTAGCGGTCGCCGTCGGCGGCGCTGTAGATCCGATGGGTGTATTCGGCGTCGAGCCGCGCGACCAGCGCCTTGGTGCTCGCCATCTTCTCCTGTTCCTGGGCAAGATCGGCACCGGCGAAGGTCGGGTCGAGCGTGGCCAACACCTGGCCCTTTTTCACCACGTCGCCCACCTTGACGGCGATCGACCGGACGATCGCCCGGTCGAGCGGCTGCACATAGAGCGATCCCTCGGCGGAGATCACCTTGCCCTTGGCGGAGACGACGCGATCGAGCTTCGTCACCGAAGCGAGCGCCAGCGCCAGCACGACCATCGCCATGATGACATAGAGCACGAGATGCTCGCTCGTCGGCGAAGTGCGGACAAAGACCGACGCCGTCTCCGATTCGAAGGCGCTGACGAGGACGTTGACGGAAACGTCACGCCTCGGGCGCGCGAGCGATGGCAAGTTGGACATGGGGAGCGCTTCGTTCGCTGTTGCGGTTTTGCACGTGCCAGAGGTGCTTGTAGATGTCGCAGCGGTGGAGAAGTTCGTCGTGGGTGCCGATATCGTAAACCTTGCCGCGCTCGAGCACGAGGATGGCCTGGGCGGGCACCAGCATCGACAGGCGGTGCGATATGACGATGATGGTGCGGCCGCGGGCCATGCGCTGCAGGTTGGCGTTGATGATCGCCTCGCTTTCGGCGTCGAGCGCGCTCGTCGCCTCGTCGAGGATCAGGACCGGAGGATCGATGAGGAGCGCGCGCGCGATCGCGAGACGCTGGCGCTGACCGCCGGAGAGATTGGCCGCGCCCTCCTCGAGCATGGTTTCGTAGCCGCGTGACAGGCGCTCGATGAATTCCTCGGCGCCGGCCATCTGCGCCGCCCGGACGATCTCGGGAAATCCGGCGTCCGGCCGCGCCACCGCGATGTTCTCGCGGATTGTGCCGTTGAACAGGAAATTCTCCTGCGGCACCACGCCGATATTCGTCCGCAGATGCACGAGATCGATTTCGCGCAGGTCCATGCCGTCGATCTTGATGATGCCTTCGTAGCCGGGATTGATCCCTTGCAGCAGGCGCGTGACCGTGGTCTTGCCCGAGCCGCTCCGCCCCATGATGCCGAAGATCGTCCCGCGCGGGATCGTGAAGGTGACCGCGTCGAGGGCAAGCGGCGCGCCGGTACCGTAGCGGAACCGCACATCCTGGAAGGCGATCTCGCCCTCGATGGGCAGCTTCAGCCCGGTGCCGTGATGGCCTTGCTCGGGCGCCGCGTTCATGACGGACGCGACCTCGTTGACCGCGCCGCGAACTTCCGCCACGTCCTGCAGCAAGCGCGCCAGTTGGACGAGCGGCAGGGCGAGGCGCATCGACAGCATCGAGAACGCGACGAGCACGCCGACGGACATGCTTTCCGGGTTGGCGAGCACCATGTAGGCGCCGACGATGAAAGACCCCGAATAGATCAGCCGCTCGAACGGCAGCGTCATCGTCTGCGGATAATTGGCAAACGTGCCGAGACCATAGCGCGCCGAACTCGCCTCGGCGACGCGCACGTCCCACTCGAAGCGCCGGCGCCCTTCGAGCGCCAGCGACTTGATCGTGCGCATGCCGTAGATGGTCTCGACGAGATGCGCGCCCTTGCGGTGCTCGGCGGTCACGACCCGGTGATAGCGCCGGCTGAGCGGCCGCAGGAATGCGAGAATGATGAGCGAGATGATGCCGGAGAGCGCGAAGACCAGCAGCGACAGGTGCCATTCGAGATAGAGCATCAACGGCACCAGCGCCAACAGCGGCACCGCGTCGAGCACCACGCCGAAGAGCTGACCCGTCATGAAGTTGCGGATTCGCCAGATCTCGCCGAGCTTGCTCATGATGGTGCCGGTGGGATTTCGTTCGAAATAGTCCATCGGCAGTCTGAGAAGCCGTTCGACGACGAAAAGATTGAGACGGCCGTCGATGCGGGTCGTCACCACCTCGACGAACAGCCGCCGCAGGAACGTCAGGGCCATCTCGAACACGATCATGACGAGGATCGCCACCGTCAACACGGTCAGCGTCGAGACGGAACGATTCACCAGAACGCGATCGAGGACGATCATGAACAGAAACGGCGGCGCCAGCGTGAAGATCGTGCACACGAGCGATGCCGCGCCGATGTCGACGAACAGCCGCCGTTCGCGCAAGAGCTGCTGAAAGAGCCAGAAAATGCCGAAGGGCCGTTCCTCGTCGGTGACGCCATACCGCCGCTTGACGAGAATGACTTCGCCGTCCCAGACCCCGTCGAGATGGCTCTCGTCGACCAGGACCAGAGCATCCGACGGTCCGGTCGGATCGCGCAACACCGCCACCATCCCGGTGTCGGCTTTCTCCTGAATGCTTTCGAGGACAAGTGCGTTGCCGTCGCGAAGGCGAAGGATGGCCGGCAGCACCTTCTGCAGGCGCGGCAGATCGCGCCAGCGCAGGGTCGCCCGGCGCGCCTCCAAGCCGAGATCGCGGGCAATCGCAATCACGCTGTTGCTCGGCGGCTCCTTGCCCGCAAAGACGTAGGCACGCGCGAGTTGCTCGACGGTCGTGTCGATTCCGAGCCTTCCCGCCACGACGGCAATGGCGTGAAGCGCGGTGCTCGGCACCCGGTCGCGCTCGTCAGTTGCGTACGTCAAGCGTTGGTCCTTCTCCCGCGGCGAAGGCTCGGCAGTCTATCACACATCGCGTCCGGCGCGTTCAGCCGCCGCTGTGCGCGATCCAACCGGGTCCGGGGTAAGCGCGGCGGCCGCGCCTTCTCGGCGCGGCGATGCTTCCCCGGACGGGCGCGTCGCGATGGGTGAAAGTGTGCAATTCATATGCCAATTCTTTTACTTCAAAGACTTAAGTCGCTGGAAAATAAGAAGCTTCGGATTCTGTAAAAATTCCCGACAGAATTCGTCGAAATAAAAATTGACGAAATCAAGGTTAATTGACGAAATCAAGGTTACCGCGCGATGGCGGCGATCAATTCGCGAAAGGCGGCGCGCACGCCGGCCGAATATTCGGCGCGGCATTCCCACGACGCCTGCGCCAGATCGGCGAGGTCATCCGTCCCGAACGCAGCGAGGCGATCGGCCAGCGCCTCGACCGAGGCAAAGCGGTGATAGGGATGGCGGGCCGGCAAGCCGGTCATGGCGGCGGCGGTGGCAACGAGCGGCAGGCCCTGAAACACCGCCTCGACCGACTTGATCTTCAGCCCGGTGCCGAAGGTCATGGGATTGATGACGAGATCGACCGCATCGTAGAACGACGCCACGTCGTCGACGCGCCCCAGCGCCGCGAACGGCTCGGGACGGACCGGCAGCTTGTCGCATATGGCGCCAGCGACCATCAGCTTCATGCCGGGCGCCCCGCCGCTGGCCAGACGATGCCGCAAGCGCTCGAACGAGCTCACATTGATGGGATTGCCGCTGGCGAGATAGCCGGCGGTGATGACGGACGCCGCGACCGGTCGCGGCGAACGCTTGGCAAAAGGCGGCAAGTGGCCGACCAGCCGCACGTCGCCGTGCCCCAGACCGCGGAAATGCCCGGCCTCCTCGTCCTGAATCGCCAGCACGATGTCGGCTCGCGCCAAGCCGCGCGCCTCTTCGGCCGGAGTCGTGTAGAACCACTCGGGCTCGAGCCCCGCGGCACGAAACCGATCCGCCCGCCCACCGAACACGTCGTGCGTGTCCAGCACCTTCACGACATCGCTGCCGAACGCGTCGAGGACGGCACTGAACCAGACGTAATTGGCGATGACGGCACCGAAGCGCCAGCGCCTGTGCAGCTCGCGCGCCGCGGCCGCGACCGCGGGGTCCCACCAGTCATCGAGACGGTAGACGCCGTTCGCGCCGGGGGCGGTCGCGCGCGGTGCGCAGGGAACGGCGTGGAAGTGATCCCAGCACGCCTCCATGGCGGCGCGTTGCCCCGGCGTCAGCCCTTCCATCGCGTAATAGAGGAAATGGACGATGATGCCGGCCGATTGCAGGATGCGGCCGAGGGCGTGAATGCGTGCGCTGTTCCCCTGATCCTGGGGATGCGATGGAATCGGCGAGGCGATGAGGACGCGGTTCATGCGCCCCGCATCGATGGAAGCGCGGCGCCGCCGACCCGTCGCGCCGCGACCAGGCTTTGCGGCAGCGCGCAGATCACGTCGCCCACGCCGCCCGCCGGCGCTTCCGCCACCCAGGGAGCGAGCAGGCCATCGACCCATTCATAGCCTCGGCCGGCGAGCCGCTCGCTGCACGTCCGCCACAGCGCCGCGCGGTCCTGCATCGGCGACGACGCGAGACAAATGAGAATGGCCGGCGCCTGACGGATAGCCAATTCGGCGCCGGCGAGGATCGCGCATGCGACCGCGGCCTCCTCGATCACGATCAGTCCCGGCCGGTGCGAGCTGGCATAGAGCGTGTCGAGCATGCGGATCCGCGCGCCGTCGCGCTGCGCTGCCACCGGCCATGGACGCGGCGGCCTTAGCAGGTCGCGATCCCTGTCGCCCAGGAACACCAACGGCTCGACCGCCGACGCCGGCGCCGTGATTCCTTTGAACGCATTGGGCGCCGCCACCGGGTGGATGAACAGGCGCTCGTGATTGACGCTCTCTCTGAGCCGCCGCTCGAGATAGGAGCCCGGCAACGTCGCGGCGATCACGTCGACCGTCTCGGGCACCCAGCGCAACAGCGCGCGGCACGTTTCCCAGCCGGTGGCCCCGCCGCTGCGCTGCAGGCTCAGGCGCTCGTGCAGCAGCGTCGCGGTCGCGCCGCCGGCCGGAGCGGCTTCGTCCACGACCTTGCGCACCGGGCGGTGCGATCGCGAGGGCCGCGCGGCGTCACGGCCGGGCAGCGCCGGCGCCGGGCCTTTGGCGGCCGGCGCCGGCGCAACGATGCCGAGGCTGCGGAACACATCGTCCCACGATCCCTCCACCGCTTCCCGGCTCGAGACGGCCGCATAGCTGCGCAACGAGAGCTCGGCCAGCGCGCGGCGGCGTTCATCGCTGCCAAGCGCGTCGATAACGGCGCTCGCGAACGACGCGGCGTCCTTGTGGGTGCGAAAATCCTCCGGCAGCCGCGCGTGGAATCCGCGCACGGCGGTCGGCGTCGCGACGACGGGCTTGCCCGCCGCGAAGGCTTCGAGCGCCTTGATCGAGATGCCGGTGCCGCTCTGGTCGGGCAGCAGCACGATGCGGCTCAACGCGTAGACCGCGGGCAGATCCTCGACGAAGCCCAGGAAGAACACCGAGGCGAGCCCCTCGAACGCCTCGTAGAGCGCGTCCGACACGCGGCCGCAGATCGCGAGGCTGCAGCCGCGTTCGAGCAGGTGCGGCTTGAACACGTCGCGTAACAGCCACCGCCCCGCGTTCACGTTGTTCTCGTGGGAATCTCCGATGAACAGCAGATCGAAGCGATCGACGCCGCGATAGGATTCGTGCAACCGGTTGGCGGTGGCGAATGCCGCCACCGAGGCATGGCGCGTGGCGGCGGGGATGCGCGGGATATAGGGAATGACGAGCTTGGTGCGCGGATTGAAGATGGAGAGGACGGCGTCCTCTTCGGGCACGATGTTGACGACGTAGTCGAATTTTGCGACCGACGCCATTTCCGATGCCATGATCCGGCTGAGCGGATCGGGCGCGCCGGTCGTCGGATCGGTCAGCGGGCGACGGCTGAGGTTGTAGCTCTGGATATCGTGGCTTTCGAGAATCCGGTTGCGCGTCGAATGCGCGAGGGCGAAGCCCGCGTGAAAGACGTGGTTGACGATCGTAACTTCCGCCCGCCGCATGCGGGCGGCGAAGTGCGGGTCTTCGAGATCGCTCATGGCGAGCATGGCCTCGTAGGCCTGATACCCGTCGAGGCGCGATGATTTCGCCGCGGCACCGACCCGGGCCTGATCCTCGAGGCGCGGAAAGGCGATGCGCTGCACCGAACCGCGCGTGCGGCGCGTGTTCTCGTAGAGCATGCGCCAGAAATAGGGAATCGACTCGGTCTTGTCGGCGGGCTTGTCGAGAACCAGCACCTGTTGCACGAAATATCCGCGCGACAGCAGGAACGCGATCTGCGCCTCGAAGATGTGCGAACTGCCGACCCGGCCCCACAACGGCATGATGAGATTGGCAATCGGCCCGATCCGATCGACGGTGAGCGACGCGGTCGGGTTCCCCGTGATCCGCGTCACCACGTCGGCGCCGTAGATCTCGCGGGCGATGCGTGCCTTGGCGAAAGAGGTCTCGGGGTTGCGGCACAGCGCGCGCGCCGCATAAAGCAGCGTCGCGCCGAAATCGGCCGCGCCGCGATACACGAAAATCCGCGCGTAATGCGCCGCATCCGCGAGCGTCGTTCGCGCCGGCACCAGCGCGGGCACGCCCAGCACCGAACAATCGTGCAGCACCGCGCTGACCCGCTTGGCATAGCGCTCCGAGTCGTAGGTCAGCAGCATCAGCGACGATTGGGTGATCTCGCGGATATACTGGTCGTTGTCCGAGACATCGACGAACTTCGGCTGGATGTCGGCGAGAAGCCTGGCGAAATCGCGCAACAGCGGCAGCGAGCCGCCATTGAAGAAGATCTTCAGGACAACGTCGAAATCGAAGCGGCGGAGAATTTCGACGCCGACGCGGAGAGCGCCGCTGTCGAAGCCGCTGAGGTCGCCCGCCCGTATACCGAGCGTGATCTTGCGCAGCGCCTGCGCATCGTGCACGCGGCGGCGCCGATGCGCGGTCGCTTCCGCTCCGCCGTTGGCGGTGAAATAGCCGGCGAGATCGGCCAGCCCCTCGAACAGTCCGACCGGCGCTTCGAGCAGACGCGACGCCTCCTCGCGCAGCGCCGGGTTGGTCGCGAGGAAATGCAGGCGCCGGAACGGCGCACCGCAGCGCAGGCGCCGGCCCAGGCTTTCGACGTGCGAATACTGGTAATAGCGGTCGAGAAACGTGCGCGCATCCGATGCCTCGATGCCGAAATGAAACAGGAAATGCGCATCGGCGTCGATCGGCTTCTCGAGATCGAGTGCGCAAGTCACCTCGCACAGGCTCTCCAGCATGCCGTAGGTCATCGTATGGAAGAAGACGTGATCGCCCGAACGCAGATCGAGCGCGCGCAATTCCGCCGCCAGCGCGATCGCGAAATCGTCGCGGTTGAAGGGCGCGGCGACGCCGCCGGCATCCGCCCGCAGTCGAAGCCCCGCGGCGGGCTCCCGCCGTTTGGCGCTGGTACTGGACGCACGGCCGCGCGCCGCCGCCTTGCCTTTCGCCTTTGCCTCGCGCGCTCGCGCCGCTGCCGCGTCGCCCACATGGCGCGCGACGATGTCGGCATGGGCAAAGAACGTGGCGGTGAAGATGCCGCGCTGATCCACCTTGTGCCCGTCGACGCGACCGATCGCCGGCGCGTCGCGGTGCGTCAACAGGGTGAAATCGTATCCGTTCGCCGCCGCCGACTTCGCGAACAGCACGGCGTATTGCCATTTGTCGCCGTCCTTGGCGACGAGGCTGGGGTCGACGAGAACGAAGCGTTTGCGGCGCGTCACGGGCAAACCTCGCGCGACGAACGCTCGAGCAGCCGTGTGACCGCGGCAAGATCGGGCACGATCCAATGATCGCCGTGGCGCAGGGTGTCGCACTCGGCCGGATCAAACAGCACCAGCGTTCCCACGCCGGCGGCGCGCCCGGCTTCGATGTCCGTCGCCTTGTCGCCGACGCACCACGAGCGGGCGAGATCAAGCCCGAGGTCGTGCGCCGCCTGAAGCAGCATCCCCGGCGCCGGCTTGCGCCTTGGGCTCGCCCGGCGGTAGTCGCCGATGCCCTCGGTCGGGTGGTAGGGGCAGTGATAGACCGCGTCGATGGCGACGTCGCGACGTCGGAACTCCTCGCGCATCCAGTTCATCAGCACGTGAAAATCGTCCTCGCCGTAATAGCCGCGGGCGATGCCGGCCTGATTGGTCGCGATGACGACGGCAAAGCCGCGCGACGCGAACGCCTTGACCATCGCGAAGATGCCATCGACGAACCGGCATTCGGACACACGCCAGAGATAGCCGCAATCCTCGTTGACGACGCCGTCGCGGTCCAGGATCAGGCCGGGTCTAGGATCGCGGTGCCGCATGGACGTGGAGCCTGCCTGGAAGCTCGTGCTGGGCGCGCCGCAAATCCTCCGGCACGCCGATGTCGATGAAATATCCCGAAACCTCGTAGGCAAGCGGCCGGAGCGCGGCCGCGCGCGGTTCGAGAAAATCGCTCTCGAACGAGAATTTGTCCGGGAGCGCCGGATCGGCGAGAACATTTTCGCCGAAAAGATAGAGTCCGCAATTGATCCAGCCGGGCTGCCCCCGGCGCTCCGATGCGAAGCCGACGATGCGCTCGTCCGCGACGACGACCGTGCCGAACCGGCTGGTATTCGCTTCCCGCCGCACGGCAACGCTGAGCCGAGCGTCGCTCTCGCGCTGGCGGCGCAGCATGTCCGCGAGGTCACAGGCGACATAGCTGTCGCCGTTCATGGCGAAGACCGGGAAGCCGTCGGCCGCGTTAAGCGCCTGACGCAACGCGCCGCCGGTGCCCAGCGGTTCCGCCTCGACGACATAGCGCAGCGCGAGCCCGCCCCAGCGCGCGCCCAGCACCGCCTCGATCCGCTCGCCCAGATAGCCGATCGCGAGCGTCACGTCGGTCACGCCCTGGTGCTCGAGCCGGTCGAGCAGATAGGCGAGAAAGGGCCGCCCGCCGATGGGCGCCATCGGCTTCGGCACGTCGCTCACCATCGAACGCAGCCGCGTCCCCTGCCCGCCAGCAAGGACGATCGCGCGCATCAGGGCACACGCGGAAACATCTGCCGCTCGACGATGGCGCAGAAGATATGGCCGAGCACGATATGCGCCTCTTGAATCTTCTGCGTCTCCGCCGACGGCACGCACAGGCAAAGATCGCATAGCGGCGGGAAATCGCCGCCGCCGCGGCCCGTCATGCCGATCGTGGCGATACCCTTGGCGCGCGCCGCGGCGAATGCCTTCAGCACGTTACGGGAGCGCCCGGAGGTCGAGATACCGACGAGCACGTCGCCGGTTGCGCCCACCGCATCGACCTGGCGCGCGAACGTGTCCTCATAGCCGTAATCGTTGGCGACCGCCGTCAGGATCGAAGTATCGGTGGTGAGCGACATGGCGGCGAGCCCCGGCCGGTCGTAGGCGAGCTTGCCTACCAGCTCGGCGGCCAGGTGCTGCGCGTCGGCGGCACTGCCGCCGTTGCCGGCGAAAAGAATCTTGCGGCCGGCGCGAAGCGCCGTCACGCACAGCTCGGCAATCTGCCCCACCGCCGCGAGCGTGCCGGGATCGGCCAAGAGCGCATCGAGCAACGCCGCCGTCTTCGCTACTTCCTCGCGCACGAACCCATCGAAGCGATGATCCATCATGCCTCCTTGCGCCGGACGCCGGCCGGGCGCGTCGCCCGCGGATTCAGTAGATTTTCCAGCCTTCCGTCCCCTGCTTGGTGAAATGACAGGTCATGATCCGTCCCTCCATCCGTTGCAGCGCGCGCAGAACATTGATCCGCCGCACCGGCTCGACCAGGAACGTCATCACGCCGCCGCCGCCGGCGCCGGACACCTTGCCGGCAAGCGCGCCGGCCGCCATTGCGGTCTCATAGATGGCGTCGATATGCGTGGTCGTGATGCTTTTCACCGCGCGCTTCTTCGCGCTCCACGATTTGCCCATGAAGCGCGCGAAACCGGCGATGTCGCCCTTGAGCAGACTTTCCTTCATGCAATAGGCGTCGGCCTTGAGCTCGTGCATGGCATCGAGCGACTGCGCCTTTCCCTGGGCGATGTTCGCGACCTGCTCCTCGATGATCCTGGCCGAGGCGCGCGATACGCCGCAATGGAACAGCACAAGCGAGGTCTCGAGTTCGGACAGGATCCAGTTCTTGATGCGCAGCGGATTCACGATGACGCGGTTGTCGTCATAGAATTCCATGAAATTCACGCCGCCGAAGGTCGCCGCGTACTGGTCCTGATGTCCGCCGGCCAGGCCCGAGTCGGTACGTTCGATCTCGAAGGCGAGATGCGCGATCTCGTACTCGCCCAAGGGAAGATTGAGCCACTCGACGAACGCCTTGATGAGCGAGACGACGATCGTCGACGAGGTGCCGAGGCCCGATCCCGGCGGAGCGTCGCAGAACGTGGTGATCCGGCACGACAGCGGCCGCCCGCCGTTGAACTGGTTGACGATGCGCCGGTAGACGCCGCGATGCAGGATCAGCGGATAAGCGAGTTCCATCATCGCATCGGCCGGCGCCACCAACTCCTGCTCGAGATCGGGGGCGCTGAAGACGACGCTGCCGTCGTCGGTCGGCTCGACCACGGTATAGGCGTAAAGATCGATCGTCGCATTGAGCACCGCGCCGCCGTAGCGATCGCAATAGGGCGATACGTCGGTGCCCCCGCCGGCAAGGCCCAGGCGCAGCGGAGCGCGGGAGCGGATGATCATCGCAGGCGTTGTCCCATGGCGTCGAGTGACAGCTCGCAGCGTTAGTCTCTAGCACATTATGGTTGCGGGGAAGATAACGCTACCGTTTCGAACAAATAGGGAATCCTGCGCCCGGCGGCGCCTCAGGCGCGCAGGTCGAGCATGCGATAGAGGCTCGGCAGGACCTGTTCCGGTACGATCCCGGCGCGGCGCTTGATGATGACGAAATCGCCGTGGTTCGCCTGAGACCGCCACGTCTCCGGGTCCCAGCCGCTGACCTCCTCGCGGCTCCAGATATTGGCGTCGGAATGGAGCCGGTTCGGCCGGTCGTTCGGCCTCGCATCCCGGTCCCAATGCCAGGCGAGCATGGCCGCGCCCTCGTTGGCGAGGCCGTAGAGGGCGCTGTCGGTCCAGGACTCCCGTTCCCCGAGCGTGGCGGCAGCGAGCGCCTTGACCGGGTTGTGACCGCTCGCCTTGGCGACCGCGGCAATGGCGCGGGCGGCGAGATCCTTGGCCAGGATGGCCGGACAAACGCTCAACCCCATCGCCTCGCCCCTGTCCTCGCAGCCCAGAAGGCGCGCCGAAGCCCGCCACCAGCCGGCATGCTTGGCCTTGCTTTCCCACTCGGTCAGCGCGCGCCCCTGTGGCAGCAGCGTGTCGGTCCCGATCGGCCGGACGCAAAACGCCCCCGGTTCGAGGGTCAGGCAGAAATCCGTCGGACACGATGCCGCGAAAAGCAGACGAGCCGCCATGTCGCGCCGGTCGGACACGAGCATCGTGTCGGCGGCGAGGCTCGGCGCGACCTCGCGTTCGGTCTTGAACTCGAACCGCAGCCGCGGCACCGGCACGATCGAACGGCGGAAGAACGAGACTTCGTCCTCGGGACAGACGAAGACGAGGTGCAGCGGCACGGGATCGCGCCAGAACACCGACAGCGAATCGACCATGCCGTCGACGTAGAGGAGTATGTCCTGCTCCCGCTCGCCAGCGAGCGTGAGATAGCACACCGCCGAAAGCGACATCGCGCTCATCGGCCGCACCACGGTTGTGCGCGGCGTGCCGCGTCATCATCCATGCGAAGGCACCCTGAAATCGGCGCCGGCGAAGGTCTCGCTGACCTTGTAGAGGCGCCAACAGCATTCGTCTTGGACCTCGTCGGCGGCGACCGAAGCGTCGCGTTCGTCGAGCTGCGGCGGACTTCCCGTGAACGACGCATCGACGCGGAAGCCATAGGCCGCGAACAGGCGCATCGCATCCTGCCGCGCGAGCGGCGGACCCGTCCGGCCATTGTGCCGGCGCGCGCGGTGCCAGACCAGGATCCCGCCGAAAGCGAGCCGGCGATTGATCGCTGCCAGCGCCGCGCCTGAATCGTCATCGGCAAGCACCGCGTCCGGCAGCACGATCGCGAGATCGGTTGCACGCATCTCGTGCGCAGCGATATCGGTCGTGCCGATTGCGGCGAGCTGCAGCGCATGCTCGCCGTCGCGGCGATAGCCGAGCCGATCGAGGAGGCCGGCATGATCGCCGCCGATCACCAGCGTGCGCGGTTGCTTGCCGTCGCAAACAGGAACCGCGCCGGCCTCGAACCACAGCGGCAAGGGACGCGCGCCCTGCGCCGTGCGCGCAGCGCGGATCGCTTCGCTCAGCCGGTGCGGCGGCAGGAACTCGAAATCCGCCGCCATCTCCCATGCCGGCGGCGCCATCGACCACGCCCGCTCGAACGCGCGCCGGTAGCCGGCGATGGTGAGATCGAGACGGTTGTTGGCGGCGATGAAGTCGCGCGCATTGCCGCCGATCCGCCGGCGCAGCACCTTGTCGCGCGCCAGACGCTCCAAAGCAGCGGCCAGGCGGTGTTCGAAATCGCCGCCCCAGGCAACGCGGACCGCGGCATCGTCGGGAAGCTCGGCGAAGGCGCCGCGGTCCACGACCACGAGGCAGCCGCCCGCGCCGAGGGCGCGGATCATGGTGCCGGACGTCTCGCCCGCCACCGGATAGCGCAGGTTGATGACGATATCGGCGGCGCGGACCAGCGGCGCGAACCGGCTTTCCTCGACATAGCCGAGCGTGGAAACGACCGCGCCGAGACCGAGCGAAGCGGCGAGCGCCGGCACGTCGGGTTCGGTGTCCTTGATCTCGCCCGCGATCACGTATTTGAATGGCGGCAGCCGGTCGCGCGCGATGGCAAGCGCGCGAAGCGCCGCGTCGATCCGCTTGGCCCGGGTGACGAATCCGAGCGACAGGAACAGGATCTCGTCATCGGCAACGCCGAGCGCGCGTCTTGTCGCCACCGGATCGGCCGCGCCCTCGTCGGAAGGCGGCACGTATTGGTGCGGGACGATGGTCACCGGCGCTTGCGGCGCGCGCGCCAGCACCTTCACCGCAGCATAGCGCGAATGCACGATCACGCCGAGCGAGGGACCGGCAATGCCGCGAAGCATCGGCATGTCGAAGAACATGCGGCGCTCGCGCAGCCGGTAGCGGCGGAATTGCTCGCCGAGGATGCGGCCCGCGAGCCCATGCTCGGCCTCGAGCGCGTCGGCATAGCGCGACACGTCATCGATGCGCACCGACACGAGGTCGAGAAGATCGTGGAGCGACGGATCGTGCAGCACCGCCACGCCGGGCCGTTCCGCCATGAACGGCAGCATGAAGGCATGATCGGGATTGTTGCCGAGCTGATAGACGTGGAGCCGCGGCGCGAGGCGCTCGGACTGCATGACGTACTCGACCGTGGAAATGACGTCGACGCCCGGCGGCGCCGACGCCTCGCCGTGATCGTTCGCCACGACCGCGATGCAGTTGTATTCCAGCGCCAGCCCCGCAAGCACCTGATACGAATAATCGGCGATGCCGTTGCGCTTCGGCGGCAGGGGCGTGAAGAACAGCAGGTCTCTGGCGGACGCGCCGTCTCTCATGACGGTGATACGGCCTTTCGTTTCACCCTGGTCCCGGCGCCGCCGGCTTCCGCGTCGCCATTGACGACCGCGTCGCGCGGTTCGCCGCCCGAACGGAAATCGGCCGGCGCCGCCGCGAAGGCGACCGCGCGCAGCGCGTCGAGTTCGCGCTCCACCGTCTCGCGCTGCACCTCGATCAGCGCGGCGACACGCTCCGACACGGTGCGGATGAGCCCGGCCTGCACATCGCCCTGCGGCGAGGCGATCCGGCCGATTGTGTCGGCGAGACGCCGGACCTCGGCGCGCAGCATGACGATTTCATTGAGCAGCGCCGAGGCGGAGAGCGGGCCGAAGGCGATCGCGCCGCCTGGCAGTTCATACCCGCTATTGGCGATCTTGATCTTCAGGCTGTGAACGCGGTCGTCGAGCAGCGCCACCGGCAGTTCGAGGCGAAATCCGCAATGGCCCTGCCGCTTGCCCGCCGCGGCCAGATCGTCGCGGTAAAGCGACGCGACGGTGCGGTCGATGCGGTCATCGCCCTCGTAGAGTTCGACAACGACGGGGCGATCGGGCGAGACCGGGCTCCACGCCCAGCCGATCAGAAACCCGTCGCGGAACTGGTCGACATAGCCTTCATAGGTGCCGCGATCCGAAGCGAGGAGAAACGGCTCGAACTTGGCCGGATCGTCGATCAGCAGCGGCGCACCCAGGATGGCGCCGGCTTCGTCCTTGAGCGTCAATGCCACCGGGTAACGGCCCTGCGGCGCCCGCGTCGGCTTGACGAGAAATCCGGGAATGCCGGGTCCGATATGATGGCGGACCGCGTCATGGTCGAACAGATCCGCGACCCCGGTGCCAAGCACGTCGCCGCCGCTGGTGACGACCGCGGTAACGGAGCGTGTCGGCTGCGCGGGATCCCAGGCCCAGCCCAGGATACCGTCCGCCGTGAGCCCAATCAGCCCGCCTTCGACGCTCGCCCGCTCCCGCTTGCGCACTGCGGTGCCGGCGGCGACGCCGTTCGCCGGCACCGCGACACTCTCCCGCAACGGTGCATCGAGCAACGCCGCGGCGGCGATCGCCGGCTTGGACGACGCCTTGCGCTTGGCTGCCACCTCGGATTCCCCTCCGCCCTAGGCCCAGAGCGGGACGCGGTCGTCGCCATAAGCGGCGGTATAGCCCTCGCTCATGATGACTTCGGCAACCACTTGGCGCCAATCACGCTCAAGCAACGCGATAGCGAGCGCCTTGATCTGCTCGGGGGACGGGCGTTTGATCATGGCGAAGCGCAACAATAGGCGCCGCGCAAGCTCGTTTGCCGATTGATTCATTACGAATTTCTCGCGGAACTCCTCGGACGTGCAGAAGCGTATCACGATATCGCGAACGCTTTCATAACCGTGCAAAAGCTGGTTGAGGTTGTAACTGTAGCCTCCTTCGTCGCTGTTGCGTGCAAACAAGCTGCCATAAAGCTCTCCCGCGACGATGCAGGCTTCGTCGTATGGCCAGATCTTCGCCATTTTTTCTTGCGCAACCCCTGGATGAAAGGTTGTGAGGCAGGCCCCATCACCCATCGCGTCCACCGGCAAACCGGCCACGCTCTCGGCCCCGAGGCCGCTTCACGTAGCGAGGCATGTTCGCGGTGCGAGGATTATGCAGCATCATCGCCAAATGCGCAAGATATGTGGCCGAAATTGGGCATCGAACGGCAGCAATGTCGTCCGCGGCCAACCATGAGCAACGGCGGTTAACCGCCGATTAACCATGGCGCCACGCTGGGGGAACCGTCCCGGGCGGAACCGAAGCGAGTGGCAGCATGCGTTCGCACGCCCTATAAACCGCGCCGGCGGCAAGCCCCGTCAGGCAGGCGAGACCGCGCGGACAGTCCTGCACGGTCTGGAGATAACAGGGCGCGCAGGTCATGTCGCGCCAGAGCGCAACCGCGTTCGGTCCGAGCGGACCCCATTCGACGCAATCGACGATGCCGGAGTGAACCGCCACGGTCGGCACGCCGAGCCCCGCGGCGATATGCTTTGGTCCACTATTGTTGCCGACAAACAAAACGCAGCGCGTCAGCAGCGACGGCAGTTGCGACAGCTCGACCTTGCCGAGCAGCGGGAAGACCGCGTCACGCTGCGCGACCTGCGCGAGGATGGCGCGCGCGACCCGCTCTTCGCCGCGCCGCCCGATGAGCGCGACGTTGACGCCGCGGCGCTCGACCAGGAGATCGATGAGAGCGGCGAAATGGCGTTCCGGCCATTGGCGCAGCGGATTGCCCGCTGCCGGGTGAATGCAGACGACCGGCTTCGCGAACAAGCGCTCGGGCACGCCGGCAAGGCGCGCGCGCGGGGCGGCGGCCGGGCGGGCGATGACCTGGCGATCGGGCTCGCCGGCCGCCGCGATCGCATCGACCAGGTTCACGAGATCGTCACCGATGTGCTGCCGCTTGGCGACAAGCGCGCGGTCGCCGTCCCATTCGAGGGCGATGTCGAGCCACGGGAACTGTCCGCCAAATTCGAACCCGGCCAGCCACCGCGCCCCGGCATATTGCAGGACCGGGCGGGTATCCGGAATCTTGCGCAGATCGAGCGCGAGATCGAAGCGATGCGGCGCCAGGCGGGCGCCCAGGCGCTCGAACGCCCGGTCCGAGACGGCGCGCGCGCCGCGTCCCGAGACCGCGAAATAGAATTCGAAATCGATCACCTCGTCGATGCAGGGCTCGAGCGCCCACACCGCCCGCGCCCAGGGCCCGGACAGGACGCTGAGGCGCGCGGCGGGGAAATGCTGCTTCAGCCGGCGCAGCGCCGGCAGCGCCATGACGCAATCGCCGATGTGGTCGAGCTTCACGGCCAGGATGCGCCGAACCTTGTCCCTGGCGAGAATGGGATGGCCCGAGAAGACGCGCTCGACCGGTTCGCGCTCAGGCTCGATGTCGTCGGACGACGGCGACAGGCGCGGATGGAAGAACGGATCGCCGAGCCGAACCACGCTTCGCCAGCGCGCGGCGAAGCCGCCGGCATCGCCGCTTTCCGGCACCTCTTCCGGCAGGCCGCTGCCATGCTGGATGACGCGCGCGTGGGGCGTGTAGAGGTTCAGCAGCCCCCGCTGCCACAGCCTCAAGCCATAATCGAGATCGGCGGGCGCGCCGGCATGGCGCAAGTCGAAGCCGCCCGTCTCCACGAACGTCTCGCGCCGCGTCAGGAGACAGGCGGCGGATACGGCGATGACGTTGCGCTCCGTCTGCGCCAGACCGAAATAGCCGGGCTCGTGCTCGGCGCAACCGCGAAACGCGTGGCGCACCGCACCCGGCGCGGCAAGGAACATTCCGGCCTGGCGGATGCGGCGGTCCGGGTCGAGGATCATCGGGCCCACCGCACCGATCTCGGGCCGCTGTCCGTGCTCGAGCAGCGCCTCGAGCCAATCCGGATCGACGACCTCGATGCGCTCATCGAGGAAGAGGAGATAGCGTCCCTGGGCCTGCGCCGCGGCAAGATTGGCGGCCTGCGGCCACGCCGTCGGCGCGGCGCAAGGGATGACCTTGTCGGCGGCATGGTCGCCGCGGTCTGCCGTGCGCGCCGCGTCGCTGGCGCCGTCGCCGACGCAGATGATCTCATAGCGGCGATGGGCGGTCACGGCGCGCAGGCCCGCGATGCGGGCGGCCAGCGCCGGCGGTGACGCCGATGTCGGAATGATGATCGAGACCAGCTCGCCGGCGGCAAGAGCGCGCCGCACGCGGTGGGTTTCGGGAAGCCGCCCGGGCACGACCCCGGCCTCGATGCCACGGCGCACCAGTGCTGCCGCGATGGCCGCGCGCGCGCCGGCATCGGCGCGGCGGCGCCGGCCGGCCCGCTCGTGCAGGACCGCGCCGACATGGCAGACGGCATTGGCCGCTTCCGTGCAACGCAGCACGGCATCGTAGTCGCCGTGCGCGCACAGCGTTTCGAGCGTGACGCCGGCCCGCGCGAGCAGCGGCGCCGAGGCGCACCAGAACCGTCCAATGTAGTTCGTCGCGAGCAGGAGGTCGGGCGACCAGTCCGGCTTGAAGAACGGCGCAACCGCGCCGCCCGGATCGCACCGCCGATCGTCGCCATAGAAGAAATCCGCATCGCGGTTCATGCCCGAGGCGAGCGCGAATTCCAAGAGCGCATCGCAGCCGAGCACGTCCCCCGCCCGCAGCAGGCACACCAGGACCGGCCGGCCCCGTGCCTTGCGTGCGGCGGCGCCGATCGCAATGCCCTTCGCACCGCGCTCGATCTCGACGCGATCGGCGATGTCGTCGAAGCCATCGAGGCCGGGGACGCGGCGCCCATTCCCGCCGCGCGCCACCAGAAGAATGCCGAAATCCTCATAGACCTGGCGACCCAGCGAGGCGAGCGTCGCCCGCAAGCGGCCCGTTTCCGCCGCGTCACCCTCCGCCAGCAGCACGACGCGAAAGAATGGCTGCCAGTCGAGCTGCGCCAATGTCCGCCGTGCGAGATCGGCCTCGGCCTCCGTCATCTTGAGCCGCAGCGTTCCCGGTCCGGCACCGGGCGCCGGCGCGGCGACATCAATGCCGAAGCTGGCCGTCGCCTCAGCCCCTTCCGTGTCGCGCAGGATGATACCGACTTGGTGCGTGCCGGGCGCCAGGCTGCGGTGGGGGATCGTCGCGGCGAAGCCGCTGCGCCGGGCCTCATCCCAATCCGGATAGGCCGCCGCCACGTCGCGGCGCTCGATACCATATTGCGCCGACAGCAGCCGCATGCCGTCGATGGCAATGTCGATCGCGGCAACGCCGCGCCGCGCCAGCGCCCAGCCGGCGATCGACAAGCGGCGCTCGACGGCGATCGGCCGGGTCGCGTCGTCCGGTCGCGGCGCGTCGATATAGAGCTTCAGTCCCGCGTCCGGCGCCGCCGCCGCCGCGGCCTCGCGCCGCCGCATGCGCTCCAGGCCGCGCCCGGTCCCGACCGTGATATAGTGAAGCAACGGGTTCTCCGGGCACTCGCCGCTTTGGGCGCATTGCTCGAGATAATAGCCGGCATCGAACTCGGGGTGCGGGTTGAAGCCCTGCCGCGCACCCTCTTCGATATAGTGCAGGAGCGGATCGAGATTGGCGGCGGCGACCTCGGGATTGCGGGCGCAATAGTAATCGGGATCAAACAACCCCGATCGTGCCAGCGCATCGTAGACCTCGAACAACGATCCCATGGCTCATCCCGATGCGCGGCGGCCGCGCCGAAACTTTACATGAACGTTCATGTTGCGTCCGCTAATCCGGAGCGGGCAACGATCGCTGTTACCCCATGGTGCCGCCATCGCATGCCGGAGCGGCTCCCGACGCAAGCGGCGCGGGACGGATTAACCAGGCCGGCTGACGGCATCTTTTACAGTCACCCGCCTCGGCCGAACTTAAACTCCGAAAATTCAAGGGGTTAACGAATTGGCATGGTGATTGCTTTCTTTCCGGTGTCGCGGCGCATTTGCGATCGAGAGATGAGCGGTCCATTGCACATGAAACAGAATGCGACATTCTACGATGTCCCAATGCCGAGAGTGACCCGGGTCGGGCGGCCGTCGTCCCAGGGACCCATCACTGCGGCCATTCGCTCTCTCGTCGCGGAGGGCAAGCTGCCTAACAAGCTTTCGCGGAAGCAAAACATAGAACTTGTCCGGGTCCGCGTGCACGCGCTCTTTCCGGGCCAGTTCTCCGGCGATAGCGGGCTCGCGCGCGAGACCATCGCGAATTATCTCGCGCACGAACTGGCAATCCATCCGCATCAGCTCAAATCGACCGCCGACGTCTGAGCGCGGACGGGGTAACCCGCAGCGTCGGGTCCTCCCGGCGCCGAAAGGTCATTCGCAGTTTAGTCCAATCACACCCGTCCGGCGAAATCAAGCCTGCGTTGCCGCGCGGCGATGACGGCGGCAAGCCGCGCGCAAGGCCGGTGACATGACCGGCCGATAGCACGGACGACACCGCGTCTCACGCGCCAGGAAGCGGGGGCCGTCACCGCCGCCGGCGATCGAACGCTCGCATCGGCGGATTTCGGGAGGGGTTGGTGGAGCCGAGGGGGCACTCCACCAAAACGGAAAACCGCGGAAAGCCAAGGCTAGCACATCTGCCATTGCATTTTGTGTAACACAGGCGTGTAGCAGGGGTTATAGGGATCGGTCGGGCTGTCGGGAGCACCTCATCTGTCCGGTTTTGTAGCAAGTGATCTGTCCGGTCTGAAAATCGCTCCAAAGAGGGGGTGATAGTGGGTCGGGCAGAGCTATCACCCCATCGACGCCGCCATGCGTTGCCCGGCCGCGCTACCGGGGTAGGCGGCACGAGCCATCCGGCTTATGTTGGATTAGAGGATTGCATGAGGGGCCGAAGGAGTGCCGCATTGACGGTTGATCGGCGTTGCCGGCTGTCACAGAATGCGCGCCCGTCGGGAGGGGGCGGACCATGGCGCAGCAGCGGATGAGCTATGTCGATCCGTCGTCGATCCGCGACGAGCCGATGCTGGCGGAGTTCGACCGTGGCCGCCGCGAGGGCAGGCCCCGGCCCGAAAGCCGGGCCATCCGCGCCCATGTGCTGGCCGCCTTCTGGTCCTTCGTTGCGGCCTCGGACGGGGTCTTCCGCAACGGCGTCATGGGCCATGCGATCAAGGAGCGATGCCGCGTTTATGTCTCGCGGTCGGTCAAATCCGCTCGCCATGGGCTGGTCGAGGACGATTACCGCGATCTCCTCGCCTTCGAGAAATCCTCCCGCTACGACGAGCGTCAGAAGGCCGCCCTCGCCGATACCGAGGCGATCACCCGGGACCTCGCGACCGACGACGCGCTGTGGCAGCGCCTGAAGCGGCACTTCAGCGAGCCGCAGATCGTCGAGTTCGGCTATTTCGTGGCCGCCACCACGGGCCGGCAGTGCTGGCTGAGGCGGCACGATGTCCGGGCCGAAAAACGCGACTCTGCCGCAGAATGATTGGTGCCACGGCGACGGATCGGTGCGACGTGCCGCGCGAAGGCCATATCGTGGTGCGCGCGCTCGAGCGGCGCTATGGCGATCTGACCGTCTTCTCCGGGATCGATTTCGAGGTGCGCGAACGCGAGATCGTCGCCATCGTCGGACCTTCGGGCTGCGGCAAGACCACGCTGCTGCGCTGTGTCGACGGCCTCATTCCGGCAGCAGGCGAGGTTTGGATTGATGGTCGGCGCGTCGCCGAGCCGCCGCCGGGCGTCGCCATGGTGTTTCAGCATTTCGGCCTCTTTCCGTGGAAGACCGTGTACGACAACGTTGCCTACGGATTGCGCATGGCGGGAATAGCGCGCGCCGAGATCGAGCGCCGCATTCCCGCCTTCATCAATCTCGTGGGGCTCGCCGGATTCGAGCACGCCTATCCCTACCAGATGTCGGGCGGAATGCAGCAGCGCTGCGGACTCGCCCGCGCGCTGGCCATCGAGCCGAGCGTTCTGCTGATGGACGAGCCCTTCGCCGCGGTCGACGCGCAGACGCGCGAAATCCTGCAGTTCGAGCTGCTGCACATCTGGGAGCGGCGGCCGACGACGATGCTGTTCGTCACCCACTCCATCGAAGAAGCGGTGCTGATGGGTGATCGCGTCATCGTCCTGAAGGGCCGGCCGAGCCGGATCGATCAGCAGATCGCGATCGACCTGCCACGGCCGCGCAGCCGCGACACGTTGCGAGCGCCGCGCTTCGCGGAGCTCCGGGAGCAGGTATGGTCCACTTTGATGGACGAGGCGAGAAAGGCCGAGTTCGAGGTCGAATTGCCGAAGTCTTGAGAAGATCGGGCGTCGATCGTACAACGACGCAACTGGGGAGGATGACGTATGTACCGCAAAGCAGCTTTCGTCGTGATGATGGCGATCGCCCCGCTGATGATGCCGCTCGCGCCGCCGGCCTTCGCCCAGGCGCCCAAGATCGTTCTCGCCCCGCCTGGCATTCCGCCGATATTCGGCTCGATCATCGTCTTCGTGGCGCGGGACGCAGGATTCTTCAAGAAATACGGCGTCAATGTCGAGCTGCGCCAGTTCGACAACGGCACCGCCGCGTCGCGCGCCGTGCTGTCCGGCGATATCGACGCCTCGATGTCGCCCACGCCGCTGCTTATCAGCCAGGTCGCCAACGCGAACGTGCCGCTTGTGGCCTTCTACGGCTTGCCCAAGCCGGATTTCGAGCTCGGCACGACCGATGCGAAAATGGCCACTTGCGCCGATCTCAAGGGCCAGCAGGTCGGGGTCGACACGCCTGGCGGCGCCCGCTCGATCGCATTGAGGACCATTCTGGCGGGCGGCTGCCACATGTCGCTCGACGACGTTCAGCAGGTGGCGCTCGGCTCCAACACCGCCAGCGCGATGATCGCAGGCCAGATCAAATACGGCATCCTGCATCTCGACGACGTCCCCGAGATCGAAAGCCACGGCAAGCACGTCACCATTATCAAGACGCTGCGGGACAGCAGTCCGATTTCCCACTGGATCGTGGCCGTCGCGCGCAAGGACAGGCTCGCCCAGAAGCGCGATGCCTTCGTCCGCATGACGGCCGGGATCATTGCGGCAGGGCGCTACATGGCGGATCCGAAGAATGCCGACCGCGTGGCCAAGATCGCCGAGGTCACGGGCCGCACCTACGCCATCGCACGCGGCGCGCTGAAGAGCTATTTGAAATTCGGCTTGTGGCCGATCGACAATGACGGCCTCAACACGGAGCAGCTGCAAAAGCTCATCGCGTTCCTGGCCAAGGTCGGAAACATCAAGCTCGGCAAGACGCCGCCGACCGTTGCGCAGATCGTCGATCCCACGATCTGGCGCGATGCCAACGCGATGGTGAACGGTTCGAAGTAGTCGGGAAACGATGCGCGCGATCGTCACGCGGCACGGGTTGTTCTGGTCGAGCCTGCTGGGCGGCCTCGCGCTCTGGGAGATCATCGGCCGGAACACCAGCCCCGCCTTCATGGCGCCGCTGTCCGCGACGATGGTTCGCCTCGTTGAACTCGCGCGCAATGGCAGTCTTGGCCCGGAGCTGGCGAGCTCCCTCACGCTGTTTTTTACGGGGTTCGCGGCGTCGATCGTCGTGGGCATCCCGCTTGGGCTCCTGCTGGCGCGCATTCGCCGTCTGCGCGAAGCGCTCGATCTCTATCTCATGATTCTCTACGCGATGCCGATGGTCGCGCTCATCCCCTTCATTCTTTCGCTGATGGGGTTCGGCTTTGCGCCGAAGGTCCTGGTGGTCTTTCTCTTTGCCGTGTTCCCCATCGTCTACAACACGGTCGAAGGGGCGCGGAGCATCAAGCCGGAGCTCATAGAGGTGGCACGATCCTACCGCTCCGGCGAATGGGCGTTGTGGCGCGAGGTCGTGGTCCCTTACACGCTGCCCTTCGCCATGACCGGCGTCCGCCTGGCCATCGGCCGCGCCTTCGTCGGCATGATCGCAGCCGAGTTCTTCCTGAGCGCTTCGGGGTTGGGCCAGCTCATCATGACCGCGTCGCAAAGCTTCGACACGGCCGGCGTCTTCGCTGCCATGTTGATCATCGCGGTCCTGGGCGTGGGCCTCACGCGCATCGGCGACATGATCGAGGCACATTTCGCGCGGTGGCGAGGCTGATCCCTTGACCGCCGCCACAACCGTCATGTCTCCGGCCCGCGCCAGGCGGACGCTCGCGGGCCCGGCCGTGCCACGGATCGTGGCCGGTGTGGCGATCCTGGTTTTCTGGGAGGCCGTCGTTCGCGCCTTCGCACCCGATTTCGTGGCCAAGCCGAGTGCCGTCGTAGCTGCGATACCGCGCGTCCTGAGCAGCACATCGTTTCTCGCATCGGCCTGGATCACGGTGGCGGCGACCCTCGAGGGCCTGTTTGCGGCGCTCGTCCTTGGCACGGCGATCGGCTTGCTGATGGGACGCAGCGTTGCCGCCGACCGGCTTCTCCGCCTGTGGGTCAACGTCTTCAACGCCATGCCGATGATCATCGTCTTGCCGTTGATGTCGCTGTGGTTCGGCTACACCAGCATGGCCCGGCTCGCGACGGTCATATTCGCGGCGATCTTCGCGGTCATCGTCAACGCGGCGGAAGGCGCTCGCGCGGTTCCCCGCGACTATGTCGAAGTCGCGCGCGCATTCCGCTCATCGCCGCTGCGCGTCGTATTCGAGATCGTCCTGCCGGCGGCGACGCCTTACCTCTTGGCGGGCTTCCGTCTCGCCGCCGGCCGCGCGCTGATTGGCGCGGTGGTAGCGGAATTCTTCACCGCCATTCCCGGTCTCGGCTATTTCATCCTCTTCAACTCGCGCACCTACCATCAAAACAAAGCCTTCGTCGCAGTATTGCTGCTCGCGGCCTTCGGCGTCGGGTTCAACGCACTCGTCGACTGGTCGACCCGCCGCTTCCTGCCCTGGTATCGCCGCGACGAGATCCGCGAGTGAAGGGCGGCGCGTGAAGCGGTTGAGGAGCGTTCCGATCGGCGATTGACGGAAGGCAAAGAGCCGGATATCGACGAGGTCGCAGCGAGGATCGATGCCAATCGTCGGAAGTGACCGGGACGTGCAGCCCGTAAATGCGGTCAATCAAATCGTCAGTGTCGGTAGCGCCGAAACCTATCGACGCGCCCATCTCACGGACCGGCTTCTCCGCCGCCGCTATGTTGATGGGCCGAGGCTTCGCCGTCGCGGCCTTCGTCGCGGTGCTGCGGCGCACGATCATGACGACGCCCGGCGCATGAGCCGGTCCGCGTCGGGTTTGACGCGGCCGCGGGCGGGACGCTAATTTGCGGCGGCGTTCATCTCTCGACTTGCCGCGCGCCCCGTCGGTGGCAGCGGATTCCGCCCGTCCTTCCGCGTCGAAGAGAAAACACGAGAGAACGGTGGCCGTCTCTGCATCAAAAGACGCCTCGAGGCCGGCGCAGCGCAAGGTGACGATGCGCGCCGAGCGCCGCGATTCGACGAAGCGGCGGCTCATCGAGGCGACCATCGCGTGCATGTGCGAGGTCGGGTATTTCGACACGACCACGCCCATGATCGCGCGCCGCGCCAAAGTGTCGCGCGGGGCATTGCAGCATCACTTCCGAAGCCGGAACGATCTCTTCCTCGCGGTCACCGAACGGGTGGGTGCGGAACTCGCCAGCGCGTTCGATTCCGGCATCGAGGCCGGGATGCCGGTTGAGACGCGCGTAAAGCATATCTGCGAGACCTATTGGCGGGTCTATCGCAGTGACGCCTTCATCGCCCAGGTGCAGATCTGGACCGGCGCGCGCAACGACAAGCCGCTCCAGGCGCGGATGCAGGCGATGACGCGGCGCATGCTGCAGTCGCAGAATCGGCTGTGGCACCGTGCCTTCGCCGAGCTCGGCGTGCCGCCGGAGCGGCTGGCGGCGTTGCGCGGATTGACCCTTTCGGCGATCCGCGGCCTGGCGTTGCGGCCTGCCTATCGGCTGGATGCGAGCGAGCGCCCGCGCGAGATCGCCGTCCTCAGCGAAATGGTCGCCGCGGCGCTTGCTTGTGAAAAGGCCGCGCCGCATGCTACCGCGATGCGGCCGCGCCGATCGCGCAAGGAGCCGCGCGCTGCGCCGACGCCCAAGCGGGCAGCACGACCGGCAAATCGCGGCGAAGCCAGGGCTTGAGACCCGGCCGGCACCCTACGCGGTCGCGCCGGCCGCGCCCGGATTGACCAGAAAGGCTTGGCCGCGCTCGAGGAAATCGCCCACGAGCGCGGCGAAGCGCTCCGGCTGATCGACCTCGATCGCGTGCGCGGCATCGTAGACGAAAACGAGATGCGAACGGGGAATGCGCGCCTTCAGGAAGTTCGCGCTTTCGATCGGGATCATGCCGTCCTTGGTCCCGTGCAGGATGAGCGTGACCGTCGCGATCTCACCGAGGCGCGCGACGAGGTCCCGATCCATGTCCACCCCTTTGTGGTAGTGGTTCGCCACCGCGCGGTTGCGCGCCGCCTCCTCGGGCGATTTCTCGTTCGGCGGGATGCGCTCGGGATGGGCGAACATCTGTCGCGCGACGATTTTGGGGTCGGTGCTCAACGGGCCCGCGCCGGCGGGGCGAAAGCCGGAGGGACATTCGAGCACGAGAAGACGCACCTTCCTGGGATGGAACGCGGCGAACCAGATGGCGAGTCGGCCGCCGAAGGAGTGACCCGCGACATCGCATTCGCCCTCGATCAGCTTGTCGGCGAAGGCACCGGCAAGGCGCGCGAGATCGGGATAGGAATCGACGCCGATCAGGCGATCGGTGCCGTCGAAGCCCGGCACGACTGGCATATAGATGGTACGCGACATCGCCAGCGTCTCGACCGCCGCGCCGATCCGCACGCCTCCGGCGCTGTGAAAATAAAGGAGCGGCGGGCCGTCGCCGCCGCGATGATAGGCGACGCTCCCTTGCGGAAGCTCAAGCGCGTGACGGGTGAATGCCATTTCCCTGATGCCTCTTCGAATGATCGCGGCCTCGATCCGCTTAGAGATCGCGCAGCTCGTTCACCACATGGTCCTTGAACAGCGTCATGCCCCGATGAACCGCCTCGTCGGGGATGTTGCCGACCTTCATCGTGACGTTGATGACGCCGGCGCCGGTGTCGCGGTGCAGCCGCCTAATCTGATCCACCACCTGATCCGGCGTGCCGCATAGCACGAGACCTTTTTCGATGCGCTCTTCGATCGACATGCCCTTGAGGACGGCGACGCGCTTCGCGGTCGTTTCGACATTCTGCCGGGCGGTGTAGTAGCGGGTGTCCTGCAGCACGAGGTTGGCGGCGGTGCGAATTCCGCCGTTCAAGACATTGAGAAAGTAGTCGATGCCCTGGCTCAAATTCCGCTTCGCCTCCGCCGCGGTCTCGGCGATCGCGACGTATTGTCCGAGGAGGATGTCCGAAGCCTCGGGCTCCCACCCCGCGGCGCGGGCCGTCGCCTTGTATTCGGCGATATCGGCACGGACGCTCTCGAGATCGGTGAGACGGACGATGCCGAGCTTCGCCCGGTTCGCCGCGGCGAAACGTGCCGATTCGAGCGCGCTCCCGGACATGAGGATCGGAGGATGCGGCTGCTGCAGCGGCCGGGGCCAGATCGACACCGCGCGGAAGCGGTAGTGCTTGCCCTCCCAGCCGAACGGCTCGGGCTGCGTCCATGCCTTGCGGATGAGCTCGCTCGCCTCCTGCATGCGCTCGAACGATTCGCTCGGCGGCACGTTGTAGGCGACATATTCGTGCGGAATGCCGCGCATGAAACCCGCGATCAGGCGCCCGCCGCTCATGACGTCGAGCATCGCATATTCCTCGGCGACGCGTATCGGATTGAGCAGCGGGACGAGGCAGCCGAGCATGGCGATCTTGATCGTGCTCGTCCTTTGAATGAGCGCGGACCCGATCAGATTGGGATTGGACATGAGTCCGTACGGGCTGAAATGGTGCTCGTTGCAGCCGACCCAGTCGAAGCCGCATTCCTCGGCATAGGCCATGTGATCGAGATAGGTCCGGTAGAGGCCGGTGGCCTGCGACGGATCGAACTGCGAATTGCGGACCGGCCAGTCCTGGCCGGCCTCGGCGATTCCGGTCCAAGGCATGAAATGGAAATAACAGAATTTCATGACCGTCCTCTTCGTGGCGCACCGAATGCCGATCCGACGAACCCGGCCCCGTGCGGAGATTGTTGACAATCATACCTGATTGCGAAACCCGCGGCAATCGACTGTCGGCGGCCGTGCCGGTCCAGCCGGCCCGGCCAAAACCCTTGCACAAGCGGCAGGACAGGTTCATGCTCCCCGCATTCACGTGTGAATGCCAAATGATGCCAAATGACAGGGAGGAGATCGACGATGCCAGTGTTGCAGCATCCGCCCACGTCGAATGCAACCGCGCAATGACGAAAAGGAGAGCCGGCCGTGGCCGGTGATCCTCCATGTGCCGCCTCGGACATGGGCGTTCGTCCGGCCTTTTCGCCAGGGAGCCAGCGTTGACCTTTCGCCATGTTGACAGGGCCGCGCGGTTTTCGGAGAGTGAGCAAGGCTTGCATCTTGGCGGAACGCGGCAGGGCTTTCCCGGCATTGTCGGAAAGCATGCGGCGCGGTCCCGCTCGACGGATGCCTCGCCAGCGTCGGTGGGCGAGGACGCGCGGAGCAATCACGCCTTGCGGTTCGAGATGCCAACTGCCGCCGCCGACGGAATCATCATCCGCAACCTCGAAAAGAATTTCGTCGTCGACGGGCTCGTCCTTCGCGCGCTGTCGATCGCCGACCTCACGGTGCGCGAGGGGGAGTTTCTGTGCATCGTCGGACCGAGCGGCTGCGGGAAGACGACGCTCCTGCGCATTCTCGGCGGTTTGGAGACGCCGACGGCCGGCAGCGTCGAATGCTTGATCCGGCCGGGCGACCGGCCGCTGCAATCGATGGTCTTCCAGGAGCAGGGCGTTTTCCCGTGGCTTACCGTGCTCGGCAACGCCGCGTTCGGCCTTACCGTGCGCGGCGTCGCCAAGCCGACGCGCGAGGCGGTCGCGCGGGACTATCTGCGCAAGCTCGGCCTCGCCGCGTTCGAGAGGGCCTATCCGCGGCAATTGTCGGGCGGGATGCGGCAGCGCGTCAATCTTGCGCGTGCCTTCGCCAACGATCCCGCGATCCTGCTGATGGACGAGCCATTGGGCGCCATCGACGAACAGACCAAGATGCTGGTGCAGGAGGATCTGCTGCATTTGTGGGAGGGATCCCGCAAGACCGTCATCTTCATCACGCACAGCCTCGACGAGGCGATCGTGCTCGGCGATCGCGTCGCGGTGATGAGCCATCGTCCCGGCCGGATCAAGGCGGTTTATGACGTCGGCCTGCCGCGGCCGCGCAATGCCCTCGAACTGCGCAACCATCCGGATTTCGTGGCGATGCGCAGCCTCGTGTGGGACGCGCTTCGCGAAGAGGTCCTGTCAGGCAACGCGGGCAGCCCCGAGGCTTCGCCATGAGCGAGAACCCGAGCCTTACCGCGCGCGCGCCCGGCCGGAGGCGGCGTTCTGGCACGCGCACGCGCGCGGAGCGGATCGTCGGCATGGCGAGCCCTATCGTCCTGCTGCTGCTGTGGGAGTTTGCCGCCCGCGCGGGCCTGATCGACGTTCGAATCATTCCCGCGCCGACCACCGTCGCCACGGTGATCTGGGGCATGGCGGTGCATGGCTCGCTCGTGAGCGATACCGCCTACACGGTGACACGCTTTCTGACGGGGATGGCGCTCGGCGTCGTGCCCGGCGTGATCGTCGGCCTGACCATGGGCCTCTTCCGCTGGGTCGGAATCGTGTTCAGCCCGATCATCGCCGTCTTCTACAACGTGCCGCGGATCGCGCTTTTCCCGCTCGTCCTCATCATCGTCGGGCTCAACGAATCGTCCAACATTCTGATGATCGCACTGGGCCCGTTCTTCACCATGCTCATCACGGCGATGGGCGCCGTCAGGAACGTCGAGCAGATCTATCGCGACGTCGCCCGCAACTTCGCGGCGGGTCCGCGCCACCTCTATTTCATGGTGGTACTGCCGGCGATCGCGCCGACGCTAATGGACGGGCTCAGGATTTCGGTGGGGCTGGGGCTTCTCGGCACCATCGCGGTCGAGTTTCTCGTGGCGGAGAACGGCCTCGGTCACGTGATCTGGAATTCCTGGCAGGTTCTGTCCTTGTCGCAATCCATGGCCGGCCTCGTGATGGGGGCGATCGTCGGCTACGTGTTCTATGCGTCACTTGCTCTCGTCGAGCGCGCCCTGCTGCCGTGGCATCAGCCGACGCAATTCAACTGACCATGTCGCCTAACGGAGAACGCCCGATGCGGATTTCGAGAGCCGTGTTTCCCGTCTGCGCCGCGCTTGCGCTTTTCGCGAGCATGTTGCCTTCGTCAGCGCGCGCCCTGGTAAAGGTGCGAAGCTCGGTCAATCCCGCGATCTATGCGACGCTGCCGTTCATCCTGGCGGCGGACAAGGGATATTTTCGCGACGAAGGCATCGACATCGCGATCACGAAATACAACACCTCCTCGGTGGCGCAGATGCCGCTGGTCGCGCGCGGCGACCTCGACATCACCAACATGGTCGCGGGCCCGGCGCTCTTCAATCAGAGGACGCAAGGCTTCGACATCAAGATCATCGCCTCGATGAGCGAGACGCACCCGGGCTGGCACGACGGCGACTGGATAATGGTGCGGAAGGACCTTTGGGACAGTGGCGCCATTCGCACGCTCAAGGACGTGAAAGGACACACGGTCGACGGCACGACGCTCGGCTCGCCGATCAATTTTCTCATGAACGCGGCGCTTGCGAAGGCGGGACTGACGCGGGCCGACGTCGTCTACAGCTCGCGCCTCCACACCGCGCCCGACATGGTCACGGCCCTGCGCAACAAGGCGGTCGACGTGTTGCCGACGATTGAACCGACGGCCACGCAAATGGTCAATGCGGGCCTCGCCCACCGCCTCGCGTCCGAGCAGGACGTCGTGCCGTGGTTTCAGGACGTGTTCTTCGTCTCGTCGGCGAAGTTCATTCGCGAGCATCCGTCGGCGGTGGTGGGATTCCTCAAGGCCTATTTGCGCGCAGCACAGAAGATCGTGGCGAACGGGCCGAACTGGGCGCCCGAATATGTCGATGCGCTCACGCGCTGGTCCGGCATCCCGGCGAAGATTCTGAAGAGCGTTCCGGGCGTGCCCTACTACGGACAGTTCGGAACGATCGATGTCGCTTCGCTCGCACGCGAGGAGGTGATGTGGCGTTCGATGGGCGTGATCACCGCGAAGGTCGATCCGGCGACGCTGGTGGATTCATCGGCGATCGATGAAGCGCGCAAGGAGCTCGGTATCCGGTAGGGCCGCGGCGGTCGCGGCGTCAGCACAATGTATGATGGAGAGTGACATGAGACCCGACATGTATCCCGATTTCATCGACGCCTGCAACTCGGTCGCGGAGCTCGCAGGGCTGAGGGAAGGCGAAAAAGTCTGCATCATGGCCGATCAGGCGGTCGAGCCGGAGGTGATCTACGCCATCTTCGCGACGGCGCGGCTGCGCCGGGCGCAGCCCTATCTCTGCATGGTCGAAGATTTCATCGAGTGGCAGGTTCCCGAGATCATCGCCGAGGCCGTCGGCAAGGCCGACGTCGTCTTCCATGCCTGGCCGGCCGCGGAAGGAAAATTCGGCAAGTCGATGCGCTCGGGCAAAGGCGCGCGCTGGGTGTCCTTCGGCGCCTGCCGCAACATCGAGAATTTCTGCAGCGAGGCGACGCGGTTTCCGGCGCCGCTCCTGTCGCGCATTGTCACGGCGACTTGGGAGATCATCGATCACGGACAGGCGGAGGCGAATATCCGCATCACCGATCCCAAGGGCACGGACCTTTCGCTGCGGCTCTCGCGTCAGGAGCTCGACAAGCTGCATTCCGACCGGCGCTGGCGCGGCAAGCTCCTCGCCGACGAGCCAGGTACGCGAGCGCACTTGCCGTCTCCGCACGGGCCCAACCTCTATCATGAGGGTCAGGGCATGATCAACGAGACGTTGAACGGCGTGGTGCGCTACGACTCGATCGTGGGCTTCAGCGGCGTCTACAACGGCACTTTCGGCGATTCCAACTTCGTCGAGCCGGTCAGCGTCTTCGTCCGCAACAGCAAGGTCACGAAGGTGGAGGGCGGCTGGGAATCGAAGGTGCTGGCGGAACTGACCAAGGACGGCGGCCACCTCGCCGAGATTGGCCTCGGCTTCAATCCGAAGGCCGCATCCTATGGCGGGCGCGCGACTGGCATGGCCGGCCCGAGCCGCAGCGGCGCGCTTCACATCGCGACCGGCGGCGACGGCGGCGAGCACATGGACGGCTGCCTCTTCCGCGCGACGGTGGTGGTCGACGGCCGCCCCATCATCGACAACGGTCATATCGTGGCGCTCGACCATCCCGACGTGCGTGAACTCGCGGAGAAGTATCGCACGCGGCACGAGGGCGGGTGGCTCTGGTCGGCGACGGAGCATCGCGAACTGCAGCATTATCGCTGACGCGTCCGCGCACAAGAAGCGGTCGTGGCTGGCCGGTCAAAGGCGCCGGCCAGCCAACCCCCGCCAGCGGACGCAGTTCGAAAGGAGGCCGGGCGGAAACGATGATCGAGCGACCGTCGCCGTCGCCCGCGCTCGCGGGGCTGCCGACAGGTCCGCATCATGCCGCAACGAGCGACGTTACTGCGGCGCGGTAAGCGCGGATCGGCCGGGGAATGTTCTTCACCTGCTGGGGACCGATGTCCTCGAATCGCAGGTCGAGCTTGTGGGCGACGTCGTCGTACACTTTCGCCGACACGCAAATCCCGCCCGGCATCGCCAACGCCTCGAGCCGTGCCGCGACGTTGACGCCGTCGCCCAAGATATCGGCGCCGCGCACGATGATGTCGCCGAGGTTGATCCCGATACGAAACTCCATCCTTCCGTCCTTCGGCTGTTCGGCGTTGCGCGCCGCCATGGCGCGCTGCATCGCCGTGGCGAAGCTGACCGCGTCGACCACGCTGGCGAACTCCAGCATGTAGCTGTCTCCTGCGGTACCGACGATGCGGCCGCGATAGGCGGCGATCATCGGATCGACGCGGCCACGCACATCGTTCAAGGCGCGCACGGTGCCGATTTCGTCATACGCCATCATGCGGCTGTAACCGACGATATCGGCTGCGACGATCGCCGCGAGCCGCCGCTGCACGCCGTTGCTGCCGTCCGCTGCCGTCTCTCCGGTCTTTGCCGCAGCGCCGACTGGCGGCCAGGCGCGGGCGGCGATTCGCAGCAACGCCTCGGCGGCGTCGGCGTCGAGCGGTCTTCCGAACAGCCAGCCCTGAGCGTCCTGGCAGCCGAGGGCGGCCAACACATCGTGCTGCTCCGCGGTCTCCACTCCTTCGGCCACCGCATGGAGACCGAGTTCCCTGGTCAAGGCGATCGTGCCCTTCAGCAGCGGCGAGGCGACGCCGGCGGCGATGGTATTGACGAAGCTCCGATCGATCTTGAGCTTGTCGAACGGAAACCGTCCGAGATAGCTGAGCGAGGAATAGCCGGTGCCGAAATCATCCATGGCCACGCTGACGCCACGCAGCTTGATCGCCATCAGCGCGTCGCGGGCGCAATCCGGATTGGCGGATAGCGCTGTTTCGGTTAGCTCCAGGGTGAGGTTGCTCGGCGGTGCTCCGGTCTCTGCGATCACGGCCAGGATGCGGTCGGCCGCATTTGCGCCATCGAGCTGACGGCCGGACAGATTGACGCTGACGCCGAAATTGATCCGGTCGACAATCAGTCCGTCCGCGCGCCATTTGACGATCTGTTGGCAGGCAGTGTGCAGAACCCAGGTGCCGATCTCCTGGATCAATCCGATCTCTTCGGCGATCGGTACGAACACGGCCGGCGGTATGTCCCCGAGCTCCTCGTCGTTCCACCGTAACAGCGCCTCGAATCCCTGTAGCGCGCGGCCCTCGAGCGCGACGATCGGTTGATAAACGAGTCGCATCGCGTTCCGTTCGATTGCATGGCGCAGCGCGGATTCGATCCGCAGGCGCTCGCTTGCCCGCTGCCGCATCTCGGGATTGAAAATGCATAACGCCAGTTCGGAACTGGCCGGCTCCGCCGCGAGGGCGGCAGCGGCGTCGCGCATTACGGATTCCGGGTCTGTGTAGGCGGCCGTCGTTACCACGACGCCCAGGCGAAACGTCGGAACTATGTCGTGCCCGTCGATCGCAATCGGGGTAAGCAGCGCGCGGCAGATCCGCTCGGCGACGGCGATCGCGTCGTCGGCGTCGGCGACACCGTCCAGCACGACGGCGATCTGATGTGTACCGACGCGTCCCACCATGTCGCCCACCCGCGCGGCAGCTTCGATCGCACGGGCGGCGGCGGCCATCAGCACATCGCCGGCCACGTGGCCGAGCGTCTCGGTAATCTGGACGTAGCTGTAGACCGTAACCAGCAGCAGGGCAGAGTGGTAGTCGACGTGGCGAGCGCTCCCCTTGAGGATGCCGCGCAGGCGGTCGATCAGCAACGCGCGGTTCGGCAAGCCGGTCGCCGAGTCGTAATAGGCATCGAGGTTGGCGAGGTCGGTGATAGAGCCCGCCATGCGGCGCGCTTGGCCCTTGGCGTCCATTACGGCCAGACCGCGCACCAGCACCCAACGCGGGCGGTCATTCGAATCCATGATCCGCACATGCTGGCGAAAATCCGCCGTCTCGCCCCTCAGATGCGCCGCCATGGCGTCGCGATACCGGCCGATGTCGTCCAGATGGACCCGTCGGGAAAACGCGTCCATGTCCTCGTCCGGATGAACATCGCGAAGGCCGAGGATGACCTTGGCCCGCGCTGACAGGACCAGACGGCCGCTTTTGATTTGCCAGTCCCAGAAGCCGTCGCCCGATCCTGCCGCCGCCAGGGTGAAGCGCTCCTCGCTGTCACGCACCCGGTCCGACATTCCCTTGCGCTCGATCGCTTGGCGAATCGTGCGCACCAGCATCGCACCGTTCGCCGTGCCTTTCACGACGAAGTCCTGTGCGCCATGCTGCACCAACTTGAGGCCGAGCGCCTCGTCGTCGAGGCCGGTGAGCATCACCACCGGCAGGTTGGGCGCCGCGGCGATGATGCGGGTCAGACCGTCCAGGCCGTCGACGTCCGGCAGCTCGTAGTCGAGCAGCGCGACATCGGCGGCGTCGCGCTCCAGGAAGCCGAGCGCCTGCTCGATCCGCAGGAATGCGCGACCTGGAAGCTGAATGCCTGGTGCTCGGCCAGCGCCTCGCGCACCAACCGCGCGTCGGCTGGATTGTCTTCGACCAGCATGACACGGTACAGTGTGCGATCGGGCATCGGATCATTTCCCAGGCAAGGTGACGATCGTCAGCCAGAATTCATTGATCGTTTGCACCACCTTCATGAACTGATCGAGGTCGACCGGCTTGGTAATATACGAATTGGCGTGCAGGTCGTAGCTTCGCAGCACGTCCTCCTCTGCTTTTGAGGTGGTGAGCACCACCACTGGAATGCGACGCAATTCAGGGTCGTTCTTCAATTCAGCGAGCACCTGTCGGCCGTCCATCCTGGGCAGGTTGAGATCGAGCAGCACCAGGTCCGGCCGAGGCGCCTCGCCATGCTCGGGCTCGCGGCGCATCATGGCCAATGCCTCGACGCCGTCCTTCGCCACCGTCAGGTTGTTGTGGACATGCCCATCGCGCAGCGCCTCGCGCGTAAGCCGTACATCGCCGGCGTTGTCCTCCACCAACAGGATCTCGATCGGACGCCCGGTCATCACTGCGCCTCCATTGCCGGCAGGGTGAAAAGAAAGGTGCTGCCTTGGCCGAGCGCCGATTCGATCCAAATCTGGCCGCCATGCCGCTCCACGATCTTCTTGCACACGGCGAGGCCGATTCCGGTACCGGGATACTCGTCGCCGCTTTGCAGCCGCTTGAAGATCTGGAATAGGTTCTTGAAATATTGAGCATCGATGCCGATGCCGTTGTCGCGGACGCCGAAGTGCCATTCGTGGCCTTCGAGCACGGCGGAGACATCCACCGCCGGTTTCCGCTCCGGCGGCTGAAACTTCATCCCGTTGCCGATGAGGTTGAGCAGCAATTGGCGCAACTGAACCGAATCGCCGCACACCGTAGGCAGCGGCCCGTGGGTTACGGTGGCGCCGCAATCCTCGATGCGGATCTCCAGGTCTTTCAGCGTATCGTGCAGCGTCGCCTCCAGATCGACCGGCTCAAGCGGCCTGGCCGCGCTCGAGACACGGGAGAAGTTCAAGAGATCATTGATCAGCGCTTGCATTCGCTTGGTGCCGTCAACTGCGTAGCCGATGAACTCGTCGGCGTCGGAGTCCAACTTGCCGGCGTATCGCCGGCGCAGCAATTGGGTGTAGCTGGAGATCATCCGCAGCGGTTCCTGCAGATCGTGCGAAGCAATATGGGCAAACTGGTCCAATTCGTCATTGGAGCGGGCCAGCGCGGCTTGGCGCTCGCGCAACGCGGTCTCGATCGCTTGGCGCGCGGCGATCTCGCGCCGTAGCAAGGCGACGCTGGTCGCTGCCAGCCCGCCGGACAGCAACAGGCCGACGACGATCAGGCTTACCGTCATGTAGGCTTCGAAATGGAAATGGTCTTGCCGTTGCTCCAGCAACGAGAGCGCCTGCTGACGCAATCCGGCCAACTCGTCGCGCAGCGCCGTCATGAGCGTTCGCCCGGCACCGGTCACCAGCACCTGCTCCGCGGCCGCAGATCCGAAGTTGCGGCGAAGCGCCACGGTACGGTCGAGTTCCGCCACCTTGTCGGCGACCATTCCGATGATCGGCACCGTCGCCGCCGTCAATCCCATCGCGACGGGGTTGAACCGGGAGAGTGCGCCCAGCGCCGTCGCGATCGTCCGGCGACCCTCCTCGTAGGGGACCAGGGAGGGCTCTTGTCCGGTGATGAGGTAGCCCCTCTGCCCGTTCTCCATTTGCAACACGGCGACATGGACACGATCCAACGCTTCGATATAGTTGTTGACGAGCAGGGATTGCCGCGCTTGGCGCTGTACAGCCAAGCTGGAAAATGCCGCACCAACCGCAATGATCAACATCACCAGGAGGCCGGCCCGGAGCATCCATGCCGGCCGCGCGTGAAGCGTTAGCCACCGCATCTGGGATTCCTCCGAAATGCATTCCCTTGCACAAATCACGAGAATTGAGACTATTTCATACAACTTTATATAGCAGAAATGGCATGAAAAGGTACGGAATCTACGTAGATCGATCCGCTCTAGGTAGCTGAGACAGGATGTGTAGGTTCGGAATCTACTTAGATCCCTGCGGTCGCCGCGATGCAAACACCCATGCACAGCAGGCGATAGGCGTCGCTGTCGGGAGGAAGGTTGATCCGCTGGCGGCTCAGCCGGGCGTCGGCCTGGATCTGTGCCTTGTTCCGTTCGTGACGCCTTACCGCGTCTCGTCACTCAAACTCGGACGAGCCGATCGACCTTCTCACTGGTCATTGCCGGGCGGTTCGATTCTCGCCGTCCGACCAGATCGACGGAAACGCGGCACCGACAATAGAGAAATCGGCCATGGCAGACGAGGTCGGGCGGGCGAGCCATGGCGGCGTGTAGCACTGCCGTGTAGCAGCCTGACCGCCCGGTACCCTGCCGCGTTGATTTCCAAGGGGTTGGTGGAGCCGAGGGGGATCGAACCCCTGACCTCGACAGTGCGAACGTCGCGCTCTCCCATCTGAGCTACGGCCCCGGAATCGGCGCGGAATATGGGAGCGCGCGCCGCGTCCTGTCAAGGCTGGGTAGCGTCTCAGTCCGAATTGTAACAGGCTTGACCGCGGCCGCGTGGTCCAACAGTAAGGGAGCGTGTACCGTTTCTCTTAATGAAAGTGGGCGCAGTTTTCGTTGGAGGTGATCCTCAAAGGTCCAAAAGGCGGGTAACGGCCAGACAACCGCGCCAAATGCATTGATGGGCGCCGCGCGCCCATCGAATGCAACTCCGATTGACCCTCGCGGACGCTGCCTTTGCGCTTCCGGCTACCCGTGGAGAATGCTATTTTTGACGTGGATTCGAGCGATCCGGCGGTGCCCCAGAATCACGCATAACCCGTGGAGAATGCTATTTTTGACGTGGATTCGAGGTCATTTGGGGAATGTCGGTCAAAGTCGATACTAGGATAGGACGCATTGCCGCCGCAACATCATGGATCACCCGGAGATGACTTCGAGGATGACCGAGAAAACAACGCGGAGGGCCGTCTACGCATATGGGCATCGGCATTACCTGTCATCAGTGGCGTTATTGGCGCTGTCATTCCCTATGTAGCTGGATTTGCCGCTCGGTCAGAACTTCTCCGCAAAGGCGCAGAGGTGGTTTCCATTTCCGAGGGAGCCGCGGGATTGATACAGGTTGCCGTTTACTTCGCATTTGTCTTTTTATTGTTGGGCGGCATCGCAGCGAAGTGGACGAAAGCTGGTATCGCAAAGGGAAACCGAACGGTTCGGCAACGAGCCTTTATCTCTTACGGAACGCTCGCCGGAACGGCGGCCATGTTGTTTTGGATCTGTTTCCGTATACTGGGCATGCGTTATAGAGGGATAGAGACTTTAACAGACATTTTGATTCTCGCGCCGCATTACCTCTATGGAAGGCTGATCGTCGGTTCAGCCATCGGCGGCGTTGTTGGTTGGCTTATCTCGAAAGCAACATCATAGGGCGCGTTCCTTGATGAGTATTCCGTTCGGAGTTTGTTCGGGATATTGCGAGGCGTCGACCTAAATCAAGGTAAATGCGCATCGCAGACAGTTAACTCCCAATCAAAACATCCAAGCTGCTGATTGGGTGGCCGCGATCGTTGGAGGCCTTTGGGCGTACGAAGTGCGGAAGGCGGAGTACGCCGATCACGTCAAATTCAGGCGGTACTTTTGGGATCGCCTTCACGCTGTAGCAACGCACAGCACACTTCTTCCACGCTGATTTCTGTTACAATTCAAACTGAGACCCTACCCAAGGCTCGCCCTCCCTTGCGCGGGTCGGACCCGCTCGCTACGGTACCGCCGCTTGTGGCGGGGAGGCGGGTCGGACATGGGCGGTTTCATCGTGCCGATCATCGATGTCGTGATCGTGCTTCTCAATCTCTATTGGTGGGTGATCATCATCGCCGCGGTCACGAGCTGGCTGATCGCCTTCGGCGTCGTCAACACCCACAACCGCACCGTCGCGCGCGTCCTCGACCTGCTCTACCGCCTGACCGAGCCGGCGCTTCGACCGATCCGCCAGTTCCTGCCGAGTTTCGGCGGGCTCGACATATCGCCGGTCGTCCTGCTGCTGGCGATCTGGCTGATCGAGCAGGAGTTGCGGCAGCTCGAATATCAGATTTACCGCCTGTGAGCGCCGCCGCCGCTGCCGTGCCCTATGCGCTCGCGCGCGACGGCGTCCGGCTCGCGGTGCATCTCGTGCCGAAGGCAGCTTCCGATCGTGTCGTGGGATGGGCCGCCGCCGCGGATGGCACCGTTCAGCTCAAGGTCGCGGTCCGGGCGGCGCCGCAGGCCGGCGCGGCAAACGACGCGCTGTTGCGGTTCCTTGCCGATCTGCTGCGCCTGCCGCGGCGCCAGGTCACGCTGGCGCTCGGCGCCACCCAGCGGCGCAAGCTCGTCCATCTCGCCGGCGACCCGGCACGGCTCGAGCGCCTTGTCGCGGAGACTTTCGCTCCATGGCTCAAACGACCCTGATCGACGGCAAGGCCCACGCCGCGTCGCTGCGCGCCGCCGTCGCCGCCGCGGCCGCCGCGCTCAAATCGCGCCACGGCGCCGTGCCCGGACTTGCCGCGGTCCTGGTCGGCCATGACCCGGCGAGCGAGATCTATGTCCGCAGCAAGGGCAAGGCAACGCAGGAGGCGGGGCTCGCGAGCTTCGAGCATCGCCTGCCGGCAAGCGCGAGCGAGGCCGAGCTGCTCGCGCTCGTCGCGCGCCTTAACGCCGATCCCGCCATCGACGGCATTCTGGTGCAACTGCCGCTGCCGCCGCAGATCGCGCCGCAGCATGTCATCGACGCGATCGATCCGGCCAAGGACGTAGACGGGTTCCATGCCGTCAATGTCGGGCGGCTATGGAGCGGCGGCGACGCGCTCGTCCCTTGTACGCCGTGGGGCTGCCACATGCTCCTGCGCGCGACGCTGGGCACGCTCGGCGGGGCCGAGGCGGTGGTGATCGGCCGCTCCAATATCGTCGGCAAGCCGATGGCGGCGCTGTTGCTCGCGGAGAACTGCACCGTCACGCTGGCGCATTCGCGCACGCGCGACCTCGCCGCGGTCGTCCGCCGCGCCGACATCGTGGTGGCGGCAACCGGCCGGGCCGAAATGGTGCGCGGCGCCTGGATCAAGCCGGGCGCCACCGTCATCGATGTCGGCATCAACCGTATCGCCACCGGCGACGGCAAGGGCCGTCTCGTCGGCGACGTGGCGTTCGCGGAGGCGGTTCAGGTTGCCGGCGCCATCACCCCGGTTCCCGGCGGCGTCGGACCGATGACGATCGCCTGCCTGCTGCGCAATACGCTGATCGCCGCCTGCCGCCGCCGCCTCTGGCCCGTGCCGGCGCTCTGAGCGTGGCTATTTCTGCCAGAGCGGCCGGCCGAGATTGACCTTGGAGGGACTTGTCACCGCACCGGCGACCGCACCGGCGCCGGCGCCGATCGCAGCGGCGGCAAGAACGGGACCGCCGACCAACGCGCCAATCACGGCCCCCGAGGCAGCGCCGAGACCCGCGCCCGACAGGCCGCGGTCGCCGACGGTCGTGCCGCAACCGGTAAGGGCGATGGCGCCTGCGACGACGACGAAACGCAAGGTTCTGTACATGGCTCTGATCCTCACCCTGGGGACGAGACGCTTACCGTCCCGCGAGCGGCAAGGGATGTGGCAATTTTCGGACCCTAACCCCGTTGCGCCTTGGCGAGGCGAAGCCGCAAGGCGTTGAGCTTGATGAAGCCTTCGGCGTCGCGCTGATCGTAGACGGCGTCCTCCTCGAAGGTGACATGGGCGAGGCTGTAAAGCGAGTTCGGCGACTTGCGCCCGACCACGCGGACATGGCCCTTGTAGAGCTTGAGCCGCACCGTGCCCGCGACGTCTTCCTGGCTGCGGTCGATCAGCGCCTGGAGCATGGCGCGCTCGGGCGCGAACCAGAAGCCGTTATAGATGATCTCGGCATAGCGCGGCATCAGCTCGTCCTTCAGATGCGCGGCGCCGCGGTCCAGGGTGATGCTCTCAATCCCGCGATGGGCGGCGTGCAGGATGGTGCCGCCCGGCGTCTCGTAGACCCCGCGCGACTTCATGCCGACGAAGCGGTTCTCGACCAGATCGACACGGCCGATGCCGTGGCGCCCGCCCAGCTCGTTGAGCCGCGCGAGCAGCGCCGCCGGCGACAGCGCCGTGCCGTTCACCGCGACGGCGTCGCCGCGCCGGAATTCGACCTCGACATATTCGGGCTCGTTGGGTGCGTTCTCGGGCGCGACGGTGCGGCTGTAGACCAGCTCCTCGGGCTCGACCCAGGGGTCCTCGAGGATCTTCCCCTCGGCCGAGATGTGCAGGAGATTCGCATCGGTCGAAAACGGCGCCTCGCCGCGCCGGTCGCGCGGGATCGGGATCTGGTGCCGTTCGGCATATTCGACCAGCCGCGTGCGCGAGGTTAGGTCCCATTCGCGCCACGGCGCGATCACCCTGATGTCGGGCTTCAGGGCGTAATAGGCGAGTTCGAACCGGACCTGGTCGTTGCCCTTGCCGGTAGCGCCGTGGGCGACCGCGTCGGCGCCCACCGCATTGGCGATCTCGATCTGGCGCTTGGCGATCAACGGCCGCGCGATCGAGGTGCCGAGGAGATACTGGCCCTCGTAGAGCGCATTGGCGCGGAACATCGGGAAGACGAAGTCGCGCACGAATTCCTCGCGCAGATCGTCGATGAAGATCTGCTTGACGCCCATGGCCTCGGCCTTGCGCCGCGCCGGCTCGAGCTCCTCGCCCTGGCCGATATCGGCGGTGAAGGTCACCACCTCGCAGCGATAGGTCTCCTGCAGCCATCGGAGGATGACCGAGGTGTCGAGCCCGCCCGAATAGGCCAGCACAACCTTTTTTACTTCGTTCGCCATCACGCGTGCCTTGGTCGAGGGAAGGGCGCTTCAAATCGCGCCGGCGCGGGCTTAGCATGGCCGCCTTCGACCCTCAAGGCCGGCCCATGGACGTCACCATCTATCACAACCCGCGCTGCGCCACCTCGCGCAAGGCGCTGGCGCTGCTGCGCGGGCGCGGCGCCGAACCGCGCGTCGTCGAGTATCTGAAGACGCCGCCCGATGCGGCCGAGCTGAAACGCCTCCTGAAGATGCTCGGATTGAAGCCGCGCGACCTGCTGCGCAAGAAGGAGGCGAAGGAAGCGGGCCTCGACAAGCCGGATTTGAGCGACGAGCAGATCATCGCCGCGATGGTCAAGTACCCCATCGTGATCGAGCGCCCGATCGTGGTGAAGGGGACAAAAGCCGTCCTCGGCCGGCCGCCCGAGGCCGCGCTCGAGGTGCTTTAGCCGCGCGAGCGGCCCTTGCGCACCCGGCCCTTGCTGGCGGGGCGCTGCTTCGGCTTGCGAGCCTGCGGCGGAGCGGGCTTGGGTGGGCGCTTCCTTTCGTCCGTCATTCCGCCTCGGCCGCAAGCCGCAGCCGCTCGCTCTTGCGCAGCTTCACGCTGTCCGATTTGAGCTGGCCGCACGCTGCGAGGATGTCGCGGCCGCGCGGGGTGCGTACCGGCGAGGCATAGCCCGCCGCATTGACGATGTCGGCAAACGCCGCGATCGCCGCGTCGCTCGAGCATTCATAGGGCGCGCCCGGCCACGGATTGAACGGGATCAGATTGACCTTGGCGGGAATACCGGCGATGAGCCGCACCAGCGCGCGGGCCTCGGCCGGGGTGTCGTTGACGCCTTTCAGCATGACGTATTCGAAGGTGATGCGCCGCGCATTGCTGAGGCCCGGATAGGTGCGACATGCATCGAGCAGTTCGGCGAGCGGATATTTCTTGTTGAGCGGCACCAGCACGTCGCGCAGTTCGTCGTTCACCGCGTGCAGCGAGATCGCAAGATTGACCCCGAGCTCCGCGCCGCAGCGGTGAATCATCGGCACCACGCCCGCAGTCGAGAGCGTGATCTTGCGCCGCGACACGGACAGCCCCTCGCCATCCATGATGATCCCGAGCGCGTTGGCGACATTGTCGTAGTTGTAGAGCGGCTCGCCCATCCCCATGAGGACGATATTGGTGATCTGCCGCTCGTCCCGGGGCGAGGGCCATTCGCCGAGCGCGTCGCGCGCCGCCATCACCTGGCCGACGATCTCGCCGGAATCGAGATTGCGCACCAGGCGCTGCGTCCCGGTGTGACAGAACTTGCAGGTGAGGGTGCAGCCGACCTGGGCGGAGACGCAGAGCGTGCCGCGCTCCTCCTCGGGGATGTGGACGCATTCCGCCTCCTGGCCGTCGCCGAAGCGCATCAGCCATTTGCGCGTCCCGTCCGTCGAGCGCAGCGCGCGCGCCGCCGCGGGCCGGGCCACGACATAGCGCCGCGCCAGTTCGCCGCGGAATTCCTTGGCGAGCGAGGTCATCGCCGTGAAGTCGGCGACGCCGCGGTGGTAGAGCCAGTGCCAGAGCTGGCGCGCACGGAAGGCCGGCGCGCCGATCGCCGCCATTTCGGCGGCCAGCTCCGCGCGGCTCAGCCCGACCAGATTCTTGCGCGTCTCCGATGCGCCTGTAATGCCATCCATAGCGCCAGACATATAGGGGGGCGCCGGCGCCGAGGCAAAGGGAGGCGCGGGCCGACCCTAATGCTTGACGCCGCAGGCCTTGTCGATGGCGGCGAGCGCGTCGCCGAAGCCGTCGAGCGAATAGCTGTCGGTGGCGACGACGCCCTGCGCGCTGGTGCCCTTGAACACCGCATGCCGGCCCTTGGCCATCGCCTCGGTCACCGCCTTGTCGGTCGCCGCATTCTGCGTCCAGGCCGAATCCTGGTGGGTGAAGAGGGTGAATTTGCGCCCGTCGATCGTGAGCTCGGCGTTGGAATTCGGCTTGAGGGCATAGCCCGCGTCGAAATTCACCACGTCGAACGATTTTTCCTTGGGGCGGTGGGTGACGAGCGCATCGACCCGGCCGCGCTTCAGCGAAGCGGGCTCGCTCTTCTCCGGGCGGCCGACGAGATAGCACACCTTGCCGGATTTATCCGTGAAGCTGTAGGCGTCCCAATGCTGGGCGCCGCCGATCCGCACCGGCGTCGCCGGCTCGGCCGCGCCCGCCGCCGGCACGGCGAGGACCGCGAGCACCCCCAGGAACCCAAGCGCCCGCCAAGCGCAGGAATTCGGTCTACGCATACGCCCACCTTAGCGAGTTGACCGCTCCCGTGCCAAGCGCAAGGACGCTTATGCGGCAATGAAATCGGTGAAAGGATTGCGCCGCGGTCAGGCCGCGGACGCTGGAACCTGCGCCGCCGCTGCCAGCGGCAGCCGGATCTCGACGCGCGTTCCCTTGCCCACGGCGCCGGACACGGCGATCGTGCCGTGGTGCTGCTCGACGATGTGCCTCACCGTCGGCAGGCCGAGCGCGGAGCCGGGATAGATCGCTCACAGCTCCTCGAACCGGGCGCCGTCGTCGAGCATGCCGGGCGCAGCGAAGAACAGAACCACCGCGGGCGAGAACGGACCATCGCTCGCCACGACGCGCCAGTCGCGCGAATTCTGCCACGGCCGCTGTTCCACCCGCATGGTCCGCTCGCCCGCCGTCCGGGGACGGGACAGAAGACGACATCCCACCTTAAACTTCGCTGAACCGCCGCGTCGCCACCGCTCAAGCCGCAGGCGGGCGGTCGAGCCGCACGATGTCGGGCGTGCCGGCGACCGCCGGAAACCGCGCGATCACCTCGGGATCGTGCCCGGGAATGATGTGGTCGGGCCCGTCCGCGAGCTGCTCCATGAGGCGGAATCCCTCGAGCATCTTGCCGACGTCGAGCACGATCGGGAACGGATGCTGCCGCCGCAGATTGGCCCAGTAATGCGCGGCATCGCTGGCGAGCACAACCCAACCGCGTGCGGTCGGTACGCGCACGACTTGCATTCCCGCGGTGTGGCCGCCGACGAGATGCAGCGTCACACCCGGCGCGATCTCGCCGCTGCCGTCGTGGAAGCGGACGCGCCCGGCATAGACGTCGCGCACGGTGGCGAGCACGTCGTCGATCTCGGCGCGTGCGGCGAAGAACGGATGGGTCATGTAGCGGCCGGTGCGGAATGCGACTTCGGCGTCCTGGATATGCCGCCGCGCCTCAGGGAAGAGATCGGTATTGCCGGAATGATCCCAGTCGAGATGCGACAGCACCAGATCGCGCGTCGTGGCGGCATCGATGCCGATCCGCTTCAGCGCCGCGTCGGGCGTTTGCAGGATCTGCCATTCCGGCCGCCGCCGCGCCGCCACCGCGGCCTTGAAGCCGGTATCGACGACGATCGTATGACGGTCGCTGCGAATGGCCCAGATGTAGAAATCCATCGCCAGCGGCCCGTCATGGGGATTGGGCAGCAGGAAGGTGCGGATGGCGCTTTGCGGCGCGTGGGCATAGCGCAGGGCATAGACCTCGTATTCCGGGGTCGCGCTGGACATGGGCGTTCCTCCATCACCGCTTGGTTCCGATTCGATATCGGGTATATCAGGGCGCGACAAGAGCATAGAGCGCGCAATGCACGAGCCCGCCCCGGTCCTGGTCGAAGTCACGCGCGGCGCGATGGTCGAAAGCCGGCATCGCGGCGCGGCCGTGGTCGCCGACGCTACCGGGCGCGTCGTCATGGCGTGGGGCGACGACACCAAACCCGTCTATGCCCGCTCGGCGCTGAAGCCGTTGCAGGCCTTGCCGCTTGTGGAAAGCGGCGCCGCCGACGCCTTTGGTCTCGCGCCACGGGAATTGGCGCTGGCGTGCGGCTCGCATCACGGCGAGGAGCCGCATGTCGCCGCGGTCGCCGCCTGGCTCGCGCGCATGGGGCTCGGACCCGCCGACCTCGAATGCGGCGCCCATCCGCCGGCCGATCCCGCCGCGGCGCAGGCGCTCATCCGCCGCGGCGAGGCACCGTCGGCGCTCCATAACAATTGCTCCGGCAAGCATGCCGGGTTCCTCGCGACCGCACGGCATTGCGGCGAGCCGACGCGCGGCTATATCGCCGCCGACCATCCGGTGCAGCGCCGCGTGCTCGCCACGATCGAGGACATGACCGGCCTCGATCTCGCGCGCGCCCCGCGCGGCATCGACGGCTGCGGCATTCCGGTGATCGGGATCCCGCTGAGCGGCCTCGCCCGCGCCATGGCGCGGATGGGCGATCCGCGCGGGCTTCCGTCCGCGCGCGTAGCCGCGTCGTGCCGCCTCCTCGACGCGATGGCGGCCGAGCCTTTGATGGTGAGCGGCAGCACCGGCTTCGCTACCGCCTTGCTGCGCGCCGCCGGCGACCGGGTGCGGGCGAAGCCCGGCGCCGAGGGCGTCTATGCCGCGGCGCTACCGGGTCTCGGCCTCGGACTCGCGCTCAAGATCGAGGACGGCGCGGGCCGTGCCGCCGAGGTGGCGCTGATGGCGATACTGCAACGCCTGGGCCTCATCGACGCGGCAGCGCTTGCCGCGCTCGCGGGGCGTGGCCGGCCCGTCTTGCGCAATGTCGCCGGCGCCGCGGTCGGCGACATCCGCCCGGCGGACGCACTCCTCGCCCCGCCGCAGCCGTAAGCGGCGGCGCAGCCCGCGCCGGTGGCGGCCGTGGCGTTGGGACCGGGACACTGGCACTGGAACGGCACCGCCTGGACTTGGGCGCGCGGCGCGGCAACGGTCCAGCCCCGCCCCTCGGCGATGGCGCATCCGGGCTATTGGAGCGAAGGGCCGGCCGGCTGGCAGCGGCACGACGGCCGATCGGGGTCGTCGCTACGTGGAAATAGTAGCGTCGCGTCGGCCCGGTCGCGCGCATCGGCGATGGTGCGCGGTTCGTCGCAACGACAGTCCGAACCGCGACGCGATGTCGCATGCGGTCCTCTCCTCGTCAATCGCGGCAACTGCCATCGCGCCGGCACCGCACTGAATTGACCGGCGTCGGGTTCGTCGTCGCGGTCGCGCCAAAAGGCTCCTCATTCGCGCGATTGCGCATTATGATGGACCTTGAGGAAGGAAGGCTGCGATGAGCCTCGTCAGGCCCGGACGTCTCGTCGATGCGGAAGCGATCGCCCGCATCGAGGTTGAGACTTGGCGTTCGACCTATGCCGGCATGCTGCCCGACCGCGTGCTGCTCAACATGTCGGAACGGCGCCAGACCGCGTCCTGGGCGAGCTTCTTGCGCCATCGTCCGGACGATACGCGCGTCGCCTGCAACGCCAAGGGAGCGATCGTCGGCTTCGGCAATTGCGGTGCGCAGCGCGACAGCAACGTCGATTACGGCGGCGAGGTCTATACCCTCTACGTCACGCCCGACGCGCAGGGCCAGGGGACCGGGCGCCAGATCCTGCTGGCGCTGTTCGCGCGCCTGGTCGCGACGGGCTACAGTTCGGCGCTGGTCTGGGTCGTGCGGGCCAACCCGGCGCGATATTTCTACGAGCGGATCGGCAGCAAGCAGGTGATGTACCGCCCGATCCCGGTCGCCGGGCAGCCGGTCGATGCGGTCGCCTATGGCTGGCGCGATCTCGCTGCGGTGCTCGGACGGTACGCGCGCAGCGGCGACGGGCTCGCCGGCGATCCGCGACGGTAGCGGCCCGTCTCAGACGATAATTCTCAGACGACGATGCGGGCGAGCGGCGAAGAAGCGTCGTCGCCCTCGTCGAACAATTCGGCGAGCTTTTCGAGCATGGTGCCGCCCAGTTGCTCGGCATCGACGATGGTGACGGCGCGACGATAGTACCGCGTCACGTCGTGGCCGATGCCGACGGCGACGAGTTGCACCGGCGAGTTGCGCTCGATCGCCGCGATCGCCTCGCGCAGGTGGCGCTCGAGATAATTCCCCGGATTGACCGACAGCGTCGAGTCGTCCACCGGCGCGCCGTCGGAGATGACCATGAGGATGCGACGCTGCTCGGTCCGCGCGAGGAGGCGGTTATGCGCCCATAACAGCGCCTCGCCGTCGATGTTCTCCTTGAGGATGCCCTCGCGCAGCATCAGCCCGAGCGCGCGGCGCGCGCGGCGCCACGGCGCATCGGCCTCCTTGTAGATGATGTGGCGGAGATCGTTGAGGCGGCCGGGATTGGGCGGCTTGCCGGCGGCGATCCACTTCTCGCGCGACTGCCCGCCCTTCCACGCACGCGTGGTGAAGCCGAGAATCTCCACCTTGACGCCGCAGCGCTCGAGCGTGCGGGCGAGGATGTCGGCGCTCATCGCGGCGACCGTGATCGGCCGGCCGCGCATCGAGCCCGAATTGTCGATGAGCAGCGTCACCACGGTGTCGCGGAACGCAGTTTCCTTCTCGCGCTTGTAGGAGAGCGGATAGACGGGATTGGTGATGATCCGCGCGAGGCGGGCGGAATCGAGGATGCCCTCCTCGAGATCGAACTCCCACGAGCGCATCTGCTTGGCGAGAAGCCGCCGCTGCAGCCGATTGGCGAGGCGGGCGATGACGCTCTGGAGATGGGCCAGTTGCTGGTCGAGGAGCGCCCTGAGCCGCGTCAGCTCGTCGCTGTCGCACAGCGCATCGGCCGCCACCTCTTCGTCGCATTCGGTGGTGAAGGCGCGATAGACCGAGGGATCGTCGTTGCCGCGCTGCTGCCGCGGCAGTACGCCGGGACGGCCCGGCCGGCCGGGGTCCTCGTCGCCCGCACCGGGCATCAATTCGCCCTGAACGTCCTCGGCGGCATCGTCGCCTTGCTCGCGGTCCTCCTCGGGCACGCCGCCTTCGAGCGCGCCCTGCGTGCCCGTGGCCGCGCCCTCGCCGCCCTCGTTCTGGCTCTCGTTCTCCTCGTTTTCCTCGCTGTCGCCATCGGCCGTTTCGCTTTCGGCACCGTCCTCGGGCTCGCCGAGATCGAGATCGAGGTCGCGGATAAGCTGACGCGCCGTCTTGGCATAGGCTTCCTGGTCGTCGGCGTGGCGGTTGAGCTCGGCCAGGTCGCGGCCGACACGCTCCTCGAGGAAGGGCCGCCAGGTATCGACGACCTGGCGCGCGGCCCGCGGCGGCGGCGCGCCGGTGAGCGCCTCGCGCGCGAGCAGCCGGATCGCCTCGGCCAGGGTCACGTCATTGCGTTCGACCATGTGCTCGTAGCCCTGGCGGCGATAGCGCTCCTCCAGCATGGCGGCAAGATTGGTCGCCACCCCCGCCATGCGGCGGGCGCCCAGCGCCTCGACCCGGGCCTGCTCGACGCCCTCGAAGATCGCGCGCGCCGTCTCGCCCGAAGGGGCACGGCGCGAATGGATGGCGGCGTCGTGGTAGCGCAGGCGCAGCGCCAGCGCATCGGCCGCGCCCCGCACCGGCGCCGCCTCGCGCTCGCTCAGCTCCCGCCCCGGCAGCGGCAGCCGCACCCGCGGACCTGCGGCCCCGGCGGGCTCCGCGCCATAGCTCACGGTCACGTCATCGCGCTCGGCGATCGCCCGCAGCGTTGCGGCGGTGGAGCGCTTGAAGGCCTCGATCGGGGTCTCGGTCTCAGCCATGGCGTCACGCCTGCGCCGTGCGCACCCCGGTCTCCTTCAGCTCGCTGCCGAAGCAGCGCTGATAGTATTCGGCCACGGTCGCGCGCTCGATCTCGTCGCACTTGTTGAGGAAGGTGACCCGGAAGGCAAAGCCGACATCGCCGAAAATCTTGACGTTCTCGGCCCAGGTTATGACCGTCCGCGGCGACATCACGGTGGAGATGTCGCCGTTGATGAAGCCGGACCGCGTGAGCTCGGCCAAAGCCACCATCGCCCGCACCATGCGCCTGCCGTCGTCGTTGTCGTAATGGGGGACCTTGGCCAGGACGATCTCGATCTCGGCCTCGTGCGGCAGGTAGTTGAGCGTGGCGACGATGTTCCAGCGGTCCATCTGCCCCTGGTTGATCTGCTGCGTGCCGTGATAGAGGCCGGTCGTGTCGCCGAGCCCAACCGTGTTCGTAGTCGAGAACAGGCGGAAATAGCGATGCGGCCGGATCACCCGGTTCTGGTCGAGGAGGGTGAGCTTGCCCTCGACCTCGAGCACGCGCTGGATGACGAACATCACGTCCGGCCGGCCGGCATCGTACTCGTCGAACACCAGCGCCATCGGATGCTGGATCGCCCAGGGCAGCAGGCCCTCGCGGTATTCCGTCACCTGCTGGCCGTCGCGCAGCACGATCGCGTCCTTGCCGACGAGGTCGATGCGGCTGATATGGCTGTCGAGATTGATGCGGATGCAGGGCCAGTTGAGGCGCGCCGCGACCTGCTCGATATGGGTCGACTTGCCGGTGCCGTGATAGCCCTGGATCATCACCCGCCGGTTGTGGGCGAAGCCCGCGAGGATGGCGAGCGTGGTGTCGCGGTCGAAGCGATAGGCATCGTCGACATCGGGAACATGGGCGCCGGCGCGCGAGAAGGCGGGCACCTGCAGCTCGCTGTCGATGCCGAAGGTCTGGCGCACGGAAAGGGTGATATCGGGCGCATCGAGGGGAAAGTTTTCCGCGCCGTCGGTTGTGTCTGGCATTGCTCGCTCGGTCGTTGTTGTTGTCGGGTCCTTTACGGTGCGCAGAAGCGCGCAATCAGGGAAAATAGCTTGCCTTCAGGGTCGCATAGGCGAGGTTGACGATCTTGAGCCTCTCCTCGGCCGCTTTGTCGCCGCCATGCACATCGGGATGGTGCAGCTTCACCAGCTCCTTGTAGCGGGCCTTGAGGCCGACGAGCGTGAATGGCGGTTCGAGATTGAATATGGCCAGTGCATGCTCCTCTTGCGAGAGCGGACGCCGGTGCGGCGCATCGTGGCGACGCTCGTGCGGCACATCGTCATCGAGGCCGAACATGCCGAAATCGCGAAAGTGCGGGGAATAGCGCAGCTTGCCGCGGCCTCCCATCGGCCAGGTCGGGCGCTGCCACACGGTGTCGCTGCGGATCTCGCGCTCGACCTCGGCCGCGCTCATGCCGACGTAATAGTTCCAGCCGGCGTTGTAGGCGCGCACGTGATCGAGGCAGAACCAGTAGAAGTTCCGAAGCGACGCGCGCGACCGCGGGGCACGGTATTCGCCGGCCGCGGCACAGCCGGGATGATCGCAAACCCGCACGGGATTCACGGCCGGTTCAGTCTCGTCCTCCCATCGCATGCGAACCATGGCCGCAGTATGGGGGTTGGCCCAGAAGCTGACAAGGTTCGCGGGTCAGCCTTGCGCGATCCTTGACCGCCGCGCGGCCCGGCGGCAACGTGACGATGCCATGACCGCTGCCGATCGCATCCGCGCGCGGCTTGCACCGCTTCATCCGGTGCGGCTCGCCATCGTCGACGACTCGCACCGCCATCGCGGCCATGCCGGCGCCCGGCCCGGCGGCGAGACTCATTTCCGCGTCGAGATCGTCTCGCCCGACTTCGCCGGCAAGACCCGGCTCGAGCGCCAGCGCAGCGTCTATCGACTTCTCGCCGAGGAGCTTGCCGGCGGCGTCCACGCCCTGCAGCTCGTTACGCTGACGCCCGACGAGGATCGGGCCGGCTGACCGGCGATACACTTCTAGATAGTGTTATATAATAATTATCTCGGAACAGTTGCATTGCCCCAAAAATCTTTATATCGTTGAGTCATGGATGGGATGCTCTCCTTCAAACTCGTGCGCGGCGGGCCGGTGGCCACCCGCGCATCCTCTACCCTCGTCAGCCGCAACGTGACGGTGGCGGGGCACCGCACCAGCATGCGCCTCGAACCGGCGATGTGGGACGCTTTGGAGGAGGTTTGCCGCCGGGAACAGGCCTCGCTCGGCGAAATCGCGACCGTCGTCGGGCATGCCCGGTCGGCATCGAGCCTGACCGCGGCGATGCGCGTTTTCGTGCTGAATTACTTCTACAGCGCGGCGACCGAGGACGGCCACCGCCGCGCCGGCCACGGCGCCGCGCACGGTCACCGCGATGTCGTTTCGCGACCTTCGGCCGAGCTGCCGTCAGCGGTGGCCGACGCGCCTCACGCGCCGGTATAGAAACTGGGAAAGAGCTGCTTCACCACCTCGCCCGAGCTCGACCAGCCGTGGCAGGTATCGAGAAAAGGCGGCCGCCTCGTCGCCGGGCGAGGCTCGCCGCGCGCCCGGCTCAGCTTGTCGCGATAGGGATAGATGGTCTGATAGGCCGTGGTGGCGATCGGCCCCAGCATCTCGACGAGATGGGTGCAGCCCTCGATACCGCCGAGCAGCTCCTTCACCTTGACATAGAAGCCGGGCCGGATGTTGAGGCCCTTGAGGCGCGCGAAATTACCGGTGATGGCAGGACAGACCGGGAACGGGCTGTGATCGGTGACGGCCTCGACCGCGCGGATCACCAGGTCGTCGTCGACCGTGAGCCGGAGCCACATCTCGTGCACCGGCACGCCCGAGGCGACCGTGCCGCGATAGCGCGACTCGAAGTCATAGCTCTTGACGTCGGTGAGATGGCCCTCGATGTCCCACAGACCATCCTCGCGGTGGAAGCCGCTGCATACGACGTGGCGGACGTGAACCGGGGCGCGCGGCACGGAGGGTGAGAGCGGCATGGCGGTCGATGCCCCGAAGGTTTGACGGCGCCCCTGTTTAGACGGCACCGACCGGGCGGGAAAGCGATTTTGCCGCCTCGGCCGCAAGGAATTCGCGCAGCACCTCTGCCGGCACGTCGGGGCTGATGAAAGCCTGACCGATGTCGCGCGCGAGAATGAGGGTGATGCGGCCGTCGCGAACCTTCTTGTCCCGCTGCATGTGCGCGAGCAGGACGTCAGCCGCGAGCGGCCGCGCATTGGCGATGCCGCCGAGGGCCACCGGCAGCCCGACCGCGGCAAGATGACGGCGCACGCGCGCGGCCGAATCCGGCGGGCACAGGCCGAGCCGCACCGAAAGATCGAAGGCGAGACGCATGCCCAGTGCCACCGCCTCGCCATGCAGGAGCGCATCGCCGAAGCCGGTTTCGACCTCGAGCGCATGGCCGAAGGTATGACCGAAATTCAAGAGCGCGCGCTCGCCATCCTCGCGCTCGTCGGCGGCAACGACCGCGGCCTTGGCAGCGCAGCTCGCGCGCACCGCCCGCCGCCGGCTCGCGGCATCGCCGGCCACCAGACCTTCGCCCGCCGCCTCGAGCCATTCGAACATGGCGCGGTCGCGGATCAGGCCGTATTTCACCACCTCGGCATAGCCCGCGAGCAATTCGCGCCGCGGCAGCGTCGCCAGCACGTCGATATCGGCCAGGACCAGCGCTGGCTGGTAAAACGCGCCAACCAGATTCTTGCCGTATTTCGTATCAATCGCAGTCTTGCCGCCGACCGAGCTGTCGACCTGGGCGAGCAGCGTGGTCGGGATCTGCACGTAATCGATACCGCGCAGCAGGGTCGCGGCGGCAAAGCCGGTGAGGTCGCCAACGACGCCGCCGCCCAAGGCCACGAGCGCGGTGCGGCGCTCGATCCCGAGCGCGAGGATGTCCTCAGCCAGCTTCTGGAAGTGGCGAAAATCCTTGGTTTGCTCGCCCGGCGGCAGAACGATCGTCTCGTACACGAGCCCGGCGTCGTCGAGTCCCGCGGCAAGCCGCGCGAGATGCAGCGCCGCCACATTCGCATCGGTCACCAGGACGACGCGGGGCTGGCGCAGCACGGGCCGCATCAGCGCGCCGGCCTGGTCGAGCAGCCCGGTGCCGATGACGATGTCATAGCTGCGCGCGCCGAGCGCGACGTGCAGGCGCTCGGCCGCGGTCACGACGGCACCGCAGCAACGCCGAGGCGATCGGCCAGCGCCCCGATCACGCGCTCGAGTGTCACTTCGGGCGGGCCGTCGAGCGCATCGACGATGATGTCGGCCTCGCCATAGACGGGGTAGCGCTCGGCGATCAGCCGTTCGAGCACCGCACGCGGTTCGCCGGCCTTGAGCAGCGGCCGGTTGTTGCGCCGCGTCAGGCGCGGCAGCAGGAGCTCGAGCTCGGCGCGCAGCCAGATCGAGATCGCCCGCTCGCGCAACAGCGCGCGCGTCGTCGGGTCCATGAAGGCACCACCGCCCGTCGCCAGCACCTGCACCGGGCCTTCGAGCAGGCGGGCGATGACGCGCCGCTCGCCTTCGCGGAACACCGCCTCCCCGTGGCGCTCGAAAATCTCCTCGATGGTGGCGCCGGCCGCCGCCTCGATCTCGGCATCCGCATCGGTGAACGGAAGCTTGAGCCGCTGCGCGAGTCGCCGGCCGATGCTCGATTTCCCCGCGCCCATGAGGCCGACGAGAGCGACCGTGCGCGGCACGGGAAAGGCGGATGCCTCGCTCATATCGCGCTCTCGCGCCCGCAACGCCGCGTTGAACCGCGGCCGCCGCATCCGTTAGAGTGTCGTACAGAAGCCATAAAGGTAGCGTAGCACATCCGGTGCTATAAATCGTCCTCCCGCCGGCGTTCCGGCGGTGGCGGTCGGCGGCTTGGGATTCTGGATTGCGATGGGCAAAGCGGTTCTGATCGGCGTGGCGCTGCTGGTGTTGGTGATCGCAGGCGGCGTGGGATTCCTCATGGTATGGAACATTCCGGCACCGACGCTGCACGTGGAGCGCGTCATTCCCGATGCGCGCCTGGCGCATTAAGGCGCGGCGCCATGCCGGCATCGGCACTCTGGCGCTCTTGACCGCGATGCTTGCCGGCGCGGCGCCGGCGGCAGCACAGGCCGGGGCGCCCATTCCGCTCCTGCCACAGCAAGCGCAGCCCCCATCGATCGGCAACGGGGCGGGTGCCGCACCGCCGCCGCAATCCGGCGCCGTGACGGCGGCGCCGCTGGCGCCGACCGATGCCTCGTGGATCGGCGTGCTGGGCGAGGATCAGGGCGCCTTTCCGCAGACGATGTGGAAAGGGACGCCGCGCGCGCTGGTTGCCGGGTTGCTGCCGCTGTTGGCCCCATCGACGTCGCCGGTGCTGCAGGACCTGACGCGGCGGCTGCTCTTGAGCAATGCCGCGGCGCCCGACGGGCAGGATGCGCCGGACCGGCCGCCGCTCGCCGAAATGCGGCTCGGCCGCCTGCTGGCGCTCGGCGACGTCGCGGGCGCCGTGGCGATGATGGACCAATTGCCGCCGGATACCAGCGGCGACGGGCTCGACCGCATGAAGGTCAAACTCTCTTTCGCCGGCGCCGACGAGAGCAGCGCCTGCAACATGGTCGAGAAGCTGATCGCCCGCGATCAGAGTCCCTGGTGGCAGCGCGCGCTGATCGCCTGCCAGGCCCTGGCCGGCGACGGGGCCAAGGCGTCGCTCGGCCAGTCCCTCCTCCGCGAGCAGAAGGCGCCCGCCGATCCGGTCTTCGATGCCCTGATCGACAATTTGGGCGGCCGGCCGCATCGGATCGACAAGCTGCCCGATCCGAGCCCGTTGCGCCTGGCCTTGCTGGCAGCGGCGAAGCGGCCGCTGCCGAGCGAGGCGCTGGCGGCGGCCGGTCCGGCAGCGCTCCTTGCCTATGCGACCAGCGAGGCGCCGTCGTTGGAGCGGCGCCTGCCCGCGGCCGAGCGCGCCGCCCTGTTCGGCGCCTTGCCGCCCCGGCGGTTGGGTGCGCTCTACGAGCAGGTCATGGCCAAGCCCGGCGAGCGGACGGACGCGCTCAAGGACGGGAAGCTGCCCGAGACCGCGCACAGCCGCGCCATCCTTTATCAGGTGGCGCGGTCGAGCGCGCCGGCCGCGACGCGCGCGGCGGCAATCACGGCGCTCCTCGCCGAGGCGAGAAAGCGCGATGCCTTCCCCTTCACCGCGCGGCTCTTGACCGCGGCGGTCGGCGAGCTTCGGCCGCAGGACGTCTCGCGCGACTTCGCCGGCGATGCGGCGCGCGCGCTCATGGTGGACGGCGAGAACGATGCCGCGGCGCCGTGGATCGCCGCCGCCGGCAGCAAGGAGCTGGCGGCGCTGAGTGCCCTTGTGATCCCGCCTTCCGGCACCGCGGACGCGGCCGCGGTGCTGCATGACGGTATCGCCGAACTGGTCGGGCGGGACGCGCGCGCGGCGCCGGCACAAGCGGATCTGCTGGTGACGCTGCTCGCCGCCTTCGATCTGCCGGTCGGCCCCGCCGACTGGGGGGTGCTGCTCGCGCCGCCGCACGTGGCGAAAATTCCCAGCGCGGCATTGTGGATCGATCAGCAGCGGGCCGCCGCCGCCAAGCGGATCGGCGAGACCGTGCTGAGCACCATTCTGCTGCTGCAATCGGGCGATCGGCTGTCGCTCGAACCGGTGGTCCTGGCGCGCGCAATCGCCGGACTCCGCGCGATCGGCCACGAGGCGGATGCGCGCCAGCTCGCGCTCGAGGCGGCGATTGACGCGGGCCTCTGAGTCTCCGGCCGCGCGCCACGTCGAGGCCTTTCTCGAAATGCTGTCGGCAGAGCGGGGCGCGGCACCGCTGACGCTGGCCGCCTATCGCAGCGACCTCGCCGACTTCGCACGTTTCCTCGGCGCCGCCCGCACCATCGCGGCGGCAACGCCGGCCGATCTCAGGCGCTATCTCGCCAGCCTCGCCACCGCGCGGCTCAAGCCGCGCACGGCGGCGCGGCGGCTGTCGGCGCTCCGCCAGTTCCACCGCTTTCTCATGCTCGAGGGGGTGCGCCGCGACGATCCCACCAGCGACCTCGACGCGCCGCGGCTCGGGCGGCCGCTGCCGAAAGTGCTGACGGCCGACGAGGCGGCGGCGCTCATCGCCGCGGCGCGCCAGTACGAGGGCGCCGCGGGCAAACGGCTGGTCGCGCTGGTCGAGCTGCTCTACGGCGCCGGCCTCAGGGTCTCGGAACTGGTGGGGCTGCCGCTCGCCGCGGTGCGGCGCGAGCCGCGCGTTCTGATCGTGCGCGGCAAGGGCGACAAGGAACGGCTCGTGCCGCTGGGCGTGCCCGCCCGCGCCGCGCTCGCCGATTATCTCGCGGTGCGTGCGGACTTTCTGCGGCCGCGCCAGGCGTCGCCGTTTCTCTTCCCCTCGCACGGCCGCGAGGGCCATCTGACGCGGCGGCGCTGTGGCCAACTGGTGAAGGAGCTGGCGGCGGCGGCTTGCATCGATCCCGATCGGTTGTCGCCGCACGTGCTGCGCCACGCCTTCGCCAGCCACCTCGTCGATGGCGGCGCCGATCTGCGCAGCGTGCAGGAGATGCTCGGCCATGCCGACATCGCGACGACGCAAATCTATACGCATGTCCAAAGCGAGCGCCTGCGCCGCGTGGTGACGGCGTATCATCCGCTGGCGCGCCGGAAATAGCGGCATCGGGCGGCGACGGAACGGCAGCAAGGGGGCAGCAAGGGGATTGTCTGCGATGCGTCATTTCCTCGATTTCGAGCGGCCCGTGGCCGAGCTCGAGAGCAAGATCGAAGAGCTGCGCCATATCGCCACCGGCGGCGACGTCAACATCGCCGACGAGGTCGGGCGGCTCGAGGCCAAGGCCAACCGCCTGCTGCATCAGACCTTTGCCAAGCTGTCGCCGTGGCAGAAGGTCCAGCTCGCGCGCCATCCCGACCGTCCGCACGGCGGCGACTACCTCGCTGCGCTGCTGGACGATTTCACGCCGCTCGCGGGCGACCGCGCCTTCGCCGAGGACCGCGCCATCGTCGGCGGGCTGGGCCGCCTGCGCGGCGTCTCGGTGGTGGCGATCGCCCATGAGAAGGGCGCCGACACCGAGGCGCGGGTGCGGCACAATTTCGGCATGGCGCGGCCCGAGGGCTATCGCAAGGCGCGGCGGCTCATGTTGCTGGCCGAGCGCTTCCGCCTGCCGATCGTCACCTTCGTCGACACGGCGGGTGCCTATCCCGGCGTCGACGCCGAGGAACGCGGGCAATCCGAGGCGATCGCGCGGGCGATCGAAGCCTGCCTCGCCCTCACCGTGCCGCTCGTCGCCACCATCATCGGCGAAGGCGGCTCGGGCGGGGCGATCGCACTTGCCGCCGGGAACACCGTGCTGATGCTCGAGAACGCAACCTATTCGGTGATCTCACCCGAAGGCTGCGCCTCGATCCTGTGGCGCGCGCCCGACAAGGCGGCGGAGGCGGCCGAGGCGCTGCGCCTCACGGCCCACGACCTCATGCGGCTCGGCGTCGTCGACCATATCGTGCCGGAGCCCTTGGGCGGTGCGCATCGCGACAAGGACGCGGCGATCGCCGCGACCGGCGAGGCGGTCTGGGCCGCGCTCGCGCCGCTCCTGGCGCTCGACGGCGCCGCGCTGCGCCGCGACCGGCGCGAAAAATTCCTGGCGATGGGAAATCGCACCGCCTGACCCCATATCTTCGCGCAACGATGGCGAGGCGAGGCATGTCATGACGCCGCAGGAACGCGATCTCATTCTGTCGCTGCTCGGCCGCTTGCAGCAATCGGCCAACCAACCCAAGGACCGCGAGGCCGAGGATCTCATCCGGCAGGGCATCGCCACCCAACCCGATGCGCCGTATCTGCTGGTGCAGACGGTGCTGATCCAGGACATGGGGCTGTCGGACGCGCATCACCGCATCAAGGACCTGGAACAACAGCTCGAGGCCGCGCGGCGAGCGCCCCAGCCGCAGCCGCAGCCGCAGCCGCAGCCGAGCAGCTTTCTCGCGGGCGCGCGCGGCAGCGTACCCGCGTCCGGCCCATGGGGCGCGCCGCCGGCGCCCGGTGGCCCGGTCTGGACGCAGTCGGCCGCGGCGCCGCCGGCCGCCGCGGCGCCGGCGCCGTCATCGCCCTGGGCCTCGCTCGCCACGCCGAGCGCGAGTTCGGGCTTCCTGCGCCAAGCGGCGTCGACCGCAGCCGGCGTCGCCGGCGGCGCCCTGCTGTTCGAGGGCATCCGGTCGATGTTCGGCCCGCATTACGGCGGCGGGTTCCTGTCGGGCATGTCGACCCAGCCCGGCCTCGGCGAGACCGTGATCAACAACTACTACGATGCGCCGGCATCGGGCGCACCCGACGTCAATCAGGCCGATGTCAACGGGAACAACGACTGGAACAACGATCCCGGCATGACCTCGGCGGATTTCGGCCCCGATCCGAGCGGCCAGGACGACGGGTCGAACCAGGACTTCTCCGACCAGCCGGATTTCGACTCCGGCCAGGACATGGGCGACGGATCGATCGACGTGTGACGGCCCGGGTCAGCCGGGCGGGCGCAGCGTGTAGCCGGCGCCCCGCACGGTGTGCAGCAAGGCGTGCTCGAAGCCTTTGTCGATCTTCTGGCGCAGCCGGCTCACATGCACGTCGATGACGTTGGTCTGCGGATCGAAATGGTGATCCCAGACCTTTTCCAGCAGCATCGTCCTTGTGACGATGTGGCCCTCATGCCGCATCAGGTATTCGAGCAGGCGAAACTCGCGCGGCAGCAGGTCGATGGTGCGTCCGGCCCGCGTCACGCAGCGTGCGATCAGGTCCATCTCGAGATCGGCGACCTTGAGCCGCGTCTCGGCGCTGACGCGCCGGGTGAGCGCTTCGAGCCGGGCCAGAAGCTCGGAGAACGCGAACGGCTTGGGCAGATAGTCGTCGCAGCCCGCGCGCAGCCCCACCACGCGGTCCTCGACATCGCCCAGCGCGCTCAGCACCAGCACCGGCGTCTGGTCCGATGCCGCCCGGAGCGCGGCGACGATGCTGAGGCCATCGATCTCGGGCAGCATGCGGTCGATGATCATGGCGTCGAAGCGCTCGCTGCGCGCGCGCTCGAGCCCGGACCGTCCCGCTTGGGCGAGATCGACGCGATGGCCGCTTTCAGTGAGGCCCTTGACGAGATAGGCCGCGGCCTCGCGATCGTCTTCGATGAGCAAAATGCGCATCGCCAGCTCCGCAATCGGGGCGGGAGGGACTGGCCGGTCCCTCCCGCGCCGGCTCAACCCTTGTTGTTGGCGCCGAGCGAGAGCGCGACGAACTGGTTCACGCCTTGGCGATTGATCAGGAACAGCAGGTTCTTGCTGCTGCCCTTGCGGGCCGCCTCGAGCTTGGCGATCGCCTCCTTCGGCGAGTTGACCGGTTCCTGGTTGATCGCCTGAATCACGTCGCCGGGGACGATGCCGCGTTCGGCCAACGGGCTGGAATTGGACACGCCCTCGACCACCACGCCGTTCACATGTTCGGGCACGTGCAGCGCGCGCCGCAGCTCCGGCGTCAACGGCGCGAGCCGCAGGCCCAGGGCGCTCGCCGATTGCGGCTGAACCGGATGCGCGGGCTCATTGCTCGCCATCTGCCCGAGATTGGCCGGCATTTCGGCGATGACCGGTTGCAACGTCATCTCGTGGCCGTCGCGCCAGACCGTCAACTTGGGATTGGCGCCGACCTTCGTCTCGGCCACTGCGAGCGGCAGGTCGCGCATCTTGGCGAGGTGGTGGCCCTCATAGGTCAGGATCACGTCGCCCTGCTTGATCCCGACCTTGGCGGCGGGGCTGCCCGTGGTCACGTCGGCCACCAGCGCGCCTTCGGGCTTGGCGAGGCCCAGGCTCTTGGCGAGATCGGGCGTCACCGTCTGGATCTGCACGCCGAGCCAGCCGCGCTCGACCTTGCCGTGCTCGCGCAATTGTTCGATCACCGGCTTCGCCAGGCTCGAGGGAATGGCGAAGCCGATCCCGACCGAACCGCCATTGGGCGAATAGATCGCGGTGTTGATGCCGATCACCTGGCCCTCGAGGTTGAAGGTCGGCCCGCCCGAATTGCCGCGGTTGATCGAGGCGTCGATCTGCAGGAAGTCGTCATAGGGCCCGGCATGAATGTCGCGGCCGCGCGCCGAGATGATGCCCGAACTCACCGTGCCGCCGAGCCCGAACGGATTGCCGACCGCCAGCACCCAGTCGCCGACCTGCACGGCATTGCTGTCGCCCCAGGAGACGTAAGGCAGCGGATGACCGGCCGCGATCTTGAGCAGCGCGAGATCGATCTTGGGATCGCGGCCGACGACCTTGGCAGGAAACTTGCTGCCGTCCTGGAAGATCACCGTCACCTTGTCGGCGTCTTGCACGACATGGTTGTTGGTCACGATGTACCCGCTCGGATCGATGATGAAGCCCGAGCCCAGCGCCATGCGTTCAGGCCGCGGCTCGACCGGCCCGGTGCCGTTTTGACCTTGCTGCTGATTGAAGAAGCGGCGCAGGAATTGGTCGAAGGGCGAGTTCTGGAGTCCCGGGGGCTCCATCTGGTTCTGACCCTGGTCGTTGCCCTCATTCGCCTCGGGGCCCTCGGCCGCGTCCGGCTTCATGGTGACGGAAACGTTGACCACCGCCGGGAAGACCTTCTTCACCAGCGGCGCCAGCGTCGGCAGCTGAACGATGGCGGAAGTGCCGGGCGCGGCCGTCTCGGCGAGCGCCAACGGCGCCAGCGCGACAGCGAGCCCGAAACCGGCAGCGAGGACCCCGACGCGGATGCCCGCGAACGCGTTCGACCGGCGTGGCGGCAGGAGCAGGGAAGACATCGTGTGACCTCTTGGCAAAGGGGAAATTCCTTGTTTCGGCATCGTACCGCGCGCCGGATCGAAAGCGGCCCGACGCGCCAGCATCGAGGAACGCGCCTTACGCAGTACCTTCCTCGAAATTAAATATCTGTAATCTTCGTCACGATTCCAGCCCGTCTCGAACGTTTCCGCCGGAATCCTGCCGCGCGCGACCGCGGCGCCGATGGCGGGACGGGTTCAGCCGCGGCCGTGGCAGTGCTTGTACTTCTTACCGGACCCGCAGGGGCAGGGCGCATTGCGCGGCGTCCGCGCCCATGGCGCCACCGCGACCGTAGCGGCGGCCACGGCCTCGGCGCCGTTTCCGCCGTCCATCCCCGCCGCCGGATCCTCGCGCCCTTCGATCATGCGCGCCGGCCGCTGCGGCATCGGCGCCGGTTCCGGTCGCTCCACCCTGAGCTCGACATGGCAGAGCACGCTCGTCACCTGCTCGCGCAGGCTGTTGAGCATCTGCTGGAAGAGCTGGAACGCCTCGGCCTTGTACTCGTTGAGCGGGTCGCGCTGGGCATAGGCGCGCAGATTGATCCCCTGGCGCAGATGGTCGAGCGACAGGAGATGATCCTTCCAGATCTGGTCGAGCAGTTGCAGCAGCAGGCTGCGCTCGGCGAGCTGCATGATGTCGGCGCCGTAGGTCACGGCCTTGCCCGCCATCTTCTCGTCCGCGGCCTGGATGATGCGCTCGCGGATCTCGGCGTCGCCGACGCCTTCCCCCTTGGCCCACTCGGCGAACGGCAGATCGACATTGAAGAGCCGCAGGCAATCGGCGTGCAGCGCGGCGACGTCCCACTGATCAGGCAACGCGTTCGCCGGGATCGTCCGGTCGACCACGGCATCGACCACCTCGTGGCGCATGTCGACGATGGTCGCGCTGATGTCCTGGGCGCTCATGATTTCGCGGCGCTGCTGATAGACCACCTTGCGCTGGTCATTCATGACATCGTCGAAACGCAGCAGATGCTTGCGGATCTCGTAGTTTCGCGCCTCGACCTTCTGCTGCGCCTTTTCGAGCGCCTTGTTGACCCAGGGGTGGATGATCGCCTCGCCCGGCTTGAGGCCGAGCCGCTGCAGCATGCCGTCCATGCGCTCCGAGCCGAAGATGCGCATGAGATCGTCTTCGAGCGAGACGAAGAACTTCGACGCGCCGGGATCGCCCTGGCGGCCGGAGCGGCCGCGCAACTGGTTGTCGATGCGCCGGCTCTCGTGCCGCTCGCTGCCGATGATGAAGAGACCGCCGGCTTCGAGCACCGCCGCGCGCGCCGCTTCGATCTCGCGCCGGATGCGGGCGATGCCGGCCTCGCGCTCGGCCGGGTCCTCGATCGCGCCCAGTTCCTGGCGCACGCGCATGTCGAAATTGCCGCCGAGCTGGATGTCGGTACCGCGGCCGGCCATGTTGGTGGCGATGGTGACGGTCCCCGGCCGGCCGGCCTGGGCGATGATATAGGCCTCCTGCTCGTGATAGCGGGCGTTGAGGACCTGGTGCGGGACGGCGCGTTTCTTGAAGATGGCCGAGACCGCCTCGGACTTCTCGATGCTGACCGTCCCGACCAGCACCGGCTGCCCGCGCGTGCGGCATTCGAGCACCTGGTTCAGGATGGCCTCGTACTTCTCCGCCGCGCTACGATAGACCTCGTCGTCGTTATCGACGCGGATGCACGGTTCGTTGGTCGGAATCTCGATGACCTCGAGCTTGTAGATTTCCGAGAACTCGGTCGCCTCGGTCATCGCCGTGCCGGTCATGCCGGCGAGCTTGGGATAAAGCCGGAAATAATTCTGAAAGGTGATCGAGGCGAGCGTCTGGTTCTCGTTCTGGACCGTGACGCCTTCCTTGGCCTCGAGCGCCTGGTGCAGCCCTTCGGAATAGCGCCGCCCCTCCATCATTCGACCCGTGAACTCGTCGATGATGAGGACCTTGTCGTCGCGCACGATGTAGTCGGTGTCGCGCGCGAAGAGCTGATGCGCGCGCAGCGCCTGGTTGACGTGATGGGTGAGCGCGACGTTGCCGATGTCATAGAGCGTGCCGTCCGCCATCAATCCGGAGGTGCGCAGCAGCTCCTCGATCCGCTCGACCCCCGATTCGGTGAGCGCGACAGTGCGCTGCTTCTCGTCCTTTTCGAAGTCTTCGGGCTGCAGCCGCGGGATGAGCTTGTCGACATGGCGATAGAGCTCGGACGAATCCTCGGCAGGGCCCGAAATGATGAGCGGCGTGCGCGCCTCGTCGATGAGGATCGAGTCGACCTCGTCGACGATCGCGTAACTGAACGGCCGCTGCACCATCTCCTCGAGTCGGAACTTCATGTTGTCGCGGAGATAGTCGAAGCCGAACTCGTTGTTGGTGCCATAGGTCACGTCGGCGGCATAGGCCGCGCGCCGCTCGTTGTCGTCGAGGCCGTGGACGATGCAGCCGGCGCTGAGGCCGAGGAAGCGGTAGATCTGGCCCATCCACTCGCTGTCGCGCTGGGCGAGATAGTCGTTGACGGTGACGACATGGACACCCTTGCCGGTGAGGGCGTTAAGGTAAACCGGCAGCGTCGCCACCAGGGTCTTGCCTTCGCCGGTCTTCATCTCGGCGATCATGCCGCGGTGGAGCACGATGCCGCCCATGAGCTGGACGTCGAAATGGCGCTGGCCGAGCGTGCGCTTGGCCGCTTCGCGCACGGTCGCAAAGGCCTCGGGCAGGAGATCGTCGAGCGATTCGCCGTCGCTGTGGCGCTTGCGCAAACCGGCGGTGCGTTGGCGCAGCGTCTCGTCGTCGAGCGCGGCCAGCTCGGGCTCGAGCCCGTTAATCTCGTCGACGAGCGGTTGCAAGCTCTTGACGAAGCGATCATTCGCGGAACCGAACAATCGCCGGGCTAGGGCGCCGATCATCAAGACCTCGGGGTGGAAGGGTTGGGCGGGTGTGGTCGCTGCGACGACAGCATGACAGATAAGGAATGACAGATAAGGAGATCGCCCCCCACTGTCAATTCACGTCAATGCCGCGGCGGCTCATTTCGCGCGTCCCGCGACGCTTCGGCGCTTGTTCGCCAAGGCTCGATATGCTTTATCAACTCCTTCGGCATAGCTTATCCGGCCGCCCTCGCAAGGAACCCTCCATGTTTCTTCGCTGTATGATCGTCGCCCTCCTGCTACTCGGGGTTGGCGCGCTGCCGGCCGAGGCGAAAGACCTCAAGCACGAATCGACCGCCGCGCACAAGAAGGAAGCCGCGGCCAAGCACGAGGCCGCGCCTGCCGACGACCCGGTGGTGGCGCGCGTCAACGGCACTGCGATCCACCGCTCCGACGTCTTGGCCCTGAAGGCGACGCTGCCGCCGCAAGCCCAGCAGCAGCCGTTCGACCAGCTCTACCCCCGGCTCGTCAACCAATTGGTCGCCATGACGCTGGTGGACCAGCAGGCGCGCAAGGCCAGGCTCAATGACGAGCCGAACGTCAAGAGGGCGATCGCGCTTTCCGACGCGCAGATCCTTCAGGATGCCTATTTCGACGGCATCATGAAAAAAGAGATCACCCAGGCGAAGCTTCGGGCGCGCTATGCGGAATATCTCAAAACGGCCCCTTCGGTTGAAGAGGTGCATGCGCGCCATATCCTCGTTCCGACCGAGGCCGAGGCCAAGGAGATCATCCAGGAACTGAAGAAGGGTGCCGATTTCGCCACTCTCGCCAGGGAAAAGACCACCGATCCGGCCGGCAAGACCACCGGCGGCGATCTCGGCTATTTCACCGAGAACGAGATGGTGCCCGCTTTCGCCAAGGCCGCCTTCGCGCTCAAGAAGGGCCAGTTCAGCCAGACGCCGGTCAAGACCCAGTTCGGCTGGCACGTCATCAAGGTGGAGGACCGGCGCAAGGGCAAGGCGGCAAGCTACGAGGAGATCGCGCCGCAACTGGCCCGGCAGATGGCCCAGCAAATCTATGGGGAAAAGGTCAAGACGCTCGCCGCGGCGTCCAAGATCGAAATCTTCAACGCCGACGGCAGCCCGCGCACCCCTGCGGCGCCGGCGGCAGCGGCCCATCCTCCCGCCGGCCCGGTGGTGCCGCAGCTCATCCCGACCGGGAACGGTGCCGGGGGCGCGTCGCCGGCGCCGGGCGGTCCTCCGGTCCTGGCGCCGGGGACCGAGGGACTCAGCAAATAGCCGCAGGCAGCGAGGGATGGCCGGCGCGGTCTCGCCGCTCGCACCCGAGCGCTTTCCCGATCTGCCGCCGATCGCCGGGGTAAGGCTCGGGGCGGAGCGCTGCGGCATCCGCTACCGCGACCGGCGCGACCTCATGCTGGCGACGCTCGTGCCGGGCACGGCGGTCGCCGGCGTGTTCACCCGCTCGCTCACCCCGGGAGCGCCGGTCGATTGGTGCCGCCGTGCCCTGCCCCATGCCACGGCCCGGGCCATCATCGTCAATTCGGGCAATGCCAACGTCTTCACCGGACGCGCCGGGCAAGACGCGGTCGCGGCGACGGCAGCGGCGGCGGCACGGATCATCGGCTGCGATCCGCACGAGGTTTACGTCGCCTCGACCGGGGTCATCGGCGAGACGCTGCCGGTGGCGAAGATCCTCGCGGCGCTTCCGGCGGCCCATGCCGGCGCGAGCGCTGACGGCTGGGGCACCGCGGTCGAAGCGATCATGACCACCGACACCTTTCCCAAGGGGGCGACCTGCCGGGCCACGATCGGCGGGACCAGCGTCACCATCAACGGGATCGCCAAGGGTTCCGGCATGATCGCGCCGGACATGGCGACGATGCTGGCCTTCGTCTTCACCGACGCCACTCTCCCGGCGCCGTTGCTGCAGGCGCTGCTCGGAGCGGCGAACGCCCGCTCGTTCAACTGCATCACCGTGGACGGCGACACCTCGACCAGCGACACCGCGCTGCTGGTCGCGACCGGACAGGCGCGTCATCCGGCACCCGCCGCCGCCGCCGATCCCCTGCTCAAGGATTTCCGCCGCGCGCTCGAGACGGTGATGACCGACCTCGCGCAGCAGATCGTGCGCGACGGCGAGGGCGCGGAGAAATTCGTCACGATTACCGTCACGGGCGCACGCTCGGCTCGGGCGGCGCGGCGCATCGGGCTCGCGATCGGCAACTCGCCGCTGGTCAAGACCGCGCTGGCCGCAGGCGACGCCAATTGGGGCCGGATCGTGATGGCGGTCGGCAAATCCGGCGAGGAAGCCGACCGCGACCGGCTGGCGATCACGGTCGGCGGGACCAGGATCGCCGCCAATGGCGGCCCGGTGCCGGGCTATGACGAGGGGCCGGTCGCCAGCCACATGGCCGGGCGCGACATCGCCATCGCCATCGATCTGGGGTTGGGGCATGGTCGAGCGACGGTGTGGACCTGCGACCTGACCCACCGCTATATCGACATCAATGGCAGCTACCGGAGCTGAGCCGCTGACCGTGGTCGCGGTCGCGCTCGTCGACGGCGACGGCCGCGTGCTCCTGGCGCGCCGGCCCGAGGGCAAGCCCATGGCCGGGCTGTGGGAATTTCCCGGCGGCAAGCTCCAGCCCGGCGAGACGCCCGAGGCGGCACTCGTTCGCGAGCTGAAGGAAGAACTCGACATCGACGTCTCGGCGTCATGCCTGGCGCCGCTGACTTTCGCCTCGCACGCCTATGAGGGATTCCACCTCGTCCTGCTGCTCTATGTGTGCCGGCGCTGGCAGGGCATGGTCACGGCGCGCGAAGGCCAGGCGCTCGCCTGGGTGCGGGCGCAGCGTCTCGACGACTACGCGATGCCGCCCGCCGACAAGCCGCTCGTCGCCACCCTGCGAGGGCTGCTGTAACCGCGGGCCGATCGATGCCTCAGCGACTGATGGTCTTCAACCCGGCGTTCAGTTCGTCGAAGGTGAAAGAGCCGTGGTGCTTCACGTCGATGTCCTCGAAATGGATCGCATCGATGAGGTCGAGCCCGGTGAGATAGCCCTTGTGGCCTTGATCGGCCTTGTCGAAGAAGGCGCGCGACAGGCCGGTATCCTCATAGCGCAGCCGCGTCTCGTCCGGATTCTTGCGCTCCCGGAAGAAGAACGCGTCCATCTTGTTGGCTTCGAATTCGAGCTTCGTCACCTTGCCGTCATGATTGCCGTCGAGAATATTGAAGATCTCGTGCGCCTGCTGGTCGGTATAGGCGCGCGCCGCAGGCGCCGCAAAGGCCAGCACGCCAACGGCCAGCACGATCGCGCACAACCTTGCCGTCCAGCCCGGAAGCCCCGTCATTCGCCGTCTCCTATGCGGATCGGCGCCCTATAGCACGGCCGGCGCCGCCCGTCCCGCGCTCAATCCGCGGCCGGCGCGTGGAACTGCTTGGCCAGCGCCAGGCCCTGGTTGAGATAAGTCGAGCCGATCGCCGCACCATAGAGGCGGTCCGGGCGCGCCATCATCCGCTCGTAACGCAGCCAGCCGACGGTCTGGCCGTGTTCGAGCATGAACGGCACCTCGTGCGAGCGCACTTCGAGCACCGCCCGGCTCGTCCCGCCCGACATGTCCCAGCCGAATCCCGGATCGAAGAAGCCCGCGTAATGCACGCGGAACTCGCCCACCGACGTGTCATAGGCGATCATCTCCGCGGCGTAGTCGGGCGGGACGCGCACCGCCTCGCGCGTCACCAGAACATAGAACTCGTCGGGATCGAGCACGATCGTCGGCTGGCGCCGGAAATAGAGCGGCTCCCAGAAGTCGAGCGGCTCGTAGGCGCCGACGCGGTCGACATCGATGCGATCGGTATGCTTCTTGGCGCGATAGCCGATGAGCGCGCCGGTTCCCTGTCCGGTGAGATCGATGGTGACGCCGACCAGCTTCTCGCGGATGTTGCGCCGCGCATCGTCGGCGACGACGAGCTGGCCCTCCTCGTGCAGGCGCTGGATCTCCGTCACCGCGACCGCGGGCGAGCCGCGCCGGAACCGCACCTGGTTGAGGCGCGATCCGGCGCGCACGACGATGCTGAAGGTGCGCGGCGCGACCTCGATATAGAGCGGCCCCTGATAGCCGCGCTCGACCTGGTCGAATGCCTCGCAGCGATCGGTCAGGAGCCGGGTCAAAATGTCGAGCCGGCCGGTCGAGCTCTTGGGATTGGCGAAGCCGGTAACGCCGCTCGAGCCCTGGAGCGCGAGTTGCTCCATCAGCGGCACGACATAGACGCAGCCTTTCTCGAGCACCGCGCCGGCGGTGAGGTCGATCGCATAGCCGTCGAGCTGCGCGATCCGGTCCATGACGGTCGCCTGCCGTCCGGGCAGAAAGCTCGCGCGGACGCGATAGGCGGTGGCGCCGAGCCGGAGATCGAGGCTCGCGGGCTGCACCTGATCGGCGCTGATCTCCGCCGCCAGCGAAACGATCTCGTGCTCGCGCAGCATCGCCCGGATCTGCTGATAGGGCAGGATGCCGGTGCGCGCCGTCGCGAGCGTGCCCGGATCGGCGGCCGGCGGGAACAGGTTCTGCGTCGCCTCGGGCATCGCGCGCTCCTTCATCGTTGCCGGATGAGGCCGCAACCGCGCCGGCAAAGCAAGCGCGCAAGGCTCATTTTCCCACTTCTTCTTCGCCCTGCCCCATCCCCAGGACACCGACACTCAAGCGCCCCTGGCGCCGGCCGATTCCGGTTTGTCCCCGCAATTCACAGCGATATGCACATCCGCTATCCCCAGGCGCGGCGGATCACGGCGCCGCCTTGTCGCCCGCGGAATGCTCGTCGGTGCCGAGCGCGGCGGCGAGGCGGACGGCGGCGCTGCCCGGGCGGAGCGGTTGCGGCTGGTCCTGATGCGGCGCCCAGGCGGTGAGGGTAACGAGCGCGAAGGTCGCGGGAATGCGACCATCCGCGCGCCCGAACTCGGCCGCATAGACCGCGCCGGCGCGCGCCAAGGTGGCGCGGCGGGTGAAGCCGCGGCGGCGCTCGATCAGCGCATTGCTCTCGCCCATCGCCCTCAGGTCGCGCATCAGCGCCAGCGCGTCGGGATAGGTCACCGCGATGGTGTCGGCATCGACCACCGGCAGCGCAAATCCCGCGCGCTGCAGCAGCGCGCCGAGATCGCGCAGATCGGCGAAGGGCGAGACGCGCGGGCTCGCGCCGTTCTCCTCGGCCGCCTCCGCCGCGAGCCATGCGTGGCGCAGCTCCATGAGCGTATCGCCACCCCACAGCGTCGCCAGCAAGAGGCCGTCCGGCTTCAGCATATGCCGCAATTGCAACAGCGCCCCGGGCAAGTCGTTGGTCCAGTGCAGCGCGAGGTTGCTCAGCACCAGATCGAACGAGTGCGGCGCGAAGGGCAGCGCCTCGGGGTCGGCGACGAGCGCAGGCGCCAGCGCCAGCGCGGCACAGGCGGCCGCGGCGTCGGCCGACACCAGCCACTCGATGCCGCCGCGGCCCTCGAGCGCGCGCGCCAGCGCGCCGGCGCCGCAGCCGAGATCGAGCGCGCGCGGAAACCGGCGGCTGATATCGGCGAGCCGGTCGACGAGCCGCTCGGCCGCCGCGACGGCAAGGAAATCCGCATCGACGCCTCGCGCCGCCGCCCGCGCGCGATGCAGGCGCACGCTGCGCAGGTCGAACACGCGAAGCGGCGAGGTCGCGTCCATCGCCTTGATATGGCGCCCGAGGAGGCGCGATGGAATGGGGCTATTTCCCGCCGCCGGTCGCCGGAAGGATGATCGTATCGCCAGCCTCGACGGCGGTCGTAACCGCGACCATCCCGGTGGTGTTGATGAGCCCCTGGAACATCGCCCGCGGGCTCGCCGCCGCGACCGGCAGCGACGGCGCGGTCTGCAACAGATTGCCGCGCAGCAACGATACCGGCGCAGCGCCCGGCTCGATGGTGGACGGGCGAGCCCGTGTGGAGGCGACCACCCCATCAAGTGTGGCGGCCGGGCCATTCACGACGGGGTTAAGCGCGATGGCGTTGGTCGGCGGCCGCGGCGGCGGCGACGGTGGCCGTCTCAGCCACGATGTGGCGATGGGGTTGCCGTGCCGGCGTCGGATCATGGCGCAACCAGCGTAAGCACGCACGCTGCGGTTGACAAGGCGCAGGGCGACCGGTCCCATGCGGCGATGCTGACGCTCGCCCGTGCGCCTGTCGTGAAGCGCCTTGCCGGCACCGCGCTCGACCTGCTGCTGCCGCCGCGCTGCGGCAAATGCGGCGCGGCGGTCGGCGGCCAGGGCGGCCTCTGCGCTGCGTGCTGGCGCGGCATCACCTTCCTCGGCGCGCCGTGCTGCGCCTGTTGCGGGCTGCCCTTCGCCTATGATCTCGGCGCGGGCGCGGTCTGCGCGCCATGCGCGCGCGAGCCGCCCGCCTTCGCCCGGGCGCGCGCCGCGCTGCGCTATGATGAGGAAAGCCGGCCGCTGGTGCTGGCATTCAAGCATGGCGACTGGCTGCATCTCGCGCCCACTCTGGCGCTGTGGATGCGGCAGGCCGGGGCGGCGCTCATCGCCGAGGCGGATGTCATGGTGCCGGTGCCGCTCCATTGGACGCGGCTCTTCGCCCGCCGCTACAACCAGGCGGCGGTGCTGGCGCATGCGCTGGCGCGGGCGGGCGGGCCGCCGGTCGGCGCCGACTGGCTCGAACGCCGCCGCCGCACGCCGTCCCAAGGCAAGCGCAATGCCGCCGCGCGCCGCCGCAACGTCGCCGGCGCCTTTGCGGTGCGGCACGGGCGCGGCGTCGCCGGCAAGCGTGTCCTGCTGATCGACGATGTCCTCACCACCGGCGCGACGCTCGACGAATGCGCGCGCGTGCTGCGCCGTGCCGGCGCGGCGCGGGTCGAGGTGCTGACGCTCGCGCGCACGGTGCGCGCGGAGGCTTGACCGCGAGCCGGCGATCCCCAGATGGTGCTGCGATGACGCCGGAATCATGCCGGCAAGGCGGGTGAGAGCATGGCACGGGTGGAGATCTATTCGACGCTCTTTTGCGGCTATTGCGCCCGGGCGAAGGCGCTTCTGGAGCGCAAGGGCGTCGCCTACGAGAACATCGACGTGCTCGAAGAGCCGGACCGGCGCGACGAGATGGTGAAGCGCGCCGGCGGCCGCACCACCGTGCCGCAAATCTTCATCGATGGCAGCCATATCGGCGGCTCGGACGATTTGGCGGCGCTCGAGCGCGCCGGCCGGCTCGACGCATTGCTCGGGATCGCGCCTCCGTGAGCGCGGGCTTCGCCGCCGCCTGCATCCAGCTCTCCGCCGGGCGCGAGATCGGCCCCAACGTCGCCGCCGCCGCGGACCTCGTGCGCCGCGCCCGCGACCAGGGCGCCGATTTCATCCTGACGCCCGAGGCGAGCGACATGATCGAGCCGCGCCGCAGCCTGCGCCTGGACAAGGCGCGGACCGAGGCCGAGCACCCGATGCTCGCATCCTTCCGCGAGCTTGCGCGCGAGACCGGCGCGCATCTTCTTCTGGGCTCGCTCGTCATCCGCGAGGGCGAGGACGAGCGGCTCCGGAACCGCTCGTTCCTGATCGCGCCCGACGGCGGCATCGTCCGGCGCTATGACAAGATCCATATGTTCGACGTGACCCTCGAGGGCGGCGAGAGCTATCGCGAATCGGCGGCGTTTCGCCCCGGCGACGTGGCGGCGCTCGCGCCTCTGCCGTGGGGCGTGCTCGGCATGACCGTGTGCTACGACTTGCGCTTTCCGCACCTCTACCGCGCGCTGGCGCAGGCCGGGGCGCGGTTCCTGTCGGTGCCGTCGGCCTTCACCGTGCCGACCGGCCGGGCTCATTGGCACGTCCTGCTGCGCGCCCGCGCGATCGAGAATTTCTGCTTCGTCTTCGCCCCGGCGCAATGCGGCGAGCATGCCGAGGGGCGACGCACCTATGGCCATTCGCTCATCGTCGCGCCCTGGGGCGAGGTTCTCGCCGAGGCCGAGGACGAAAGCGGGGTCATCCTCGCCCGCATCGACCCGGCGAAGGTCGAGGAGGCGCGAAGCGCCGTGCCGTCGCTGCGCCATGACCGGCCCTTTGCGCCGCCGCGGCCGCAGGGACTCGCCGCCGGATAATCAGACGAGACGGACGAGCCCGTCCTTGACCGCGGCCAGGCGCTGCACCGCGGCCAGGCGCGGCGCGGCGACGATCCCCTGCTCGAACGCCATCACCCCGAGCCGGTCGCGATAGGCATCGAGCAGCTCGTCCGGGCGCAGCAGGAAGTCGGGGTTGCTCGGCTTGCCGAAGCGCTCGTTGCCTGCCATGAAGGTCTCGTAGATGAGCACGCCGCCCGGCGCCAGCGCGGCGGCGAGATCGGGCAGCAACGGCCGGTGCAGGTAGTTCGTCACCACGATGCCGTCGAACCCGCCGCCGAGCCGCCAGGGCCCGCCGTCTTCGAGGTCGAGCACGACGATCCGGCAGCGCGGCACCGCAGCGAAGGCGGCAAGGCCCGCGCCATCGCGGTCGGCCGCGACGACCGCACACCCGGCGGCGAGCAGGAGCGCGGTGTGCCGGCCGCCGCCGGCGGCGAGATCGAGCACCGTGCCGCCGGGCCGGATGGCGTGGTGGAAGCGTTGGACCCAGGCCGACGGGGCGGAAGGGGTGGGCGGATTCATAAGCCCTTGACCCTGACGAGTGCTAACTTTATGTCCTCGGGTCGGAACCCGAGTGTCCCAGGATGGTTAGCCCGCGACCATGATGCTGTTCAAGCTCCGCTGCGCGACCGGCCACGAATTCGAGGCCTGGTTCCGCGATAATGCCGCCTATGACCGGCAGCATGCGCGCGGGCAGATCGTGTGCCCGGAATGCGGCGACGACGCGGTCGAGAAGGCGGTGATGGCGCCGCGCCTGGCGCACCCGCGCAAGGAGAAGGCACCGCCCTCGCCGGCCGAGCTGCGCCGCGCGCTCCAGGAGCTGCGCAAGCAGGTCGAGACCCATTGCGATTATGTCGGGCCGCGCTTTGCCGATGAGGCGCGGCGCATCCATAATGGCGAGGCCGCGGCGCGCGGCATCTATGGCGAGGCGACGCCGACCGAATCGAAAGCTTTGACCGAGGACGGGATCGAAGTCGCTTCGATACCCTGGGTCCCGTTGACCGACGCCTGAGCCGGGAGCCGGCTGCTTCCGCGATGAACTTCCTTACCCTTGACGACATCGATCCTGCCGGCAAGACCGTGCTGCTGCGCGGCGATCTCAACGTGCCGATGCATGACGGCAAGGTCAGCGATGCGACCCGCATCGAACGGCTCGCGCCCACCATCATCGAGCTGGCGGCCAAGGGCGCCCGCATCGTCGTCATGTCACATTTCGGGCGGCCGAAGGGCCGCGACCCGGCGCTGTCGCTGCGTGCCGTCGCGCCCGTGCTGTCGCAGGCGCTGGGCGGCCGCGACGTCGCCTTCGCCGAGGACTGCATCGGCCCCGCCGCCCAACGCGTGGTCGATGCGCTCGCGCCGGGCGGCGTGGCGCTCCTCGAAAATCTGCGCTTCCATCCCGAGGAGGAGGCGAACGACCCGGGCTTCGCGCGCGCGCTGGCGGCACTGGGCGATCTCTATGTCGACGACGCATTCTCGGCGGCGCATCGCGCGCATGCCTCGACCGAGGCCATCGCCCATCTCCTGCCGGCCGCGGCCGGACGGCTGATGCAGGCGGAACTCGAAGCGCTCGCCGCCGTGCTCGAGACGCCGGCGCGGCCGGTGATGGCGATCGTCGGCGGCGCCAAGGTCTCGACCAAGCTCGACCTGCTCGCCTACATCCTCGGCAAGGTCGAGGTGCTGGTGATCGGCGGCGCGATGGCGAACACGCTCCTGGCTGCGCGCGGCATCGAGATCGGCACGTCGCTCGCGGAACGTGATGCGGGCGAGGCGGCGCACGGCCTGTTCGCGCGCGCCCAGGCGGAAGGGGTCGAACTCGTACTGCCGATCGATGCGGTGGTGGCCGAGCGGCTCGCGCCCGGCGTCGCCGCAACGACGGTAGCGATCGACCGCGTCCCGCGCGACCGCATGATCCTCGACATCGGCCCGATGAGCGTCGCCGCGATCGGCGCGCGGCTGGCGCAGAGCCGCACCTTGCTGTGGAACGGACCGGTCGGCGCGTTCGAGACGCCCCCCTTCGATGCCGGAACGACGGCACTGGCCGAGCGCGCCGCCGGGCTCACGCGCGCCGGATCGCTGACGAGCGTCGCTGGCGGCGGCGACACCGCGGCCGCGCTCGACCATGCCGGCGTCGCCGACGCGTTCAGCTATGTTTCAACCGCCGGCGGCGCCTTTCTCGAATGGCTCGAAGGACGTGAGCTTCCAGGCGTCGCAGCGCTTGCCCGCAATCGGCGGCGTTAACCACGCGCATCGTGGTGATTGAATAAAAGACCGATAAAATGCTATCGTTTGCGTGCTGCAAAGGGAGCGCGCACGGTGCATATCGTTAACGGGCGGGACCTTGTCGTGATACCGCCGCGCCAGCGCAACGTCGACACGTTCGACGTGCGGCCGGTGACGGTGGCGCGTGCTGCCCCCCGCCGGCCGCTGTGGGACGCGCGGCTTGCCGAGACGCTGCTGCGCGGCCGGATCGTCGACCTGCTGGTCTAGCGGCGTTTCGGGGACGGGCCGGTATCCGACCGCCCGGGCATGCGGGGACCCGGCCTTCGCACCATTCCCGGCGGCGACAATCGCGAGCGCAGGATCTGTCCCGATTGCGGCTTGGTCGCCTACAAAATCCCGAGATCGTGGTCGGCGCGGTGTGCCGGTGGGACGCGCGCATTCTGCTGTGCCGCCGCGCAATCAATCCGCGCGCGGGCTATTGGACATTGCCGGCGGGATATTTGGGACTCAACGAATCGACGCCGGCCGGCGCGATGCGCGAGGCGTGGGAAGAGGCCGAAGCGCCGATCGCGATCGACGAGCTGCTCGCGGTCTACGACATTCCGCGCATCAGCCAGGGACAGCTCATCGATCGCGCCTTCCCATCGGTCCGCTGGGCGCTCGATCACTGTCGCGATTGTCTTGAAAGCGGCGACTGCACGATACGGCGCAATCGCGTCTGATCGAGTGCATTTGTCGCTTTGTTGCCTGTGCAATGCCTGCCCCCTATAGTGTGTGCTGGCCCGGCGCACGCCCTGCGATGCGGCCGGCTGCCGGTGAGGGAGGAGGGAGAATGCGAAAGATTCCGTTGGTGCTGCCGGTGATTGCCGCTGCGACGCTGGCATTGGGCACGGCGGCGATGCCGGCCGCGGCGCAGACCGTGAAGATCGGCGTGATCAATACGTCGTCCGGGCCCCAAGCCGAAGTCGGCGAGATGCTGGATAAGGGCTTGGAGCTTTACTACAAGCTGCACCGGAACGACCTGCCGAAAGGCGTCAAGATCGAGCTCATCAAGCGCGACGATACCGGGCTCGCGCCCGAGGTCGCCAAGCGGCTGGCGCAGGAACTGGTCACCCGCGATCACGTGAAGCTGCTCACCGGTTTCGTCTGGTCGCCCAATTTCATGTCGGTGGCGTCGGTGGCGACGCAGGCCAAGATCCCGACCCTTTCGATGAACGCGGCCGCAACCGAGGCCGTGGGCCTGTCGCCTTATATGACGCGAATCTCCTTCACCTTGCCGCAGGAGGCCTATCCTCTCGGTCTCTGGGCGGCGAAGAAGGGCTACAAGAAGGCCTACATCGCCGTGACCGATTACGCGCCGGGGCACGACGCCGGCGACGCCTTTGCCAAGGCCTTCAAGGAAGCCGGCGGACAGGTCGTCGGTCAGCTCGTCTTCCCGGCGCCGCCCACGACGCCTGATTTCGCGCCCTTCCTGCAGCGCGTCAAGGATGCGCATCCCGACCTGCTCTACATCTTCGTTCCCGCCGGCGGCGAGGCCGTCTCGGTCATGAAGGCGGCGGTCGATCTCGGAATCAAGGCCGCGGGCATTACCATCGTCTCGACCCAGGACCTCGTCCCCGACGAGGAGATACCGGGCATGGGCGATTCCATCATCGGCCTGATCACCTCGGGGACCTATTCCGCCGACGCGACCCGGCCGGCCAACAAGGCGTTCGTCGCGGCCTGGGACAAGGAATACGGCACCAAACTGCGGCCCGACTTCCTGTCCGCCGACGCCTGGGACGGAATGAAGGCGATTTTCGAGCTGGTCAGGCACACGCACGGCAAGTTCACCGGCGATCAGGCGATGGCGTTCTTCAGGGGCTACAAGGACGAGCACAGCCCGCGGGGAACGATCATGATCGATCCGAAGACGCGCGATATCGTCCAGAACGTCTATATGCGCCGGATCGAGAAGAAGGACGGCCGTCTCGTCAACGTCGAGTTCGAGAACCTCGGCATGGTGGACGCGCACGGACAGGTCGTGAGCAAGAAGTAACCGTCTCGATCACCCCCCTCGTCCTCCCGCGCGCGCGCGAGAGGACGAGGGCAGAGAGAGCCATGGCCGAGGCCTTCTCCGCTTCCGTCAGCATTCTGTTCCATGGTTGCGCCTTCGCGATGGTGCTCTACCTCGTCTCGGTGGGCCTGTCGGTGACGATGGGGTTGATGGGATTCGTCAACCTCGCGCACGGCGTGTTCGCGGCGCTCGGCGGCTACATCATGGCGACGACGATGACCAGCATGGGCGTCCCGTTCGTGCCGGCGGTGGCGGCGGGCGTGGTGGTCGCGATGGCGGTAAGCGTGCCGCTCGAGCGCTTTCTCTATCGCCGGCTCTATGGCGCCGACGAGCTCGAGCAGGTGCTGCTGACGATCGGCCTGGCGTTCATGTCGGTCGCGGCGGCGAAGTTCCTGTGGGGGCCGCTGCCGCAACCGTTCAACCCGCCACCGGCGCTGAGCGGCCAGATCACGTTGGGCACCCGCGAGTTTCCCACCTATCGCAGCTTTCTCATCGTCAGCGGCGCGGTGCTGGTGACGGTGCTGTGGCTCGGCCTCGAGCGCACGCGGTTCGGCGCGCAGATCCGCGCCGCGGTCGACAACCGCCGCATGGCGCAATCGGTCGGCATCAACACCTCGCGCCTCTTCACCGTCGCCTTCGCGCTGGGCAGCGGTCTCGCCGCGCTGGGCGGCGCGCTCGGCGGCGATATCCTCGCGATCGAGCCGGCCTATTCGCTCGAGCATCTCGTGTATTTCCTGATCGTCGTCTCGGTCGGTGGCCTGGGTAGCATCCGCGGCCCGTTCTTCGCGGCGCTGCTGCTGGGTGTCACCGACACCGCCTTCCAGTATCTGCTGCCGCAGTTCGGGGCATTCTTCATCTATGCGCTGACGCTGGCCGTCCTGCTGTGGCGACCGCACGGCCTGTTCGGCCACGCATGACCGCAACCGCCGCGCCCACGCCTCGCGCCGCAAGCGTCGTCGAGGTCTTCGCCCACCGCCACCGCTTCCGCGTCGCCGAGGCGCTGCCGTGGGTGGCCGCGGTGGCGCTCTATTTCCTGTTTCCCGACTATCTCGCCCTCGGCGCGCAGATCCTGGCCACCATCGTGTTCGCCCTGTCGCTCGATCTCATTCTCGGCTATGCGGGCATCATCACCCTGGGGCACGCGGCCTTCTTCGGCACAGGCGCCTATGTCGCGGGGCTGCTGGCGGCGCATGGCTGGGGCGAGCCGATCACCGGTCTCATCGTCGCTGCGCTGGCGGCCGCCCTGGTCGGCGCCGTCAGCGGCGCGGTGGTGCTGCGTACGACCGGCCTGACGCTGCTGATGCTGACGCTGGTCGTCGCGTCGATGCTCTACGAGACCGCCAACAAGGCGAGCGCCATCACCGGCGGCGCCGACGGGCTCGGCGGCATGAATGTGTGGCCGGTGCTCGGATGTCAATTCGATCTCTATGGCAGGACCGCGTACTGGTACTGCCTGGCGGTGCTGTTCGTGTGCTGGCTCATCGCGCGCGCGATCGTGCATTCGCCGTTCGGGCGCTCGCTCACCGGCATCCGCGAGAACGAGCGGCGCATGCACGCGATCGGCTCGCCGGTGTTCCTGCGGCGCGTCACCATCTACACGATCGCGGCGGGAATGGCCGGCGCAGCGGGCGCGCTGGTGGCGCAGACGACCGCCTTCGTCGGGCTCGGCGTGTTGAGCTTCGACCGCTCGGGCGAGATCCTCATCATGCTGATCCTGGGCGGGGTCGGGTGGCTCTACGGCGCGTTCATCGGCGTGCCGCTGTTCATGATTCTGCAGGACCGCTTCGCCGCGATCGATCCGGTCTATTGGTATTTCTGGATCGGCCTCACATTGGTGCTGGTGGTGGTGTTCGCGCCCGGCGGCGCGCATGGGCTGGCCGACCGGATCCTGCGCGCGCGGCGGCGCGCGGCGGCGGGCGGGCGGCCGTGACCGCGGCGGCAGCGCTCGAGACGCAGGGATTGTCGATGAGCTTCGGCGCGCTGCGCGTCGCCAACGCCATCGATTTCCGGCTCGAGCCCGGCGCGCGCCACGCCCTCATCGGCCCCAACGGCGCCGGCAAGACCACCTTCGTCAATCTGGTGACGGGTGCGCTCACGCCGAGCGAGGGGCGCATCCTCCTCGGCGGCGACGACATCACCGCGCTCGTCCAGGCGCAGCGGGTAAAGCTCGGCCTCGTCCGCACGTTTCAGATCACCGCCCTGTTCCGCGGCCTTACCGTGCTTGAGAACGTGACGCTGGCGGTGGGCGAGAGGCTCGGCGCCGCCGGCGACATCTTCCGCCCCGCCGGCACGCGCCGCGCCGTGATCGAAGAGGCGTTCCTTCTGCTCGAGCGCCTCGGCATCGCCGATGAGGCGCTCAGGCCGGTGCGCGAGCTGGCCTATGGCCGCCAGCGCCTGGTCGAAATCGCGGTCGCGCTCGGGCTCGATCCCAAGGTGCTGCTGCTGGACGAGCCCGCCGCCGGCGTGCCGTCGGCGGAAAGCGGCACGATCATCGAGGTGATCGAGCAGCTTCCGGCCGAGATCGCACTCCTCATTATCGAGCACGACATGGATCTGGTATTCCGCCTCGCCCGGCGCATCACGGTGTTGGTTCAGGGGGCGGTGCTGGTCGAGGGTCCGCCCGCCGAGATCGCCGCCGATCCGCGCGTGCGCCAGGTCTATCTCGGCGAGAGAGAACACGCGTGACGACCGCCGATGCGACCGGACTCATGGTCGATGGCGTGCGCGCCGGCTATGGCGACACCGTGGTACTCGAGGGCGTGTCCATTGCGGTGCCCGCCGGCGCCACGCTGGCCATTCTCGGCCGCAACGGCGTCGGCAAGACGACGCTGCTCGCGACGATCATGGGCCATACCACGCTGCACGGCGGCACGATCCGGTTCGCCGGGAAGGCGATCGAGTCCCTGCCGCCCTATCGCCGCGCGCGGCTCGGCATCGGCTTCGTGCCGCAGGAGCGCGAGATCTTCAAATCGCTTTCGGTCGAGGAGAACCTTTCCGTCGCGGCGGTCGATCGCAAGCGATCGGCCGGGCGGTGGACCATGGCGCGGGTCTATGATTTCTTCCCGGCGCTCGCCGAGCGTCGGCGCCACCGCGGCAACGAGCTGTCCGGCGGCGAGCAGCAGATGTTGAGCATCGGTCGGGCGCTGATGGGCAATCCGATGCTGCTGTTGATGGACGAGCCGCTCGAAGGGCTGGCGCCAGTGATCGTCGAGACCGTGCTCGCCGGACTGGACCGGCTGAAGCGCGAGGACGAGCTCGCCATCCTGCTGGTCGAGCAGCATGCGCGCATCGCGCTCACATTTGCCGCCGATGCCGTCGTTCTGGACCGCGGCCGGGTCGTCCACGCGGGGCCGAGCCGCGAGCTTCTCGCCGCGCCCGAGCTCCTCGCCGCGCTCATGGGCGTGTCGCGCGACGGGGTTGCAACCATGGCGCGATAACGTCCGCTGTCACCGAAACGTGATGGTGTCCGGCGGGGTCGCCGTTGAACCGGCGCCTACTTACCTATGTAACGGTGATAGGCGATAGCGGGTGCCGGCATACGCACCCATGGAGGCAGCATGACACGAATCATCTTGGCGGCGGTTTTCGTTGCGCTCGGCGCGCCGCTGCTCGCCGGATGCGCCGCGCCACAGGACGCGCAGGGCGGCGCGGCCTACGCACCTTACGACCAGGACACGAACCCGGTTTGCGGCGCGCTGGGGAATTGCGCGCCTCTCAATAACGCTCCATACCCGATGCGACCCGGCTACTCATGGTGACCCGCATGAACCTTCCGAGACGCGCCGTTCTGTTGTCCCTGCTCGCGCTCGGCGCCTGTGCGCCGCAGGGTCCGCCCTTCGCCAGCGTCGCCGGCACATTGCGGCCCGTGCCGCAGGGCATGGCGCGCATCTTCGTCTATCGCTGGCTCGAGCCGTACGAGACCCTGAGCCCGACGGCCGTCTCTCTTAACGGTCGGCCGGTCGGCGTCAGCGACATCGGATCGGTGTTCTATCGCGACGTGGCGCCGGGCCGATACACGATCTCGGTACAGAGCGACGAGGTCTATCCGGATCAGTTCAAGACCGTGACCCTCGAGCCCGGCGAAGTCATCTATGTTCGGATCGAATCGCTGCTGACGTGGTCGTCGTGCGGCGGCGGCGGCAGCGACCGCGGCGGCGGCAGCCCGTCGGGGTGTCGGAACACGTTCGTCGTCGTGATCGTGGACCCGACCGTCGCCCAGTACGAGATGAGGGGTCTGCGCTTCACTCAGGGATAGCGCCCAAAAGAGAACCCGCCGGCCCTGCGGCCGGCGGGTTCCGAGACGATACTTGCGAAGCGGCTAGAACCGGAACAGTGCCTGGCCCTTGATGCGGTTGTCTTGGCCATGCGCGCCGGACCACACGGTGTGGTAATAATGCTCGAACTCGAGACCGAACTGCACCCCCGCGACCGGCGTCCACAACAGATTGGCCGTCGCCGACATTGTCTTGCGGCTGAGCTGGGCCAAGGCGTTGCTGGTGGCCGCGCTGATCCCTGCCTGGCCCCAGTCTGC
>DATKQE010000095.1:0-2054 GCA_035532935.1 Allostellaceae bacterium
GTTGAGATAGTCGAGCGCGGTCTTGAGCTTCTCGGGATAGTCGAAGGTGCGCACGACATAGGCGTGCCTGGTGCGGTGGACGCGGCAGAACCGCACGTCCGGACGCGCCAGCAGTGCCATGGTCTCGAGCCCGTCGATCACCTGCGCGGCGATGGCGGCGTCCGATGCTTCGTGCAGCCCGTCGCCGGGGTTGGTGGTGATCTCGGCGCACACCGCCATGTGGCCCGCGGGCGCGCCTTCGTCGGTGAAGTTCAACGGAAACGACAGGCGATGGAACGGAAACCGCGGATCGGGCACATAGAGCGCCGTGTAGGGCAGCGGCGACAGGGCGACGGCGCCGATCATCACCGTGACGAGCGAGTTGTAGCGCAGGCCCGCGACGCTCTGGCGGACGATGTCGGGCACCTCGGGGAGCGCGGCGATCAGGTCCTCGATCGGGATCGTGGAAACGACGCGGTCATAGGATTTGGTGACGCTGCCGTCGCTCACGCGCCATTCGCCGTCCGCGCGCCACACCTTGGCGACGCGGAATTTCGGCGTCACGTGCCGGCAATCCTTGGCGAAAGACAGCGGCAGCGCCTCGATCCCGCCGGTCTTGGGGTAGGTGAAATAGAGCTGGTGGGTATAGCCTTCGGTCTCGACCCCGACCGCCGATTTGATCACGTCCTCGAGCGGCGGGCGCGGCACCCGCCCCTCGACCCAGTCGAACGCCATCGCGTCGGCCGGCACGTTCCAGATCTTCTCGTTGTAGGGAATGAGATATTTCTCGGCGATCCCGGTGCCGAAGACGTGATAGATCCACTCCTTGAAATTGCGCGGCGCGGGATGGTCGTTGCGAAGATAGTGGTAGAGGCATTCGTAGCGGTCCTCGGGCGCGAGGTCATGGAGCCCGTTCTCGAACGGATATTTGACGATGCGGCCGCGAAACCAGATCTTGTTGTTGCGGCGCCGCTCGGCGACGTTGTCCCCGAGTTGGCGATTGAGCAGCGCCAAGATCTCCTTGTCGCGCGAGAACAGGATGTGCGGGCCGCCGAGATCGAAGGTGTAGCCGTCGGTGACGAGGCTGCGGCAATGGCCGCCGACCGCGTCGTCGAGCTCGAGAATCTCGCAATCGTGCGCGGTCAGGCGGCTGCCGACGACGAGCCCGACGAGACCGCCGCCGAGAATGCCTACTCTCATGCGAACGGCACGCCGGAGCCGCACGTCGCCGGCAAAAGGCGGATGCGCGGTAATTTCAATGGTTGCGACAAGGGGCGGCGCATTGTCTCGGGAAAAGGCGGCTCCAAGCATCCCATCAAATCGTTGCGAAAATCAATGGCGGAATGCGCGATGCCGTCGAAGCGCGGCGGCTTGGACTTCGACCATGCACCTGACGCCCGCGCCCGCCGATGGAGCCGCAACCGCCCTATCGCCCGCCCACGCCATGCGCTTGCCATTTCGCGCCGGACCCCCTAAGACATCGCCGTTTTCCTCGGCATGCGCCCGTAGCTCAACTGGATAGAGCACCAGACTACGAATCTGGGGGTTGGGAGTTCGACTCTCTCCGGGCGCGCCAATTTCTTCAAAGACTTAGCGGAAGCGGACGGAGCGGCGGGCCCGCTATGGGTAACGCCTCGGGTAATACCCGCGGCCGCCCACATCCCCGGACCACCCGGGCCGAGCCCGTCCGCACAGGGCATGGCAATGCCGCCGGGCGGGATCGCGCCCGGTCGCAGATAATGAAAACAAGGCGCGCCTGCGCTACGGCGCGCTGACGGCCTCGGATACGCCATCCTCGCTCGCCGGTTTGATCCACATCAAATGACCGCGCACCCGAGGGGATGATAATCGTGCCACCTTTCCGGGGGTCGCGCCATGTCCGCCAGAACGCTTTCGATAGACACGATCCGCGCACACGCGAAACGTCTTGCTGCGGTCGCCGGCTCGCTCGTCTTCGTTATCGCGGCGCTGCCGGCGCTCGCTCAGCAGCAACAGGCGGCACCCAATGTCCCCGCAGCACCTTACGGCTACGGCCACATGATGTGGGGCGGGCCATGGGGTTGGCAGGCCGGGGG
>DATKQE010000096.1:0-2959 GCA_035532935.1 Allostellaceae bacterium
CTCGCGGCTGGTCGATGCCGAACGGCGCGCCCAGTTTGAAGAGCAGGGCGCGCATTTCGAGAGCCGTTACTTCCTGACGCTGCTCTGGCTGCCGCCGGCCGACGACGCCGCCCGCGCGGAAAGGTGGCTTTATGAAGGCCGGTCGCATGCCGGGGCTGACTGGGCCGCCGTGCTCGAAGGTTTCATCGATCGGACCGATCGCGTTCTCGCGCTGATCGAAGGCTTCATGCCCGAATCCGAGTGGCTCGATGACGGCGAGACGCTGACCTACCTGCATTCCTGCGTCTCAACCCGTCGGCAACGCGTGCGCGTGCCCGAGACGCCCATGTATCTCGACGCCATCCTGGTCGACGAGGACCTGACGGGCGGCCTCGAGCCGCGCCTCGGCCGCGCGCATCTGCGCACCCTCACCATCATGGGCTTTCCGTCCCAGACCTGGCCCGGACTGCTCGACGATCTGAACCGGCTCGCTTTCTCTTATCGTTGGGCGACCCGCGCTGTCTGTCTCGACAAGACCGATGCGACCAGGCTGCTGGCGAAGATCCGGCGCCAATGGTTCGCCAAGCGCAAGTCAATCATGGCGATCCTGAAAGAGGTGATGACCAACGAGGCGTCGGTGCTGATGGATTCCGACGCCGCCAATAAGGCGCTCGACGCCGACCAGGCGCTGCAGGAGCTCGGCACCGATTTGGTTGGCGAAGCGTACGTGACCGCCACCGTGACGGTGTGGGACGAGGATCCCCGTATCGCGGACGAACGACTGCGGCTGGTTGAGAAAGCTATCCAGGGCCGCGACTTCACCTGCATGCGCGAAGGCGTGAACGCCGTCGAGGCTTGGCTCGGATCGTTGCCCGGGCATGTCTACGCCAATGTCCGTCAGCCCCCGGTCTCGACACTCAATCTCGCGCACATGATGCCGTTCTCGGCGGTCTGGGCAGGGCCGGAACGGGACGAGCATTTTCAAGCGCCGCCACTGTTCTTCGCGCGGACAGAAGGGTCGACGCCGTTCCGGTTCAGCCTGCATGTCGGCGATGTCGGCCACACCTTGATCGTCGGACCCACCGGCGCGGGCAAGAGCGTGCTGCTCGCGCTGATGGCGCTGCAGTTTCGCCGCTATGCCGGCGCGCAAGTCTTCGCCTTCGATTTCGGCGGGTCGATCCGCGCGGCCGCCCTCGCCATGGGTGGCGATTGGCACGATCTCGGCGGCGCACTGGCCGACGACGCGGCCGAGCCGGTCGCCTTGCAGCCGCTGGCGCGCATCGACGATGCCGGCGAGCGCGCCTGGGCTGCCGAATGGGTCGCGACGCTGCTCGCCCGCGAGACCGTCGTCGTCACGCCCGAACTGAAGGAGCACCTATGGTCAGCCTTGACCTCGCTCGCGTCCGCGCCACTCGCCGAGCGGACCATGACAGGCCTCTCGGTCCTGTTGCAGTCCAACGCCCTGAAGCAGGCCCTGCAGCCCTATACGGTCGGTGGACCATGGGGCCGATTGCTCGATGCGGAGACCGAGCGCCTTGGAGAGGCCGAGGTTCAGGCCTTCGAGACCGAAGGCCTGATCGGCGCCGGCGCCGCGCCTGCCGTGCTCTCCTACCTGTTCCATCGGATCGAAGATCGCTTCGACGGACGACCAACCTTGCTCATCGTCGACGAAGGCTGGCTCGCCCTCGACGATCCCGGCTTCGCCGGACAGCTCCGCGAATGGCTGAAGACGCTGCGGAAGAAGAACGCCTCTGTCATCTTCGCCACACAGTCCCTGGCGGATATCGACGGGAGCTCCATCGCGCCCGCGATCATCGAAAGCTGCCCGACCCGCGTGTTCCTGCCGAATGAGCGGGCGCTCGAGCCGCAGATCGCAGCCATCTACCGGCGCTTCGGTCTCAATGATCGGCAGATCGAGATCCTGAGCCGAGCGACGCCGAAGCGCGATTATTACTGCCAGTCGCGCCGCGGCAACCGCGTCTTCGAGCTCGGCCTTTCCGAAGTCGCGCTCGCCTTCACTGCCGCATCGTCCAAGACCGATCAGGCCGCCATCGAAGAAGTCCTCGCCGCCCACGGCCGCGACGGCTTCGCCGCCGCCTGGCTGCGCCGCAAGGGCCTGGATTGGGCGGCCGACATGCTCACCCGCAACCAGGAGGTTTCGTCATGATTATGCGTCGCCTATGCGCCGGTCTCATCGCCGGCCTCGCCGCCCTGTCCATCGCCGCCGTCAGCGTTCCCGCGCACGCGCAATGGATCGTCTTCGATCCCACCAACTACGCGCAGAACATCCTGACCGCCGCGCGCGAGCTTCAGCAGGTCAACAATGAAATCCAGATGTTGGAGAACCAGGCGACATCCCTCATCAATCAGGCGCGCAACCTAGCGAGCCTGCCATATTCCTCGCTCGCGCAACTCCAGCAGCAGATCACGCAGACCCAGCAGCTTCTAGCGCAGGCGCAGCGCATCGCCTACAGCGTGAGCACGATCGACCAAGCGTTCACGCAGACCTACCCGCAGGCCTATTCCGGTTCGACCTCGTCGCAGCAGCTTCTTACCGATGCCCAGACCCGCTGGCAGAACGCGCTTGCGGGCTTCCAGGACACCATGCGGGTGCAGGCCGGCGTGGTCACGAACCTCAACACCACGCGCACGCAGGTCAATGCGCTCGTCTCGTCGAGCCAATTGGCCACCGGCGCGCTTCAGGCCGCGCAATCCGGCAACCAGCTCGTCGCGCTCCAGACCACGCAGCTCGCCGACCTAACCGCCCTAATGGCGTCGATCGCGCGGGCGCAGAGTCTTGAGGCGGCGCGCACGCTCGAAACCCAGGCGCAGGCGCAGGCGCAGACCAACAATTTCCTCAATTACGGGTCCGGCTATCAGGCCGGCTCCGCGCAGATGTTCCACTAATGCGCGGCCGTCTCCTCAACATGCCGGCGATCGGTCGCGCCGTCGGCTTCGCCCTGGTCGCCATCGCGATCGT
>DATKQE010000097.1:0-4697 GCA_035532935.1 Allostellaceae bacterium
ACCCCCCGTCACCGATACCGCGTCGATCAGCTCCGCCCGCAACTCCGCCGCCAAAGCCCCCAAATCCCCCTCGCCAAGACGACGCAAATCCGCCGGGCTCTCGATCCCGTCAAGCAATGACCGAATGTTGTCGCGGCGGTGCGCTGTTCCCTCGGTGCCGTCCACGCGCTCACCTCATGTCCGGCGCTCTATGACGAAATGCGCCGCTTGACGCAGAAGGTCAGCCTTCTCGCCGAACAATTCAAGGTGCGCCACCGCCTGCTGGACCAGCAGCCGCGCCTGCGCCTGGGCGCGCTCGACGCCGAGAATCGACACGAACGTCGCCTTGCCGGCGGCGGCGTCCTGGCGTACGGGCTTGCCCGTCTCGCCGGTCGAGCCCTGCACGTCGAGGAGATCGTCGGCGATCTGGAAGGCGAGGCCGAGATCGTGGGCATAGCCCCTGAGGGCAACGCGGGGCTCGGTCGGCGACTTGCCGAGAATGGCGCCGGCCTCACAGGAAAAGGCGATGAGCGCCCCGGTCTTGAGCCGCTGCAGCCGCGTGATCGCGCCCATGTCGAGTTCGGGGCGATGCTCGGCGATGAGATCGATCATCTGGCCGCCGACCATGCCGCTCGCCCCTGCCGCCTGCGCCAGGGCGGCGACCAGCTCGCATCGGACGGCCGGATCGCCATGCGTGTCGCTGTGCGCCAGCACCTCGAACGCGAGGGTGAGGAGCGCGTCGCCGGCAAGTATGGCGGTGGCCTCGTCGAAGGCCTTGTGGCAGGTCGGCCGGCCGCGGCGCAGATCGCTATCGTCCATCGCCGGCAGATCGTCGTGGACGAGCGAGTAGGAATGCACGAGTTCGACCGCGGTCGCGGCTTGCAGCGCGCTGCGCTGCGACACCGCGAAAAGCTGCGCGCTCGCCAGCACGAGAAAGGGCCGCAGCCGCTTGCCGGGAGCGAGAGCGGCGTAGCGCATCGCTTCGAACGCCCGCGCCTCGAGGCCGGACGGCACGCGGACGAGCTTGTCGATCACGCTGTCGGTGAGCCGCGCGGCGTCGGCGAGCGCCGCCGCGAAGCCGGTGCCGGACGCCCAGGCGGCGAAGTTAGTCAAGGACGGCCTGCTCCGTTGCCGGCGCGCCGTCGCCGCCGATCACGATCTTCTCGACGCGCGCCTGCGCCTCGCGCAGCTTGGCCTCGCAGTGCCGCTTCAGCAGCGCGCCGCGCTCATAGGCGCCGATCGCCTCGTCGAGCTTGGCGTTCCCGGTCTCGAGGCGGCGCACGATCTGCTCGAGCTCATTAAGAGCGTCCTCAAAACTCAAGGCGACAATCTCCGGTGGCGCATTGGGTTCGGCCATGGTCTCCTCGCGCACAACGCAGCACTCTATGGGCCCCGCCGCGGCCCGGCAAGCGCGGCAAAGCGTCCAGCGGCCCCGGACTCATGCGCGCATCAGCGCGGCCACGTGCGCCGCGGCGCTGGCAGCGAGTGCCTCGAGATCATAGCCGCCCTCGAGCGACGACACGATCCGGCCGCCGCAGTGCCGGGCGGCGCACGCGACGAGCCGTTCCGTCACCCAGGCGTAATCGGCCTCGACCAGGTTGAGTTGGGCAAGCGGGTCGTCCCGGTGCGCATCGAACCCTGCCGAGATCAGCACCAGATCGGGCCGGAAATCTTCGAGCGCGGGCAGGATCACCTCGGTGATGGCGCGGCGGAACTCGGCCGAGCCCGATAGCGGACGCAGCGGCACGTTGACGATGTTGCCGACGCCGATCTCGCCGCGCGCCCCGGTGCCGGGATAGAGCGGCGACTGATGGGTCGAGGCGTAAAAGAGATGCGGGTCGGGGGCGAAGATCGCCTGGGTGCCGTTGCCGTGATGGACGTCGAAATCAATCGCCGCGACGCGTTCGAGCCCGTGCGTCTGGCGCGCATGCTGGGCGCCGACCGCGACATTGTTGAACAGGCAGAAGCCCATGGCGCGGTCGGCTTCGGCATGATGGCCGGGCGGGCGCACGGCGCAGAACGCATTGGCAGCCTCGCCGGCGAGCACCGCGTCGACGGCGGCGATGACCGCGCCCGCCGCGCGCAGCGCCGCCGCGCCCGAGCCCGGCGATATGATCGTGTCGGCGTCGAGCGCCGCATGGCCCTGCGCCGGAATCGCCGCCAGCACCAAGTCGATGTATGCTTCGGCATGGGCGCGGGCGAGATCGGCGCGTGCGGCAAGCGGCGGAACGCGGTGCTCGAGCGCCTCGAAGCCTGGGCCGGAAAGCCCCGCGAGCACGGCGCGCAGACGCGCGGGCGATTCCGGATGGTGGCGCCCGGTGTCGTGCGCCAGGCAGTCCTCGTGCGTGTAGAGCAGCGTCGTCATCCATCCTCCGGCATCGCCAGTGTCGCACGAAAGCCGCCGCGCGCGCCACCATGGGTCGGACGCATCCGCGACGGCTTGCCGGCCATGATCCCGGGCAGTATAGCCTAGGCTTGGGCGGCACGATCTTTCCTGCAATGCGACGGGCGGCATAGGCGGCGTGATTCGGATCCGGGCATTGGCGATGTCGTGCTGCATCGCCCTGTCGTTCGCCGCTGGCAATGTGGCGGCGAAGGACCGGACGGGGGCGATCGTCATCCGCGCCGGCAAGACCGACAACCCGACCCATGCGCTGGCGCGCCAGTTCGCCGGGGCCGTCGCCGTGAACGGCGCTTACACGCTCGACGTGCAGGAGAGCCAGGGCTCGGTCCAGAACGTAATCGATGCGCTGACGGCGCCGCGCGACTTCATCTTTGCCGCCTCGTCCGACCTCATCGCCGCGGCGCGACGCGGCAGGAAGCCGTTTTCGCCCGACCGGCGCTATCGCGAGATCCGCGCGCTGGTGCCGATGCCCGCGCTCACCGTGCAATGGGTGGTGCGCCAGGACGGCGACGTGAAGATGCTCTCCGATCTCGCCGGCCGCAGCTTCATCGCCGGGCCGCGCGGCAGCGTGAGCGAGCGTCTGACCACGGCGGCGCTGCAGGTGATGGGCATCGACCGCCAGGTGCAGATGATCGACATCGTCGATCCCGCCGCCGCCGCCGCCGCGCTCAAGGCCAAGCAGGTGAGCGGCTTCGCGCTGGCCGGCGCCTATCCGGTGCCGACGCTGGAGGCGCTCGCGCGCGCCGTGCCGATCCGGCTCCTCGGACTGCGACAGCCGGCACTCGGCCAGGTTCTCGCCGCGGATTCCAGCATCGCCGCCGAAATCTTGCCCAAAGGCACCTATCCCGGCGTCGATGCGGACGTGACCACGCTCGCGATTCCGGATGGGCTCTACACCACGACGCGGATGCCCGCGGCAACGGCCTATCGCATCACCAAGGCGTTCTGGACGCAGCGCGCCGCGCTGATCGCGCGCCACCCGCCGTGGCAGGCGGTGAGCTTCGCCACGCTCGCAACGCTCGGGGTGAGGCTGCACGCGGGTGCGCTGCGCTATTACCGCGAGGTCGGGGCCAAGGTGCCGCGGGCGCTGCGCTGAACCTGGGCTCAGGCCGCGCGCCGCGGCGCGAGCGCGAAGCACAGCAGCGCCGCCCAGCCGGCGATGAAGAGCACGCCCCCCACCGGCACCAGCGGCGTCAGCGCCGGGCTTGCGCCCGCAGCGAGGAGATAGAGCGTGCCACAGAACAGCGCCACGGCGGCAACGAAGCAGCAGCCGGCGAGCGCGAGCCACAGCCGCGCCGCGCCGCCGGCCACGCGCGGCCACAGCAGCGCCGCCGCCAGCAGCGCCACAGCATGAACGAGGCCGTAGCGCGCCCCGGTGGCGGCGAGGTCCATGCGCGACGGATCGCCGGCCAGGAGATGGCGCGCCGCCGCGTCGGCGGCGACGGCAGCGGCGCCGGACAGTGCGGCGACGGCGATCCAGATCCGCTCCATTCATCCTCGCGCGCGCTGGTTCGTCCGAACCCGAGGCGCTATAAGCGGCGCCGCGCAAGCCGGTCAAGAGGAGGATCATGCCGAGCTTCGACATCGTCTCGCGGCTCGACATCGCCGAGGTCGACAACGCGCTCGCCGGCATGACGCGCGAGATCGCGACGCGCTTCGACTTCAAGGGCAGCAAGGCATCGATCGAGCGCCAGGACGGAAACCTGGTCATCCTCGCCGACGACGAGCTCAAGCTCCGGCAGATGCACGAGTTGTTGAAGGTGCACCTGACGCGGCGCAAGGTCGATTCGGGCGTGCTCGACTTCAAGCCGCCGGAGAAGGCGGCGGGCCAGTCGCTGCGCCAGTCCGTGGCGCTGCGCCAGGGCATCGACGCGGCGCTGGCCAAGCGCCTGGCGCGCGAGATCAAGGACAGCAAGCTCAAGGTGCAGGCCTCGATCCAGGGCGAGGAACTGCGCGTTTCCGCCAAGAAGCGCGACGACCTTCAGGCCGCGATCGCGCTCATCCGCGGCCTCAAGCTCGAGCAGCCGCTGCAATACGTCAATTTCCGCGAGTGAGCGCGCCGCGCCGGCGCTTGATCGCCCGCGGCTGAGCGGCTAGATAGGCCGAGGCGCCCGCGTCCCCTTCGTCTAGAGGCCCAGGACACCGCCCTCTCACGGCGGCAACACCGGTTCGAATCCGGTAGGGGACGCCAACGCATTCAGCAGCTTACGAAGCAGGCCGGCAACCGGGGTCCCAATATTTTGCCCGCGGACGCGCGCCGCCGGATTGCATGCCGCTCGGCCGATGACCGGTTCTGCATCGCGACATTGTGACC
>DATKQE010000098.1:0-66761 GCA_035532935.1 Allostellaceae bacterium
CCGGCCAGCTATCGCACTCGGGTCGATGCTGTGCCATTCAAGGATGTTGCCGACGACCGCCTTGACGGTCGCGGGGTCGTGATCGGTCAGATAAAGAACCGCACCGGGCCGATGCGGCTCCTCGCCGCCGATCTCGCGGCCAAGCGCGATAGCAAGGGCTGACTGGATAGCAAGCCAGATCGCCCATCGCTCCGGGCCAAGGCTGGCGCCGACAGTCAACTCGCCCGCGGCGAACCTGTTACCGAGCGCCCATTGAAGCGGCGGTAGATCACGTGTGAGCCAGTCCGCGACGCTGATTATCGGCGCCGATGTACGCCTAGGCCCTTGACCGCTTGCCGCGGCCGGAGGATTTTGGGAGTGCATTGTTGTCGGTCCTGTGATTGACGCCCGCCGTCGTTGCCACGACGGCGGGCGATTTTTTGTGCGATTCGAGCCATCGCGTTACATCCGAACGTCGCCACGCCCATATGCCTGGCGCGAGCCGTACCGGTGGTGGAAAGCCATGCCGGTGCTGCCACGGACCGTTAAGCAACTGGTGGAGCGGGACGCCCGTAAGCTTTTCGCACTCGACGCCGAAGAGCCGTTCGGCTGGTGGCACATCCTCGACCGCTGGGAATGTGTTGCGACCACGCGGCACCGGAATTAACCCGCCTCGACTCCGTGGCGTGCCATCACGGCCGCACGCACCGCCGTACGCACGGCGGTGCTGCGCTCGGCCGCGCTGGTGTCACGCTCGGCGACGCGGCGCGCGACGAAGCTCATCACCTCGGCATAAACCCACTGTACTTTTCGACCGCCGAGGCTGAGTCGGCGCGGGAATTTACCGGCCGCTTCAAGCTCCCGCAGGTAGGGGCGCGAGAAGGTTATGCCGAGTCGTTTCAACTCGGCGAAATCGATCAGCACAGGCGGAACGGCCGCGGCTTGCGCGTTCAACGGCATAGGGGCGCACTCCAATATCAGTTAAGCGCGCGTCCCGCGTCCGAGCAGCTCGGCGGGATCGGGGATGGCTGTTACGCGCGGCTGTTAATGGAGAGCCTAGCGCGCCGAAGGTTTACGGCTGGTAACTCTATCAACGGGCGATGCGCCCCGAGCCGTTCCGGCGCGGCTCCGTGTCGCGCGGATAAGCGAGCTTCTCGATCGCCGCCGCCTTCAAGGCAAGCGACGCGCCGCCGCTGTACAAGCCGTACGTGATTCGGGGCTTCTCATGGCCCAGGAGGTCGGCGGCGACGTTCTCGCTCACTCCTGCGCCTTCTAACAACGTCGCCACCGTCTTGCGGATTGAATGAAAGACGTGCGGGGGACCAAAGCCTAGATCTGTCTTGAGGCGGGTGAAGCGCTTGCCAATGGCTTCGCCGCGCGCCCCATACCGGTTCTTAGGAAGTCCGGTCAGCACGAAGCCGTCGGCGCTTTCCGTTACGAGTCGTTTGACGGTCGCCAACAGCCGAGAGTGCAGCGGAACCTGGCGCCAGCCGGCTGCGGACTTAGCATCAACAATCTCGAAGTAGCGTGCCGTGACATTCACGCGCGAGACAGGTAGCGCCGCCAGCTCTTCCAGCCGGGCGCCGGTGTACGCCGCCAAATCGATCAGGTCAGCGAGCTGCCCATCGCCGCGCTTCCGCGCCTCGGCGAGGAGGCGCGCGACATCATCCGGCTCGAACGGCTTTCGTTCGTCGCCCTTTGTCTTCTTGGCGTTCGATACAACAGTGAGCCGATCGAAAGGATCCGCGGCGCCGTCGGGCACCGCCTCGATTGCAACGAGGTATTTCCAGTATCCCCGGAGGTCGTTCACGGCATGCTTCACCGTCGAACGTGCGGCGCCGCCGGACGAGATTTCCTCAATCCAAGCATGCACAGTTTTGCGCGTCACGTCGGCAATGTGCGGAAAATGCTGGCGTGCCTTCTCGATCGCCGAGCGTCGCATGTCGATTGACTTCTTCTCGATCTTGCCTGCGAGAGTTTTTAGATAGGCGTCAAGGTGCTCATCGAGCTTCACGAGCTTGCCGGTTGCTGCGCCGACGAAGCGCTCGGCCGCGGCGAACTCGGGCAGCTCGCGGTATCTCGGGTCGTCGTCCGACACGATCCCCGCCTTCAATGCCGCCGCAGTGACGGGAAGCTCGGCCTCGTACGCAAGAACCTGGAGTGCCGCCCGCCGCTCGGCCTCAGGCATGGGCTTGGCGAGCGCTTTGCGCCAAAATTCGGCTTCAGCATCGTGGTCGTGCGTGCCGCGGGCTCGCTCAATCTCGGCCAGCCATTGCGCCGCCAACAACGCGGCGCGGACCTTGGCGACGGCATGGTCATGCGTTCTGAGGTTAGAGACAAAACGCTTACGGCCGCCAAGGGCCGCGCGGAGGCTCGGCGGTACATCATGGCTGGCCCACCAGGTCCGATGTCGCAGGTGCAGGTACATGGCCGCTACTCCCTACAGAGCGTCCCTACACTAATACCTATGAAATACGGCCATTACAAGCGTTTCTGCACATCTATGTCAGCCGCCGATGCTGACGCCGATCAGCCGGCCGATCGCGTAAGTGATGCCGGCAGCGCCGAGGCCGGTCGCGAGCTGGCGCATGCCCGAGATCAAGACGCCGCGCCCGGTGAAGAGAGTGGTGCCGGCACCGATTGCGAACATCACGACCGCGCTGGTCCCGAGGCTTATGACGATGCCCGTTCGGCCGGCGGCGAAGAAGAACGGCGCGACCGGACAGATCGCGCCCGTGGCGAAGAGCAGGAACGACGTCGCCCCCGCCACCCAGGGCGAGCCGCCCAACTCGTCCGGATCGATCCCGAGCTCCTCGCGCGTCAGCGTATCGAGTGCGGCGCCGCCGTGCGAGAGGATGCGCTCGGCGAGCTGCTTCGCCTGCGGTTCCGTCAGCCCCTTGGCCTGGTAGATCAGCGCCAGCTCCTCTTTCTCCTCTTCCGGAAACTCGCGCAGCTCGTCGGCCTCGATGGCGATCTGGTTCTCGGCCAGCTCGCGCGCGCTGTTGACCGACAGCCACTCGCCCATCGCCATGGAACAGGCGCCGGCGAGGAGCCCGGCAAGGCCGGTGATCAGGATCGCCCGGCCGGGAAGCTCGGCGCCGGCGACTCCCATCACCAGGCTCAGATTGGAGACGAGACCGTCATTGGCGCCGAGCACCGCCGCGCGCAGCGCATTACCACCGCCGGAGCGATGCCGGCCCTCGAGCCGGGCCAGCGCGCTGCCCGAGAGCCCGCCCTGCACCGACTGCTCGGCGGCCTGGATGATCCGTGCATGCGAACGCTCGGCGGCGGGCAGGCCGGCGGCCACCGCCTCGGGCTGGCTGTCGTACTGGGTGACGCCGGCGCGTTCCAGCTTGTCGATGATGGGGAGGACGAATTGCGGCCCGAACCGGCGCGCGGCCCAGGCGAGCACGTGCGCACGCCAGCCGGCGACCTGGCCGGTGGCGGCGGCGCCAAGGCGATTGAGCCGGCCGCGCCAGAACTGCGCGTGCGCTTCCTCGACCGCGGCGAGACGGCGATAGACTTCCTTGATCTGCGGCTGCGACTCGACCTCGGCGAGCGCCCGATAGAGCGTCGCGCTGTCGACCTCGCCCTGGAGATTGCCGCGATACCGGCGGATCGCATCGCGGTCGCTCACGCTCGTCACTCCCGCTGTCGGCGCGTCGGGTCGAGCTTATAGGGGTTCCGTGCGCCGCGTTCCATCGCGCCCGCGACGGCGCTATCATCGACCAGCGAAGGAGATTTCCCCATGACCGACAAGATCGAGAAACCGGACGAGGAATGGCGCAAGGAGCTCACGCCCGAGCAGTATCACGTCATGCGGAAGAAGGGCACGGAGCGGGCGTTCACCGGCGACTATTGGAACACCAAGACGCCCGGAACCTATGCCTGCGCGTGCTGCGGGCAGGAGCTGTTCGCCTCCGACACCAAGTTCGATTCGGGCACCGGCTGGCCGAGCTTCACGGCGCCGCTCGACCCGGAGCGGGTCGAGACCGAAACCGACCGCGGCCTGTTCATGTCGCGGACCGAGGTGCTGTGCAGCCGTTGCGCCGCGCATCTGGGGCACGTGTTCCCCGATGGTCCCGCGCCGACAGGGCTGCGCTATTGCATCAATTCGGCGTCGCTGAAGCTGAAGCCCCGGGAGAAGTGAGGCGCGACACCCAACGGGCGTTGCGCGCGCTCAGAGGCGTGCCGTCGCCTCGTGGGTCTTGAGCACGCGTTCGCTCGTCGCATCCCGTTCCTCGAGGCGGATGCCGTAGCCCCATAGCGAGGACAGATGCTCGAGCACGGAGCGCGCGCTCGCTTCGTCGAGTTCGACGCCGTTGTGGACGGCATGGGACAGGACGAGGCAGCGGTCGCCGGCCAGGTCGACGTCGCGGATCTGGATGTCGGGCTCGTGACGCGCGAGATCGTAGTGCCGCGCCATGGCACGGCGGATATCGCGGTAGCCGCGCTCGTCATGGATCGCCTCGACCAGCATGGCATCGGCGTCGGCGTCGTCGAACACCTTGAACAGGCGGAAATCGCGAATGACCTTGGGGCTGAGATACTGGAGCACGAAGCTCTCGTCGCGATAGTTCGCCCAGGCGTGGCGCAGCGTGCCGTAGGGATCGCCGTTGCCGGCGATCTCGGGGAACCAGGCATGGTCCTCGTCGGTCGGCTCGGTGCAGATGCGCTTGATGTCGCGCATCACGGCGAAGCCGAGCGCGTAGGGGTTGATGCCGTTGTAGCGCGGATCGTCGAAATCCGGCTGGAAGATCACGCTGGTGTGCGAGTGCATGATCTCCAGGAGCGCGCCGTCGCTGATGAGGCCCTTCTGGTGCAGCCGGTGCACCAGCTCGTAGTGAACGAAGGTGGCGCAGCCCTCGTTCATCATCTTGGTCTGCTTTTGCGGATAGAAATACTGCGAGATGTGCCGGGCGATCCGCAGCAGTTCGCGCTGCCACGGCTTCAGGCGCGGCGCCTGCTTCTCGAGGAAATAGAGCAGGTTCTCCTCGGGCAGGCCGAGCTTGCGCCGCACCTCGGCGCGCTCCTTTTCCTTGCCCTCGGGGTCTTCGGGCACGTTGCGGCCCGGCAGGTCGGCGGTGCGCCAGATGTCGTCATAGTTCGCTTCGAAGAAGCGGCGCCGCTCTTCCTCGCGCCGGCGTTCCTCCTCGAGATTGAGCTTCGGTCGGCGGGCATAGCGGTGCACGCCGTGGTTCATCAGCGCGTGCGCCGCGTCGAGCACGCGCTCGACCGCCTCGGCCCCGTGCTGCTCCTCGGTGTGGGTCACGTAGTCGCGGGCGAAGGCGAGATAGTCGAGGATGCCGGTGGCATCGGTCCATTGCCGGAAGAGATAGTTGTTCTTGAAGAAATGATTGTGGCCGAACGCCGCATGCGCCACCACGAGCGTCTGCATCGCCATGGAATTCTCTTCCATGATGTAGCTGATGCAGGGGCTGGAATTGATGACGATCTCGTAGGCGAGGCCCTGAAGGCCGCGGCGGTAGAGCGTCTCCTCGCGCGCGAAGCGCTTGCCGAAGCTCCAGTGGCGGTACATCAGCGGCAGGCCGATCGACGCGTAGGCGTCGAGCATCTGCTCGGACGTGATCACCTCGACCTGGTTCGGATAGACGTCGAGGCCGAGTTCGTTGCTCGCGATCTCCTCGACCGCCTCATAGACCCGGCGCAGCTTGTCGAAATCCCACTCGGGCCCCTCGAACAGGAGATCGGCGTCGCCGGCAATGGAATTGAGCTGCGCCATCTCAGCCCTCGACCCGATGCTTGGCAAAAAGCTCGTGGAACACGGGGAAGATCTGGGTCGGGTCGGCGACGCGCCGCATGGCGAAATTGCCGTGGCGCTCGGCGACCTGGGCATAGGTGCGCCACAGATCGGTCGCGGGCGAGGGGAAGCCGTGGCGCAGCGTCGCTTCCGCGCCCACTTCGATATAGGCGAAATACTGGGTGATCGGCAGGATCTCCTCGCCCAAAAGCTGGCTGCAGCGGTCGCTGTCCTCGGTGTAGTTGTCGCCGTCGGAGGCCTGCGCTGCGTAGATGTTCCAGTTGTCCGGGCTGTAGCGTTCGCGCACGACGCGCATCATCTCCTCGAGCGCGGTCGAGACGATCGTGCCGCCGGTCTCGCGGCTGTGGAAGAACGTATCCTCGTCGACCTCCTGCGCGTTCGACGTGTGCCGGATGAAGACGACGTTCACGGTCTTATAGCGGCGCTCGAGAAAGACGTGGAGCAGCAGGAAGAACCGCTTGGCGAGATCCTTCATCGCCTCGGTCATCGAGCCGGACACGTCCATCAGGCAGAACATCACCGCCTGGGTATTGGGCTTGGGCACGCGCTCGAAGCGGTTGTAGCGCACGTCCACCGGATCGATATAGGCGACGCGACGGGCGCGGCGCTGGGCGATCTCGAGCTCGAGGTCGGCCTGGGCCGCGCCCTCGGCATCGTCGGCATCGAGCGCGGTCTGGCGTTGCCGTTCGATCGCCTCGATCTCGTTGGGGCGCGGGCGATGCAGCGAGATGCGGCGCGCGAGGCTGTTGCGCATCGTGCGCACGAGATTGAGATTGGCGGGCGTGCCCGCGACCGAGAAGCCGGCGCGCGCGAGTTGCGTGGCCTCGCTTTCCTTGAGCCGCGTCTTGATCAGGTCGGGCAACTCGAGATCCTCGAAGAAGAGGTCGAGGAACTCATCCTTCGAAAGCACGAACTCGAAGGCGTCCTGCTCGCCGTTGTCGTCGGGGCTGGCATTGCCGCGGCCGCCGCCGCCGCCCGATTGCGGCCGCTCGATGCGGTCGCCGGCGACGAACTTCTTGTTGCCGGGAACGACGTAGTCGCGCTGACCGCCGCGGCTCGCCGAGCGGAACACGGGCTCGGTGATGCCGCGGGTGGGGATCGAGACCTTCTCGCCCGATCCGGCCTCACCGAGCTTGCGCCGCTTCAAGGCATCGGCCAGCGCATCACGCACCTCGCTGCGCGCGCGGTCGATGAAGCGCTGCCGGTTGGTCAGGCTCTTGCCCTTGGGATTCGGTCGACGGTCGATGATGTTCATCGGGCAAAAGCTCGCTCAACGCTCGGCGTCATCCGGCCTTGTTGACGCGCATGTACCACTCGACAAGGCGACGCACCTGGCGCTGAGTATAGCCGCGCGACATCATCCGCTCCAGGAAATCGGCGTGTTTCTTTTCGGTGTCGGTGTCCTTCTTGCTGCCGAAGCTGATGACCGGCAGCAGATCCTCGACCTGCGAGAACATGCGCTTCTCGATCACCTCGCGCAGCTTCTCGTAGGAGGTCCAGGACGGGTTCTTGCCGCCGTGGCCCGCGCGCGCGCGGAGCGCGAACTTCACCACCTCGTTGCGGAAATCCTTGGGATTGGCGATGCCCGCCGGCTTCTCGATCTTGGACAGCTCCTGGTTCAGGAGCTCGCGGTCCATGAGCTGGCCGGTATCGGGGTCCTTGTAGTCCTGGTCCTCGATCCAGGCGTCGGCATAGGCGACGTAGCGATCGAACAGGTTCTGGCCGTAATCGCCGTAGGATTCGAGATAGGCCTTCTGGATCTCGTTGCCGATGAACTCGGCGTAGCGCGGCGCGAGCTCGCCCTTGATGAAGCCCAGGAGCCTCTTTTCGGCGTCGTCGCCGAACTGCTCGCGCCGGATCGACTGTTCGAGCACGTACATGAGGTGCACGGGATCGGCCGAGACCTCCTGCGTGTCGAAGTTGAAGGTGCTCGACAGAACCTTGAATGCGAACCGCGTCGACAGCCCCGTCATGCCCTCGTCGACGCCGGCGGCGTCGCGGTATTCCTGCACCGTCTTGGCGCGCGGATCGCTGTCCTTGAGGGTCTCGCCGTCATAGGCGCGCATCTTCGAGAACAGGTTGGAATTCTCGTGCGGCTTGAGGCGCGACAGCACGCAGAACCGCGCCAGCATCTCGAGCGTGCCGGGAGCGCAGGACGCTTCGGCCAGTTCGCTGCTCGCCAGCAGCTTTTCGTAGATATTCTGTTCCTCCATCGCGCGCACGCAGTAGGGCACCTTGATGACGCTGATGCGGTCGATGAAGGCTTCGTTGTTGCGGTTGTTCTTGAAACCCTGCCATTCCGCCTCGTTGGAATGGGCGAGGATGACGCCCTGATAGGGAATGGCGCCGATATTCTCGGAGCCGATGTAGTTCGCCTCCTGCGTCGCGGTCAGCAACGGGTGCAGCATCTTGATCGGCGCCTTGAACATCTCGACGAATTCGAGGATGCCTTGCGTCGTGCGGTTGAGCCCGCCCGAGAACGCATAGGCGTCGGAATCGGCCTGGCTGTAGAATTCGAGCTTGCGGATGTCGACCTTGCCGACGAGCGAGGAGATATCCTGGTTGTTCTCGTCGCCCGGCTCGGTCTTGGCGATGCAGATCTGCCGCAGCCGCGAGGGATGCAGTCGCACCACCGTGAAGCGCGAGATGTCGCCGCCGAACTCGTCGAGGCGCTTCATCGCCCAGGGCGAGCACAGGCCGGTCAGGCGCCGCTTGGGAATGCGGTACTGACGCTCGAGCTGGTCGCCCATGCGCAGCGGGTCGAACAGGCCGAGCGGGCTCTCGAAGACGGGGCTGATCTCCTTGCCGGCCTTGAGCACGTAGATCGGCATTTTCTCCATGAGCAGCTTGAGCCGCTCGGCGAGCGATGATTTGCCGCCGCCCACGGGGCCGAGCAGATAGAGCACCTGCTTGCGCTCCTCGAGCCCCTGCGCCGAATGGCGGAAATAGCCGACGATGCGCTCGATCGTCTCTTCCATGCCATAGAAGTCGGCGAAGGCCGGATAGACCCGGATGGTGCGGTTCATGAAGATGCGACCCATCCGGGGGTCGTGGCTGGTGTCGATGATCTGCGCTTCGCCGATCGCGGCCAGCATGCGCTCGGCGGCGCTGGCATAGGCCATCGGCTCGCGGCCGCAACACTTCAAATAGTCCTCAAGAGACATATCCGTCTCTTTTTGGCTGTCATAGAGCCGCGAGAAGAGACCGAACACGCTGTCCTGGGAGATCATCCGCCACCTCGTCCTGAAGTGATCGCCGATTCAGGCCCTATCCGATCAAAGGCACGACAATAAACGCTCAACCTTAAGGCACGATTAAACGCAGGGATCTCGGCAAATTCATGCTTTGCCGCAGCTTCAATGTGCAACGCCGCCAAGCTGTGATGCCTGTCGCACCGGCGCTTCCCGACCCGCATATGCGCTGGACTTGCCCGCAACGGCGTCACCGGCCGAACCGGCGACGGGGAAGCGGCCCGTTTCCACCGCCTTACCTGACCGTGCCAAGGACCGTCGCGGCGACGCGGGCTCGTTCCATGCCGCTCAACCTCGCGAAGGTATCCCCTATGTGCGCTCACAACCTCGCGACCGTGTCGACGGTTCCGTCGCCTCGGCTCAATCAGCATTGCCGAAAACCGCGACAAAGTTAAGGATGGATTGTGACCCCTTTGGACCAGGCGCGATATTTTGCGGCGTGCGGCGCGGCGAGCGGTGCGATTCCAACCATGCCGTCACCCTGATGCCTCGATGAAAATTGTCTACCTAATCTTGCCTATCTTGAGTTAGGGGCCGAATCCCCGGCCTGCAAGGCGTATCGGCCGGGATTTTTCCGGCGAATCGGGGGCGGGGCATGGCACTTCAGCTGCCGACGCGTAGCGGCGCGACGAGCCCGTTCAGGCAGGCAATCACGCTCAGCGCCGTAATGCGGCCGGTGCGCGGGTTTTCGGACGGCACGTTCTCGATGGTCATGCGCAAGCTCGCACTGTCGGCTTCGAGCTCGATCGAGTGCGTGTTGCGCGTGACGCCCGGGTCCGCCCAGATCTCGAGGCGCGTGCGGTCGGGACCGATGCCGGCCAGCGCGAGCGCCGCCGCGACATTGACATTGGCGGGAAAGCCGCGTGCGCCCTCGCGCGCCGTCCCCTCGAAGACTTTGAGCGGCGCGGTGAGCCCGGTCAGCACGATCCCCCGTTCGACCAGATAGGGCGCGCCCTCGAGGCCCGCAGGCGGCTTGCGCGTCACCATGCGCACGGAAAAGATCTCGCCCTGGGCCGCGGCGCGGACGGCGTCGAGCCCGACCAGTGCCCCCGTCGGCACGATGATGCGTCCCCCTGCGGCCGCCGCGCGCTCGACCAAATCGAGATTGTTGAGCAGCGCACCGACGCTGAGCGGCACGAAGATTCGCCCGGCGGCGATCACCGGCTCGGCGACGGCGCGGAAATGTGCGGCCGGAACCGCTTCGACCACCACCTCGGCATGGCGCGCGAGCTCGGTCGCCGGAACGACCGGCGCGGTGACGCCGGCCTCGGCGAGACGCCGTGCGGCGCGGGCGGCGTCGCCGGCGGCGACGGCGACGAGACGAAGTCCGGGCAGGCCGGCGCCGAGCCGGCGCGCCAGCGGCATGCCGATGGCGCCCAAACCCGCAAGCCCGACGGCCAGACTCTTGCCTTCCGATGGCGGCATTGCCAACCTCCTGTGACGAATGGGCTGAACCCCAGCATTGCAGGGGTGGCCGCAACTTGCAAAGCCCCACGAGGACGGTGCGCAGCATGGACGCTTCCGACGAATTCACCGGCACCATGGCGGTGCGCGCGCCGCATCGCTTCGATGCGGACCGGCTGGCGTTATGGCTCGAGGCCAATGTTCCGGGCACGCGCGGGCCGGTCACGGTCGAGCAGTTCAAGGGTGGCCAGTCCAATCCGACCTTCCTTGTCACCGACGCGACGGGCCGGCGCCTGGTGCTGCGGCGCAAGCCGCCGGGCAAGCTCTTGCCGTCGGCGCACGCCGTCGATCGCGAATTCCGCATCATCGCCGCGCTCGCCGCGACCGACGTGCCGGTGGCGCGCGCGCATGCCCTGTGCCTGGACGAGGCCATCGTCGGCACGGCCTTCTACATCATGGACTATGTCGAAGGCCGGGTGTTCTGGGAGCCGACGCTGCCCGGCCTCGCGCCGGCCGAGCGCCGCGCCATCTACGATGCGCTCAACGATGTCATCGCGCGGCTGCATCGGGTCGATTACGCAGCGCTGGGCCTCGGCGATTTCGGCCGGCCCGGCAATTACGTCCGGCGCCAGATCGACCGCTGGACCCGGCAATACCGCGCCTCCGAGACCGAAAGGATCGAGGCGATGGACCGGCTCATCGACTGGCTGCCGGAGAACGTCCCCGCGGACGAGGAGACGCGAATCGTCCACGGCGACTATCGCCTCGACAACGTGATCTTCGACCCGCGCGCGCCACGCGTTCTCGCGGTGCTCGACTGGGAATTGTCGACGCTCGGCAATCCGCTCGGCGATTTCGCCTATCACATGATGTCGTGGCGGCTCGGGCGGGACGCCTATCGCGGCCTCAAGGGGCAAGATCTCGCGGCGCTCGGCATTCCCACCGAAGAGGAATATCGCCGGCTTTATTGCGAGCGTACCGGCCGCCGCGACCTTCCCCATTGGGACTTCTACATCGCCTATAACATGTTCCGTCTCGCCGCGATCCTTCAGGGCATCATGGGCCGGGTGGTCGAGGGCACCGCCGCCAATCTCCGCGCGCGCGATTCCGGCGCCCGCGCCCGCGCCATCGCCGAGGCCGGCTGGCGCCAGGTCGAGGCGCTGCGGCGCGACCGGTAGCGGCCGGCGGGCGCAACGTTTTCCTAAAGGTCAAGGCAATAGTCGTCGCGGCGCGACGCTTAAAGGCGCGTCGTTCAGGCTTTGGTAACGGCGATGCGCCAAAACTCCGGCCATGGGCAAGCATTCACCCTCACATCCGGATCGAACGCCGCGGCGTTCTTGGGCAACGGCGGCTTCCGCGCTTGCGCTTTTGCTCGGTCTCGCGGCCTGTGCCAGCGGTCCCGGCGGGCCGGCCGGCGACGCGCAATCAAGCGCCACGCTGATGAAGGTCGCCGACGACACCGCCGCGGGCGGCGACCCGGCGACGGCGGCGACGCTTTATCGCCGCGTGCACGAACTGTCGCCGCGCGATCCGGTGCCGCTGGCCAAGCTCGGCGCGACCCTGCTCGCGCTCCAGGATTATCCCGGCGCGGTCGCATCCTATCGTGATGCGATCATGCTGGCGCCGGCCGATCCCGATCTGCATCGCGGTCTCGGTCTGGCGCTGCTCGGTGGCGGGCAGCCCAAGGCGGCGATTGCGGAACTCCACATCGCGCTGGAGAAGCGCGCCAGCGATCCGCAGCTTTATAGCCTCCTCGGCGTGGCCCAGGACATGGCCGGGAATTACAACCTTGCGCAACAGAGCTACGAGCACGGGCTGCAACTGGCACCGGCCAATGTCGGGCTGCGCAACAACTACGGCATGTCACTCGCATTGGCGGGCGACTATACCGGCGCGGTGGCGCGGCTGGCCGCCATCGCCGGTCCGAATTCCGCCCCGCGCTATCGCCTGAATCTCGCGCTCGCCTATGGCCTCGCCGGCGATGATCCCAAGGCAACCGCGACAGCCCGCGAAGTGCTCGACGAGGCCTCGGTGCAGAACAACCTCTCGTACTACCGCTTGCTGCGCGGCATGAACGAGACGCAGCGCACCGCCGCCGTCCTCGGCGCCGAGTTGCATGGCGGCACCATCATGCCGGCGGACGTCGCCACGGCGCAGCCGCCCGCCAAGGTCGCCGACGCGCAAATGCCAGATCCGCCGGTCGCGGCGCCGCGCACCGATGTCGTCGTTGCCGACCTGCCGCCGATCGCGGCGCCGCTGCCGCCGGCGACAAGCACGCGGGCCGCGCCGGTCTCGCTCCTGCCCGGGACGGCCAAGAAGTCACATACGGCCGAGCTCAAACCGGCGAACGCTTCGGCGGATCCGGTGCGTGTCGCCCTTGCCGGTCCTGAGCCCAGGCTCGTGGCCAGCCCAGAGCCCCAGCATGATGCTGCGGCTGCGCCATCGCCAACGGTGATCAACGATCCGCCGGCCCCGGCGGCGGTCGCGGCAACGCCGACGCATGCCGCGAAGAAATTGCCCGACCCGGTACCGGCCGCGACGGCGGAAGCGGATGCGACGGCGCCCCGCGTGAGGCATCCGGCGCCTGCGCCGGACCCTGCGGCCCCAGCGGCCATGGCCGATGCGACCCCCAAGCCCGGTCCGGCCGTTTCGCCGGCAACGCCACCCGCCGCGCCGTCGGCTGCCGTGCCCAAGTCCGATGCTCAGGCAGCGGCGAAGGCCGCCGCGCCGAAGCCCGAGGTCGTGGCTGCCACGACCAAGGCTGCGCCGAAGCCCGACACGTCTGCGGCGGCCGACCCGCCGAAGCCGGCGGTGACGGTGGCCATGACCGACGCGGCGCCCAAGCCCGGTGCTTCGCCAGCGGCGGCGGTCGACCCGCCGAAGTTGGAGGCAACGGCAGCCACGACCGACGCCACGCCGAAGCCCGATGCTGCGCCGGCGCCGACCGCCGACGTCGCCAAGACCGATGCGCCGCCGCGAACCACCGCCGCAGCCCCGGAACCGGAGCCCAAGGCCGTGGCGGCGGCCGAGCCGGCCACCCCGCCGGCAGCGACCGCTCGCTCGCAAGCGGCTGACCCGCCGCTGCCCGCCCAAACCGCGATGGCCGAGCCGCAAACGCCGACGCATCTCGCGGCGACGGGCGAGCATTTCGTCGTGCAACTCGGCTCCTGGCGCGCCGAAACCTCCGCGTACCATGTCGCCGACGCGTTTGCGACCAAGGGCGTGCTAGCCTCCGTCACGCATGTCCCCGATCGCGACGGCAGCTCGTGGTACGTGGTCCGCAGCGGCGACTTCGCCTCCGCCGAGGAGGCCAACGCTGCATGCGCCACGATCAAGTCGATGGGCGGCGGCGTTGCGCCCATCGTGGTGCGGCTGCACGGCAAGACGACGCCCGGCGCGCCCGCGGCCTGAGGGCCGCTTCCCCTCAAGAAACTGCTTGCCAGGATGGCGGCCGTGCGCTCTGATCCGAGCCACGGCTGGGGTGCCGGTCGCGTGCGGCCGGCTGAGATCACACCCACTGAACCTGTCTGGATAATACCAGCGAAGGGAGTCCGCCATCAGCAGCCGATCCCCCATCGCGAGCCGTCCGCAGCAGAAGGTCGCCATCGTCGGCGGCGGCGTGATCGGTCTTGCCGCCGGCTGGCGGCTGGCGCAGGCGGGCGCGTCGGTCACCGTATTCGAGCGCGACGCGGCCGGGCGCGGCGCGAGCTGGGCCGCGGCCGGGATGCTGGCTGCCGGGGTCGAGTGCGAGCCGGGCGAGCTCGAACTCCTCGCCCTCAACCGGCGCAGCCAGGATATGTGGCCGGATTTCGCCGCCGAGCTCGAAGCCGCTTCGGGGATGAGCGTCGGACTGCGCCGCGAAGGCACGCTGGTCGTGGCGCTCACCCGCGACGATGCGGCGCAGCTCCGTTTCACCCATGATTTCCAGCGCCAGCACGGGATCGCGCTCGAATGGCTGAGCGGCGGCGCGGCGCGCCAGCGCGAGCCCCATCTTCACCCCAACCTGGTCGCAGCCGTCTTCAGCCCCGCCGATCATCAGGTCGATAACCGCCTCGTTGCCGCGGCGCTCCGGCGCGCCTTTCTCGCGGTCGGCGGAACGCTCCACGAACAGACCGCCGTCGATGCCGTCGAGGTCGCCGGCGGTCGCGCGACCGGTGTCCGCGTCGGCGCGACACGCCATGCGGCCGACACCGTCGTCGTGGCCGCGGGCGCATGGTCGGCTCAGATTCCGGGCCTGCCTGCGACGCTGCATGTGCGGCCGGTGAAGGGGCAGATGCTGGCGCTGCGCATGGACCCATCGGCGCCGCTGCTCCGTCACGTGGTATGGGCACCCAAGGCCTATCTCGTGCCCCGCCTCGACGGCCGGCTGATCATCGGCGCCACCAGCGAGGAGCGCGGCTTCGACGCCAATCTCACCGCGGGCGGCGTGCTGGCGCTGCTCGAGGGCGCATGGCGGACGCTGCCCGCGATCGAGGAATTGCCGATCGACGAAATGTGGGTTGGATTCCGCCCCGGCTCGCGCGACGATGCGCCGGTGCTGGGGCCGTGCGGCGTCGACGGGCTGGTGCTGGCGACCGGCCATCACCGCAACGGCATCCTGCTCACGCCGGTGACGGCGGCGGCGGTGGCGCGCTATGTGCTTGCGGGCGAGCTCGAGGACGTGATCAGGCCCTTCGCCATCGACCGGTTCGCCGCCGCAGCGAAGGAGGAGGCATGACGCCGAACATTCGCGTCAACGGCAAGAACGAGACGCTCACGGTGACGACCGTCGCCGACCTGTTGCACGCGCGCGGCATCGTGCGGGCCCGCGGCGTCGCCGTCGCCGTCAACGGCACGGTCGTTCCCGCCGCCCATTGGCCCGAGCGCCGGCTCGCTTCCGGCGACGAGATCGAGATCGTCCGTCCATTCGGCGGAGGGTGAGATGTCCATGACCACGACGACTACGACACGCACCGATGCTCCCGACGCGCTGGTGATCGCCGAGCGCCAGCTCGGCTCGCGCCTGCTGATGGGCAGCGGCGGCTATCCCAATCAGCAGGTGATGCTCGATTCGCTCGCCGCGGGCGAGCCGGATCTCGTCACCGTCGCCATTCGCCGCATCAGCCTCGAGGGCTATGCCGAGAGCCTCATCGATCTTCTGGCGGAGCGCTATACGCTGCTGCCGAACACGGCCGGCTGCGCCACCGTGCGCGATGCCGTTCTGACCGCCGAGCTGGCGCGCGAGGCGCTTGAGACCAACTGGGTCAAGCTCGAGCTGATCGGCGACCGCGAGACGCTCTATCCCGATGTCGAGCAGTTGCTGCGCGGCACCGAGGAGCTGGTGAAGAGGGGTTTCGTCGTGCTGCCCTACTGCAACGACGATCCCGTCACCTGCCGCAAGCTGGCCGACGCCGGGGCCGCGGCGGTGATGCCGCTGGGCTCGCCGATCGGCACCGGGCTCGGCATCGTCAATCCCTATGCGATCGAGCGCATCGTCGCGACGAGCCCCGTGCCGGTCATTCTCGATGCCGGGATCGGCACGGCGTCCGATGCGGCGCAGGCGATGGAACTCGGCTGCGACGGCGTGCTGCTCAATACCGCCGTCGCCCGGGCGCGCGATCCCACTCGCATGGCCAAGGCGATGCGGCTCGCTGTAAGCGCGGGGCGCGAGGCAAGGCGCGCCGGCCGCATTCCGAAGCGCACCCTCGCCGAGCCGTCGAGCCCGCAGCTCGGGCTGATCGGCGGGTGAGGCTGCCCGACCCGCCGCTTCTCGTCATCACCGACCGCCGCCAGGCGCGCCGGCCGCTCGAGGACATCGCCGCTGCCGCGTTCGCCGGCGGCTGCCGCTGGCTCAGCCTGCGCGAAAAGGATCTCCCGGCAGCGGAACGGTGCGATCTGCTGCGCCGCCTCGTCGCGCTCGGAGCGCGCTGGGGCGCCGTGGTGGGCGTGCACGAGGATCTGGCGGCGGCACGGGCCGCGGGCGCGGGCGCGGTGCATCTTCCCGACGGCGCCGCGCCCGGCGCCGCGCGCGCCGCGCTGGGAGACGCGGTGCTGATCGGCGTTTCCGCACATGACGCGCACGGCATCGCCCGCGCCGCCGCCGCGGGCGCGGACTACGCCACCCTCAGCCCCATCTTTGCGAGCGCAAGCAAGCCCGGCTATGGACCGGCGCTCGGGCTCGAGGCTCTGGCGGCTGGCGGCGGCGCCATCCCGGTCGTCGCCTTGGGCGGCATCGACGAAGAAACGATCGCGGGCTGCATCGCGGCGGGTGCGGCGGGCGCGGCGGTGATGGGCGCGGTCATGGCTGCCGCCGACCCCGAAGCGCGCACCGCGGCGCTGGTGGCGCGTCTCGGAGCCGCCCTTGCCGCCCCAAATGCCGCCCGCCATAGTGAAGCTCGCTGATCGACGGGACAGCACGCCAAGGAAAGGGATGCCGACGTGATCAACCTTCACTATTGGCTGACGCCCAACGGGCACAAGATCACCATCTTCCTCGAAGAGGCGGGGACGCCGTACAAGATCTTTCCGGTCAATATCGGCAAGGGCGAGCAGTTCAATCCCGAATTCCTCAAGATCGGACCCAACAACCGCATGCCGGCCATCGTCGACGACGATCCTGCCGAGAAGGGTCCGCCGGTAAGCGTGTTCGAATCGGGCGCCATCCTCCAATATCTCGCCGAGAAGACCGGCAAGTTCCTCCCGAAAGACCTGCGCGGCCGGTTCGAGACGATGCAATGGCTGTTCTGGCAGATGGCCAATCTCGGCCCGGTTTCCGGCCACAACAATCATTTCGCGAATTACGCGGTCGACAAGATCCCGTACGCGATCAAGCGCTTTCGCGATGAGACCAACCGCCTCTATGCGGTGATGGACCGGCGGCTCGCCGACCGCGAATTCCTGGCCGGCGTCTATTCCATCGCCGACATGGCGTGCTACCCCTGGACCGTGAGCGCTGAGCGCTATGGCCAGAACATGGACGACTTCTCCCACCTGAAGCGGTGGTGGAATGCGATTCACGACCGTCCGGCGGTGGTGAAGGCCTACGAGGTCGGCACGCAGTATCGCGGCGTTCCCGCGACCGATCCCGAGGCGCGCAAGATTCTGTTCGGGCAGACCGCCGATACCGTGCGCCGCACCGGTTGATGCGGCCGCTTACATGAACTTCTGCGCTACCCGCACCAGCGCCGGCCCGATCAGGACCACGAACAGCGTCGGCAGGATGAAGACGATCATCGGCACGGTGAGAATGGCGGGCAGGCGCGCCGCCTTCTCCTCGGCCTTGAGCATGCGCTCTTCGCGGAACTCGGCCGCGAGCACGCGCAGCGCCTGCGCCAACGGCGTGCCGTAGCGCTCGGTCTGCACCAGCGCGTTGACGACGCCGCGGATCGCCGGCATGTCCGTGCGCCGGGCGAGGTTCTGCAGCGCCTGACGGCGGTTCGGGAGGAAGCCCAGCTCGACCGCGGTCAATCCGAATTCGTCGGCAATATGCGGGGCCGCGGGTCCGAGGTCGCGGGCGACGCGGTTCATGGCGGCATCCAGGCTCAATCCCGCCTCGGCGCAGATGACGAGAAGATCGAGCGCGTCGGGAAGCTGGCGGCGCATGAAATTCTGGCGCCGCGTGATCAGCTTGCGCAGTACCAGGAGCGGCGCATAGGCGCCGCCGGCCGCGGCGCCCACGAGGCTCGTGATGCGCATCATCATCGGCATGTCGTGCCGCGCGAAGACGACGGCGACGGCGGCGAGGCTGAACAGCAGCGGTATGCCGACGCGCAGCGCCATGAAGATCGTCAGCGCGTCGCGCGCGCGCCAGCCGGCATGGGTGAGAAGCTCGCCGGTGCGCCGTGCCTCCTCGCCGGAGAGGAGCTTCAGGCGCTGGAGCAGGGTGCGCAGCGTGCCCACCGGCGCCGTGCGCAAATTGGCAATGCGCTGGCGTACCTGCAAGCGGTCGGCGCGCAGATTGGCGCGACGGCGCAGATGGCCGCGCACCCGTGATGCCATGGAATCCTCGGGCAGCAGCGCCTGGCCCAGCGCCACGATCGTCACCAGCACGGCCACGCCGGCCAGGATCTCGAGGCCGGACTGGCTCTGCAGCCCGGCCCACAGGTTCGTAAGGTCGCTCATATGTCGAACCGCACCATCTTCGCCATGACGAGGATTCCCATGCTCATGCTGGCGCCGCCGCCGGCCAGCAGAAGATGGCCGAGGTGCTCGGTGAACAGCACCGCGAGATAGCCCGCATCCGCCACCGACAGCACCGCCATCATCAGGAACGGCAGCGCGCCGATGATCATCGCGCTCGCCCGCGCCTCGGATGACAGCGCCTTGACCTTGAGCCGCATCTGTCGGCGCCGGCGTAGGATCGTATCGAGGTTCTCGAGCGTCTCGGCGAGATTGCCGCCGGTCTCGCGCTGCACCGACAACGTGACCACCAGGAATTTCACCTCGGGCACTCCGGTCCGCGCCGCCATGTCCCACAACGCCTGATCGATCGGCTGGCCGATCCGCATCTGATCGCAGAGCTGACGGAACTCGACGCCGACGGGGTCGGGAATCTCGCGGCCGATGATCTGGAACGACTCGGTGATCGGCAGGCCCGATTTGATGCTGCGTACCATGAGGCCGATTGCCTCGGGCAGCAGATTGGTAAAGCGCTTCATGCGGCGGGCCGCGAGGAACCCGACCAGGAGATGCGGCAGCCACAGCCCGACGAGGAGCCCGATCGGCAGCGCAAGCAACGGCGAAAGGCGGAGCGCGAGCGCCGCGCCGCCGCCGATGAGCGCCACGATCAGACAGGCGAGCCCATAGGTGCCGAGCCCGATCCGCCGGCCGGTGCCGGCGAGGCGGCGGCGCATCTGGTCGGGCTGCGGCGTCAGGCGCCGGAAGAAGCGGTCGATCGCCCTCGTGTCGCCGTATTCGCGGCGAAGCTGCAGATCGACGCCGGTGGAGACCGCGGTCAGCCGCTCGCGCAAGCGGCCCGAGCGGCGGTTGATCTTGTCGTCGCCGCCGCCGAAGGCGAACAGCAGCGACAGCACGGCAAGGAACATGCCGCCGGCAACCAGCAACAGTTGATGATCGTTGGCGAAGTTCATCCGATCGCCTCGAGCAGCGCCTTGTCGAGCCCGAAATACTCGGCGCGTGGGGTGAAATTCGGGCGCAGCCCGCTCGAGGCGAACTTGCCCTTGAGCTTGCCGTCGGGAAGTTCGCCCTCGAACTGGTAGGTGAACAGGTCCTGCGTCGTGATGATGTCGCCTTCCATGCCGACGATCTCGGTGACCGAGGTGATGCGGCGCACGCCGTCGCGCATGCGGCTCACCTGGACGATCATGTGGACTGCGGCAGCGATCTGCATCCGCACCGCGCGCGAGGGCAGCTGGAAGCCTGCCATCGACACCATGTTCTCGAGCCGCGTCAGCGCCTCGCGCGGCCGGTTGGCGTGAATGGTGCAAAGCGAGCCGTCGTGGCCGGTATTCATCGCCTGAAGCATGTCGAGCGCCTCGGCGGCCCGGATTTCGCCGAGGATGATGCGGTCAGGCCGCATGCGCAGCGCGTTCTTGACGAGATCGCGCATGGTGATCTCGCCGCGACCCTCGAGATTGGGCGGGCGGGTCTCCAGCCGCACGACATGCGGCTGCTGCAACTGCAGCTCGGCGGCGTCCTCGATGGTGACGATGCGCTCGCCGCTGTCGATCATCTGCGACATTGCGTTGAGCAGCGTCGTCTTGCCCGAACCGGTGCCGCCCGAGATGAGGATGTTGAGGCGCGAGCGCGCGGCGACCTTGAGCACGGTCGCCATCGCCGGCGACACGTTGTGCTGGCGCGCCATGATGTCGAGCGTGATGCCCTTCTTGGAGAATTTGCGGATCGAGATCGAGGTGCCGTCGATCGCGAGCGGCGGCGCGATGATATTGACGCGGCTGCCGTCCTGGAGCCGCGCATCGACGAGCGGTGTCGATTCGTCGATGCGCCGTCCCACTTGCGTCACGATGCGGGTGGCGATGCTCATGACGTGGGCGTTGTCGCGGAACGTGAGGTCGGTGAGCTCGAGCTTGCCGCGGCGCTCGACGAAGACATGTTTCGGCCCGTTCACCATGATGTCGGTGACGGATTCGTCGGCGAGCAGGGGCTCGAGCGGCCCCAATCCGAGCATGTCGTCGAGTAGCACCGTGACGAGATGGCGCTGCTCGGCTTGATTGAGCTGGATCTTTTGCTCGAGCAGGATCTCGCCGACGACAGCGCCGAGCTGCCGGGCGAGATCCTCGCGGCTGAGCTTGGCCGCGACCTCGCTGTCGATCCGCTCCATGATCGACGGGTAGATCCGCGGGATCGCCGCTTCGATGGTGGCCCGGCTCGACGGGTTGACCGTCGTGCGTTGCGGCACGGCCTCGGGCGCCGGGTCCGGCAGCGGTTCTTGCGGCGCCGCGACGGCGAACGCGTCGTGCGGCGCCTGCGTCTCCGGCTCCGTCTCCTGCATCGCGTCATCCGGCGCCAAGGGCGATGCGGGGACGGGCGCGACGATGCGGCCGCGTTCGCCGCGGCGCAAATTGAGCGCGCTTACCCGTGCGCTCAGCCCGTTCTCGCCCTCGCGCGGACCGAACATCGCCGTCTCAGCCGAACCAGCGCTTGAGCCCGGTCTTCGCCTTGACCTCGCGCCCGGCGATGCGGGCGGCGATCCGGCGCATCTCCGCGGCCGCCTTGCTGGCGCCGTCGACCGCGGGCAGCGTCTTGCCGCCGACGGCCATGGCGCGCGCCGCCTTGGGATCGAACGGAACGGCGAAATCGACCGATGTGCCGAGCCCGCGCTCGAACTCGGCGCGTCCGATCTCGCCGCGATGAAGGGCGCCGACCTGGCTCGCCACCACCAGCGGACCGCCAGCGGCGCCCAGCGACTTGACCAGGCTCGAGAGACGGAACGCATCGCGCAGTGCGGCGAGCGAGAAATCGGTGACGATGAACGTGTTGTCGGCCGAAGCGAGCACGTGCCGCGCGGCGCCGTCGAGCGAGCGCGGCAGATCGATCAGCAGGCAGTCGTAGTCCTGCGCCAGCGCCGTCAGCAGGGCCTCGGCGCCGTCGGGCTCGAAATGCAGGACGTCCTCGAGCGATTCCTCGGCGCCGAGGATCGGCAACTGCTCGTCGCCCTTCACCATCGCCGAAGCGAGGAGCAGGCCGTCGGTGCGCTCGGGATGCTCGAGCGCCTGGCGCAGGCCGCGTCCCGGTTCGAGATCGAGCGAGAGCGCGAGCGTGCCGAAATGCAGGTCGAGATCGACGAGCGCCGTCCGCAGCTTGTGCTCTTGCGCCAGGAGCCAGGCGACGCCCAGCACCAGCGTCGAGGCGCCGACCCCGCCGCGCGCGCCGATAAAGGCGTGGATGCGCGCCTGGCGGCCGGGATCGGTGGCCTCGGACTCGCCACGCCCGGCGCGCCGCAGCGCATCGGTGAGCAACGCGCTCGACACCGGCTTTACCAGATAGTCGACGACGCCGCGCGCCGCCAGGCGGCGGAACAGGGTCACATCGTTGACCGTGCCGACGGCGACGATGCGCGTCGCCGAGCCGCAGCGCTTGACCAGTTCGCCGACGAGCGCGTCGGGATCATCGTCGTCGGAGATGTCCACCAGCAGCACCGCGGGCGGCGGCTCGATCGCGTGCGCGGCCTTGGCGATGCCGCCCGCGCGGATCACCGCATCGGCCCAGCCGAGTTGCTCGGCCGCCTCGCTCGCCGCCTCGCGCGTCGCATCATCGGCCAAGAGCGCGATGAGGTGCGGCTGCGGCGTCGATCCCTTGTCGCTCGCGATCTTGATTGCCTTCGCCATCACATCACCTGCCTTATTGACCGGACGGCCCGCCGCCGCCGCTCGTGCTCGTGCCGCCCATCGGCGAGCCACCCGCCGCCGACCCTTGTCCGCCGGACGGGCCGCTCGCGCTGCTGCCGACGAATCCCTTCACCCGATCGGCTTGGTAGCGCTCGATGGCGATGGCCGCATGATCGGCATCGGCCGGGGCGAGCTTGCGTCCCACCACGAGATCGCGCGGATTGGCCACCATCAACGCCAGGTTGGACTGGGTGGCACAACCGAAATTGCTGTCCGGCATGTTGGTATGGGGCGTGGCCGGCGAATCCGACCAGTCGGGGCAGGACGGCGCCGTGACGACATAGCGGTCCACCATCAGCAGCACGTGGTTGGGGCTGACGCCCGATGGCGGCGGCGCAACCTTTTCGATGCCGATGCCGCGCTGCGCCAGCAGCGCGCTCAGCTTCCGAACCCGCGATGCCTCAAGCGGATCGCTCGCCGGCACGGCGATATAGGCCTTGTCGTCGGGCCGCAACCCGGCTTGGTCGAGGAAGGTTTCGAGCCGCTGCGCCTCGGCGACCGACAGGTTGCTGCGGCCGGGCGCAAACGCGGTCGCGAGTTGCACGCGCACGCGCTCGACATGCAGCGACTTCGCGCCGTCGCTCATCGGTATGTTCGCGGGCGTCGGCTGCGTCGCGCAACCGGCGAGTGCCAGCGCGAACGCAAGCGGGACGATCAATCTCCGTTCCATCCTGCTGATCCTCATTCGAGATCGAAGCCGACCGGGCCGACGAGCCCGGTGCCGCCGCTGCGGGCCGGCGCGACCCGCGCCGGTGGCGGTTGCTGCTGATATTCATCGGCGTGCAGCACGAGCTGCCCGTCGGTCGAGGGCACGTATCCGTCGGTCGGCAACACCGCGCGCGAGGCCGTGGCGATCGGGTGCACGATATAGGGAGTGACGATGATGACGAGCTCCGCCTGGTTGCGCTGGAACGCCTCGGAGCGGAAGAGCTGGCCCAGCACCGGGATGTCGCCGAGCCAGGGGAATTTGTTGATGTTCTGCGTCACGTTGTTCTGGAGCAGGCCGGCGATGGCGAAGCTCTGACCGCTGGCAAGCTCGACCGTGGTATCGGCGCGCCGCGTCGTCAGTGCCGGCACGCTGATGCTGTCGATGACGATGGCACCCGCCGACGACAGCTCGCTCACTTCGGGGCTGACGTGGAGGCTGATGCGGTCGCCGCGGATGATGGTCCCGACGAAGTTGAGGCTGACGCCGAATTTCTTCCAGTCGATGCCGACGAGGCCGTTGCCGGCCGGAACCGGGATCGGGAACTCGCCGCCGGCGAGGAAGTTCGCCGGCTCGCCCGAGAGCGCCGTGAGATTCGGCTCGGCGAGAATGGTGACCAGGCCGTGATTGTCGAGCGCGTCGATGACCGTGTCGAGATTGAGGCTCTTGGTCCTGATGCCCGCCAGCAAATTGTTCAGCGAGGCGCCGCCGAGCTGGCTCTGGCCGTAGAGGTTGAACCCGTTCGTCGTAGCGCCGACCGGAAGGTTGGATAGAGTCGACGGGACCGACGCGACGCCGCCGTTGGGTCCTCCGTTCGGCAAGGTCAGGGCCGTCGCGTTGTTCGCGATCAGCGCCGGCACGCCGGTCGCGAGGCCGAAGGCGAAGCTGCCGTTGTTGAACACGTTGTCCCAGTTGAAGCCGAACTGCTTGATGATGGCACGGTCCATCTCGGCGACACGGACGCGGAGATTGATCTGGTCCGGGGCGTCCAGCTTCATCTTGTTGATAAGCTGTTTCGGGTCCTTGACGAAGCGCGCGGCGACGCGGCGGATGCTGTCGTCGTCGGCCGCGGAATAGACCGTGCCGCTGAGCACGACCGAGTCCGCGACCGCGTTCACGGCAACCGCGCTATGCGGCACCAGGTCGCGAATCGCGCTTGCGATGCGGGCCGCGTCATAGCGCACGTGCACTTGGGCGTTCAGCAGCACTTCGTCCTGCTCGGAAACCGCATAGAGCGTCGTCACGCCGGCGGCCTTGCCGATGACATAGACGAGCTGCGGCGATTTCACCTGCACGTCGGCGATGGCAGGGTCGGCGATGAAGACGCTGTTCACGGGCTTGGCGAGCTTGACCAGTTGGCCCTGATTGACGCCGATATCGAGCGTGAGGCCGTGCGGTGCGACGATTTGTGCGGCACGCGCGGCTCCCGGTGGCACCGCCGCCGTCGCGAGCGCGAAGAGCGCGAGGAAGACGGCGGAAAGGCGGTTCATGGTACGCTCCGTGCGAATTGAAGTTCCACCACCTTGCTGCCGCGCACGAGGCTCACCTTGATGGGCGCGGGGCCCTGTTTTTGCTCGGTTGGGAAGGTGATGTGCGTCGCTTGGGTATCCCAGGTGTGACTGAAGGGCGGCAGGCTCGGCATGGTGCCGTCGGCGCGCGCGAGGCTGCGCAGCGACAAGGACAGGTTGCCGAGATCCGTCGCGACGGCGATGATCTCGGCCTGTTTCGGCGTCACCTCGAGCGTTGCCGTCTTTTCCACCACCACCTGCTTGTTCTGATCGTCCGCGCGCTGATCGACCGCGAGCACGCGCAGATCGGTGAGCAGCGTCTCGCTGGCGTGGCGCTGGAGCTTGCCGGTCGCATCCCGGACGGTCATGGTCAGGATCAGATCGACGCGGTCGCCGGGAAAGACGAAGCCGGCGATCCCCGAGCTCACCGTCACCGGCACGGTGACGGCGCGATAGCCCGGCGTCAGAACGGCGGCCATGAAGCCGCGGTCGCCGGGGCGCACGATCTTGCCATCGGTGATGGGCTCGCCGTCGCTCATGGCCGAGCGCACCACGGAGCCGACGAAATCCTCGATCCGGGTCCGGCCTTCGACGAAATAGCCGGTGGCGACGCCGTTCTTCGGCCACGCTTGCCAGCGCAGATTCTCGGGCCGCACGAACTGGCCCGCGTTCAGCTTGCCCTGGGCGACCAGCACATGCGTCACCGGCTCCTGCGGCGCCGGCACTGGGGCCGCTGCGGCGACCCGTTGCGGCGCGAGCCAGACGCGCCCGATCAGCACGGTGCCGGCCGACGCGCAGAGCGCGATGAAGACGAAGAGAAGACGGCGGAGCGACATGACAGCCTCTTCGGAAAAATCAACCGGATCGGCGAAGGGGAGGCGCAGACGGGGTGATCGTGGCGCCGATTCACTAAGTGCCAGTTAATTGGGCCGGCACTAACCCCTTCGCTGCAAACATAATTGTTCGGCTATGTTGGATAATCGCCCGATACTTCGGTAAAATATTGGACGCGGTGTCGCGCATCGGCATGGCAGCGCGGCAAGGGGACGGCGTCCGTTTGCGTGCAGGGCAACGGACCCGTGCCCGGGCGATGGCCGTCGGAGCGAAGCGCTCGAAAGGCGGATTTAAGAGGAGGCTAGGAGGATGCCCCGAGGCCGCGCGCGGCGAACGATCGCGTTGCGGGCGCAGCATGGCGCTGCAATGTCGGTACGGTGCGGGGCCACCGCCGAACAGCGCGCGGATGGAAGTGCGGTAGCGAGGATGCGAGACCGCCGGCCGCGCACGAGTCGCGGCGCGGCGGGCTCGTCTTCGTGTGAACGCGCCCCTCGCTTACAGGTCGCCGGCGACGGTGTTGAAGGTCGTCTCGAGATTGTTGCCGACGGCGGTGATGCCGACGATGATGGCGACCGAGATGAGCGCGGCGATGAGCCCGTATTCGATGGCGGTCGCGCCCGACTCGTCGGCGAAGAGCTTGGCGATGATCTTGCGCATGATGCTGTGACTCCCAAGTGAACTATTGGCGACGCAGCGATCGTGCGCCAGATCTACTAAGCAGAAGTTAATTTCGTCAGACGAAGCGCCACGGCTTGAAATATAACGTCACGGCTATGTTTGATAATTCCGACAATTTTTCATAAAATGGGGCGCGGATTGAGTCCGGTATTGTTTTCGGTGCCTGTTGTTTGTCGCGCCGTTGTCCCGGTTGAGGACGCCGTCTCTTGTGCGGCATCGCTGTCCTGCCGCGCGCTTTCATTGCCGCTTTTCAGCGCGGGCGAGAAATCGTCAAGGCGTCGTTGGCGCGCACGATGACCAAATTCGGGTTTCTTCTACGGAAATCTTGTCAGCGCGGCGAGGCTTCGGATAGGATGAAATATCGCCTCGAAGGCCACCGTGGCCCGTGTAGGCGGTCTAGCGACCGGACACCGACCCGCCGCACCTCTCCCCCTTGCAGCCAGGAGTTCATTGATGAAGGCGCTCATAGCCGCGTTTGCCCTGCTCTCGTTCGTCGCCGCCTCGACCGTGCCCTTCGTGACCGAAGCCCAAGCCGCGCCGCCGAAGCATCATGTCGTGAAGAAGCACCACGTTGTGCACAAGCGGATGGCAAAGAAGAAGCACGTCGCTTCGCACCGGAAGACGTCTGCACACAAGAAGAAGATGGGTCCGGGGTCGAAGGGCTGATTTTCCGCTGCAGCGGCCCCCGGCGCGCCCGCGCCGGGGGCCGTTTGCATGTCTAGGGGCTGCAGGCGAAGGAAACCCGCATCGGCACCAGCAGCGGGCAGGCGGAGAGATCGAGGCCCTGGGCGAGGTAGCGGGGCGTGCCGCCATTGCAGACCGTGGCGGCGAGCGCGCGCAAGCGTTCGGCGCTGGTGCTCAAACGGTTGTAGCAGAGCGAATGCGCATCGGGCGAGGGCTGCGGCCCTTCGAACGCACTGCATTGGACGAGACCGACGAGGAGGAGCCGCGTCGCGATCCTTCCGGCGCACCTGATCGCCGCGCGGATCCGGGCGGCGCTCATGCGTTGCCGCCAAGCGATGCGGCGCGCAGCGCTTCTTCGGCGAACTGTGCCACGGCGAGCAGGCGCCAATCCTCGCGTGCGCGGCCGACCAGTTGCACGCCGACCGGTAGTCCGGCCGGCCCGCGCCCGGCCGGGATCGTGATGCAGGGCAGATGCAGTGCGGTCCAGGCTCGATTGAAGATCGGGTCGCCGGTGGAGGCTGCATCGGGCGCCTCGCCCGGCGCGGCCGGAACCAGCATGGCGTCGAATGCGCCGAAGAACGCCGCCGTTCTGGCGCGCGCCGCCGCGACCTCTTGCAGGGCGGCATCGTACTGGGCGGCGCTCACCCGCGTGCCGGCTTCGAGCAGGCGCAGCGTCGCCGGCGCCAGCAGCGCCGCGCGCGCGGTCCGTTCCCAGGCAAGATTGGCGGCGGATTCATAGCCGAGGATCGCCTCCTGCGCCGCGACCAGCCGGTCGAATTCCGGGAAGGCCGCGCGCTCGGCCACGACCGCGCCGGCGCGGGCGAAAGCGGCGGCGGCGTGATCGAGCGCGGTAATGGTGGCAGGCTCGGCCTGGTCGAACGGTACCGGGCGGAAGACGCCGATGCGCGGTGCGACGGCGGGCTCGGTCGCCGGCGTGCGGCCGGGAACCAGTTCCGGCCGGCCGGTGATGGCGCCGATCAGGAGCGCGACATCGCCGACCGACCGGGCGAGGCCGCCGACGGTGTCGAGGCTGAGCGCCAGCGGCTTCGTCCCGGCGATCGCGACCAGGCCCCAGCTCGGCTTGTAGCCGACCACGCCGCAATACGAGGCGGGACGAAGGATCGAGCCCGCGGTCTGGGTGCCGAAGGCCAACGGCACCATGAAATCCGCGACGGCGGCGGCCGAGCCGCTCGACGAGCCGCCCGGCGTGCGCGTCGGGTCGTGCGGGTTGCGGGTCTTGCCGGGCGCCATCATTGCAAACTCGGTAGTGACGGTCTTGCCCAGGACGACCGCGCCCGCCGCGCGGGCAAGGGCGACGCAGGCGGCATCGCCCATCGGCCGATGTCCGGCATAGGCGCGCGAGCCGTAGCCGGTCGGCCGGTCGGCCGTGTCCATGATGTCCTTGACGCCGATCGGCACGCCATGAAGCGGTCCGCGCAGTGGCTCGCGGTCGCGCGCGCGGGCCTCGTCGAGCGCCTGTTCCGGATAAAGATGCGCCCACGCCCCGACGTCGCCTTCGCGCTCGGCGATGCGCGTGAGACAGGCGCCGACGAGCGCCTCGGCGGTGAGGCTGCCGGCGGCAATCAGACGTGCAGCCGCTCCGGCGGAGAGGCGGTGAAGATCGTCGCCTGCCATGCTAGACTCCTCATCTTTCCCGCCGGTATTTCAGCAGGCGGGACGCGCGCCGTCGACCCCTGTTGCGAGGGCACCATGACGCAGGATTTCACCGCCGCCACCGCGATCAAGGGCTATCACGCCCATATCTATTACACGGCCGAGACGCGCGCCGCGGCCGCGCGGCTGCGCGCGGGCATGGGCGCGCGCTTCCATGCGGTGCTGGGGCGCTGGCACGACGAGCCGGTGGGACCGCATCCCATCGCGATGTATCAGGTCGCGTTCGAGACTGCCGAGTTCGAGCGCATCGTGCCCTGGCTCATGCTCAACCGCGACGGGCTCGACATCCTCGTCCATCCGATGACCGGGGATGCCTATCTCGATCACTCGCGCAATGCGCTTTGGCTCGGCACGCCGCAAACGCTTCGGCTCGAGGTGCTGAAGCGGCTCGGTGCTGCGGCGGCGTGAGGTCACGGCGCCGGCCCGCGCCGGCTCGCGTCAGGGCGGAACGCTCGGATGGTGGGGCTGATGGACGGCGAAGCCGCTCCAGCGCCAGGCCCGCATCCGGCGTCGCGCCGGCACCTCGATGAAGCGATAGGTCAGCGCGGCACAGCCGATCACCAGTGCCAGCAACGCCAAGAGTTCGGGCAACCCGCCGCCCGCGGCGAGCGTGTCGCCGAGGCCGGTCGGGAGCAGCTTGCGCGCGAGTGCGGGGGCGAGGCTGAAGACGGTTTGATGGTCGATATAGACCGAATAGCTGATGTCGCCGAGAAACACCAAGGGACGCCAGTTCAGGACGCACGAGGCGAACGACGCGCCATCCGTCACGGCGGTGCAGAGCAGGACCGCCTCCAGCACGACGATCGACGCATCGGGGAGGCCGATGGCGAGCGCGGCGGCGACCGCGCTGGCGGCGCACGGCAGGGCGAGCGGCCCGGCCGCAGGCAAGAGGCCGCCGGCCTGAACGCGCTCGATCATCATCCCGATCGTGAATTCCGGAATGGCGCGAAGCAGGACCGCGGCGCCGTTGGTGATGTCGAGGGTGCCGAACCCGGCATCGAGCCCGACGAGCACGACCGCGCAGCCCAGGATCGCGCCGATCGCGATCGATGGCCGCCGGCGGTAAAGCACCGCAACGAGTACCGGAAACGCCAGATAGGCGTGCCATTCCGCCGAGATCGACCAGGCCGAGACGTTCCAACTGGGATGATCGGTCCACGGCGCTTGCAGGAGAAGGAGGTTGTAGACGAGGTCCGTGTCGACCCGCCGCAGCACGGCAACCAGCACCAGCAGAACATAAAGATGAAGGGGGTAGATGCGCGCGAGCCGGGCCCAGAGAAAATCGGCCATGGCGCGCCAGCGAATTCCGCCGCTGAGGTCGCGGGCATGGACGTAGGCGATGATGTAGCCGCTGAGCAGAAAGAAGAAATCGACGGCGAGATAGCTTTTGCCGATGAAGGCGACGTGGCGCCAATCGAAGCCGTGCGAGACCGCGGATTTCCAGAGATAGAAATGGAAAACGACGATCATCAGGGCGGCGATGCCGCGTAGCGGCGTCAGGTTGGGAACCCGGCTCATGCCGCGACGCTAGCAGGCGCGCTTGAAGCCAAAATTAACGACCGGACCGGTGCCCCGAGGGCCGATCCGGAATGTCGGTGAATTCAGTCCGGTTCCGGCAGGTCGAGCGCGGCCTGGACCAGCGCCTCGGCGCGGGCGAAGTCATAGCAGCGGTACATGTTCTGCTTCACCAGGAACGAGGCGCCACCGTAGAACTTTTCGTATTGCTGCTGGCGCCCGGCGAATTCGCTGCCGACGATGTCCCAGAGCAATTTGAGGAGCGCCACGCGCGAGCGCGCATCGAACCCCGGCGAATGCACGTAGCGCTGAAGATCGGCCGCCGCTTCCGGATTTTCGAAGTCCCGCACTGATGACGGCAGCATGATGAGCGCCCCGCCCGCCAGCTCGCGCACGATCTCGACGATCCGCGGATTGAGCTCCGACTGCAGCGCCATCACGGCATAGAGCGCCGTCCGCGACGGCCACACCGTGCCTTCCTCGTCGATCGTGGCCGCCGCTTCCTGCGCCGTCACCATGTTCTCGACGATGGACGCGATCGCCGCCATCTCGCCGAGCATGATCTGCACCGGCGGCAGCGACCCCGATCCGGTGATCTCGGTGAGCCGCTTGGCCAGGCCCATGAGGAATCGGAGCTTGGTGGCGTAGCGCACCTGCGCTTGATGGTTGCCGTAGACGTGCGACGGCGTGCGCCACCACTGATCGCGGCACAGCGCGATGTTGCGATAGACGAAGACGCGCTCCCACGGCACGAACACGTCGTCGAGCACGACGAGCGCGTCGGTCTCGTCGAAGCGGCTCGACAGCGGATAATCGAAGCTGCTCGTCGCCGCGGTGGCGTAAGGGCGCCGTGCGTAGATCTTGAGCCCCGGGGCGTTGATCGGCATCGCCACGCTCAGCGCATAGGCCTCGTCGCCCGGCGCCAGGGGATGGATGCAGCTCAGGTGCAGATAATCCGACAGCATCGCGCCGGTCGCGAGCTGCTGGGCGCCTTTGAGCACGATGCCGCCGTCGCGCTCGGCGACGACGCCGGCGTAGAGCGTTGGATCGCTCTGCTTGTGCGCGGGCTTGCTGCGGTCGATCTGCGGCGGGACGATGGCGTAGCTGACATAGAGATGATGGTCGCGCGCGAATTCATAGAAGCGCACGACGTTCTCGGCGAATTGGGGCCCCGCGGCCGCGAACACGCTCGGCTTTGCGGCGAACCCGGCAAAGAATCCGGCGACGTGGTCGGGCGTGCGGCCCATCAGCCCGAACGTCGCTTCGGCCCAGCGCTCGCTCATACGGTGGCGCGCCTTGAGGTCGTCCGGGCTGCGCGGGATTTCCCAGCAGCGCAGCACCGGCCGGCCGGTGGCGGGCGAGGGATAGGTCATCGTCGCGCGGTTGGCGGGATCGGCGGCGATATCCCACAGCCGCGCCACCGAATGCACCGCCGCGCGGAAGGCGGGATGCGCGGTCACGTCGCGCACCACGGCGCCGTCGACGATGACGCGTCTGCCGTCGTTGCGGATGCTCGCGATGTAGTCGGCGCCGGTGCGCAGGCCGCTGCCCGAAGGGTCGCTCATGGCGCGATGGTAGGCGCGGGACCCGCCGCACGCAACGCCGCGGCTGTGCCATGACGGCGCTGCGGCGCTGGCGCAGGCCGTGCTAGCGTGCGCGGCGGGACAGGAACGGGGAAGGCGCGATGCGACGCTTGGCGGCGAACGAGATCGGGTTTCCGGATTTCACCATCGCGGCGACGCCGCCGGCGCCGGCCGAGGTGTTCGACCTCGACAGCCATCGCCGCGCCCGCGAGGCGCTTGATTTCGGGCTCTCGGTCGCCGGGGTCGGTTTCAACATCTTCGTCGTCGGCGAGGACCGCGCCGCGCGCATGAGCGCGACGCTCGCTTATCTCAACGAGGCGCTGGCGCTGCGCCCGCCGCTCAATGACTGGCTCTACCTTAACAATTTCCGCCATCCCGCGAACCCGACGCCGCATCGCCTGCCGGCGGGAATGGGACGGCGCTTCCACGACCGCATCGCCGAGATCATCGCGCGCCTCCGAGAATCGCTCCGCGCCGCCTTCGGCTCGGACTCCTACCAGGCGCGATTCCTGGCGCTACGCGAGGCGGCGCAGGCCGCCATCGCCACCGACGCGGCGACCCTGCGCGCGACGGCGCGTGCGCACGGGCTCGATCTCGTCGACACCCCCGAAGGCGGCGTCCGCCTCGCGCCCGCGGAGGGTACGGCGAGTCCGCTTGCGCTCGATCAGGCGGCCGAGGCCGATCTTGCCGCTGCCTTCCAGCACATGCAGCGCGATGCCGTCACGGTCCGCGCCCGCCTCGCCAATCAGGTCGAGGAGCTGAATCGCGACACGGTCGACCAGGTGGCGAGCCCGATGCTCGAGCTGCTGCAAAGCGAGTTCTCGGGCTTCGGCGGGCTCGCGCGCTGGCTCACCGAATTGCGCGTCGACATCCTCGACGATCCGAGCCGTTTCCGCCCCACAGCCGAGGGCGAGCCGGCGCTGGAGCCGCCAGAGCGGCGCTATGCCGTCAACCTGCTGGTCGATCACGGTGAGGAATCGCATCCGGCCGTGGTGGTGGAAAGCAACCCCACCTACGAAAACCTGTTCGGCTGTATCGCATATCGCCAGGCGCAAGGCACGGTCGAGACCGATTTCACGCTCGTGCGTGCGGGCGCGCTGCATCGCGCGAATGGCGGCATCCTGGTGCTGCGGGCGGAGGCCCTCGCCGCCAATCCGGCGTCGTGGTCGTTCCTCAAGGCGGCGCTGCGCGACCGCGAGATTCGCATCGAGGAGCCCCAGCGCGCCGCGACGACGCCGATCGCCGGCGCGCCGCAGCCGCGGCCGATCCCGCTCGACGTCAAGGTGGTGATCGTTGGCGCGCCGCGATGGTATGCGATGTTCTTCGGCGGCGATCCCGACTTCAACGTCTATTTCAAGATCAAGGCCGACATCGACGTCGACATGGAAGCCTCGCCGCACAACCTTTCGGTCTATGCCGGCCTCGTCGGCGACGCGGCGCGCGCGCAGGGGCTCGACGGCGCGAGCGCGGCGGCGGTGCGGCGTCTGCTCGGGATCGCCGCGCGCTGGGCCGAGCGGTGCGACCGCCTGACGGCGCGGATCGAACTGGTCGAGGACCTCGTGACCGAAGTCGCGGTCCGTGCCGTGCATGCCAAGGAGCGCACGCTGGGCGAGGACGCCGTGCGCGAGGGCTACGAGGCGCGACGGCGGCGCAACGCCCGCCTCGAGGACCGCATGTTGCGCAGCATCGTCGAGAACGAGGTGATGATCGCGACCACCGGCGCGGCGATCGGTCAGATCAACGCGCTCACCGTGCTCGATGTCGGCGACTGGCGCTTCGGCATGCCGGCGCGGGTGAGCGCGCGCGCCTCGGTCGGCCGCGCCGGCGTCGTCAATATCGAGCGCGACGTGGCGCTGGGTGGGCCGATCCAGCAGAAAGGCGCCATGGTGCTGCAGGGGTTTCTCGCCGGCTGCTTTGCGCAGATACTGCCGCTGTCCTTCACCTGCTCCATCACCTTCGAGCAGAGCTATGGCGGCGTCGAGGGCGACAGCGCCTCGCTCGCCGAACTGATCGCCGTGCTGTCCGACCTCGCGCGCGTGCCGGTGCGCCAGGACCTTGCCATCACCGGCTCGGTCAACCAGGCCGGGCTTGCCCAGGCGATCGGCGGCGCGCTCGACAAGGTCGAGGGGTTCTTTCGCGTCTGCGCGGCCCGGCCCGGCGGGCTCACCGGCACCCAGGGCGTGATCGTGCCCGAGGCCAATCGCGCCCATCTCGTGCTCGAGGACGCGGTGGCGGGCGCGGTCGCGGCCGGAAGCTTCCATGTCTATACAGTCGAGACCGTGGCCGAGGCCGCCGAACTGCTGCTCGGGATGCCAGCCGGGACGGCGGACGAAAGCGGCAACTATCCGCCCGACAGTGTTTTCGGCCGGGTCGCCGCCCGCCTTGCTGCGTTCGACCGCATCCTCGCGCAGCGCGTCAATGCAAGCATGAAATAGCCGCCGCTCAATCGCCGAAGTGCAGCATCAGCGTGGTCCGGTCGAGGATGTGTCGCTTGAGCGCTTCCGTAAGCTCGTCGCGCGTCAGGCCCGGCTTGAGCGCGTCGGGCGCGAGATCGGTCACCATGAGAAGGAAGACGTGGGGATGCGGCTTGGCGCCGGGCGGCGCGGTATCGCCCTGGACAATGGCGGAACGCCGATCTTCCGATCGGCCCCGGTCCTGCCGATGTTGGCGGGCAAGTCAATGGCGTTGCCGCCGCCGGCGGCGGCAACGCCCATTCTCGTGCTGCCCATTCTCGTGCTTGACGCGGCCCTGCCAGTGCCGGAAACTCATGCCGTTCCAAGGGGCGCCCCGTTAAGGGGCTGAGACACCGCTGCGCTGCGGCGACGCGGGAACCCTTTGAACCTGATCCGGCTCGTACCGGCGTAGGGACAGGAACGGCATTCCCCATCTCGCCGCCCCCACCGCCGCCGGTTCCGGATCACCCGTGGTGCCGTTCGACCCGGAGGAAACGGTCATGCCCGAAGGCACGTTGAACCAGAAGTTCGAAGTCTCGACCGGCCCGCTGCCGGCTTCGCGCAAGGTCCATGTCGCCGGCCGGGTGTTCCCCGACTTGCGCGTCGCAATGCGCGAGATCGACCTTACCCCGTCGGCGAAGGAACCGGCGATCCGCGCCTATGACCCGTCCGGTCCCTACAGCGATCCAGCGGCGACGATCGACATCCGCGCCGGTCTGGTGCCGCTGCGCGATCCGTGGATTCGCGCCCGCGGCGATGTCGAGGACGTGGCGGGCCGCAACATCCGGCCCGAGGATAACGGCCTGAAGCCGAACGAGGCGAGCGCCGTTCCCGCTTTCGACCGCGGCGCGCGGCAGCCGCTGCGTGCCAAGTCCGGCCGCGCGGTGACGCAGCTCGCCTATGCCCGCGCGGGCAAGATCACGCCCGAGATGGAATACATCGCCATCCGCGAGAACCTCGGCCGCGAGCGGCTCAAGGCCGCCGCCGACGGCGAATCCTTCGGCGCCGCCATTCCCGACTTCGTCACGCCGGAATTCGTCCGCGACGAGGTCGCGCGCGGGCGCGCCATCATTCCGGCCAACATCAACCATCCCGAGAGCGAGCCGATGGTCATCGGCCGCAACTTCCTGGTCAAGATCAATGCCAATATCGGCAACTCGATCGTGACCTCCTCGGTTGCCGAGGAGGTGGACAAGCTGGTCTGGGCGATCCGCTGGGGCGGCGATACGGTGATGGATCTGTCCACCGGCAAGAACATCCACACCATCCGCGAGTGGATCATCCGCAACGCGCCGGTGCCGATCGGAACGGTGCCGATCTATCAGGCGCTCGAGAAGGTCGACGGCAAGGCCGAGGATCTCACCTGGGAGATGTTCCGCGACACGCTGATCGAGCAGTGCGAGCAGGGCGTCGACTATTTCACCATTCACGCCGGCGTGCGGCTGCCGTTCATCCCGCTCACCGCCAAGCGCGTCACCGGCATCGTCTCGCGCGGCGGCTCGATCATGGCGAAATGGTGCCTTGCCCATCACCAGGAGAACTTCCTCTACACCCGCTTCGCCGAGATCTGCGAGATCATGCGCGCCTATGACGTGAGCTTCTCGCTGGGCGACGGGCTCCGGCCCGGCTCGACCGCGGATGCCAACGACGAGGCGCAATTCGCCGAGTTGAAGACGCTGGGCGAACTCACCAAGATCGCCTGGAAGCACGATGTCCAGGTGATGATCGAGGGCCCCGGCCATGTGCCGATGCACAAGATCAAGGAGAACATGGACCTCCAGCTCGAGCATTGCCACGAGGCGCCGTTCTATACGCTGGGCCCGCTCGTCACCGACGTGGCGCCGGGCTACGACCACATCACCAGCGCGATCGGGGCGGCGATGATCGGCTGGTTCGGCACGGCGATGCTGTGTTACGTCACGCCCAAGGAGCATCTCGGCCTGCCCGACCGCGACGACGTCAAGACCGGGGTGATCGCCTACAAGATCGCCGCGCACGCGGCCGATCTCGCCAAGGGCCACCCGACCGCGCGCGAGCGCGACGACGCGTTGTCGCGCGCCCGCTTCGAGTTCCGCTGGCGCGACCAGTTCAACCTGTCGCTCGATCCCGAAACCGCGGAGCGCTTCCATGACCAGACGCTGCCCGCCGACGGGGCGAAGCTCGCGCATTTCTGCTCGATGTGTGGGCCGAAATTCTGCTCGATGAAGATCTCGCAGGAGGTGCGCGAGTATGCCGAGCAGGGCATGGCCGAGAAGAGCCAGACCTTCCTCGCCGAGGGCGGCGAATTGTACAAGGTGCTCGAAGGGAAGGCCGGACCGGGCGAGCCATGAGCAGCGGCGAGAGACAGGTCTACCCCGACCGTCCGGTCCTCGCCGCGCTCGCGGTGGTTCGGCGTGGCGACCGCGTCCTCCTGGCGCAACGCTCGATGGGGCCCGGCATCGGCCGCTGGGGATTCCCCGGCGGCATGCAGGAACTGGGCGAAACCATCGAAGCCTGCGCCGCGCGGGAGTTGCTGGAAGAGACCGGCATCGACGCTGCGCCGTGCCATGTCCTCACCGCGCTCAACACCATCCGGTGCGACGATGCGGGGCGGGTACGCACGCATTTCACGCTGGTCGCGGTGCTGCTCGACTGGCGCCAGGGCGAGGGCGAGCCGATCGAGGACGCGACCGCGCTCGGTTGGTTCAACCTCGACGAGGCGGCCGCGCTCGACAGCTTTCCCGACGCGCTGCCGGTGATGCGTCTCGCCCTGGTGGGATAGCGGGCCGGCAGCCGCTTCTTGCATTGGCGCCGGCGCACAGGTAATCTCAAACCTCCCGCAACCCAAAGAAAGGAGGTGATCCCGTGTCTCTTTGTCCAAGCCCGGGTCGCCTCGAAGTGTCTGAATAGCCTAGCTTTTTAGGCGTTCGGGAGCTTCCCGGCCGACATTGGGAAGGGCCGCCCGCGAGGGCGGCCCTTCCGTGCTTCAGGGACGCTTCAGGGATACGGCATAGCGCCGCGCGGCCATTCTCCGGTACGGCCGGGGGTCGATCGGCCGCCGCAGATTGTGCTTGCTGCCCCTCGAGGGCGGGGTTACATCGCCGCGCAGCATGGATCGCCGGGAGCGCGACGGCAGCGGCGGCATCGCCGTCGTGCGTAGCATTGCCGCCTTGCGCGAATCGGTCGACGCGTGGCGTGCCGCCGGCGAGAAGGTGGCGCTGGTTCCGACCATGGGGGCGCTGCATGCCGGCCACTTGGCGCTCGTGGCGCGCGCGCGCGCGCTCTGTCCTCGGGTCGTCGCCACCGTTTTCGTCAATCCGGCGCAGTTCGGGCCCAACGAGGATTTCGCCCGCTATCCGCGCGACGAGGCCGCCGACGCGGCAAAGCTCGCGGCGGCGAAGTGTGACCTCGTCTTCGCCCCTGCGGTCGACGAGATGTACCCGCCCGGCTTCGCTGCGAGCGTCGATCCGGGCGTGATGGCCGAGCGCCTCTGCGGTGCCTTCCGACCCGGGCATTTCGTCGGCGTCGCCACGGTCGTGGTCAAGCTGCTGCTCCAGGCCGGGCCCGACATCGCCTGCTTCGGCGAGAAGGACTACCAACAACTCCAGATCATTCGCCGCGTCGTGCGCGATCTCGATCTGCGCGTGCGAATCGAGGGCGTGCCGACGGTGCGCGAGGCGGACGGTCTCGCGCTGTCCTCGCGCAATGCCTATCTGAGCCCGGCCGAGCGCGCGATCGCACCGGCGCTGCACCGGATTCTCACCGCGACCGCGGCGCGGATCGTGCAGCGGGGCGCGGCGCCGGGCGAGGCCGCCGCTGCCGCCGCGGCGGAACTGCTGCGTACCGGCTTCGCCGCGGTCGATTACGTTGCCGCCTGCGATGCCGCGACGCTCGAACCGCTCGACCGCCTCGATCGGCCAGGCCGTCTTCTCGCCGCGGTGCGGCTCGGCGCGACCCGCCTCATCGATAACGTGCCGCTGCTCGCGGAGGGCGGGCGATGAAGGTGCTCGTGACCGGCGGGGCCGGGTTCATCGGTGCTTCGGTCGTCCGTCACCTTCTCGCCGAAGGCGTGACGGTCGTCAATCTCGACAAGCTCACCTATGCCGGCTCGAACCCGCCGGTCGGGGCGCTGGGCGCGGCGGGGCGCTACACGATCGAAGTGGCCGACATCGCCGATGGGGCCGCCGTCGCCGGCATCCTCGCGCGGCACCGCCCCGATGCCGTGATGCATCTCGCGGCCGAGACCCATGTCGATCGCTCGATCGATGCGCCCGATGCGTTCATCGCCACCAACCTCGTCGGGACGTTTCGCCTGCTCGAAGCGGCGCGCGCCTATTGGCTGGGGCTCGATGATGCGGCGCGTTCGCGCTTCCGCTTTCACCACGTCTCCACCGACGAGGTGTTCGGCTCGCTCGAAGCCGGGGCGCGCACGGCCGAGGACGCACCCTATCGACCCAACAGTCCCTATGCCGCCTCGAAGGCCGGCGCCGATCATCTGGTGCGCGCCTGGTGCCGCACCTATGGGCTTCCGGTCGTCACCACGAACTGCTCCAACAATTACGGCCCGTGGCAGTTCCCCGAGAAGCTCGTGCCGCTCATGATCCTGAACGCGCTCGAGGGCCGGACGCTGCCGGTCTATGGCAGCGGCGCCAATATCCGCGACTGGCTCTATGTCGGCGATCACGCGGCAGCGTTGTTTCTCGCGCTGCGGCACGGCGCGGCGGGCGAGACCTATAATATCGGCGGCGGCGGCGAGATGACGAATCTCGCGCTGGTGCGCGCGCTCTGCGCCGTTCTCGACGAGGCGCTGCCGGCGTCGCCGCATCGCCCGCACGAGCGTCTCATCGAATTCGTTCCCGACCGTCCGGGGCACGATTTGCGCTATGCCGTGGATGACGGCAAATTCCGTGGCCGCTTCGGCTGGCGTCCGGCCGAGACGCTCGAGAGCGGCCTGCGCAAGACGGTGCGATGGTATCTCGACAACCGCGCCTGGTGGGAACCGATTCGCACCGGCGTCTATCACGGCGAACGGTTGGGCCTCGAGCGGCGGGAGGGCGGGCGCGCATGAAGGGCATTCTGCTGGCCGGGGGATCGGGCACGCGGCTCTACCCGCTGACGCGCGCGCTGTCGAAGCAACTGCTGCCGATTTACGACAAGCCGATGGTCTATTACCCCCTGTCGATGCTGATGCTGGGCGGTATCCGCGACATCCTGGTCATCACCACGCCCGGCGATGCGCCGCTGTTCACGACGCTGCTCGGCGACGGCCGGCAATGGGGGATTCAACTGAGCTACGCGGTTCAGCCCGAGCCCGGCGGGCTGGCACAGGCCTTTCTCATCGGCCGCAGCTTTCTCGCCGGCGAGGGCTGTGCGCTCGCGCTCGGCGACAACCTCGTCTATGGTGACGGCCTGTCGCGGATGATGCAGCGCGCCGCCGCGCGCGGCGAGGGCGCGACCATCTTCGCCTATCGCGTCGGCGATCCGGATCGCTATGGCGTCGTCGCCTTCGACCGCGATCAGCACGTCGCCTCGATCGAGGAGAAACCGGCGCGGCCGCATTCGAGCTGGGCGGTGATCGGGCTCTATTTCTACGATCGCGACGTCGTCGACATTGCCGCGGCGCTCCAACCCTCGGCGCGCGGCGAGCTCGAGATTACCGACGTCAACAACGCGTATCTGCGCCGCGGCGCGCTGACCGTGGAGCGGCTGGGGCGCGGCTATGCCTGGTTCGACACCGGCACGCACGAATCGCTGCTCGAGGCCTCGGAGTTCGTGCGCACCCTCGAGAAGCGCACCGGCCAGAAGATCGGCTGCCTCGAGGAGGTGGCGTTCCACCAGGGCTTCATCGACGGCGCCCAGCTCCTGCGCCTCGCCCGGCTCTACAGCAAGTCGGAATACGGCACCTATCTGCGGCGCCTCGCCGAGGACAACGATTGAGGCGGTTCAGCTTTCGGCGGCCCGCCGCGCGGCCGGCGCCGGGCCCGCTACGTATTCCGGCACCAGCGCCGCCAGCAGCGCGAGCGCGCGATCCTCGTGCCCCTCGCGCGCGTGCTCGACCAGCTCGTCGAGCGAGCGCTGCAGCATGGCGTAGTCGACGGTGCGCGGCGCGGCGAGAAGAATTCCCGCCGCCTTGGTCGGCAGCGGCCGCTCGCCCGGATGAAACAGTTCCTCGGCCAGCTTCTCGCCCGGCCGCAGGCCGACGATTTCGATCTTGACGTCCACATCGGGCTTGCGTCCCGCGAGCCGGATCATCTGGCGCGCGAGATCGACGATCCGAATCGGCTGGCCCATGTCGAGCACGAAGATCCGGCCGCGCTCGGCGTCGTCGCCGATGCCGAGGGCGGACGCCTCGAGCACCAGCTCCACCGCCTCGCGGACGGTCATGAAGAAGCGGGTGATGTCGGGATGGGTGACGGTCAACGGCCCGCCCGCGGCCAGTTGCCGCTGGAATAGCGGCACGACCGATCCGGTCGAGCCGAGCACGTTGCCGAAGCGCACGGTGACGAAGCGCGTGCCCTGCGGCCGCCGCGACTCGAGAAGGTCGAGCGCCTGGCAGATGCTTTCGGCGAGACGCTTCGTCGCCCCCATGACGTTCGCCGGGTTGACCGCCTTGTCGGACGAGATCATCACCATCGCACGCACGCCATGGGCGCGGCATGCCTCGGCGACGTGGCGCGTGCCGAGCACGTTGGTGAGGATGCCTTCGCACGGATTGGCTTCGACGATCGGCACGTGCTTGAGCGCCGCGGCATGGAACACGAGTTCGGGGCGCTCGAGCGCCATCACCTCGCCGATGCGGCGGCGGTCGCGCACATCGGCGACGAGCGCCGCACGGGCGATGGCGGGAAAGCGCTCGCCGATCTCGCGATCGATGCCGTAGAGCGCGAATTCGCCGTGATCGATGAGCGCCAGCCGCGCCGGCGCGAATCCGGCGATCTGGCGCGCGAGTTCGGCGCCGATGCTGCCGCCCGCGCCGGTGACCAGCACGCGGCGTCCGGCAATGAGCGCGCGCATGCTCGCGCGGTCGAGCACGGTCTGCGGCCGGCCCAGCAGATCCTCGATCGCGACCGGCTCGACCTGTCGCGGCGCGTCGTCGCGCGTGTCCTTGAAGTCGGTGAGGCGTGGCAGGCGGGCCAGCGAGATGCCCAGCTCGTCGGCGATGTCGAGCAGCCGGCGCACCACTGCACCGTCGACCGAATCGGCGCTGATGATGAGGCGCTGCGGCCGGTCGCCCGCGCGGTCGAGTCGGGCGATGACCTGGCGGATGTCGTCGATCGTGCCGAGGACCGGCACGCCGCCGATGACGCGGCCGACGCGCGTGGCGCTGTCGGCAACGAGTCCGACGACGCGATAGAGCCGGGCCGGATCGCGCAGCGTGGTGCGGATGAAGAGATCGGCATTCTCGCGCGCGCCGATGACCAGCACCGGGATCGCGATATGGCTGCTCCGCTCCAGGAGATGATCGAGGCCGCGGTCCTTGTAGACGCGGTAGGCGAAGCGCGGCCCGCCCAGAAGCGCGGTGAGGAGAAGCCAGTTGATCCCGACCAGCGAGCGCGGTAGTTCGTCGAGGCGCGTCGCCAGGAACATGAGCGGGAAGAAGATGAGGATGACGAGCGTCGCCGCGCGCAGCAATCCCACGAGATCGGGGAGCGAGGCATAGCGCCAGATGCCGCGATAGAGTCCGGTCCACAGGAAGATCACGCCGGCGGTGGCGGCGAAGGCGGCGTCGTAGCCCCAGATCAGCGACGCCGGATAGTGGAAGATTCCGTTGCCCACGCGGAGGTAGAACGAAAGGATGAACGACAGCGCCGCCATGATCACATCATGACCGAAGGCGATCGCGGCTCGACGTCCCATCCTCATGCGTGGCTCCGCAAAGCGGCCCGGACGTTAGGGGAACGGACCGTGGCGCGGCAAGCGAAATTGGGCCGCCCCTCCTGCGACATCGGCGGTTGTGCTAGCGTGCTGACCGAGCCTTGGACGGTGATGGATGCTGTTTGAATTCAGCAAATTGTTCTGGGATGTGGTCCAGTTGGGCAACCTGCTGGTCCTGCTGCTCGTCCTCGCCACCGCCGGGTTGCTCCTCGGCTTCCGCCGCGCGCCCATATTTCTCGCCCTCGTTACCTTGGCTTTCATCGCCGTCGCCGTCCTGCCGCTCGGCAGATGGGCGATCACGCCGCTCGAGAACCGCTTTCCCCAGCCGACGCTCCCGGCGCGGATCGACGGCATCATTTTGTTGGGCGGCGCGATCCATGTCGATGCCACCGCCGCGCACGGTCAGGTCGCGACCAACGAATATGCCGAACGCATCAGCGAGACGCTGGAGCTTGCGCGCCGCTTTCCCGATGCGAAGGTGCTCATCACCGGCGGCGATGTCAGCGCGGTTCCGGGCAGTCCCGACGAAGCCGAGGCGATGCGCCGGATGCTCGTCGCCGAAGGCCTGGACGAGCATCGCATGATGCTCGAGGAACGCTCGCGCAATACCTTCGAGAACGCCATCTATTCCGTGGCGCTCGCCCGGCCCCGCCCCGATCAGACCTGGCTGCTCGTCACCTCGGCCTTCCACATGCCGCGCGCGGTTGGCTGTTTCCGGCATGTCGGCTGGAACGTCCTGCCTTTTCCCGTCGACTACCAGACCGCGCCATCGCCGATCATCGGATGGGATTTCGAGTCCGATCTGCGCGTGCTCGACCTCGCCTGGCACGAATGGCTGGGGCTCACGGCCTACCGGATCCTCGGCCGGATCGATCAGTTTTTCCCCGGCCCTGCGCCCGCGCCGATCTCGTCGCAGAGCGCGTCATAGAGCGCCACCGTCGCGGCGCCGATCGCTGCCTCCGAGAAGCCGTTCTCGACGAGTGCCCGGCTCGCCGCGCCGTAGCGCCGCCGCTGCTCGGGATCGCCGGCGAGCACGGCGAGCGCATCGGCAAGCGCCGCCGCGTCGCCCGGCGGCACGAGCATCGCGTTCTCGCCGTCGCGCGCGATGCTGCGCGTGCCCGGAACGTCGGTCGCGACGATCGGCCGCCCCATCGCCGCCGCCTCGAGCAGAGTCTTCGGCAGGCCCTCGCCGCCGAGCGAAGCCAGGACCGCAATATGGGCGTCACGCCACACCGCGCGCACGTCGTCCTGATGGCCAAGCCACGTCACATCCGGCTGTGTGGCCCAGCGCGTCAGCGTGGCGCGATCGATCGCGCTCGGATTCTCGGGGTCGGGGGCGCCGGCCAGCACGAGCCGGACCGGAAGGCCGCGCTGTTGCAGCAGCGCATGCGCGGCGACGAGAACCGCCACGCCCTTGATGGCGATCATGCGTCCGGCATAGGCGATGACCACTGGCGGCGCGGGCGGCTCGGACGCGGGACGAAAATGCGCGAGATCGACACCCGACCCGGCGATGATCGCAATGCGCCAGGCAGCCTCCGGACGGCGCGCGGCGAGGGCGGTGCGGTCCTCCTCGTTCTGCACGATGACGCGGTTTCCGCGGCGCAGCAGCAGGATCGGCCAGAGCCGCCGCAGCAACCGCGCGGCGAGCCGCGCGCGAAGCCCCGACGCGCTGGCGAGATAGCCGGTGCCGGCGATCATGCTCACCACTCCCGGCACGCCCGCGACCCGGGCGGCGATCCCACCAAAGAGCGCCGCCTTGAGCGCGACATGATGCACGACGAGCGGCCGCTCGCGGCGATAGAGCCGGCCGATCTCGATGATGGCGGCGAGGCTTGCCAGCAATCCACGGCTGCCGCGGCGCCAGCGCAGCGGATGGAGCGCGAACCCTTCGGCGCGGATGCGCTCGCCATGCGCCGTCACCCGCGTCGCCACGGCGACGGCAAATCCCGCATCGCGCGCCGCGCGGGCCATCGGCAGGCGGTGCGACCAGAAATACCAGTCCTCGGTGACGAGGAAGATGAGCTTGCCGCGCAGCCCGCCCGGAGACGCCATGACGTGCTTATAGATGCGACGCGCGGCGCGGGCCATGCGCGGCTCGATACCACCGGCAGGTCACGGCGATGCCGTCGGCGAGCGCGACCCGGGGCCGCCAGCCGAGCCGTGTCCGCGTCGGCCCGTCATCGACGCTGAGCGAGGCCACGAGCCGCGTTGCGGTATTGCCGCGCCCGATCAGCCGCGCGGCGACGCCAAGGAGGCGCGGTGGACAGGCGAAGAGCCGCGCCGGACGGTCGAGCCCGGCGGCAATCAGTTGGACGAGCCGCGGCGTCGCGACCTCCTCGTCGTCACGCAGCAGGAACGTGCCGCCGGGTGCCTCCGGATGCGTCAGCGCAACGAGCACGAGATCGACGAGATTGTCGCGGAAGATGAGGCTGCGGCGGTTGGCGATGGCGGCGAACGGCAAAGGCAGGCCGCAATCGACCAGGCGCAGCAGCGCAAGAAAATTTCCCGTCACTTCGGGGCCGTAAACCAGCGGCGGCCGCAGCACCACGAGCCGGCTTTCCGCCTCGCTCCGCATCGCCGCCTCGACCGCGAGCTTGGCGCGGCCATAGGGATCGGCCGGGACGGGCGGGTCGCTGGCGCGGAAGCGTCCGGCGCCGCTGTCCTCGCCGTGAACCTTGACCGAGCTCATCAGCACCAGCCGCTCGATTCCGGCTGCCCGCGCGGCGCCGGCGAGCGCGGCGGCGGTGGCCGCCTCGGCCGCGATCCATGCCTCGCCGGCTTCCGCCGGTCGATGCGCGCGGCCGGCGAGATGGACCACGGCGCCGCATCCCGCGAGCAGGGCCGGCCAGTCGCTCGCCGCGCTCAACGTTCCCGTCACGCGCACCGCGACGCCGGCGCCGAACGCTGCATCGGCACGCACCGCGGCCACCGCCGGCGTGCCCTCGGCGACGAAGCGCGCAACCAGCGCGCGGCCGATGAAGCCGGCGGCGCCGAGTACCAGGACGGCGCGCCTATCGGCCATGAAGCGCCCGGCGCTGCAGCCACGCGAGCAGCGCCGCGACGGTGATCCCGGCCAGCGCCGTCGCCGCGAGCGGCTCGGTCACGGCGAGCAGCGCCAGCGCGATCAGCACCGCATTGCCCGCAAGGATGGTCCGCGCCACGGCGGCATGATCGCCGTCCTGCCCCACGGCGCGCTGATAGAAATGTTCCCGGTGCGCCTGCCAGAAGCGCTCGCGCCGGCGGATGCGCCGCGCCAGGGTGATGCTGGCATCGGCGAGGTAATAAAGCGGCAGGATCACGGCCGGCGCCCAATAGCCCTTGCCGGCGAGGACGAGCAGCAGCCAGCCCAGGATATAGCCGAGCGCCACACTCCCGACATCGCCGAGGAAGATCCGCGCCGGATGCCAGTTCCACGGCAGGAAGCCAAGCCCCGCCGCGGCGACGAGCAGCGCCATCGCCGCCGTTCCGTCGCCGGCCGCGCTGGCGCGCACGAGCACCAGGGCGATGCCGGCGCCCAGCGACACGGTCTCCCCGGCGGCGATGCCGTCGATGCCGTCCATGAAATTGTAGAGATTGACGAACCAGAGCCACAGCAATCCGGCGGCGGCGCGGTCGAGCGGCGGCGGCAGGAGGCCCTGGAAGACCGGACCGGGCGGAAGCACGGCCAAGCCGACCAGAACCGCGAGCGCCTGGGCCGCGAGCCGAAGAGGGACAGGCAGGCCGTGCAGGTCGTCGCGCCACGAGATCAGCGCAAGGCACGCTGCCGCCGCCATCGCTACCGCCGTTCCCGCCGGGGCTTCGCCTGCCGCCGCGAGCGCTAGCGCGCCCGCGACGAGCGCCGGCACCAGCGCCAGCCCGGCGCCGCGCGGCACCGGCACGCGATGCGAGGAGCGCGCCACCGGGCGATCGAGAATGGCATGGGCAAGGAGCCAGCGGCGCAAGCCGAAGATCAGCAGCCAGGTGCCGGCCAGCACCGCCACTGTCACCCCTGCGACCATCCATCCCCTCGCCATGGCGCGGTGATAAGCGAGCGCCGCGCCCGGCGCAACGAGCGCTGCCGCCGGTCAGTCGGAGGCGGCGACGACCCAGAGTGTGATGTCGCCGGCGACTTCCTCGCGGCAGAGCGTGACATCGAGCGCGAGCGTCTTCTTGTCCTTGTCGACGCTCTGGCGCAGGTCGCGGCAGATCTTTCCGCGCAGCGAGCGATAGACGTCGCTGACCGGCGCGGCGGCGCCTTGGGTCGTGACCGCGCCGGTGCCGTTGGTGGCTTTGAATTCGACCGCGTCGCCCTCTGGCGCGATGGCGGCTCGCTCGCTCGCCACGGCGAGGCTGCGGCGCTCTGGGAAGGTGAGCCATGCCCGCAGCGCCGGGGCTACGACGCGATCCACTACCGCATCGGGCAGGACAGGTTGAAACCGGCCGCCGATGAGGGCGCCGGTCGGCCCGCCATGGACCACCGTCACGGGCGGCGGGGGCCGGTCGATCAGACGGCCGAGCGGCGCCTGTCGATCGAGCACGCCGCAACCCGCGAGCGCCAGCACCAGCGCGAGCGTCGCCGCTACGCGCGGCCGGCGGCCGCATCCGCTATACTGCCGCCCATGAAGCGGACCAGCCTGCCGCTGATCGCCGTCGCCGCCCTCGTAACCGGCATGGCGCGGGCGCAATTCTACGATCTCGACGGAACCTACCGTTGCGTCACCGCGCCCAATGCGGCCTGCGCCAAAGGGCTCGCCACGCAGCCGCCGCCTGCCGCTTCGGCGGCGCAGCGCAAGCCGCAGCCCGTCATCCCGGGTTTCGGCGATGCGGTCGCGGACGTGAAGAAGCGCGCGCCCAGCGCCGCCGACCTCCGCCTGATCGAGCAGCATGCCGCGGCCAAGGACCCGCGTGCCGTCGAGGTGCTGGCGTGGTGCAAGCTTGCCGGCATCGGCATGGTGGCCGACCCCGTCGCCGCCTATTGGCTCTACGGCGAGGCGGCCGATCTCGGCGTCGCCAATGCCCGCAGGAACCAGATCGCGATTTTCGAGACGCGGCTGAGCTCGGAACAGCGCCAGCAGGTGCTGATCAAGGAAAACGACCGCTGAACCGGCCATGACATGTCCTCGGCGACGATGGTGGCCGATTGTGCGGGCGAGACCTGAACGTGTCGTTAACCGTTCGCGGTTGCGGCAGCGAGGCGATGGGTGATCCTATGGTCGCCGGCGGGAGGTGAGATGTCCGAGGGCTTCGGCGCCTATTACGATGCAACCGCGGCGCGGCCGCCGCGCAAGACGCTCATCGCGGCGCTCGACCGTTTCGCCGCGCCGGGCTTCGCTGTCGATCTCGGCTGCGGCCAGGGACGCGACACGATCGAGCTGCTGCGCCGCTCGTGGTCGGTGCTGGCGATCGATGCCGAGGAAGACGCCATCGCGCGTCTGCGCACGCGCCCCGATCTGCCGCCAGGGGCGAAGCTCGAGACCCGGGTCGAGGCATTCACGGCGGCGCGCTGGCCGGACTGCGATCTCGTCAATGCGAGCTTCGCGCTGCCGCTTTGTCCGCCCGCGGAATTTCCCGCGCTGTGGGAGCGCATCATCGCCTCGCTGCGTCCGGGCGGGCGGTTCGCGGGCCAGCTCTATGGTGACCGCGACGGCTGGGCCGGTCGTCCGGGCATGACCCATCACAGCCGCGACGCGGTGCTGCGGCTGCTCGCCCGGCTCGAAACCGAGATGCTCGAGGAAGAGGAAAGCGCCGCCGTCACGCCACGCGGCAAGCCCAAACACTGGCACATCTTCCATATCGTCGCGCGGCGGCGCTGAGGCGGCTTCTAGTGCCAGTCGTGGTCGTCCCAGTCCTCGTGGTGCCAGCCGTGGCGGTACCAGCCGCCGTCCCCGAAACCCAACGTCACCCCGCCATAGGCCGGCGCCGGATAGGCATAGGGGTAATACGAGTAGCCGGGCGTATAGGCGTAGCCGGGCGCATAGGAATAGGCCTGCGGCGGCGGCGCGTAGACGCAACCGGCGACGAGGACGGCGAGCATCGCAGCGCCGGCGATGCGCGTAGCGAGGCGCCAATGGCGCTGCAACGGATACATCGCCGTCAATCCACGATGTGCCAGGTGCCGTCGGGTTGGCGGCAGACCGTGCCATAGACCGTTTGCGGCGTGCCGCCGATCATCTCGGTCGCGGTGTATTCGCGGCACGCGGAGGACGAGGCGGCCGGCGCAGGCACCGAAACGGGCGCCGGCGGCACGGCATAGGCCGGCGGCGGCGGATAGTAATAGGCGGGCGGATAGGCGTAATAGGCCGGCGGTGCGTAGACCGGCGGCGCATAGACCGGCCCGAAGAGCGGGATGCCGATGCCGATGCCGACATGAACGTGCGCCGCCGCCGGTGTCGGCGCGAGCGCGATCGAAGCGGCTGCGACGGCGAGGCTGCCGGCGACCAGCATGTGCTTCAGCGATCCAAGGCTCATGGCGGCTCTCCCTCTCCACGCTAACGCCGAAATCGTCCCGTCCATTCCGCTGAATTCTACGTGATGCGGCGCCTGCTTATCCCCCGAGGCGGCGTTGAAGGCGGGGCGGACGGCGCCTAGAGTGGCCGGCAGCGGGTGCGGGAGAACGCGATGGGCGAGGCAAAGCGCGGCAAGGCAGCGGGCTCGCGCGTCCGCGCCTTGGCCGCGCCGGGCGCGCCGGGCGCTCTCACCAAGCTGGTGGTTCCTGCGGGTGTGGCGCCGCCCTCGGCCGAGACGGCGCTTCGCGCCGTTTCCATCGCCGAGACCGTGCGCACGCGCGTACGCGAGCGTCTGCTGCACGGTGCGGCGACCGGGCGGATCGATCGCATGCGCGCGGCCATCGACGCCGCCTGCGGCGAATGCGTCGCGCTGTTCGAGGACGCGCTGCGTTCGAGCCTCGTGACAAATTTGGAGCATCGCGTCGCGATGGACCGGGTCGCGTGTCGCCGCGGTTGCGCCTTTTGCTGCTATGTCGATGTCGTGGTGACGCCGCTCGAGGCAATCCGCCTCGCCGGGCGCGCGCGGCCGGGCGGCGTCGCGACGGCGCCGCATCGGCGGCCGTGCTCGCTGCTGGCGGACGGCGCCTGCACGGTCTATGACCGCCGCCCGTTCGCCTGCCGCTCGATCTTCTCCGAGGATGCGCGCGCCTGCGAGGCCGGTTACGCCGGCGTCGGCGCCGCGCCCATCCCCAGCCTCGCCTGGCCGCGCTTTCTGGCGTGCGGCTATATCACCGGCCAGATTGCCGCGATGGACGATCTCGGCCTCGCGAGCCACCTGGTCGAGCTGCGCCGCGCGCTTGCGGTGATGGACGAGGACGCCACCGCGCTTTGGCGCTGGCTCGACGGCGCCGATGTCTTCCCGCGCCAGAACGCGCCCTGAGCGCGGCGTTCAGAACAGCATGTCGCCCGGCGTCATGCCCATGCCGAGCGCGAGCCGGCCGGAGTTCTGGAACGCGACGCTGCTGAACGCATAGTGATTGGCGATGGCATGGGCGTCGCGCCAGTGGCGTTGCAGCGCACCGGTCTCGGTCAGGCCCTGGGCGCCGGCGAGGTTGAACAGCCGGTCGATGGCATGGAGCGCGAGGCGCGAGCCAGCGGTGGCATTGCGGCGATGGCGCACGCGATGGTCGAGGGTCAGCGGCTGCTCGGCAAAGATCCGGTTGTTGACACCTTCGGCCAGCGCCGTGGCGGCGTCGAGCTCGGCGAGCGATTCACCGAGCGCCATCTGGATCGATCCGCCCTCGGCCGCCTTGTCGCCGAACGTCGTCACCTTGGTACGCGTATGGGCGATGAAGGCATCGCAGCCGCCATAGGCGACGCCGAGCAGCGGCGCGAGAATCCCGATCCAGGTCTGCGCCGTGAACGACGAGCGGAACATCGCGCCGTCATCGAGGCTGCATCCCGGCGCGGTAGCGTCGCGCGCCTGCTGCAGATCGAGGGTGAACTCCGCCGGCACGAATACCGGATCGACGACGATGTTGTTGGTGCCCGAGCCTTTGAGGCCGACGCTGTACCACACGTCGCGGATACGGAACTGTCCCGGCTGGAGCAGGAACATGCGCGCGTGCGGCGGCAAGCCATCGGCGCCCGGCACGATCGCGTTCACCATCGCCCAGTCGCAATGATCGCCGCCCGATCCCCACGGCCATTCGCCGCTCAGCTCCCAGCCGCCGGCGGCCGGGTGCAGCTTGCCTGCGGGCGCGAACGAGACGACGAATTTGGGATCTGCCGCGGCGCCGTAGACGCGGCGCTGCGCCGCGTCGGGGAAATAGGCGAAGATCCACTGGTGATGCAGCAGGAAGGAAAGGCACCACCCGGTCGAGCCGCACACCCGCCCGACCGCGATGCAGGCATTGAGGAGATCGATCCAGTCGCCGCCGAAGCCGCCGAACCGCGCCGGCCGCATCATCGGCATGAGCCCCGAATCCATCATCGCCGTGACGTTCTCGGGCGGCAGTCGGCGCAGCTTCTCGCTGCGCTCGACCGCCGGCGCGACCGCCCGGGCAATCCCGCGCGCCCGCTCGATCACCTCATCCCGGCTCATCCTCCGGTTTCCGCCCGCAGCGCTCATCGTCGTTCCTCCCAAAACGCGATCGGCGGGGCCATGCTATCGGGGCGCGGCGGCGCGGCGCGCGGCGCGGCGGAAGCTCAGGGATTGCGTTTCACCGCGGCCTTGAGCTCCTGGTACATCGATGCAATCGCCGGGTGCTTCTTGCCGACGTCCTCGGCGATCGTCGACATCCGCTTCATCAGCTCGGCCTCGTCCTTGGGCGGAAGCTCGATCAGCTCGCCGCCGTGTGACGTCCACACCTTCTTCTGATCTTTCAGGTCCTGGGCCGCCCAGGGAACGATGTCGTGCGCGGCGATGGTGCCTTCGTCGAGGATGATCTTCTGCAAATCCGCGGGCAGCGTGTCGAACCATTTCTTGCTCATCTCGACGACGATGAGGACGTAGTACTGGCTCGTCTCGGTCATATATTTCGCGGCGTCGTAAAAGTGCAGCGGCGTGAACGCCGGGACCGAGGCAAGCGCGCCGTCGATCGTGCCCTGCTGCAGCGCCGGCATCACGTCGCCCAGCGACATCGCCACGGGCGTCGCGTCCAGCCGCTTGATCTGTTGGATCTGGAAGTCCGAAGCGAGGATGCGGATCTTGAGGCCCTTGAAATCCGCCAGACGGCGCACCGGCTTGCGCGTCAGCACCGTCACCGGCGCGTTGACGAAGAGGCTGAGCCCGATCAGGCCCTTGTTGGAGCCGAGCGAAAGGAACGCCTTGCGGAATTGGGGATCGAAGACGACGCGATTGACCTGATCGAGACTAGAGAATGTGCCAGGGGCGCTCGCGACCTCGAAGCGCTCATCGACGCCGGAGAAGAAATCCGGCGGGAAGGCGACGGCCTGGATCGCGCCGAACTGGGTCCCCTCGATCTCCCGCGGTGCGCTGCCGAGCTGGCTCGAGGGAAAGATCACGCCCTTGAGCCGGCCCCCGGACTTGCTTTCGATTCCAGCGACGAAGATCTTCAACCATTGATAGACCTCGTCGTTGATCGTCAGCGACCCCAATTTCATCGTGTAGGTCTTGGCGGCCTCAGCCGCCGCCGTCCCCGCCCATGTCGTCAGCGATGCGCCGACCGCCAAAACCAGCGCCGCGCGCCGCGCCCAGTTCATGCCCGAATGCCCGACCATTTGTCGCCCCTCCCATTGAACGTGGCGACACTCTACCGCCGCGATCGAGCGAGGAGAAGATCGTGTATCGCGAACGCGGCAAGTCCGCCGCGGTCCCGGTCTGGAGCAGCGGGGTGGACATTTTTCAGACCGTATGGGGATTTTTAAATGACATGCGACGGCGGCCATATTCGATCACAAATTCTGCCACTCGGGCGCCCGAATTGGCCGTCAATTCTGAAGCCACAGGTTGGAAACGCATCGGAGAACCCGACCATGGCGCTCTTTCAGGACACACTCCTAGAGAATCTTCCGTATCTGCGCGCTTATGCGCGGCGGCTTTCCCGCGACCGGGCGATGGCAGACGATCTTGTGCAGGAGACGGCATTTCGTGCCTTGTGCAATGTCGACAAGTTCATGCCCGGGACCAACATGAAGGCGTGGCTGTCGGCCATCCTTCGCAATCAGTTCTATGACGAATTGCGCTCTCGTTCGCGGATTGCCGCTTATGCCGCCATCCCGCATCCGACCGGTCAAGCAGGCGAGCAGGAATCGCTGCTCGAGCTGCGCGATTTTGAACAGGAATTCGCCATGCTTCCGGCGGTGCAGCGCGAGGCTCTGTCGCTCGTCGGCGCCAGCGGCTTCAGTTACGAGGAAGCTGCGACGATCGCGGGCTGCCCGCCGGGCACGATCAAAAGCCGCGTGTGCCGCGCACGTTCCACCCTCGAGCGGCGCTTGCGCGACGAAACACCGGCGCAATCCCTCGCGCCGATCCCCGGTGTCGCCGAATTCCAGATCGCGGCGTGACATCGATCCCTGGGCCGTGGCGAGCCAACGCGGCTCGCCACGGCGACGGTGGACCCGGATCGAGGCACCGCGAAAGCGACCGCAATCATCGCAGTCCGGCTGGCGGCGACCGTGGGGCCGGCTGAGCGCATGGACGGGCGACGCAAAAAAATGGGCGCTGAAATTCAGCGCCCATCGCTTTCTACCGTAGCACGACTTTGTCCGACGAAGGGACTCGCCGCGCGCCTCGATTAATGCGATCCGAAGAAGCCGGAATCGCGGTCATGGTGATCGTCCCGTCCATGGCCGATGCCGAGTTCCGCTTCCTGTACGGCTTCACTCGAGTCGTCATCGGGCGCCGTAAACGCCGCGATGCAGCCCGTTGGGCAAGACGCGGCGCTCAAATCGCCGGCCGCGAGCGGTACCAGAATTCGATTGGTGTAGGCGTCGGCGGCGATCGAGTGTGGCGAGCCCGTGCGCACGGTATTGCCGCCCAAGGTGGTCGTAAATGTGTCCTTGATCGTGATGTTCTGGTCCCAATGAGGACCGCTGCGGGACAAGGCGTCGATCACGCCCGCGACGTAGAACGGCGACGTCCCGCCGCTCGTCGGCGATACGTTGCGGCCCATGCTGCAGGCGCCCATGAAATGATCGTCGCCGGGATTGAACCAGACCTCGTCGCAGCCGCCTTTCAGTTGCGATACGGCCTGGATGAGGCGACCGTCACGCGTGTCGATGATCTGCACCGGAGCCGTCGAATTGCAGCCGAGGAGCAACTCGTGGTTCGGCCCGATTGCCGCTCCGTTGGGGACGCAAGAACTGGCGAGATTGAAGACCCTGACAAGGCCAGGGTGGTCGCCGCGCGGATCGACCACGGCCACCGCGCCGTTGCCGCCCGGGCTCGCGAAGGTACCGCCGTTGTTCGGCACCGCCACATAGAAGAGGCCGGTCTCCGGATCATAGGCTGGCTGCTCGATCCCGGCGGTCGCAAGCGGCGTCCCGCGCGCGCCGTCGAAAACGATCTTCTTCAGGATCGCATGGCCCGGCTTCGTCGAGATCAGGGTGATGAAATTGAAGTTGCCGATATCCTGCTCGGAAGGGTTCGCAATCAGCACGACCTTGTCGCGCGGATCGTAAGCCAGTTCGTCGGCCCGGAAACATCCGCCGGTGTCGATCACGTCCGTGACGTTCTGGGTGCGAATGTCGATGACCTTGATCGAGCTGTCGCAATTATCGACCGACAGATAGGCCGTCTTGCACGCGCTAAGCGTGCCGCTTTGGCAACTCGTGCTTAGGGGTATGGCACCGCTTAGCGTCGGCGCGTCTCCCGCCCAAATCTCGCGATGGTTGACCAAGATGATGCCGTTGGGACCCGATATGTCGTTGATGGGTCCGGCGTTGGGATCGTTCACCAGGCCGGCGAAGCAGCCCGAGCGGCCATTCACGACCAGGGTGCAGTTGTTCTTGGGGTTGTATCCCGTCCCGGTATTGTTGCCTTCCTGCGGATTGCCGGGGCTGATCACGCTCAACGTGTTGAAGTTGAGATCGAGCAGATCCGCCGATTGATTGTTGCGGTCGGCGAGGAGATATACGCCGGCACTGGAATCGACGAAGCTGATGTCGAAGGATGTCAGCGGGAAGGTGCTTCCGCCTTCGACGTTCTTCGTCGGGAAATAGTACTCCGACGACAGACTGAATGACTCGTCGGCCCAGGCCGTTCCAGCCAACAAAAGGAGCGCCGGCGCTACGATCGCGACGTACCGAGACAATCGTTTGGATCGGCCGAATTCGATCCTTTGATCGCATGTCGACATTTGTGTTCCCTCCTGATTGTTCATTGCCTGCGGTCGCTTGTCGGGACCCGCGCATTATGGATATGCATTAACCATCAGGTTGTAAATCTCTCTAAAGGGCCGACGCATCGGTTTCGCCGGATCGGCGCGTCGGCGGCCCCATCGCCCGCCGAATCAGCTTTTACCGTTGACGAGGGACAATCGTCTCGTCGGATGATCTTGTAAAGATTTGCAAAAAGGGTAGGCAGTAAAACTGTAGCATTGCGCTAGCGAGGTGAATTCCGCAAGCTGAGGGCACTGGCGCGACGCGCACCCGCCTGAAATCTGGCGACTTCCGCCGATGTGTCAAAAAAGGGCGACGCAGCGGATTGATGCCGCAGACGCGGGCGAACTGCCGTTGCCGCGTCGGACGAGTCCGAGACGGGAACCATTGCAGGGGAGCGCCACCTTACGTTAGTTTGGCGCCCGACAACTCGGCTCGTCGGTTCACACTCGAGCCAAGCTGGCTCCGCCCGAACGAATGGCTGGGCCGGAGCCGCGAGCCGATGTTGTGTTACAAGCTTGTTTCAACTCGAACGCGCAGAAAACATTTCAATGACGAGGACGATCCCAAGGGGGAGGTGGGGTCGGCATGCGGGCAGGGGGCCGTCGGGCCTTTCGCGTCGCAGACTTGCACTTTGGTGTTGCGCGCTCCTCGCCGTTTCGGGTTGTGTGCCGGAAAGTCCCGGTCGGCCCTCGACGTTCGGTCCGCCATCGGCCGATCGCCGCGCCGAACCGACGCAACTGATCGTCCGCGGTGCAGGGCGGGCCATCAACAGCGGGGCGCCGCCGCTTCGGCTTGCGGCCGGCACGGCTCGCATTCATCCCGGCACGGGCGTCGTCGTCCGAACCCCGTCGCCGGCACCTGGGGTGAAGGTTGCGGGCGATGCCGCACAAGGCGACATCACGCTCAATTTCGCCGACACGGATGTGCGGGAAATCCTTCGCGCCGTTCTCGGCAATCTGCTGCATCTCAATTACGCGATCGATTCAAAGGTGCAGGCGACATTGACCGTTCAGACCGGACGTCCGCTCAAGCGAAGCGACGTCCTGCCGGCCCTGCAGGAGGCGCTGCACGCCAGCGGCCTCAGTCTCGTCGAGGCCGGCGGCATCTATCGCGTGATCCCCAGCGAGGACGCGACGCGTACGGGAGTTTTGCCGGTCGTCGTCGGCAACGAAGCCGCCGCCGCCGCGGGGGCACGATACAACGTGCAGGTTCTCCCGCTCCGGTTCGCCGCGGCGACGGCGATGCAGCACACCTTGGAGCCCTATCTGCCGAAGGGGACGCAACTCCAGGCCGACTCCGTGCGCAACCTGCTGATCCTGTCCGGCACCGGCCAAGATGTCGAGACGGTTCTGGACATGGTGAAGACGTTCGACGTGAACTGGCTGGCGGGCATGTCCTTCGCGGTCATTCCGCTACAGACGGCCGAGCCCAAGGACATCGTCTCCCAGTTGGACCAGATTTTTGGCGCGGGCGGTACGACGCCGCTTCCGGGCGTCCTGCGTTTTGCCCCGCTCGACAAGATGAATGCCGTCCTGGTCGTGTCGCCACAGGCCCAGTATATCGCGGAAGCCAGAGACTGGATCGAGCGTCTCGATCGCGGCGAGGACGACAACAAGCCGCGCATCTATGAATATCATGTGCAGAACGGCCGCGCCGCCGACATCGCCAAGGTCTTGACCGCGCTGTTCTCGAGCGGACAGGTGCAAACGGTTCTGCCGCAAACGGCACCCGGAACCACGCCGACTCAGATCGGCGCTTCGGCGACCTCCGCCCTCACATCCTCGCTCGGTCTCGGTGGCGGCATGGGTTCGCTGTCGTCGTCCCTGCCCACCGCACCGGCGGGACTTGGGAATTCCTCGGGCCTCTTGGGCGCGCCGGGCATGGCAACGCCATCCACGACCGCGTCGCAACCGACCGCGGGCTCGCCATCCCAGACGTCGTCCAACACCGCATCACAACCGGCCGAGAGCAACGCGGCGGAGGCCGGCGGCGGGGCCGCTTCGGGAACCCAGAACAGCCTCGCAATGCCTCCGGTCCGTATCGTCGCGGACGAGAAGAACAACACATTGCTGATCTATGCGCGGCCGCGGGATTATCGCATGATCGAAGACGCGCTGCACAAAATCGATGTCGTGCCGCTGCAGGTGCTGATCGAGGCGACCATCGCCGAAGTGACCCTCAACAACGATCTGCAGTTCGGGTTGCAGTATTTCTTCAAGCAGAACAACAACCAGTTCCTGTTCGGCAGCACACCCGCCGCCATTATGCCGCCGATCCCGGGTACGTTCCCCGGCTTCAACTATGTATTTTCCAGCTCGAACACGAACATTGTGCTCAACGCGCTCAAGGCGGTCACGAACGTCCATATCGTGTCCTCGCCCGAACTGCTCGTTCTCAACCATCAAAGCGCCAGCCTGGTGGTCGGCAGCGAAGTCCCGGTCCCGATCTCGCAGATCCAGAGCTTCGCCACGACCGGCACGCCGGTGATCGGAAATTCAATTCAGTACGTCGACACCGGCGTCGTCCTCCACGTGTCGCCGCGCGTCAATGCCAATGGGCTCATCACGCTCGATATCGCGCAGCAGGTGAGCGACGTCGCGGCGCCGGCGGCCAACACGCCGAGCGGCGCGCCGACGTTCGACCAGCGCCAGATCCAGAGCACCGTTACCGTCCAGGACGGCCAGACGATCGCGCTTGGCGGGCTCATCACGGATCAGAAGAACAATACCGTGAACGGCATCCCGTTGCTGTCCGACATACCGGTTCTCGGGTCGTTGTTTCGCTCGATCGGCCATTCGACGAACCGGACCGAGCTGCTGATCCTGCTGTCGCCGAAGGTGCTGCATAATCCGATCGAGGCAAGGGATGCGACGGACGAGTTGCGCAACCGCCTGCACAGCCTCGCGCCTGCGGGCGGCGCCGGACTCTAGCCGCCGTGACGGACGAGGCCGAACGCGAGCGGGGTTTCGCCCTCGTTCTGGTCATCTGGGTGCTGGCGCTGCTCTCGATTCTCGCGGCGGCGCTCGCGGTTGATTCGCGCAACGCGGTCGAGATTGCGCGCAATCGCCTCGAACTCGCGCACGCGCGGGCGGCTGCCGATGCCGGGGCTACCCTGGCGATCTACGGCTTGCTCGACCCCAACCTTTCCGGGCGGTGGCGTGCCGATGGCACCACGCGGACCGTTCGCTACAACGGCAGTACGGTCGCAATCAGGGTCGGCGACGAGGGCGGAAAGATCGATCTCAACGTCGCTGCCGCCGATTTCATCGGCGACCTGCTCGCCGAACTGGGCATCGACGGGCGGCAGGCGATCGTCGCGGATATTCTCTCGCGCCGACAGAGCTTCGCGGCCGAACTGCCGTCGTTCACCACCGGCCGGCGGCTGCCGGGCACCGATCCGGGCGGCGTGAACCGCAGCGTCCTGCCGTTCGCCACGGCCTCGGAGCTTCGTCTTTTCACCGCGATAAGCCGTGCCGACTACGAGCGCATTCGGCCCTATGTGACGGTTTATTCGCAGGCTCCGACGGTCAATCCACTGACGGCGCCGCGCGCGGTGCTGCTCGCCGTTCCCGGCGTCAGCGCCCAGCAGGTCGATTTCCTCATCGCGGCGCGCGCCGCCGCTTCGGTCGGACAACCGGCGGACATTCCGCGCCTTTCCGGGGTCGACCGATATGTCGCGCCGCGCGACATTCCCGCCGCTACCATCACGGCCACAGCGACGACCAAGGCCGGTGCGTCATTTGCCCGCGAAGCCATCGTCTCGCTGTCCCTGGCCACGCCGCTGCAGCCCTTCCGCATCGAGCAATGGGGCCAGGCAATAACGCCGTCCGTTCCGCTTCAGGCGCGCAAAGAATAGCCCCTATCGCCGCGGTCGCGGCCGCGGCGGAAAACCTGGCGGCGGATGCACGACCTTGTCGCGCAGCTTGAGTTCGTGCTCGGTTTCGCCATGGCGCAGCACGATCCGATCCGGCAGGATCGACGCGACCGTCCAACCGTCGATCGCTTGCCCTACCACGACGTGCGCCAGAACCGGCGGCCGGCCGTGCTCGACGACGGCGGTACGATCGGTCGGAGAAATAACGACGCCATCAAGGAAAAAGCTGCTGAGTTGCCCGAGGCTCTCCGGCCTGTTCGCTGGCGGCCGCCGGCTCGGCGAGAAGAGCGGACGTTCCGTGATCCTGGCGAAGCCTTGCAGCGGCGGCAGCGCATAGCCGGCGTGCGGACCGCCGGCCGCAGTCGGAGGCAAGGATGTCGGTAAAGGCGCGGGCGCACGCGTCGCAACATCTCCGACGCCATGATTGAGTTCGCCGTACACCGTACGGCCGAGCCAGAGGCAGGCGACGACGAAGACGCCGACGCCCAGGGCCTGCCATCGCGCGGCCATCGTGCTCATCGCGCCGGCGCCGTCATGCGCGCGGAGGCGAATTCCGCGTCATCGCTGCGTCCGGATCTGTCGCCAATCCACCGCCGCATGCGCGGATTATCGCGAAGAACGATGCGTGAGAGAAGGGGGATAGAACGACCCCGCCGCCATCCGGTGCGGATGACGGCGGGGTTTGAGCACGAGAACCCGAATATCGGGGGCAGATCAGCCCCGGCTAGAAATGATTGTGCGGCACGGAAAACGAGGAGCCGCCGTGCACGATCTCGCCGGTCGTGTCGTTGAGGATCAGCGGCTTGAGGTTGGGCCGATCGTCGAAATCGAACATGTTGGTGATCGAGCCGGCAATGCGGTCGAACGAGCCTGTTCCGGCGGCCGGTGCGGTCGGGCCGTCAATGAACCCGAGGCCCCAGTTGTATTCGATGAAGGCGATGGAGGAGGACTGGTCGGTCGTGGTGTGATCGACGAAATTCCGCTTCGCCCACGGCGAGATCACGAGATAGGGAATGCGCGGACCATAGCCGCAGCGCCCGAGCACGGCGCCGCCGGCCGGCGTGCCGCAATTGCCGGAACCGGCGAAGAAATCGGCCGACGAATTCGACGTATTCACGATCGGGCCGGTCACATGGTCATACCAGCCGTCCGAGTCGTCCCAGTTGATGATGACCGCGGTTTCGCCCCACTCCGGCGATTGCTGCAGCGCGTTGATCACATCGACGAGGAAGGTCTGCTCCGACAGCGGATCGGAATAGCCGGGATGTCCATCCTCGAATGACGGCGCCTTGAGGAAGGAAACCGCCGGCAGGCGGTCCGCGCCCAGCGCCGTGAAGAAATCGGACAGGTCATACTGATGATTGGCCTGATCGGTTCGGCCGATCATGGCCGCCGATGTCGGACGAAGATGGTGCGGGTTGCGCGTCGACGCGAAGTACATGAACGGCTCGTGATGCGCCGAATAATCGGTGACGGAAGTGTGAACGTTTACATTGGTGGGATTTCCGTCGGTAGGATTCGCCGCGGTGGGATGCGCGGTATGCGCCGATCCGCAAACGGCCGGCGATTTCAGCGACCCATCGCTGTTGAATTGCGCCGGCTGGGTCGGCAGGAAGCCGCCCTCGAACCAGCCCCACGTGATTCCCTTGGCGTTGAGCAGGTCGCCGATATTCGTCCCCGTCATGAACAAGGTGGTCTTGCCGTTGACCGTGCCGCCGGCATCCTGGCCGCAATCATCGAGATAGGGGTCGATATCGCCGATGTCGGTGCCGTCGACCACCCCGCTCGTCGTCGTGGTCGCCGCGACCCCGCCGGAGAACGTATAGGCGGTGGCCCCGTGGGTCTGCCCGGTAATGAGGTTGAGTGCGCCCGGCGTCGAGGGGCCGAAGGTCGTGCCGAACTCGTTGTCGTTCATTGCATAGTGTTGCGCGTAGTTCCATAACGCCGTGACGGTGTTGCCGTCGTAGTACCCCATCACGGTCGAGCCGTCGGTCTTGCATCCGACACCCGTCTTGCTCGTGTGCTGCACGAACATGTCGAGCAGCCCGTTGTCCGCCGCCTTCTGCTCGTCACTGTAGCCGTGATCCTCGTCGCAGGTGACCGCCTCCGACGCATCAAGGCGGAACGGCTGGAACTCGTTCGGATTGCTGGTGAGGAGCCCGCCGCTGAGACCGTTCACCGAGGGGGTGTCGTCCAGCGCATGGAACGACGGCTCGCCGGACGGGTTTGCGGCGATCGGATAGGTCGCGAAGTAATGATCGAACGTGATGTTTTCCTGAAAGATGACGACGATGTGCTTAATCGGCGTCAGGGTCTGCGTGTCGTGGTCGCGATCCGCCGCACGGCTCGATGGGGCGCCGGCCAACGCCGCGGCGGCGGCCAGAGCGGCGAGCATCGCACGCCAATCCACCATCCAATGCTTTCTCACGGTCCTTCCCTCCAAATTGCGTTGTGGCAATGGCGCAGGCGGCCGATTACAGGCCACACATCTCCCCACGCGGCCGTGCGCCGTGTCGTGATCCAAAAACGTGTTTGCAGGAACCTGCGCGCCGCAGACTAGCCGGCGATTATGACCGCCATCGCTCAGAACCGTGACAGTCCCGTGTCATCGTCGGCGGGGTGTCACGGACGGCAGCGCCGGTAACGCGGCGGCGTGCACGAAGCCGTAAACATCGAAGCGCGCCTCGAGCGTACCCGTATCGACGTCACCGTAACCGCGGCGCCTCGGGTCCAATCGCGGCCTGATCTCGACATTGTCGATGAACAGAAAGGGGGTCGCCGATTCGAGGTCGTAGAAAACCCGTACCAGGCCCGCAAGCGGGATCGCCATCAGGCCGCGCACGCCGACACGCTTGAGCTTGCCTTCGGCGTCGCTCGCCAGAATCTGCGTGCTCGTGAGTTCGCCCTTGCCGGCCGCGGCCAGGGCCTTGATGCGATTCTGGAGGTCCGCAGCGATCAGCGTCTCGTTCGAACCCTGAAGAAATCCTTCCTGCGTCGCCTGCTGCCGTTCCAGTACGCCGAGCTCGGCCTTGCGCGCCGCGCGCTCGCCGGCGATCTGCTCGAATCGCGCCAGCGCCGCGTTGAGATCGGCAATTTCGCGCCGGTTGTCCGCGACCGTATCGAGCAGCGGCAGCGCGATCGCCAGATAGCCGGCCGTGACCAGCGCCGCCAGAATGCCGAGCGCCAGGCAGCGGCTTGCGATGGGGCCAAATCGAACCGTCATCGGCCGGGTTCCCGAATCTGCGCCGCGATGTCGAACTGCTCACGGTTGAGGGCGGAATTCTGCGTCACCGGCGAGCGGTAGGCGGCATTGGCGAAGGCGGACGAGCGATCGAGAAGCCCCAACAGGCTCGCGGCCGATGTCGCGAACCCGGCGATCCGCACCTCCTTGGCGTCGATCTGCAGCTCGGTCAGCCAGACGTCGTCGGGCAAAAGACGTGTCAGTTCATCGAGGATTTCCGTCACCGGCACGGTATTGCGCTTGCGGGCGGTGAGGACCTGCGCGTTGGCTTTTTCGGCCTCGATCGCCTTGCGCAACCGCGCACTCTCTTCGGCGTCGCGCCGTGCCTCGGCGATGCGGGCGGTGAGCAGGCGAACCTGCGCATCGGTCTCTACGATCGGCGTGACGGCGGCCGCCACGGCCAGCGCCGTCGCCGCGACGGCGGTCGCGACCACGGCGATCCGCAGCAGGCGATGCGCGGCGGGTTGTTTCGCCTTGAGAAGCAGATCGCACGGGACCGGCGTTGCACCGTCCGGACCTGCGACCTCGATCGCGACCGCGCGGAACCCCAGATCCTGCGCCGCGCGCATGGCGTTCTGGACGGCGTCGCGCTGCACCACGGTGATCTCGGCCTGCAGGTTCCGCGCCTTGCGGTCGCGTCTCGCGATGCGCGTGCTGTAGAAGACGTCCTCGCGCTTGAAGGGCGTAAGCCGCTCGAACTCGAATCCGATCACCTGGTCGATGTTGCGTTCGGCCGCCAGCGGCAAGCTTACGACCGAGCGCAACGCCTTGTCGGCCGGTAGTCGAACGACGACGTCGCCGGCGCCGTTCCGGGCGACCGGCCGATCCCAAGCGCGTGACGCAACCCCGACGCGTCCGGGGTTCGGCGATCGAACGCCTTCGCCAACGACGAAAGAGGCGCCGCTGGCATCGAAAGCGAGCACGGATCGTCCATGCCATGCTGCGATCCTCTGCCGCCAGGCGGCGGGAACGCAGGCGACCAGTTCGCCGATCCACCACGCGAATGCCTGACGCACCACCGCGTCCGGCCGGAATCTGCCGGTCATGCCGGCGAGCGCATCCCGGTTCATGACGATCCGCTCCCGCGAAGCCGCGCCTGCCGCGGTGCAACGAGAATATCCGGGACGAAGGAGCCGTCGGCAAGCACGATGCGGAGCCGGATGAGAAGTGGAAGATCGGCGCTGTCGCTCCAGCGATCGTGCCAACGCGAGGTCCGGTCGGGTGGAACCACCCCGAAATAGCCGAACGCGACCTTGCGCACATGGTCGAAGAGGACCGATGGCCGCAACTCGCCCGGCGCGTTTCGCACGGCGCCCCGCGCGGCCAGTTTCCAGGTGACTGTCAACCGCCGGCCGTTGCGCCCGCCGACAACGGCAAGCGTCAACCGCTGCAGCCCGCCCATGGCAAGATAGGCCGGCGGCAGGGTGACGAAGGCGAGGCGGTCGGGCGCGCCGTCGAAGTCGATCACCCGTCGCGCGGCACCCGGCGTCATCGACAGCGCCTGAGCATTCTGCAATGCGGCCAGAAGAAACCCCTGCGCCGTAGCGAGTTGCGCCGACCGATCCGCTCGTTCGCTGCCAGCATCGACGGCGCGCGCGCCGAATCGCAATCCGCCGAACAGGAACACGGTCAAAAGCCCGATCAAGGCGACCGAAATCAACATCTCAACGAGGGTGAAGCCCGGGGCCGGCGGGGCATTGCGTTTCCTCTTGAGCATGCGATGGGACCCGATCATTGCCGCAACGCAAGGCGCAGGGTCCGAAGCGTTATGGACTGCGCGCGCTGGCCCTCGCGCCAGGTCACGGTCACGGCAACCTCGTAAGGAACGACATAGAGTTGGGCCGGCTCGGTGCGGTCGGGCGGCGTGTAGAGGCGAGCGGTCACTGCGATCCTGTAGGGACCGTCATCCGTCGCAGCGTTCATGCCGTCGCTCAGCTTCACGCTCGTGCCGAGGGTTTCGAGGGTCGATTCCGCCAGCGTGGTGGCCTCGGCATAGGCGCCGGCGCGGGCGCTTCCGGCAACCCCGCCCGAGAAGCTGCGCAGCAGGGCGACGAGAAGCACCGCCGCGATCGCGAACGCGACGAGAACCTCGACGAGCGTGAATCCGCCCGGCCTAATGCGTCGCCGTATCGCCATCGATCGAAACGCGGCCCGTGAGCCAATCCACCATGACATCCGTCCGGCGATTGCCCTGGATCAGCCGAATGCCCCCGCCGGTCGCGCTGCCATCCGGAAAGAACCGGATGTTTCCCGTCGTGCCATTGTCGCGCTCGTCCGTCGTGGTGATGAGCACGGCGTGAACGTCGCCGGGAAGCCGGCCCGTCATCCGGGCGCCCCCAGCCAGGTAGGCGCCGCTGGCGGTATCGATGGTGAACACCTGCGGCCGGGCCCGTGTGATCGCCAGGCTTCGCGCCTGGCGCAACGCGGCGGCGATCTCCAGGCTTGCGGCGCGCATTTCCGCCGCTCCGCCGCTCCCCATCAGCGGCGGCAGCGTTGCCGCCATGACCAGCGCCATGATGACGAGGACGAGCAGGACCTCGATCAGCGTGAAGCCGCCGCTGCGGAGGGATCGCGCGTCCATCCCAGCCATCACATCGCAAGATTATAGACGCTGAAGATCGCGCTCAGAATCGCGCTCACCACGACCGCTACGACCAGCCCGAGCCCGATCGTCACCGCGGGAACGAGAAGCGCGAGCAGCCGGTCGACGCTGCGCCGGGATTCGCGGTCGTAGATGTCGGCGAGCCGGAGCAGCATCTCATCGAGCCGCGCCGATTCCTCGCCGACGCGCACCATCTGCACGACGAGCGCCGGCATGACGCCGGTTTGCGCGAGCGGCCCCGCGAGACCCTTGCCCTCCTTGGCCTGCTCCGACACTGCGCCAACGGCGTCGCGAAGCGCCGTGTTGGTCAGCGTGTCGCGGCCGATCGCGAGCGCCGGCAGCAGCGCGACGCCGCTGCGCAAAAGCATGCCGAGAACGCGGCCGAACCGCGCCATCTCCGTCTTCACGGTGAGGTCGCCGAGCAGCGGAAGCGTGAGCAGGCGCCGGTCATAGCGCAGCCGATACTCGGGATTGCGGGCGATGCGGCGCCACGCCAGGACCGCCGCCGCCGCAACAACGAGGAGCGTCCACCAGTAATCGCGAAATCCCGTGCTCGCGGCGAGAACGATTCGCGTCATCAGCGGCAATGTGGTCCCCGCCTGCTCGAACAACGGCACGAAGCGCGGGATCACGAATCCGAACAGCACGGCGATCGACATTACTCCGGTCGCCAGCACGATCGCCGGATAGATCAGCGCCGACTTCGCCTGTTCGCGCGCCGCTTGCGAGCGTTCGAGCAGATCGGCAAGGTGTTGCAGCGTGACGTCGAGCGATGCGCCGGCCTCGCCGGCGCGCACCATGCTGACATAGAAGGCCGGGAAGGCGTCGCCTTGCGCGGCCATCGCGTCCGCGAGCGAGCCGCCGCCGCGGACGCTGTCTAGCAGCGCGTCGAGGCAATCCCTGGCAGCGCCCTTGTCGACCATGCCCTTCGCCGTCTCGAGCACATGGTCGATCGAGAACCCGGCGTGAAGCAGCGTTCCGAGCTGCTGCGTGATGAGCGCCAGATCGCCGCCGAGGCGCGGCCGCGCGCGGAACAGCGGCCGCGCGAGCAGCCGCGATAGCCACGGGTATCCGGCCTCGTCGGCGCGGATCGGCACGTGACCCTGCGCCTGCAGCCGGGCGACCACGCTGGCCTGGTCGGCCGCTTCCATTTCACCCGAAAGCACTTCGCCGGTGGCGTTGACGGCCTCGTAACGGAAGACCGGCATGTCAGACGTCTCGCGTGACCCGCAATACTTCTTCGATCGACGTCGTGCCGGCCATGGCCTTGAGCAGCCCGTCCTCGTACATCGTCCGCATTCCCTCCTCGCACGCCGCCGCCTGGATGTCCTGCATCGCCGCGCGATTGAGGATGAGGCGCCGGACGCGGTCGGAAACCTCGAGTACCTCCATGATGGCGATGCGTCCGAAATAGCCGCTGCCTTGACAGCGCGCGCAGCCGCGCGCGCGGTAGAGCGTGGGCGGATCGCCGGCGACCGCGGCGAGGCGCAACTGCGTCATCAGCTCGGGAAGCGCGCGATAGGGTTCCCGGCACTGCGGGCAAAGCTGGCGCACGAGGCGCTGCGCCAGCACGCCCGTCACGGTCGAGGTGACGAGATAATCCGCGACGCCCATGTCGAGCAGCCGCGTCACGGCGCCCGCGGCGCTGTTGGTGTGAAGCGTCGACAGCACGAGGTGGCCGGTGAGCGCCGCCTGGACGGCGATCTCGGCCGTCTCGAGATCGCGCATCTCGCCGACCATGATGATGTCCGGATCCTGGCGCAGGATCGACCGCAGCACATGGCCGAACGTCAGGCCGATCTGCGGTTTGACCTGGATCTGATTGACGCCCTCGAGCTGGTATTCGATCGGGTCCTCGACCGTGAAGAGCTTGCGTTCGGGTGCGTTGAGCCGGTGGAGGCAGGCATAAAGCGTCGTCGTCTTGCCGCTGCCGGTCGGACCGGTCACCAGGAGGATGCCCTGCGGCCGCTCGAGGATGCGCTCGAACTGTGTCAGCGTTCCCGTCTCGAATCCGAGGAGCGGCAATTCGCAGACGAGGCTGGTCCGGTCGAGAATGCGCATCACGACGCTCTCGCCGTGCAGCGTCGGCATGGTCGAAACGCGCAGATCGAATTCCTTGCCCTGAAGGGCGAGCCGCATGCGGCCGTCCTGCGGCAGGCGGCGCTCGGCGATATTGAGCTTGGCCATGATCTTGATGCGCGAGATGAGGGCCGCGCGCAGCCGGGTCGGCGGCACCGCCGCTTCGCTCAGCAAGCCGTCGATCCGATAGCGAATGACGAGCCGGTTCTGGTAGGGCTCGACATGGATGTCGGAGGCGCGGCTCTCCACGGCCCGCGTGATGAGGTGATTGACGAGGCGGATGACCGGTCCCTCGCTTGCGAGGTCGCGGAGCCGGTCCACATCCTCCAGCAGATCGTCGTCGCTGCCGGGTTCCTCGAGGCTCGCCGCGACCTCGCCGGCCGGCGCGGGATCGGGGTCGTAAAGCCGCGCATAGGCCGCCTCGAGTTGCGACGCGAGCGCGACGCGCGCAACGACCCGCCGGCCGGCGGCCATCTCCATCGCGCGCATGACCTCCGCGTCGAGGGGATCGACCATCGCCAGGACGAGTTCGTCCGGCGCCTCGGCAATCGGCAGCACGCCGGCACCGCGCAGGTATTTGCGGTTGAACTTGCCGTCGCAAACCGGTGTCGCCGGATAGTCGCCGCTCTCGGCGACGGCGAGTCCCAATACCGCGGCAAAGGCTTCGGCGACGTCGCGTTCGCTGGCGAGGCCGAGCTTCACGAGAAGGGATTCGAGCCGCTCGTCATTGGTCGCCTGCAACCGCACGAGCCGGTCGAGTGCGGTCTCGTCCAGCTTTGCCGCGGCGACGAGCCGCGCCGCCAGCGACCGCTCCACCGAATTGCGATCCATCGCTATCGCCATGTTGTCGCCGTATCCGGCCGCGATGCCGCCATGCTCATACGCCCAATCGGGCCGGCCTGCAAATGCTTGCCGAAAAGCACCCGCCCCGAGCTCGCG
>DATKQE010000099.1:0-55158 GCA_035532935.1 Allostellaceae bacterium
ATCGTCAAAGCCATCGCGCGGCTGTCGCAATTCTACAAGCACGAGAGTTGCGGCCAATGCACGCCGTGCCGCGAGGGCACCGGCTGGCTGTGGCGGGTGATGGAGCGGATGGTCAAAGGCAATGCGACCGTGCCGGAGATCGACATGCTGCTCGAGGTCACCTACGAGATCGAAGGTCACACCATCTGCGCGCTCGGCGATGCCGCGGCGTGGCCGGTGCAGGGGTTGATCCGGCATTTCCGGCCCGAGCTCGAGCGGCGGATCGCGCAATATCGCGCGACGGCGACGCAGGCGGCGGAGTAGCGCATGCCCAAGCTGACGATCAATGGCATCGCAATCGAGGTGCCGGCGGGCGCCACCGTGCTGCAAGCTTGCCAGCTCGCGGGCGTCGAGGTGCCGTATTTCTGCTTCCACGAGCGTCTCGCGATCGCCGGCAATTGCCGCATGTGCCTCGTCGAGCAGGAAAAGGCACCGAAGCCGATCGCCGCCTGCGCCATGCCGGTGGCCGAGGGCATGGTCATCCACACCGACAGCGAGAAGGCGAAGAAGGCGCGCCACGGCGTGATGGAATTCCTGCTCATCAACCATCCGCTTGACTGTCCCATTTGCGACCAGGGCGGCGAGTGTGACCTGCAGGACGAGGCGATGGCCTATGGCTTCGACCGCGGCCGCTATCGCGAGAACAAGCGCGCGGTGCGCGACAAGGATTTCGGGCCGCTGGTCGAGACCAGCATGAACCGCTGCATCCACTGCACCCGCTGCGTGCGCTTTCTTACCGACGTCGCCGGCGTCGAGGAACTGGGCGCCACCGGGCGCGGCGAGGATATGGAGATCGGCACCTATATCGAGCGTGCGCTCACCTCGGAGCTTTCCGCCAACATCATCGATCTCTGCCCTGTCGGCGCGCTCACCTCCAAGCCCTATGCCTTCGTCGCCCGGCCGTGGGAACTGACGCGGACCGAATCGGTCGACGTGCTCGACGCCGTCGGCAGCAATATCCGCGTCGATGCGCGGGGCGCGCAGGTGCTGCGGGTGCTGCCGCGGCTCAACGAGGACGTGAACGAGGAGTGGATCTCGGACAAGACGCGGTTCGCGCTCGACGGGCTGGTGCGGCGGCGGCTCGACCGGCCCTATCTGCGCCGCGGCGGGCGGCTCGAGGAGACGACCTGGCGCGAGGCCTTCGCCGCCATCGCGGCGCGGCTCAACGGCGTTGACGGAACACGCGTCGCGGCGATCGCCGGCGATCTCGCCGACGCCGAGGCGATGCTCGCGCTCAAGGAATTGATGGCGGCGCTGGGCTCGCCGCATCTCGACTGCCGTCAGGACGGGGCCGCGCTCGATCCCGCCTGCCGCGCCGGCTATCTTTTCAACACCACCATCGCCGGCATCGAGCAGGCCGATCTCTGCCTGCTGATCGGCACCAATCCGCGCGCCGAGGCGGCGATCATCAATGCGCGGCTGCGCAAGCGCTGGCTGCAGAGCGGCTTCAAGCTGGGCGCGATCGGGCCCGCGCTCGACCTCACCATCCCGGTAACGCCGCTGGGCGCCGGCCCGGCCGATCTCGCCGCGCTCGCCGAGGGCCGGCACGACTGGAGCGCTGCGCTCGCGGCGGCGAAGCGGCCGATGCTGATCCTGGGGCAGGGGGCACTCGCGCGCGCGGACGGCGCGGCGGTGCTCGCGCTGGCGCGCGGCTTTGCCGAGAGCGCGGGCTTCGTGCGCGCGGACTGGAACGGCTTCAACGTGCTGCATACCGCGGCTTCGCGCGTCGGCGGGCTCGATCTCGGCTTCGTGCCGGGGCCGGGCGGGCGCGATCTCGGCCAGATCCTCGCCGGCTGCGAGACTGGCGCGATCGAGGCGGTCTATCTGCTCGGCGCCGACACGATCGATATGCGCCGCCTCGGTGCGGCCTTCGTCATCTATCAGGGCCATCATGGCGACGCCGGCGCGCGCCGCGCCGATGCCGTGCTGCCGGGCGCCGCCTATACCGAGAAGGACGCGACCTATGTCAACACCGAAGGCCGGGTGCAGCGGGCGCAGCGCGCGGTGTTCCCGCCGGGCGACGCGCGCGAGGACTGGAAGATCATCCGCGCGCTGAGCGAGGCGATGGGCCGCACGCTGCCTTACGATTCGCTCGGCGCGGTGCGACGCCGGCTCGAAGCGGTCAATCCGTCCTTCGCCGCGGTCGATCGCGCGCCGCGCGCGGCGTGGGGCGCGTTCGGCCGCGCCGGTCCGCTCGATCCGGCGCCCTTCGCCTATCCGATCCACGATTTCTACCGCACCGATCCGATCAGCCGCGCCTCGCCGACCATGGCGTCGTGTGCCGAGGCGCTCGGCCGCGCCAAGGGCGAGCAGCCCAAGACCGGGACCCATGGCTGACTTCTGGACCGCATACGGCCGTCCGACCGCCGTTCTCGTCGCCGAGATCGTCGCGATCATCGTGCCGCTCCTGCTCGCGGTCGCCTATCTGACCTATGCCGAGCGCAAGGTCCTGGCGGCGGCGCAGTTGCGCAAGGGGCCGAACGTGGTCGGCCCGTTCGGCCTGCTCCAGCCGATCGCCGACGGCGCCAAGCTTCTGTTCAAGGAGACGGTGATCCCGAGCGGCGCCAACCGCATCGTGTTCGTCGCGGCGCCGATCCTCACCTTCGTTCTGAGCCTCGTCGCCTGGGCCGTCATTCCGTTCGATCGGGGCATGGTCATCGCCGACATCAATGTCGGCGTGCTCTATCTCTTCGCCATCAGCTCGCTCGGCGTCTACGGCATCATCATGGCGGGGTGGTCGTCGAACTCGAAATACGCGTTCCTGGGGGCGCTGCGCTCGGCGGCGCAGATGGTCTCCTACGAGGTGTCGATCGGCTTCGTCATGGTGAGCGTCCTCCTGTGCGTCGGCTCGCTCAATCTCTCCGCCGTCGTCGAGGCACAGCGCCACGTGTGGTTCTGCCTGCCGCTCTTGCCGATGTTCGTCGTCTTCTTCATCTCGTGCCTGGCCGAGACCAACCGCTCGCCGTTCGACCTGCCCGAGGGCGAATCCGAGCTGGTGGCCGGGTTCTTCGTCGAGTATTCGGCGATGACCTTCGCGCTCTTCTATCTCGGCGAATACGCCAACATGATCCTGATGAGCGCGATGACGAGCATCCTGTTCCTGGGCGGCTGGCTCGCGCCGTTCGGCTTCCCGCCTTTCACCTGGGTCCCGGGGCCGATCTGGTTCGCGCTCAAGATCGCGCTCGTGCTGTTCTGTTTCCTGTGGGTCAGGGCGACCTTCCCGCGCTTCCGCTATGACCAGCTCATGCGGCTGGGGTGGAAGGTGTTCCTGCCGCTGTCGCTGTTCTGGCTGGTGCTGACCGCCGGGTTCCTGGTCGCGACGGGCTTGGTCCCGCGCTAGGCTCGGGGAGAAAGGTTCGACATGGCGGTTCTCGATCGCAGCGCACGCATGATTCTCCTCGCCGAGCTGGTCTCGGGGATGTGGCTCACGCTCAAATACATGTTCAAGGAGCCGGTGACGGTGAACTATCCCTTCGAGAAGGGACCGCTGTCGCCGCGCTTCCGCGGCGAGCATGCGCTGCGCCGTTATCCCAACGGCGAGGAGCGCTGCATCGCCTGCAAGCTGTGCGAGGCGGTGTGTCCCGCGCTTGCCATCACCATCGAGGCCGAGCCGCGCGAGGACGGCAGCCGCCGCACCACGCGCTACGACATCGACATGACGAAATGCATCTATTGCGGCTTCTGCCAGGAAGCCTGCCCGGTCGATGCGATCGTCGAGGGACCGAATTTTGAATTCGCCGCCGAGACGCGCGAGGAGCTGTTCTACGACAAGGACAAGCTCTTGGCGAATGGCGACCGCTGGGAGGCCGAGATCGCCGCGAATCTCGCCCTCGACGCGCCCTACCGGTGACGCCGATGTCGCGCGAGGCGCCCTTGCCGCCCGGGGCTCGTCGATGATCGTCACGGCGATCTGCTTCTATCTCTTCTCGTTCGTGGCGATCGCCTCGGGCGTGATGGTGATCGCGGCGCGCAATCCGGTCCATTCGGTGCTGTTCCTCATCCTCGCCTTCTTCAACGCGGCGGGACTGTTCGTGCTGATGGGGGCGGAGTTCCTGGCGATGATCCTGGTCATCGTCTATGTCGGCGCGGTGGCGGTGCTGTTCCTGTTCGTCGTGATGATGCTCGACATCAATTTCGCCGCGCTGCGGCAGGGGTTCCTGCAATACCTGCCAATCGGCCTCTTGATCGGCGTGGCGCTGTTCCTGGAACTGGTCATCGTGTTCGGCGCGTGGGCGGTGGCGCCCGAGGTGGCGGCGACGGCGGCAGCGCCGATGCCGTCCCCGATGCAGGTCACCAACACCGCGGCGCTGGGGGCGCTGCTCTATACCCGCTATGTCTATCCCTTCCAGGCCGCCGGGATGATCCTGCTGGTCGCCATGGTGGGCGCGATCGTGCTGACGCTGCGCGCGCGCAAGGACGTACGCAAGCAGCGGATCGGCGCGCAGATCGCCCGCCGCCGCGAGGACAGCGTCGAAATCGTCAAGGTGCGGCCGCGCGAGGGGGTGTCCTAGCATGTTCGAGATCGGCCTCGCGCATTATCTCGTGGTCGCGGCGGTGCTGTTCACGCTCGGTATCTTCGGCATCTTCCTCAACCGCAAGAACGTCATCATCATCCTGATGTCGATCGAGCTGATGCTGCTCGCGGTCAACATCAACTTCGTCGCGTTCTCGGCCTTCCTGCACGACATGGTGGGCCAGATCTTCGCCATGTTCGTGCTGACCGTGGCGGCGGCGGAGGCGGCGATCGGGCTCGCCATCCTGGTCGTCTACTTCCGCAACCGCGGCACCATCGCGGTCGAGGACATCCACCTGATGAAAGGCTGAGGCGTGACCGTCGCCGCCATCTTCCTGCCGCTTCTGGCGGCGTTCATCGCCGGCTTCTTCGGGCGCTGGATCGGCGACCGCGGCGCGCAGCTCGTCACCTGCGCGGCCCTCGCCATTTCGGCAGTGCTGGGCATCGCCATCTTCGCCATCGTCGGGCTCGGCGGGCACGCCGAGACGGTCCATCTCTTCACCTGGATCGACACCGGCGATCTCGTCAATTCCGGGCTTCGGGTCGAATGGGCGCTGCGCTTCGATCCGCTGTCGGCGGTGATGGTGGCGGTGGTCACGATCGTCTCGTGCATGGTCCATATCTATTCGGTCGGCTACATGGCGCATGACCGCGCGATCCCGCGCTTCATGGCCTATCTCAGCCTTTTTACATTCTTCATGCTGATGCTGGTGACGGCCGACAATTTCGTGCAGCTGTTCTTCGGCTGGGAGGGCGTGGGGCTGTCCTCATACCTCCTGATCGGCTTCTGGTACGACCGGCCCAGCGCCAATGCTGCGGCGATCAAGGCATTCGTCGTCAACCGTGTCGGCGATTTCGGCTTCGCACTCGGCATTTTCGCGGTCTATAAGATTTTCGGCTCGCTGCAATTCGACACCGTCTTTGCTGCGGCGCCGGACGTGGCGCACAACACCATTCCCTTCCTCGGCCACCAGGTCGATGCGCTGACCGTCACCTGCATCCTCCTGTTCGTCGGCGCGATGGGGAAGTCGGCGCAATTGGGGCTGCACACCTGGCTCCCCGATGCGATGGAAGGGCCGACGCCGGTGTCGGCGCTCATCCACGCGGCCACGATGGTGACCGCCGGCGTGTTCATGCTGGCGCGGCTGTCGCCGCTATTCGAATACGCGCCGGTGGCGCTGGCGGTGGTGGTGGTGGTCGGCGGCACCACCGCGATCTTCGCCGCCACCATCGGCATGGCGCAGAACGACATCAAGCGCGTCATCGCCTATTCGACCTGCAGCCAGTTGGGCTACATGTTCCTCGCCGCGGGCGTTTCGGCCTATGGCGCGGCGATCTTCCACCTCATGACCCACGCCTTCTTCAAGGCGCTGCTCTTCCTCAGCGCAGGCTCGGTCATCCATGCCATGTCGGGTGAGCAGGACATGCGCAAGATGGGCGGTCTCTGGCCGCATCTCAAGAAGACCACCATCGTCATGTGGATCGGCAGTCTCGCGCTGGCGGGCATTCCGCCGTTCGCGGGCTATTACTCCAAGGACGCCATCATCGAGGCGGCGTGGTCGGCGGGAACCGGGGTCGGGTACTATGCCTTTTGGCTCGGGGTGTTCGCCGCCTTCATCACCGCGTTCTATTCCTGGCGCCTCCTGTTCCTCACGTTCAACGGCCCATCCCGCGCCGATCCCGGCGTGATGGAGCACGTGCACGAATCGCCGCCGGTGATGCTGTGGCCGCTTTATGTGCTCGCTGCCGGGGCGGTGGTGGCGGGGTTCGTGGGCTATCATCTTCATCTCTTCATTGGCCCGGGCAGCCAGGCATTCTGGGGCGATTCGATCCTGGTGCTGCCCGAGCACGCGCAGGACGAGGCCGCTCATCCCGTGCCGCTGGTGATCTCGCTGCTGCCGCTCGTGGCCGCGTTCGCGGGCATCGCTACCGCCTGGTATGCCTATATCCGCGACACCGACCTGCCGCGCCGGGCGGCCAAGCTGTTCGACGCTCTCTATCTGCTGCTCCTCAACAAGTATTATTTCGATGAGATCTACGACGCGCTGATCGTGCGTCCGACGATGGCGCTGGGCCGGGGCCTATGGAAAAAGGGCGACGGCGTCGTCATCGACGGGTTCGGACCCGACGGCGTCTCGTCGCGCACTCGCGACATCGCGGCGTGGACGAGCCGGCTCCAGACCGGCTATCTCTATCACTATGCCTTTGCCATGCTGATCGGCCTCGTCGCGCTGGTGACGTGGTATCTCGTGCGGATCGGCTGAGAGGCGCGCGATGTCGAGCTGGCCCCTGCTCAGCCTGGTGACGTTCCTGCCGCTCTTGGGCGTGCTTGCGATCCTGGTGCTGCGCGGCGACGAGGCGGACGTGGCGCGCAACGCGCGCTGGATCGCGCTCTGGACCTCGCTCATCGATTTTGCGCTCTCGCTCGCGATCTGGGCCGGTTTCAACCCGCAGAGCCCCGACTTCCAATTCGTCGAGCAGGCCGCCTGGCTCCCCGGTTTCAACATCTCCTACCTGATGGGGGTGGACGGCATTTCGCTGTTCTTCGTGCTGCTCTCGACCTTTCTCACGCCGCTCTGCGTCCTCTCGAGCTGGAAGGCGGTGACGGTTCGGGTCAAGGAATACATGATCGCGTTCCTGGTGCTCGAGACCATGATGGTCGGCACCTTCTGCGCCCTCGATCTCTTCCTCTTCTACATCTTCTTCGAGGGCGTACTCATCCCGATGTTCCTCATCATCGGCGTGTGGGGCGGGCCGCGGCGTGTCTATTCCGCCTTCAAGTTCTTCCTCTACACGCTTCTGGGCTCGGTGCTGATGCTGTTGGCCATCCTGACGGTCTATCACGAGACCGGTTCGGCCGATATCCGCGAGGCGCTCGCCTATGACTTCCCGTCCTCGCTGCAGACCTGGCTGTGGCTTGCCTTCTTCGCCTCGTTCGCAGTCAAGATGCCGATGTGGCCGGTGCATACCTGGCTGCCGGACGCGCATGTCGAGGCGCCGACCGCGGGTTCCGTCATCCTGGCAGGCGTGCTCCTCAAGATGGGCGGCTACGGCCTGATCCGGTTCTCGCTGCCGCTCTTTCCCGAAGCCTCGCAGTATTTCACGCCGCTCGTCTTCCTCTTGAGCGTGGTCGCCGTGATCTACACCTCGCTCGTGGCGCTGGCGCAGGACGACATGAAGAAGCTCATCGCCTATTCCTCGGTGGCGCATATGGGCTTCGTCACCATGGGCATCTTCACCGTGACCTCCGAGGGCTTGCAGGGCGCGATGGTGCAGATGCTGAGCCACGGCATCGTCTCGGCGGCGCTCTTCCTGTGCGTCGGCGTGGTCTATGACCGCCTGCACACGCGCGAGATCGCTCGCTATGGCGGGCTCGCCGACACCATGCCGCGATATGCGGCGGTATTCATGGTGTTCATGCTCGCCTCGGTCGGGCTGCCGGGGACGAGCGGCTTCGTCGGCGAGTTCCTGTCGCTCATCGGCGCGTTTCAGGTCAATACATGGGTGGCGTTCTTCGCGACCACGGGCATGATCCTCGGCGCCGCCTACATGCTCTATCTCTATCGCCGCATCATCTTCGGCGTCATCACCCGCGCCGATCTGCGCGCCATGGGCGATCTCACCCTGCGCGAGGTGGCGATCTTCGCGCCGATGATCGCGATCGTGCTGTGGATGGGGGTCTATCCCGACTCGTTCATGCGGCCGATGCAGCCGGCGCTGGCCAAGATCATCGCCAGCGTCCAGACCTCCGAACGTGCGCACGCCGCGCAACTCGCCGCGGCGCGGATGCACGAGCCGCTCCTGACGCGACGCTAGGTCCCGCCATGCCGCTTTTTCCCGTCCCCGACTTCCTGCCGGCGCTGCCCGAGATCTTTCTCGGCGCGGCGGCGATGGCGCTCCTGCTGCTCGGCGCGTTCCAGGGCGACCGCGCCGCGCGCGAGATCACGTGGCTCGCGGTCGCGGCGCTCGTCGTCGACCTCGCGCTCGTGCTCTCGCCGATCGCCGCGCATGGACCCGTGCGGCGCGAGAGCTTCTATGGCATGTTCGTGATCGACGGATTCGGCGCCTATGCCAAGGCGCTGGTGCTGCTGGGCTCGGGCCTGACGCTCGTTCTGTCGATGCCGTACAACGCGCGCCAAGGCATTGCGCGGCCCGAGTTCCCGGTGCTGGTGCTGCTCGCCACCACCGGCATGATGATGATGATCTCGGCGAACGATCTCATCTCGCTCTATGTCTCGCTCGAGCTGCAGAGCCTGTCGCTTTACGTGTTGGCGAGCTTCGCCCGGGATTCGGAGCGCTCGACCGAAGCCGGGCTCAAATATTTCGTCCTCGGCGCGCTCGCCTCGGGCATGCTGCTCTATGGCGCCTCGATGGTCTACGGCTTTGCGGGCACGACGCAGTTCGATGCGCTCGCGAAGCTGTTCGCGAGCGGCGGCACGGCGTCGGTCGGGCTCGTCATCGGCATCGTCTTCATTGCCGTGGGCCTCGCCTTCAAATGCTCGGCTGTCCCATTCCACATGTGGACGCCCGACGTCTACGAGGGCGCGCCGACGCCGGTGACGGCATTCTTCTCGGTCGCGCCCAAGACGGCGGCGCTGGTGCTGTTCATCCGGGTCATGGTCGGACCGTTCGGCGGGCTCATCGTCGAGTGGCAGCAGATCATCTGGTTCATCGCCGCGGCATCGATGCTGCTCGGCGCGTTTGCCGCGATCAATCAGCGCAACATCAAGCGCCTGATGGCCTACAGCTCGATCGGCCATGTCGGCTATGCGCTGATCGGGCTCGCTGCCGGCACCGCCGTGGGCGTGCGCGGCGTGCTCGTCTACATGGCGATCTATCTTTTCATGAATGCCGGCACCTTCGCCGTCATCTTGTGCATGCGCCGCGACGGCCGCATGGTCGAGGAGATTTCCGATCTCGCCGGGCTGTCGCGCACGCAGCCGGGCCTGGCGCTGGCGCTTGGCATCTTCATGTTCTCGATGGCCGGAATTCCGCCGCTCGCGGGGTTCTTCGCCAAGATCTACGTCTTCCTCGCGGCGATCGATGCCGGGCTCTACGTCCTCGCCATCATCGGCGTACTGGCGAGCGTGGTGGGCGCCTTCTATTACCTGCGCATCGTCAAGCTCATGTATTTCGACGAGCCGACGGGTGTTTTCGACCGGCCGATCGGGCGCGAGCTTGGCGCGGTGGTCCTGATCTCGGCGTTCGTGATCCTGTTCTTCTTCGCCTATCCCGCTCCGGTAGTCGACGGCGCGGAGAGCGTCGCCACCGCGCTGTTCGCGGAATGAGGCCGCTGCCGGCGCTGCCGCCCTTCTACCGCCTGCTGTGCTTCGAGCGGATCGATAGCACCAACGACGAGGCCAAGCGCCTCGCCGCGGCCGCGGCCGCGGAGGGAACGCTGGTGTGGGCGGAGGCGCAGAGCGCGGGGCGCGGCCGGCGCGGGCGGGCGTGGCTTTCGCCGCCCGGCAATCTCTATGTCTCGCTGCTGCTGCGGCCGCGTTGCGGTGCGGGCGAGGCGGCGCAGCTGGGCTTTGCCGCCGCCATCGCCGTCGCCGAAACCTGCGCATCCTTCCTGCCGGCAGCGGCGGCGGTGCGCTTGAAATGGCCCAATGACGTGCTGGTTGGCGGCAGGAAGATCGCGGGTATCCTGCTCGAGTCCTCCAGCGACGCCAGGGGCGGGCTCGATTTTCTCGTGCTCGGCATCGGCGTCAATCTCGCCGCGCATCCCGAGGCGGCGGAGTTCCCGGCGACTTCGCTCGCCGCCTTGGGCGCGACGGTGACGCCCGCGGCGATGCTGGTGCCGCTGGCCGAGCGGTTGCTCGCCTGGTACGAGACCTGGCGCGGCACCGGCTTCGCCGCCGTGCGCGCGGCGTGGCTCGATCGCGCCGAGGGACTCGGCGCCCCGATCCGCGTGCGGCTCGCCTCGTCCGAACTCAACGGACGCTTTGCCGGGCTCGACGAAAGCGGCATCCTGCTGCTCGACGGCGCGGGGGGCCGTCGCAGGATCGCCGCGGCCGAGATCTTCCCGGCCGCGTGAACGTCGATCGGGAGTCCGGCATGCTCTTGGCCATCAACGCCAACAACACCAACACGGTGTTCGCCGTCTGGGACGGCGAGCGGCTGCGCGGGTCATGGCGCGCCGCCAGCGACGCGCGCCGCACCGCTGACGAATACGTCGTGTGGCTTGATCATCTCATGGCGCTCACCGACCTGTCGCGGCGCGATATCGAGGCGGCGATCGTCGCGAGCGTGGTGCCCGAAGCGAATTTCAACCTGTTCCGGCTGTGCCGCGTCTATTGCCACAGTGATCCGCTCGTCGTCGGCGAACCCGGCGTCGCGATCGGCGCGCGCGCGCTGGTCGACCGGCCCGAGGAAGTGGGCGCCGACCGCCTCGTCAACACCGTCGCCGCGCACGAGCGCTATCGCGGGCCGCTGATCGTCGTCGATTTCGGCACCGCGACCACGTTCGACGTGGTGGACGCCGACGGCAACTATCGCGGCGGCGTGATCGCGCCGGGGATCAATCTCTCGCTCCAGGCGTTGTCCCTGGCCGCGGCCAAGCTGCCCAGCGTGCCGATCGCCCGCACCGCGACGGTGATCGGCACGAGCACGGTCGCCTGCATGCAGTCGGGCATCTTCTGGGGCTATGTCGGTCTGGTCGAGGGGCTGGTCGCGCGCATCAGAAGCGAATTCGGCGGCCCGATGCGCGTCATCGCCACCGGCGGATTGGCGCCGCTGTTCGAGGGTGCCACGGCGGCGATCGAGCGGATCGACGCCGACCTTACGCTGTGGGGCCTGCGCCTCGTCTACGAACGCAACCGCGCGCCATGACCGAGCCCGCGCTGCCGCAGCCGAACCGTCCGGACGAACTGGCCTTCGTCGCCTTGGGCGGCGTCGGCGAGATCGGCATGAACCTGTCGCTCTATGGCTATGCCGGGCGCTGGCTGATGATCGATTGCGGCATCACCTTCGCCGACGACACCATGCCGGGCGTCGAGATCCTGATGGCCGATCCCGCCTTCATCGCCGAGCGCCGCGACACGCTAATCGGCCTGGTGGCGACGCACGCGCACGAGGACCATATCGGCGCCATCCCCTATCTCTGGCCGCGCCTCGGCTGCCCGGTCTATGCCACGCCGTTCACGGCGGCGATGCTGCGGCGGAAGCTGATCGAGGCCGGGCTCGAGCACGAGGTACCGCTCATCGAGGTGCCGATGTCGGGCCGCTTCAGCATCGGCCCGTTCGAGATCGAGCTGATCACGCTCACACATTCGATCCCCGAACCCAATGCCGTGGCGCTCAGGACGCCGCTCGGCACGGTGCTGCATACCGGCGACTGGAAATTCGATCCCGAGCCGCTGGTCGGAGCGAACTACGATCTCGCGGCGCTCGAACGGCTCGGCGACGAGGGCGTTCTGGCGATGATCTGCGATTCCACCAACGCCATGCGCCCGGGCGATTCCGGTTCCGAGGCGGCGGTACGCCGCGCCCTGGTCGATCTCGTCGGACGCTGCCAGAACCGCGTCGTCGTCGCCTGCTTCGCCTCGAACGTGGCGCGGCTCGAATCCGCGGCGGCAGCGGCGGCGGCGCATGATCGCCACGTCGCGCTGATCGGGCGCTCGCTCTGGCGCATCGCCCAGGCGGCGCGCGAGACCGGCTATCTCAAGGATGTGGCCGACTTCCTCACCGAGGAGGATGCCGCCTATCTGCCGCGCGACAAGGTGCTGCTGGTCTGCACCGGAAGCCAGGGCGAGCCACGCTCGGCGCTGACGCGGATTGCCGCCGACGAGCATGCGCATATCGTGCTCGAGGGCGGCGATACCGCGATCTTCTCGTCGCGCGTCATTCCCGGCAACGAGCGCGCGATCGGCCGATTGCAGAACGCGCTGGCGCGGCTCGGCGTCGAAATCGTCACCGAGCACGACCATTTCGTCCATGTCTCCGGGCATCCGGCGCGGGACGAACTGCAGCGCATGTACGGCGCGGTGCGGCCGCACATCGCCGTGCCGGTGCATGGCGAGGCGCGGCATCTGATGGCGCAGGCGCAGCTCGCCGCCGAATGCGGCGTGCCACAATCGCTCGTGACCCGCAACGGCGAGGTCGTGAAGCTCGCGCCCGGCCCGGCAGCGGTGATCGGCGAGGTGCCGACCGGGCGGCTCGCGGCCGACGGCAAATCGCTGCTCGACGCTGCCGGCGAGACGCTGAAGAGCCGCCAGCGCATGACCTTCAACGGCGCGGCGCTCGCGACGATCGTGCTCGACGGCACGGGCCGCCTCGCGGCGCCGCCCCAGGTCACGTTTCAGGGCTTCGGCAAACCGGGCGACGATGCCGGCGACGAATGGCAGCGGAGCGTCGCCGAAGCGGTTGCGGCACTCGCGCCGCGCGAACGCAGCGACGATGCGGCGGTGCGCGAGGCGGCGCGGATCGCCGTGCGCCGCTTGGCGCGGGCGATCTTCGGCAAGCGGCCGCTGGTCGAGGTCCATGTCGTGCGGCTTCCCGCGCCGGGGCGCCGATCGTGATCGGCCGGCTCAATCACGTCGCCATCGCCGTGCCCGACCTAGGCGCGGCGGCGGCGGTCTATCGCGACGTCCTCGGCGCCGCGGTCTCGGTGGCCGTTCCCTTGCCCGAGCACGGCGTCACTACCGTCTTCGTCACCCTCACCAATACCAAGCTCGAGCTGATCGCGCCGCTCGGCCTGTCATCGCCGCTCCACGGATTTCTCGCCCGCAATCCGGCCGGCGGCATCCATCATCTGTGCTATGAGGTGGCCGACATCCGCGCCGCGCGCGACCGCCTCGTCGCGGCCGGCGCCCGGCTTCTCGGCGACGGCGAACCGCGCACCGGCGCCCATGGCAAGCCGGTACTGTTCCTTCATCCCAAGGATTTCTGCGGCGCCCTGGTCGAGCTTGAGGAGGCGTGAGCGCGTGGGCTGGTTCATCGGCATTGCCACCTACGTGGTCATCTGGTGGCTGGTGATCTTCGCCATCCTGCCGTTCTGGGTGAAGCCGGCGGAGGAGGGCGATCTCGGCCATGCCGCCGGCGCGCCGCGCCAGCCGCGCCTCGCGCGCAAGGCGCTGGTGACCACCGTCGTCGCCGGCGTGGTCTGGCTCCTGCTCTATTGGGCCATTCACATCAATCTCGTCAACTTCCGTGGAACCTGAGGGATGAGCGCGGAATATTGCGCGTTGGCGCCGGGGCATCCCTTCCACGGCCCCTATCACGACGGCGAATACGGGTTTCCCGCCCGCGACGACCGCGTCCTGTTCGAGCGCCTGGTGCTCGAGATCAATCAGGCGGGGCTGTCCTGGCTCACCGTGCTCAAGAAGCGCCAAGCCTTTGCTGCCGCCTTCGCCGATTGGGATATCGAGCGCGTGGCGCGCTTCGGCGCGCGGGACGAGGCGCGGCTCCTGGCCGATCCGGGCATCATCCGCAACCGCCTCAAGATCGCGGCGACGATCGGGAATGCGGGCCGCATCCTCGCGCTCCGCGACCGGCACGGCTCGTTCGCTGCGTGGCTCGATGCGCACCACCCGCGCTCCAAGCCCGAATGGGTGCGGCTGTTCCGCGACACGTTCCGCTTCACCGGCGGCGAGATCGTCGGCGAGTTCCTGATGAGCCTCGGCTATCTCCCGGGCGCGCATGAGAATTCTTGCCCGGTGCAGGCCAGGATCCTGAGTCTCGGGCCGCCCTGGGCCCGGGTCGATGCGGCGAACGCAATGCCTCGGACCCCACCGATCCAGAAGCCGAAACGTCCAGTATCCACAAAAAATAAGGCAAGATCATATCCATGATCTTGCCCAAAGCCATGCGATTTTACATCGCTATATTTAGTTCAGGGTCGCCTCCCCCCACCGTTCATCACGGCTATTCCTCCCTAAACTTGGGCCCGGTCGCATCTGACGTGCGAAATCTCTAGCCGAAAGGAGTGTACGAAACTCCTTTCGACTCGTCACGCAAATTTTGCGATTACCCCCTTGCGAGCAAGGAACTTTCTCTTCACCGCTCGATCGTAGGATAGGGCTATGAATCGCATCGCACTTGCCGTCTTGGTCGCGGCCGCCGGGCCGGCCCTGGCCGCGCCGCCGCCCGGGGCCGTGACCATCGCGCCGGGCGGCCGTGTGGCGATCGCGAAGCCGCCTTGCGCCGCGCTCATGGCCGGCGCCGCTTACGTGCCGGGCATCGACAGCGCGGGCAACGCCGTCGCCCCTGCCGACCTGCCGCAAGCGCCGACGACCGTTGCCCCGGCGGACCTGCCGCATGCAGTCAGCGCGATCGATCCGGGTTCCATCGCGATCGAGCTCGATGCCCGGCTCGCGGCTCGTTTCGGCGCGGGCGTTGCGGGCGCGCGTCTCGGCAAGGCGGTGCTGGGCACCATCACCGTCCGCGACGGCCGCGCCTATTTCAACGGCAAGCCGCTCGCCGCCGATGCAAACGATGCCGTGATTGCCGCCTGCCGCGGCAAGCCCCGATAGGCTCATCCGCGCCGCGCATGGACAGGCCGACTCCCGTTGCCTAAAGTCGCCGCCCGTCGCGGAGCGAGGACCTGATGCGTCTGTCCCGGTATTTCCTGCCGCTCATCAAGGAGAACCCGAGCGAGGCGCAGATCGTTTCGCATCGCCTGATGCTGCGCGCGGGCATGATCCGGCAGGCGAGCGCCGGCATCTATAGCTGGCTGCCGCTCGGCCTCAGGGTGCTGCGCAGGGTCGAAGAGATCGTGCGCGAGGAACAGGACGCGGCCGGGGCGCAGGAGCTGCTGATGCCGACGCTGCAGCCGGCCGAGCTGTGGCGCGAGAGCGGCCGCTATGAGGATTACGGCAAGGAGATGCTGCGCATCAAGGACCGGCACGACCGCGACATGCTCTACGGTCCCACCAACGAGGAACTGATCACCGACATCTTCCGCAGCGCGATCAGGAGCTACCGCGACCTGCCCAAGAACCTCTATCACATCCAATGGAAATTCCGCGACGAGGTGCGGCCGCGCTTCGGCGTGATGCGCGGGCGCGAGTTCCTGATGAAGGACAACTATTCCTTCGACCGCGACAAGGACGGCGCCGTCGCCTCCTACTTCAACATGTTCGTCGCCTACATGAAGACCTTCAGGCGCATGGGGCTCAAGCCCATCCCGGTGCGCGCCGACACCGGCCCCATCGGCGGTGATCTGAGCCACGAATTCCATGTTCAGGCCGATACCGGCGAGAGCGAGCTGTTCTACGACGCCGACATCGAACAACTCGACGAGAACGCGATCGTGCCCGGCGATCCCGAGGTCCAGGACTATATCCGCCGCTGGTATGCGGCGACCGACGAGAAGCACGATCCCGCCGAATTCGAGCGCCTCGTGCCCGAAATCCGGCGGCGGCACGCGCGCGGCATCGAGGTCGGCCAGATCTTCTATTTCGGCACCAAATATTCTGCCCCCATGGGCGCTGTCGTCGCCGGGCCCGACGGCGTGCCGGTGCCGGTCGAGATGGGCTCCTATGGCATCGGCGTGTCGCGCCTCGTCGGCGCCATCATCGAGGCGAGCCACGACGAGGCCGGGATCATCTGGCCGGCGAGCGTCGCGCCGTTCGCGGTCGGGCTCATCAATCTGCGCGCCTCCGATGCGAAATGCGTCGCCGCCGCCGATGCGCTCTACCAGCAGCTCGGCAATGCCGGCATCGACGTGCTCTACGACGACACGACCGAATCGCCGGGCGCGAAATTCACCGTCATGGACCTGATCGGCCTGCCGCATCAGCTCATCGTCGGGCCGCGCGGCGTGCAGTCCGGCACGGTCGAGCTCAAGGAGCGGCGCAGCGGCACCCGCCAAGAGCTCGCGGCCGAGGCAGCCATCGCACGGCTCGGAGAGGGAATCGCACGGTGATCTTCGGCACCTTCGAGCGCATGGTGGCGTTCCGCTATCTGCGTGCCCGCCGCCAGGAAGGCTTCATCTCCGTCATCGCCATCTTCTCGCTACTCGGCATCGCCTTGGGCGTGGCGACGCTCATCATCGTCATGGCGGTAATGAACGGATTCCGCGTCGAATTGCTGAGCCGCATCCTGGGATTCAACGGCGATATCAGCGTCTATGCGGCCCAAGGCTCGCTCGGCGATTACGATGCGCTCGCCGCCGCAGTGAAGAAGCTGCCGGGCATCCGCGCCGCCTATCCCTTGGTCGAAGGCCAGGTCATGGCAACGGTCAAGAACGCGGCCACCGGCGCGCTGGTCCGCGGCATGAGCGAGCAGGACGTCCGCGCCGAACCGCTGCTCGCCCGCGGCATCGACGCCGCTTCGCTGGCACGCTTCAAGGGCGATGCCGTGTTGGTGGGGAGCCGCATGGCCTTCCGTCTCGGCCTCAAGCCGGGCGACAGCATCACCTTCATCTCGCCGCAGGGCAATGCCACCGCGTTCGGCACGATGCCGCGCATCAAGACCTATACGATCGCCGGAACCTTCGATGTCGGCATGTACGAGTACGACAACGGCGTCGTGATCATGCCGCTCGCGGCGGCGCAGACCTTTTTCGACCTGCCCCATGCGGTCTCGAACCTCGTGCTCTCGGTCGCCAATCCCGACGCGGTGGGCACGTATGACCGCGAGATCTTGGCGGCACTCGGACCGCGCGTGCGCGTGTTCGACTGGCAGCAGAGCAATCTCAGCTTCTTCAATGCCGTCGAGGTCGAGCGCAACGTCATGTTCCTGATCCTGACCCTCATTATCATCGTGGCGGCCTTCAACATCGTCTCGAGCATGATCATGCTGGTCAAGGACAAGGGGCACGACATCGCCATCCTGCGCACGATGGGCGCGACGCGTGGCATGATCCTGCGCATCTTCATGCTGGCGGGTGCGAGCGTCGGCATCGTCGGCACCGTGGCGGGGTTCGTGCTCGGCGTGGCGTTCGCGTCGCACATCGAGCAGATCCGCGAGTTCGTGCAGAGCATCATCGGCACCAATCTGTTCTCCGCCGAGATCTATTTCCTGACGCAGATCCCGGCACGGATCGATCCCCACGAAGTGGGGCTGGTGCTGGCGATGGCCTTCGGCCTGTCGTTCCTGGCGACGCTTTATCCCTCGTGGCGTGCCGCGCGGCTCGATCCGGTCGAGGCGCTGCGTTATGAATGACGCGGGCCGGCCGGCCGCGCTCGAACTGCGCCGGGTCGTCCGCACCTTTCGTCAGGCCGGGGCGCCGCTGCCGGTGCTGCGCGGCGTGTCGCTGGCGCTCCGGCCAGGCGAGATCGTGGCGCTGGTCGGGCCGTCGGGCGCCGGCAAATCGACGCTGCTTCATGTCGCGGGACTGCTCGAGCGGCCGGATGACGGGGCGGTGCTGTTGGCGGGACGCGAATGCGGCGCGATGTCCGACCTCGAACGGACGACGATGCGCCGCGCCGCGTTGGGCTTCGTCTATCAGTTCCATCATCTCCTGCCCGAGTTCTCGGCGCTCGAGAACGTGATGCTGCCGCAGATGATCGCCGGCAGTGCCAAGGCGGCGGCGCGCGAGCGGGCGCTGGCGCTGTTGGAGCAGGTGGGGCTCGGCCCCCGCGCCGAGCATCGCCCGGCACGGCTCTCCGGCGGCGAGCAGCAGCGCGTCGCCATCGTCCGCGCGCTCGCCAACCGGCCGCAGGTTCTCCTCGGCGACGAGCCTACCGGCAATCTCGATCACCACACCGCCGACGAGGTAATGGCGGTGCTGTTGGCGATGGTACGCGAGAGCGGTCTCGCCTGCCTCATCGCTACCCACAATCTCGCGCTCGCGGCGCGCATGGACCGCATCCTCGCTATCGAGGACGGCGCCGTGGTCGAGCAGCGCTGATCCCGGCAGAATCCGGTTGCGCTCGCGCCACGCTATGGGATGCTGATCGACCGCACCGGCTTCGTGTGACCATGCCCCACGCCGACTTCATCCATCTTCGGGTTCATTCCGCCTACTCGCTTTCTTCGGGCGCGATCAAGGTAAAGGCGTTGGTGGCGCTGGCACAGCGCCACGCTATGCCGGCCGTGGCGATGACCGACAAGGGCAATCTTTTCGGCGCGCTCGAATTCGCTCAGGCGGCGCGTGATGCCGGAATCCAGCCGATCATCGGCTGCGAGCTGATGCTGCGGCGGAGCGAGGGCGAGGGCCGAGTCGCCGGGAAATCGGGCCTGGCGCCGCCGCCAGATCCGGTGCTGCTGCTGGTCCAGAGCGAGACCGGCTATCGCAACCTCTTGCGACTGGTCAGCCGCTCCTTCCTCGAGACCGAGGGCGGCGAGGAGCCGCAGGTCGCGCTGGCGGCGCTCGAAGGCTGGACCGACGGACTCATTCTGCTCACCGGCAGCCTGCGCGGGCCGGTAGGACGGCTGCTCGCCGAGAGTCAGGCGCCAGCGGCGGAGGCGCTGCTCTGCCGGCTCGCGGCGCTTTTTCCCGGACGGCTCTATGTCGAGCTGATGCGCCACGGGCTCGCGCTCGAGGATCGCATCGAGGAGCCGCTGATCGATCTCGCCTATCGCTACGAACTGCCGCTCGTCGCCACCAACGACGTGTATTTCGCCGATGCCACCTTCTACGAGGCGCACGATGTGCTGCTCTGCATCGATCAGGGCACGGTGCTGGGCAATCCCAACCGCCGCCGCCTCACGCCGGAGCATCATTTCAAGCCGCCTGCGGCGATGCGCGCGCTGTTCGCCGATGTGCCCGAGGCGGTGGACAACACGATCGTCATCGCGCGGCGCTGCGCCTACATGCCGGAGCCGCGCGCACCGATCCTGCCGCCCTTTGCCACCGCGAGCGGGCGCGACGAAGCGGCGGAGCTGCGCGCCGCGGCGGTGGACGGCCTCGAACGGCGCCTTGCGGCGCAGCTCTTCCGTCCCGAAATGAGCGAGACCGAACGCCAAGCGGTCGCCGCGCCCTATCGCGAGCGCCTTGACTTCGAGCTCAATGTCATCGTCCAGATGGGCTTCGCCGGCTATTTCCTGATCGTCGCCGAGTTCATCCAGTGGGCCAAGGCCGAGACCATTCCGGTGGGGCCGGGGCGCGGCTCGGGCGCGGGCTCGGTCGTCGCCTGGTCGCTCACCATCACCGATCTCGATCCGCTCCGCTTCGGCCTGCTGTTCGAGCGCTTTCTCAATCCCGAGCGCGTGTCGATGCCGGACTTCGACATCGACTTCTGCCAGGACCGGCGCGACGAGGTCATCCGCCACGTGCAGCAGCGCTATGGCCGCGAGCGCGTGGCGCAGATCATCACCTTCGGCAAGCTGCAGGCGCGCGCGGTGCTGCGCGACGTGGGCCGCGTGCTGGAGATGCCTTACGGCCAGGTCGACCGCATCTGCAAGCTCGTGCCCAACAATCCCGCCAATCCCGTCACCCTCAGCGAGGCGATCGATAGCGAGCCGATGCTGCAGGCGATGCAGCAGAGCGACGAGGCGGTGGCGCGGCTCATCGCGATCGCGCTGCGGCTCGAGGGGCTCTACCGCCACGCCTCGACGCATGCGGCGGGCGTGGTGATCGGCGACCGTCCGCTTGACGAGCTCGTGCCGCTTTATCGCGATCCGCGCTCGGATATGCCGGTGACGCAGTTCAACATGAAATATGTCGAGCTGGCAGGCCTGGTGAAGTTCGACTTCCTTGGCCTCAAGACGCTGACCGTGCTCGCGCGCGCGCTCGATCTGCTACATCGGCGCGGCGTCGCGGTCGATCTTTCCAATCTGCCGCTCGAGGATCCCGCCGCCTACGCGCTGCTGGGGCGCGGCGACACGGTGGGCGTGTTCCAGCTCGAAGGCGCGGGCATGCGCGACATGCTGCGCAAACTGCGCCCCGACCGGTTCGAGGACATCATCGCCGTCGTCGCGCTCTACCGTCCCGGGCCGATGGAGAACATCCCGCGCTACATAGACGTGAAGCACGGCAGGGAGACCGCCGATCATCTCCATCCCTCGCTGCGCTCGATCCTCGCCGAGACGCACGGGATCATCATCTACCAGGAACAGGTGATGGAGATCGCGCGGGTCCTGTCCGGGTATTCGCTGGGCGGCGCCGATCTCCTGCGCCGCGCCATGGGCAAGAAGATCAAGTCCGAGATGGAAGCCCAGCGCATGCAATTCATCGACGGCGCCAAGACGCGCGGCGTCGATGCGGACGTGGCCGAACACATCTTCGAGCAGGTGGCAAAATTCGCCGGCTACGGCTTCAACAAGTCGCACGCCGCCGCCTATGCGCTCGTCGCCTATCAGACCGCCTATCTCAAGGCCAATCACCCGGTCGAGTTCATGGCCGCGCTGATGAGCCTCGACATCGGCAACACCGACAAGCTCAATCTCTTCCGCCAGGAATGCGACCGCCTCGGCATCGGCCTGTTGCCGCCCGACATCAACCGCTCCGGCGAGACCTTCACCGTCGAGGCGACCGCCCGCGGGGCGGCGATCCGCTATGCGCTCGCCGCCGTGAAAGGGGTGGGAGCGCAGGCGATGCGCCAACTCGTCGAGGAGCGCGAGGCGCATGGCCCCTTCGCCGACCTCTTCGACTTCGCCCGCCGGCTCGATCCGCGCAGCTTCAACCGCCGCCAATTCGAAAGCCTGATCAAGGCCGGCGCGTTCGACACGCTCAACCGCAACCGCGCGCAGAGCTTCGCCGCTGTCGAGCTGTTGCTGCGTCACGCCACCGCCGCCTCGAGCGAGCGCGCGAGTCAGCAGGTGAATCTGTTCGGCGACGGCGCCGCCGCGCCGGGCCCGACGCCGGGATTGGCCGCGGCGCCGGATTGGAATTCGGCCGAGCGGCTGCAGCACGAGTTCGATGCCATCGGTTTCTATCTCTCGAGCCATCCGCTCGATGCCTATGCGCGCGGTCTCGCGCGGCTCGACGTGGTGCGGTTCGCCGATCTGCCGACGCGTCTTGCCGCCGGCGGTTCGACCCGCTTCAAGCTTGCGGGCGTGCCGATCGCGCGGCGCGAGCGCAATTCGGCGCGCGGCAGCCGCTTCGCCTTCGTCCAGATGTCCGATACGAGCGGCGTGTACGAGGTCGTGGTGTTCGCCGAAGTGCTCTCGCAATGCCGGGCGCTGCTCGACGAGGGGCAGCCGCTGCTCATTGTCGCCGACGTCCGCGCGGAAGAAGACACGCTGCGCCTCACGGCACATCGCATCGAGGCGCTCGACAAGGTGGCGATGCAGGCGGCCGCCGGGCTCAAAGTCGTTCTCGGCGAAGGCGAATCGCTCGGCGCGTTGAAGCACGTCATGGCCCGCGAGAGCGGCGGCCGCGGTCGTGTCACCGTGGTCGTGTCGGTGCCGCCGGCACGCGAAGTGGAGATCGCTCTTCCCGGCGGCTTCCGTATCGGACCCGAGGTGCTGCGTGCGGTGCGTGCGCTTCCGGGCGTGATCGAGGTGCAGGATGTCTAGGCTCCGGCGGAAGCGCGTTAACCGAATTCTGTTTTGTGGGTCTTGTGAACTCCGCTAAAGTAACGATAGCTGAGGGTTAACCTTTGCGTGATGTTCGGCGGGGGAGGGCCAACGATGGCTGGGCGCAGCGGAGCACAGGCACGACCGGGATGGGCGCTCGAGCCCGATCTCGCTCCGGTCGATGAGCAATTGCGCCGGCGCCGATGGCGGGTGCTTCGTGCGGCACTGCCGCAAGGCCGGAACGTCGAGGCCGTGCCGCAATGGGTGCGGACGCCGGATCAATTCATCGATTGGTTGAGCGCCCGCCTGAGCACCGCCGCCATGCGCGTCTATCTCGCCGATCTCGAGCTCATCGCCAAGCAGACCTGTGATTTGGAACTGCTTCGCCTAGCGCGCAGCTATCAGGGGTGGCGCTGATCCCCGCAGGCACGCGTCGCCGCGCGACGTCGGCGACCGCATCGTCATCCCCGGGTGCCCACGCCCGCGAGATCCGAGACTGAACTTGTCCTCCCCTTCAGTCGTTCGCCAGGCCAAGTTTTCCTTGGGGCAGATCGTCCGGCACCGGCTGTTCTCGTTCCGGGGCGTGATCTTCGATGTCGACCCGGTGTTCAGCAACACCGAAGAATGGTACCGGTCGATCCCGGCCGAGCGCCGCCCATCGCGGGATCAACCGTTTTACCATCTGCTCGCCCAGAACGCGCAGGGCGGGCCCTACGAGGCCTATGTCTCCGAGCAGAACCTCCTCGCCGATCCCGAGAACGGGCCGGTCACCCACCCGATGATCAAAATCCTGTTCGAGCGGATCGCCGGCGACCGCTATATCCTCCGATCGAGCCGGCGGCAGTAGATCGTCCGGCGTGCCGCCACGGAGCGCCGTGGGCGGCGGTCTGCCAGGGGCGGGCGCCCGAGGCCGGGGCGGCGTTCGGCCGGTGCCCCCGGCTGCCGCTTGCCGCCGCCGTGGTCCGCCCCGGTTTTAGCCGGGGTTAATCCGCGCGCTGTAGCACCCGGGGTGGCGTCGGAGGTTCCCACCGCAAAAATATTTCCGCCCCGGCTGGGACGCGGCGTCGGACCGCGCTAGATTGCGCCGTCCCATCGGCTGCTCGGCGAATTGGCGATGGCTCGTGCGCTCTGCGCACCGGGCGAGGAGAGTTAACCGTTGAAGCGCGCATTCCCCCGCCCGCCGGTCGAGCGCACGATCAACCTGATCGAACTCTCGATCATCGCGCTCGTCATCGGCGTACTGACCGGCGGTGGTGCGGTGCTGTTCCGTGCCTTCGTCGCCTTCATTCACGACGCCACATTTCTCGGCACGATCGGGTTCTACTACAACTCCAACCTCCACACGCCGATGAGCTGGCTCGGACCGCTGGTCATGGTCTCGCCGGTCGTCGGCGGACTCGTCGTCATCTTTCTGATCCGGATGCAGCCGGAAGATCGGCGCGGGCAGGGCGTCTCCGACGTCATCGATGCGATCTATTACCGCGAGGGCCGGGTGCGGGCGTTCTCGGGCATCGTGAAGTCGTTCGCCGCCGGCGTCCAAAGCGCCACCGGCGGCTCGGTCGGTCTCGAAGCGGCAAGCGTGCAGATCGGCGCTGCGTTCGCCTCGCGCATCTCGCGCCTCACCGGCATCGCCCAGTGGCAGCGCATGACGCTCGTCGCCGCGGGCGGCGCGTCGGGCCTCGCCGCCGCTTTCAATGCGCCCCTCGGCTCGACCATGTTCGCGATCGAGCTGATGATGCCCGAGGTCAGCCCGCGTACGCTGCTGCCGGTGACCATCGCCTGCGGTGCCGGCACCTTCGTCTCGCGATTCTACTATGGCCTGCAGCCGACCTTCCTGGTGCAGACCGTCACCGCCGCGCATTTGCGCGTATCAGGGCTCGTTGCGCTGCTGCCCTTCCTGCCGTTCGGCGTCCTGCTCGGCATCACGTCCTGGTTCATGATCTGGATGCTGGGCTGGGCCGAGCGGCAGTTCGCCAAGATCTCGCCGAGTCCCTATCTGCGCCACATCATCGGCATGCTTGCGGTCGGCATCATTGCCTATCTGATGATCACGTTTACCGGAAACTACTATGTCGAGGGTCCGAGCTACGCCGCGCTCCAGGACATTCTTCACGGTCGGATGGTCTTGCCGTTGTTCTTCCTGCTGCTGTTCGCGGCGAAGATCCTGGCCGTGGGCCTCACGCTCGGCTCGGGCGGCAGCGGCGGCGTGTTCTCGGCGTCGCTGATGCTCGGCGGGGCGCTGGGCGGTGCCCTCGGCTCGACCTGCCTGATGCTGTGGCCGCATCTCGACGTGACGATCGTCGATTTCGCCATCGTCGGCATGGCCGGTCAGCTCGCCGCCACGATCGGCGCCCCGATCACCGCGATCGTCATGGTGTTCGAGCTGACGCGCGACTACAACGTCATCGTGCCGATGATCATGTGCGTCACGCTCGCGATCGCGGTGCGGCGCGCGTTGGTGCCCCAGTCGATCTACACCTACAAGCTGTTCAGCAAGGGACATGAGGTGCCGGATGCGCTCCAGGCCAACATGTTTCGCATCCGGCACGCCGAGAGCGTCATGGCGACCGATTTCGAGGTTCGCCCCGCCGCCGCGACGATCGAGGAAACCGTCGTCGGACTGGCCGAGACCGGCCGGCCGATCTACCTGATGATCGCCGACGGCAAGCGGCTCAAGGGCTATGTGCGCCTCGATCCGGGCTTCAAGCTGTGGCAGGCGCGCGAGCCGGAGATGACCCTCGGTGACATGGCGCGCACCGACTACATCCTGGCCCGGTCGACCGACGCGATGTTCGATCTCATCGGCCGGGTCGCCCGCCGCGGCGCGCGGCTCGTCATCGTCGTGCGTCCCGCCCGGGTCCCGCGCGTCGCCGACGTGATCGGCGTCATCGCGCTCGAGACCATGGGCGAGGCGGTGATCGACAATGCGCGCGCCTATGCGCCTGCACCGCCCTCGCGCAATCCGTTTCCGCTGCTCTATCGCCGCCGCATCACCCGCCCGGTTCAGTTCTGGCGGCGGCGCGGCCGCAACGACGACGCGCCCAAATGACCCGTCTCATCGCGCCTCGCCGGTATCGGGCGTCAGTCCGGCCGCATTGACGCCGAACACGGCGCAAGCCTCGTCATTGTCCGAGGTGTCGCCGGTGATGCCGACCGCGCCGATGATCGTGCCGCTCTCTTCGCGGATCAGCACGCCGCCGGGGACCGGGATGATGCGACCCTCCGAGGCGGCCATCAGCGCGGTGAGGAAAAGCGGCCCCGTCTTCGCGCGGCGCTCGAACTCGCGTCCGCCGAAGCCCATGCCCAGCACGCTCCACGCCTTGCCCTGGGCGATCTGCGGCCTCAGCAGGCTCGCGTGGTCCTCGCGTTTGAACGCGACGAGATGACCGCCGGCATCGAGCACGGCGACGGCGAGCGGCTTGAGCTTGCGCGCGCGGCCGTGCTCCAGGGCCTTGTCGACGATGAGCGCGGCTTGTGCCAGGGTCAGTGCGGGCATGAATAGGGCTCCCTGATGTGGATGGGCGACGCAGTGCCGCCCGGCGCGCTATCATAGGCGGGCTGTCGCACCTTGCCAGGGAATCCGCCGATGTCGAAGCTTCGCCTCACTCTTGCCTGTTGGGACTATGACCGCGCCCGCGCGCTCAGCGACGGCAGCGTCACGGCCGAGGGCATCGATCTCAACATCCTCGAATTGCCGGTCGAGGAGACGTTCTTCCGCATGCTGCGGCACCGCGAATTCGATGCCGCGGAAATGTCGCTGTCGTCCTATACCGTGTCGCTGACGCGGGAGAACCCGGCCTTCATCGCGATCCCGGTGTTTCCCTCGCGTCTCTTCCGCCACAACGGCATCTTCATCTCGACCCGAAGCGGCATCAGCGAGCCGAAGGATCTCGTCGGCAAGCGCATCGGCGTGCCCGAATACCAGCTCACGGCACCCGTTTGGATGCGCGGCATCCTTCAGGACGAGTATGGCGTCGATCCAACCAGCGTCGAATATTTCACGGGCGGCGAGGAGGATCCGGGCCGCGAGGAGAAGGTGGCGCTCAACCTGCCGCCGCGCTTCCGCGTCCGCGCCATCGCGCCGCACCAGACGCTCTCGGCGATGCTCGCGGAAGGCGAGATCGACGCCATCACCGCGCCGCGCAATCCCTCGACCTTCCGCACCCGTCCCGACCGCGTGAAGCGACTGTTCGAGAACTATGTCGAGGTCGAGCGCGCCTATTTCCGCAAGACCCGCATCTTTCCCATCATGCACACGGTGGTGTTGCGCCGCGATGTCTACGAGGCGCATCCCTGGGTCGCGCAGTCGCTCGCCAAGGCTTTCATCGAGGCCAAGCGCCGCGCCCAGGAAAATCTCTATGTCGTGGCCGCGATCAAGACCATGCTGCCGTGGCAGATCGCCCATGTCGAAGAGGCGGTGCGCGAACTGGGCGAGGACTGGTGGTCCTACGGCTTCGAGGCGAACCGCCATGTGCTCGACACGTTCCTGCGCTACCACCACGAGCAGGGCCTGTCGCCGCGCCGCTTCAAGCCCGAAGAGCTGTTCGCGCCCGAGACCTTCGACTCGTTCAAAATCTGAGGCCGCGTATCGATGCGCGTCGCGCCTGCTCTGCCCGCAGCGACGCTCGTGCTCATCCGCGACGGGAACGAGGGGCTCGAGGTGCTCATGCTCCGGCGCCACGCGGATACGGTGTTCTCGGGCGCGCTGGTCTTTCCCGGCGGCGGCGTCGATGCGGCCGATCGTGGCGCGGCGCTCGCTGCGCCCGGCCGTGCGAATCCCGGCCTCGACGGCGACGCGCTGGCGTTCCGCCTCGCCGCCTTGCGCGAAAGCTACGAGGAGGCGCATCTGCTGCTGGCGCGGCGCGCGGGTCAGGTCGAGCTCGTTTCCGCAACGGCGCTGCGCGGGCTCGAGAGCGAGAGCGGTTCGCCACCGCATTTTGCCGATCTCGTCGCGGCCGGTGCGATCGAGCCCGCGATCGATTTGTTGGTGCCCTTCGCCCGCTGGGTGACGCCGGAGCGGTCGCCGCGCCGCTACGACGCGCGGTTCTTCCTCGCGCGCGCGCCGGCCGACCAGGTCGCGCGGCCGGACGGGCGCGAGGCGGTCGCCGCGCTTTGGCTCACGCCCGAAGCGGCCATCGCCGCAGCCGACGCGCGCCGCGAGCGGCTCGTCTTCGCGACGCGAATGAACCTGCTGCGGCTGGCGAAGAGCCGCGACGTCGCAACGGCGCTCGCCGCGGCCGCTGCCTGTGCCGGCCGCATCGTCGCGATCACGCCCGAGTTCTACGAGGCGCCGTCGGGGCTGCGCATCCGCATCCCGCCCGGTCTCGGCCGCGACCTCGACTACGACGATTGCGACCTGCCGGCTGCCGATCCGGCCGCGCGCGCTCGTTAGGCGTTGAGCTCGCCGAGCGAGGCGAAGCCCTGCCCGGCGGCGGCCAGGCGGGCCAATAGCGGCGCGGGGGCGAGGCTCGCATCGTCGAGGCGCCGCGCCTGATCGGCGAGCTGCGCCGAGACCGCGGCGAGCCCCATGGCATCGGCATAAAACATCGGCCCGCCGCGATGCATCGGGAAGCCATAGCCATAGACCCAGATCACGTCGATGTCGCCGGGCCTGAGCGCGATGCCTTCCTCGAGAATGCGTGCGCCCTCGTTCACCATCGGCAGGAGGACGCGGTCCAGCATCTCGGCGGCGGCGATCTTGCGGCGCACGATGCCGAGCCGCGCCGAGGCGGCGATGATGATGCGCTCGACCTCGGGGTCGGGGAGCGGCGCGCGGCTGCCGGGCTCGTAATGGTAGTAGCCGGCATTCGTCTTCTGGCCGAATCGGCCGGCCTCGCACAGCGCATCGGCGACCGGCGAGACGGCGCCGCGCGCCTTGCGCGCACGCCAGCCGACATCGAGCCCGGCCAAATCCGACGCCGCGAACGGCCCCATGGGAAAGCCGAATTCGACCAGCGCCGCGTCGATCTCGTGTGGCAGCGCGCCTTCGAGCATCAGCCGCTCGACCGCGCGGCTGCGCTGCGACAGCATGCGGTTGCCGACGAAGCCGTAGCATACGCCGACCGGGACCGGGACCTTGCGCAGCTTGCGCCCCAGCGCCATCGCCGAAGCCAGCACCGGCCTTGCCGTGGCTGTGCCGCGCACCACTTCGACGAGGCGCATGACATTGGCCGGACTGAAGAAGTGCATGCCGAGCACGCGCTCCGGCCGGCCCGTCGCCCGGGCGATCGCGTTCACGTCCTGGTACGAAGTGTTGGTGGCGAGGATGGCGTCCGGCCGGGCGATGCGGTCGAGCGTGGCGAACACCTCCTGCTTCAGCGGCAGATCCTCGAACACCGCCTCGATCACAATATCGGCTGCCGCCGCGTCGTCATAGGCGAGCGATCCGGTGATGAGCGCCATCCGCGCCTCGATCTCGGCCGCGCCGAGACCGCCGCGGCGCACGCTCGCCTCGTAAGTGCGCCGCAAGGTGGCGAGGCCGCGCTCGAGTGCCGCACCGTCGCTCTCCACCACGGTGACCGGAATGCCGACATTGGCAAAGCACATGGCGATGCCGCCGCCCATCGTGCCGGCGCCGATCACGGCGGCGCGCTTCACCGCCTGGACCGGCGTGTCGGCCGGAAGGTCGGGGATCTTGCCGGCCTCGCGCTCGGCGAAGAAGAAATAACGCTGCGCCTTGGCCTGGTCGCTGTTGACAAGGTCGGCGAAGAGCGCGCGCTCGCGGGCGAGACCCTGGTCGATCGGCAGGGACGACGCCGCGACCGCCTCGATGCACGCCTGGGGCGCGATCACGCTGCGCCGGCGCCGCTCGAAGCCCTCGCGCGAATGCATGATGGCCGCCGGGTCCGCCGCCGGCGGCGGCAGGTCGCGCACGCGGCGCAACGGCGCAGGCTCGCGGACCATTCGTGCGGCATAGGCGACCGCCTCCTGGCGCAGATCGCCGGCGGCGATCGCGTCGATGAGGCCGACATCGAGCGCCCGCTTCGCACCGATGGGTTCGCCGCCGGCGATCATCTCGAGCGCCAAATTGAGACCCACGAGCCGCGGCAGGCGCTGCGTCCCGCCGGCGCCGGGGATGAGGCCCAGCTTGACCTCGGGCTGACCCAGCCGCGCATCTTCGGTCGCGATGCGATAGTGGCAGCCCATGGCGAGTTCGAGCCCGCCGCCCAAGGCGAAGCCGTGGATCGCCGCGATCACCGGCTTGGTCGCGGCCTCGATGGTGGCGATCAGCGTCGGCGTCAGCGGTTCGGCGCGCGTCTTGCCGAACTCGGTGATGTCGGCGCCGGCAATGAAGGCGCGGCCCGCGCCCATGACGACCACCGCCGCGACCGCGGGATCGGCGAGCACCTGATCGAGCGCCGCCTTGAGCGCCGCTCGCAGCGCGTGGCCGAGCGCATTCACCGGCGGATTGTCCATGACGAGAATTGCGATCGCGCCGTCGCGCTCGCTTCTGACCAGGGTTGCCGCGCCGCTCATCGCTTGTCCCTCCCGCCGCCGCGCATGGGCGGCACAGCTGGCGGCAGCGTCGACGGCGCGGATGTCGCTGTCAAGCCGCGCCGGCGCCCTAGGCCGCCAGCACCTTGGCGGCTTCGAGCGCGGCTTCGGCGGCGTCTTCGATGCGTTCGCACCAGACGAAGCGCATCGACTTCCGCACTTCTTCGGGGATGTCTTCGAGGTCGCGGCGGTTGCGCGCGGGGAGCAGCACCGTAGTGATGCCCGCGCGCGCGGCGGCAGTCACTTTCTCCTTGATCCCACCCACCGGCAGCACCAGGCCGCGCAGGCTGATCTCGCCGGTCATGGCGGTGTCGGACCGCGTCGCGCGCTCAGTCAGGAGCGAGATCAGCGCCACGGTCATGGCCACACCGGCGCTCGGCCCGTCCTTGGGAATGGCGCCCGCCGGGACATGGATGTGGATGTCGCTCCGGCCGAATATCGCATCGTCGATGCCGAGCGATTTCGCGCGCGACTTGACCAGCGATAGCGCCGCCTGGGCGCTTTCCTTCATCACGTCGCCGAGCTGGCCGGTGAGGATGAGCTTGCCGCCGCCGGGCACGCGCGTCGCTTCGATGAACAGGATGTCGCCGCCGACCGGGGTCCAGGCGAGCCCGGTGGCGACGCCGGGAATGCTGGTGCGCATCGCCACTTCGCTCTCGAAGCGCGGGCTGCCGAGGATGGCAATGAGCGCGTCGGGGCCGATCTCGATGCGGCCCGAGGCGCCCTCGGCGATGCGCATCGCGGTGTTGCGGAACACGGCGCCGATGGTGCGCTCGAGCCCGCGCACGCCGGCCTCGCGCGTGTAATCGCGGATGATATGGCGCAGCGCCTCGTCGGTGATGGTGCATTGCTCGGCCGAGACCGCATTCGCCTCGAGCTGGCGTTTGACGAGATAGCGCTTGGCGATCTCGAGCTTCTCCTGCTCGGTGTAGCCGGACAGCTCGATCACCTCCATGCGGTCGCGCAACGGCCCCGGCACCGTGTCCATGACGTTGGCGGTGGCAATGAACAGCACCGCCGACAGGTCGAACGGCACGCCGAGATAATTGTCCCGGAAAGTGCCGTTCTGCTCGGGATCGAGCACCTCGAGCAGCGCCGAGGCGGGATCGCCCTGGAAGCCCGCGCCGAGCTTGTCGATCTCGTCCAGCATCATGACGCAGTCGCGCGCGCCAGCCTTGCGCAGCCCCTGGACGATGTTGCCCGGCAGTGCGCCGATATAGGTGCGGCGGTGGCCGCGGATCTCGGCCTCGTCATGCACGCCGCCCAGGCTCACGCGCACGAATTTGCGCCCCGTGGCGCGGGCGATGCTCTGGCCGAGCGAGGTCTTGCCGGTGCCGGGCGGCCCGACGAAGCACAGGATCGGGCTGCGCCCGCCGGGACGCAGCTTCTGTACCGCAAGGTATTCGAGGATACGGCGCTTGATCTTGGCGAGGCCGAAATGATCGTCGTCGAGAACCTGCCGCGCCGTGGCGATGTCGATGCTGTGCTCGGTCGTCACCGACCACGGCAGCTCGACCAGCCAGTCGAGATAATTTCGCATCATCGAATATTCGGCGGCGCCCTCGGGCAGCCGCTCGAGCCGCGTCAGTTCGCGCCTTGCCTGCTGCTCGACCTCGGGCGGCATCTTGGCGTCGGCGATGCGCTTTTCCAGCTCCGTGATCTCCTCGCGGCGCCCGTCGCTTTCGCCGAGTTCCTGCTGGATGGTCTTGAGCTGCTCGCGCAGCAGGAACTCGCGCTGCCGGCCTTCCACCTTCTCTTTGGTCTGCTGGCTGATCTGGCGCGACAGCCGCAGCACCTCGAGACGGTAGTTCATCAGATCCGACACGCCCCTGAGCCGCGTTCCCACATCGACGGTCTCGAGCACCGCCTGCTTGTCGACGATCTCGAAGTCCATGATGCTCGTGACCAAATCGGCGAGCGCGCCGGCGGACGGCACTTGGCGGATGGCGTTGGCGAGCTCGGCCGGCGCCTGCGGCATCAGCTCGATCGCCTCCTCGGCCTGACGGCGCAGATGCAGGAGGCGGGCCTCGACCTCGGGCGTGCGCTCCTCGGATTCGCTGATGCGCTCGACCCGCGCCGCCAGGAACGGATAGCCCGGCAGGAACTCCAGCACACGGAAGCGCTGTTGGCCCTGGCAAACGAGATGGTGCGAGCCGTCGGGCGCGGTCAGATAGCGCACGACATTGGCGACGGTGCCGACGGAATAGAGGTCGCCGGGGCCGGGGTCTTCGACCTCGCGCTCGCGCTGCAGCAGCAGGCCGAGCGAATCGCCGCGGCGCACCGCCTCCTGAGCGGCGGCGATCGATTTGGGCCGTCCTACCGTGATCGGCAGGACGATGCCGGGGAACAGTAGCGTGCCCCGGATCGGCACGATGATGATCGCGTCGCGCGGCAGTTCCGGCAGCGGCGACGTGGTGGTTTCGGGGTTTGCCATCTGTTACCTGCGCTTGGCCAGCACGAGGATGAGGCAGCCGTCGCGGACCTCGCGGCGAGCCAGCTCGAACACGCCCGCGGGCAAGGCGATGCGCCGCTCGAATCGTCCCTGGGGAATCTCGAGGCGATGAATCGCCGCGGCACGCTGCTGGGGCGGGGCGCGGCGGTCGCCGGCGATGACGAGAATGCCATCGGTGACGCTGATCTCGATCGCCGGTGCCTCGACGCCCGGCAGCGCCGCCAGGATCGTCAGTTCGCGCTCGTTCTCATAGATGTCGACCGGCGGCTCCCAGTTGGCGCGCGCGCTGGATGGGCCGAGCCGGAAGAACTCGCGTTGCAGCCGATCGGCCCGCGCAAGCGCCTCGCAGGCTTCGGCCCACATCCATGCTTCGAGATTACGTGGCGGCATGAGGTCCTGTCATTCGCCCGTGCGGATGGCCTCAAAATGGGCAAAATCTGGGCGTTTTCAACCCCGGCGCGCGGAACCCGTTCCGCCGCGGCCGAGGCTCGGCTATGATAAGCGCTTGGCGCTTCACTTCCCCTTGCCCTTCCGCCTTCATGTCCGACCAGCCCGAATTCCGCTTCGAGATCACCCGCGAAACGGTGCTGAGCGGCGCCATTCGCGACTACATCCGGTCCGCCGATCCGACCGCCCAACTGCAAACCGACGCCGAGCATCGCGCGGCGGTGATGCGGATGCTGGCCGAGCGGCCCGATGGCGGCGGCGATGTCTGGCTCTTCGCCTATGGCTCGCTGATCTGGAACCCGATGGTCGAGTTCGTCGAGCGGCGCGTGGCGACGGTCCGAGGCTATCACCGGCGCTTCTGCCTGTGGTCGCATCTGGGACGCGGTTCGGCGCATGCGCCGGGGCTCATTCTGGGACTCGAACGTGGCGGCGTCTGCCGCGGCGTCGCCTACCGGATCGCCGCCGCCCGGGCGCAGGAGGAGCTCGAACTGGTCTGGCGCCGGGAGATGGCGACCACCGTCTATTGCCCGCGCTGGGTTTCGATGCCGACGCCGGAAGGCGCAGGCCGAGCCATCGCCTTCGTCGTCAATCGCAGCCACCCGCGCTACGCCGGCTTGCTGTCCGAGGCCGAAATCGCCGCCGCGATCGCCCGCGCCAAAGGCCCGCTCGGGCCGTGTGCCGCCTATCTTTTCAACACCGTCGAGCATCTCGAGGCGCTTGGCGTCCCCGACCGCAGGCTCGGCCGGCTGCGCGATCAGGTTCGAGCGGCCCTTGCCACCGCGCCGGTCTAGCCCTATGCGAGGTTTACGGGAGGCGGGACTGAGCTTATCAATGTGGGCCAGCCCCCGCCCCTCATCGGCCTCGGCAGGCGGGGCCAGGCGGGAGTGAAGGTCCGGATGACCGAAACCGCAGCCGGCAGCCCGCGCCGCGCCCGGCGCGAGCGACCGCGGCGCGTGACGATTCTCGGCTCGACCGGATCGGTCGGGTGCAACACGGCCGAACTGCTGGCGGCCGATCCCGATGCCTATGAGGTCGAGGCGCTGGTCGCGCACCGCAATGCCGGGCTGCTCGCCGGACAGGCACGAACCCTCAAGGCGAAGCTCGCCGTCGTCGCCGATGACAGTCAATATCGTGAGCTCAAATCCGCGCTTGCCGGCAGCGGCATCGAGGTCGCCGCCGGCGCCGGCGCCGTCGTGGCGGCTTCTGCCCGCCCGTGCGACTGGGTGATGGCGGCCATCGTCGGCGCCGCCGGCCTCGCGCCGACCCTCGAGGCGGTCCGGCGCGGCGCGATGGTGGCGCTGGCCAACAAGGAGGTTCTGGTCTGCGCCGGAGCCCTCGTCACCGAGGAGGCGCGGCGTCACGGCGCGGTGCTCTTGCCCGTCGACAGCGAGCACAACGCCATCTTCCAGGTCTTCGCCGCCGATCAGCGCGCCGCGATCGAGCGCATCATGCTGACTGCGAGCGGCGGCCCATTCCGCGAGAGCACGCTTGCCGAGATGGCGGCGGCGACGCCGGAGCAGGCGGTCGCGCACCCGAACTGGCGCATGGGCGCGAAGATTTCGGTCGATTCTGCGACCATGATGAACAAGGGCCTCGAGGTGATCGAGGCGCATCATCTCTTTGCCCTCGAAAGCGCGCGGCTCGAAATCGTCGTCCATCCGCAGTCGGTCGTGCACGGGCTGGTCTATTACAGCGATGGCTCGGTGCTGGCGCAGCTCGGCTCGCCTGACATGCGCACGCCGATCGCCAATGCGCTCGGCTGGCCCGAGCGCATTGGCGCGCCGAGTCCGCGTCTCGACCTCGCCAAGCTCGCGCGCCTGACCTTCGAGGCGCCCGATCCGGTTCGTTTCCCGGCGCTGCGGCTGGCGCGCGCGGCACTGGAGAGCGGCGGTGGCGCGCCGACCGTGCTCAATGCCGCCAACGAGATCGCGGTCGCCGCCTTTCTCGAGCGGCGCATCGGCTTTCTCGACATCGTCGCGACCGTCGAGCGCACGCTCGAGGCGTTGCCGGCGCCGCCGCTCGGCCGGCTCGATGACGTGCACGCCATCGATGCCGAGGCGCGCGCCGTGGCGCGCCGCCTCATCGGCAACCGTGCCTACGCCGTCTGACCGCCGGCACGGCCGCGCTCGTCCATTCCTGCCATGGCCACCGCCGATCTGCCCGTGCTTGTGACCGGAGCGTCCGGATTCGTCGGCGCGGCGGTGGCGCGGGCGGTCCTGGCCGCGGGCCGGCGCGTGCGCGTGCTGCTGCGGCCGACGAGCGACCGTCGCAATCTCGCGGGGCTCGAGGTCGAGATCCGGATCGGCAGCCTCACCGACCCGCGCTCGCTCGAAGCCGCCGTGGCGGGCTGCGGCGCGGTCTATCATGTTGCGGCCGATTACCGCCTCTGGGTGCGCGATCCCGATGCCATGCACGCGGCCAATGTCGACGGCACGGTGCGGCTGATGGCGGCAGCGCAGCAAGCGGGCGTCGCGCGCATCGTCTATACCAGCAGCGTCGCGACGCTGGGCCTGACGGTGGACGGAACACCCGCCGACGAAACCACGCCGAGCCGCCTCGCCGACATGATCGGTCCCTACAAGCGCTCGAAATTCCTGGCCGAGGCGGCGGTCCGGCGGATGGTCGACGAACGCGGGCTGCCGGCAGTGATCGTCAACCCCTCGACGCCCGTCGGCCCGCGCGACCGCAGGCCGACGCCGACCGGGCGCATGATCGTCGAGGCCGCTTCGGGCCGCATGCCGGCTTTCGTCGATACCGGCCTCAATCTCGTCCATGTCGACGACGTGGCGGCGGGACATCTCTTGGCCGAACGGCACGGGCGGGTGGGCGAGCGCTATATCCTCGGCGGCGCGGACATGACACTCGCGGCGATCCTCGCCGCGATCGCTTCCTTGTGCGGCCGGCGGCCGCCCCGGCTGCGACTGCCGGTGACGGCGGTCTGGCCGGTCGCGCTCGCGGCGGAACTCTACGGCAGGGCGACCGGGCGCGAGCCCTTTGTCACCTTCGACGGCTTGAGGATGGCGCGCAAGCTTATGTTCTTCACCTCGGCCAAGGCCGAACGCGAGCTCGGCTATCGCGCCCGGCCCGCCGCAGAAGGCCTTGCCGAGGCGATCCGTTGGTTCCGCGCGGAAGGCATGTGCCCATGAGTGCGACGACCGTCCTTGCGCTCCTCACCGTTGCGGTGTGGGTCTATCTCGTTCTCGGCCGGGGCTTCTTCTGGCGGCCGCTTCTGCTGCCCGATGCGCCGTCGCCGCCGCGTTGGCCGAGCGTCGCCGCGGTCGTTCCCGCGCGCAACGAGGCCGCGGTGGTGGGCGAAGCCGTCACGTCGCTGCTGGCGCAGGACTACCCGGGGCGCTTCGCGGTGGTGCTGGTGGACGACCACAGCGATGACGGCACCGCCGCGGCAGCGCGTGCGGCGGCGGTGGCTGGAAGGGCCGAGCTCACGGTCATCGGCGCGCGCAGCCTCCCGCCCGGCTGGACCGGCAAGCTCTGGGCGCTTGCCGAGGGCGTGCGGACCGTCGAGGCGGGGACGCCGCCCGATCTCTACCTCTTCACCGATGCCGATATCGCCCATCCTCCGGGTGCGCTCCAGGCCTTGGTGAGTACGCTTGAAGCGCGCCAGTACGATCTCGTCTCGCTCATGGTCAAGCTGCGCTGCCAAAGCCTCGCCGAGCGCTTCCTCATCCCGGCCTTCGTCTTTTTCTTCGCCATGCTTTATCCCTTCGCCTGGGTCAATCGGCCGGAGCGGCGCATTGCCGCGGCGGCGGGCGGCTGCATGCTGCTGCGGCGCAGCGCCTATCACCAAATCGGCGGCTATGAGGCGATCCGCGGCGCGCTCATCGACGATTGCGCGCTGGCGCGCGCGGTGAAGCGGGGCGGGCCGATCTTCCTCGCCCTCGCCGAAACGACACGAAGCCTCAGGGCCTATCCGCGCGTGGCCGACATATGGTCGATGGTAGCGCGCACCGCCTATACGCAGCTCGGCCATTCGCCGCTCCTGCTCATCGGCACGGTGCTGGGACTGGGCTTGACCTTTCTGGCGCCGCCGTCTCTGGTCATGGCCGGGGGTCCGGGGGGCTGGCTCGCCGGCGGCGCCTGGGCGGCGATGGCGGTGGCCTACGTGCCGATGCTGCGCTTCTATCGCCTGTCGCCGCTCTGGGCGCCGCTGCTGCCGGCAGTTGCGCTCGTCTATCTGGCGGCGACGCTCGACTCGGCGCGGCGCTACTATCGCGGCCGCGGCGGGACGTGGAAGGGGAGGGTGCAATGGCAGAGTCAGCGTTGACGCCCGGCGTCGAGACAAACTCCGGCAAAGGCCGGACCGACGAGAATTTCCCGGTCGGCTCGTGGCTCATTCGCCGCGAACTGCGGCCGCACGTGCATGCCTTCTATCGCTTCGCCCGCAACGCCGATGACGTTGCCGACAACCCGAATCTTTCGGCCGAGGACAAGATCAGGCGGCTCGATCATATGGCGGAGGTCCTCGACGGCGCCCTTGGCGTCGATGCGCCGGCCGCCGCCGCCATGCGCGTGAGCCTGCTCGAAACCGGCGTGACGACACAGCATTGCCATGACGTGCTGCGGGCGTTCCGGCTCGATGCGACCAAGCTGCGCTATCGCGACTGGGACGATCTCATGGACTATTGCCGCTATTCGGCGGCGCCGGTCGGACGACAGCTTCTCGACCTTCACGGCGAGCCGCGGTCGACCTGGCCGCCTTCGGACGCGCTGTGCAGCGCGCTCCAGGTGCTGAACCATCTTCAGGATTGCGGCGAGGATTTCCGCGCGCTCGATCGCGTCTATCTGCCCGAGCGCGATCTCGCGGCCTGCGGCGCGCGCATCGAGGAGCTGCAGAAGAATCACTCGAGCGCGGCGCTGCGGGCGACGATCCAGCGCCTGCTCGATGCCACGGCGACGCTGATCGATGAAGCACGGCCGCTGCCGTCGGCGGTGCAGAGTCCGGGGCTGCGGCGCGAATGCGCGGTCATCCTCACGCTTGCGGAACGGCTGTTGCGCCGGCTGCGGCACGGCGATCCGCTGGCGACGCGGGTCAAGCTCGCGCGCACCGATTTCGCCGCCGCGTTCGTGCGTGGTTTCGTGCGGGGCCGCGCGTGAGCGCACTTCTCGCCGAGGACGATGCGGCGCTGCGGGCCGCGATCCGCGACCGGGTGATCGCTGCCGGCAGCTCGTTCTATTGGGCGATGCGGCTGCTGCCGCCGGCGCGACGCGACGCGATGTTTGCAGTCTATGCGTTCTGCCGCGTCATCGATGACATTGCCGACAGCGACGACCCGAGCGCAGCGAAGCTCGCCGCACTGGCGGAATGGCGCGATGAGGTGGCGACGATCTTCGCGTTCCGTCCGACCCGGCCGCTGGCGCGCGTGCTGGCGCCGGTCGTCGCGGAATACCGGTTGCGGCAGGAGGATTTCCTCGCCCTCATCGACGGCATGGAGATGGATGCGCGCGAGCCCATTCAGGCGCCGAGCCTCGCCACGCTCGACCTCTATTGCGATCGCGTGGCCAGCGCGGTCGGACGCCTGTCGGTGCGGATCTTCGGCGACGCGTCGCCGGCCGCCGATCGCGTCGCGCATTCCCTCGGCCGCGCCTTGCAGCTCACCAACATCCTGCGCGATCTCAGCGAGGACGCCGCCCGCGGCCGGCTCTATCTGCCGCGCGAACCGCTGGAGCAGCACGGCATCGCCGATTTCGCGCCGGAACGCGCGCTCGCCCATCCCAGGGTCGAACGGGTCTGCGCGGCTGTCGCAGCGATGGCGGAGCGGCATTTCGCCGATGCCGAAGCGGCGATGGCACAATGCTCGCGGCGGGCGATGCGGCCGGCCGCGGTGATGGCGGCGGTCTATCGCGCGGCGCTCGACCGGTTGCGCCGGCGCGGCTGGTTGCGGCTCGACCAGCCAGCCGCGGTGCCGCGGCCGGTGAAGATCTGGCTCGCGTTGCGACACGGGCTATTGTGAGCCGCTTTGCGCGCATGCACGTGATCGGTGCCGGCATGGCAGGATTGGCGGCGGCGGTGCGCCTCGCCGATGGCGGGCACGCGGTCGTACTCTACGAGGCCGCACCCCATGCCGGCGGCCGCTGCCGCTCTTATTTTGATGCCACGCTTGGCTGCCGCATCGACAACGGCAATCATCTTCTGCTCGCGGGCAATCGCGCGGCCATGCGCTTTGTCGCCGCGATCGGTGCGGCCGACACGTTGGCCGGTCCGGCGGAAGCGGCGTTCCCCTTTCTCGATCTCGCCACCGGCGAGCGCTGGGTGCTGCGGCCCGGCACGGGGCGGGTCCCGTGGTGGATTTTCGACAAGGCGCGCCGCGTTCCGGGAACGAAGCTGTGCGAATATCTCGCCGCGCTGCGACTGGCCGTGGCTTCGCGCGGCGGCACCGTCGCCGAGGTCCTCGATCGCCAGACCCCGCTCTTTCGCCGTTTCTGGCGGCCCTTGACCGTCGCCGTTCTCAACACCTGCGCGGCCGAGGCGTCGGCGGCGCTGCTGGCGCGGGTGGTGGCCGAGACCTTCGCCCGGGGCGGCGCGGCCTGCCGGCCGCTCGTGCCGAAAGTCGGGTTGTCGGAATCGCTGGTCGAACCGGCGCTCGCGCATCTGCGCCGCTGCGGCGCCGAGCTTCGCCTCGCCACGCGCCTGCGCGGGTTCGAGTTCGATAGCGGGCGCGTGACGGGGCTGGCGTTCGAGGCCGGCACCGCGCCGCTCGGCGACGACGAGGCGGTCGTGCTGGCGGTGCCGGCGTCGGTCGCGACGCGCATCCTGCCCGGGCTCGCCGCACCCGAGCAGTTTCGCGCCATCGTCAACGCCCATTACCGGATCGCGGTCGGCGACGACGCGCCGCTTTTCGTCGGCATCATCGGCGGCACGGCCGAATGGGTGTTCCGCAAGCCCGGCGTGCTGTCGGTGACGGTGAGCGCCGCCGAGGGCCTGATCGACTGGCCCGCCGAGGAGCTGAGCCTGCGCCTGTGGCGCGATGTCGAGCAGGCTTATGGCCTGCCCCGACAGGAGGTCCCGCCGGCACAGATCGTCAAGGAACGGCGCGCCACCTTCGCCGCTACGCCGGCCGAAGTGGCGCGCCGCCCGCCGCAGCGGACGCGCTGGCGCAATCTCGCCTTGGCCGGCGATTGGACCGACACGGCGCTGCCTGCCACCATCGAAGGCGCGATCCGGTCGGGCCATGCAGCGGCGGCAGTGCTGGCTGCATGAAAAGCGCTTGAGCCCATGCCGGCTGCACACCAAAGTGGCGCGCCATTTCCGAGCTTGCGCGTGATGTCCGACACCTTGGTACCTCAAGACCTCGACGCCGGCGACACTGCCGCGCTCGAGCGCGGCGTCGGCGCGGCGGAGGCGGCGCTGATCGCGCTCCAGCGCGGCGACGGGCACTGGGCGTTCGAGCTCGAGGCCGATGCGACGATTCCGGCCGAGTTCATCCTGCTCGGCCATTTCCTCGACGAGGTCGACGACACGGTCGAGACGGCGCTCGCGCGATATCTGCGCGCGATCCAGGGCGAGCACGGCGGCTGGCCATTGTTTCATGGCGGCGCGTTCGATCTCTCGGCCAGCGTCAAGGCCTATTTCGCACTCAAGGCGGCGGGCGATGCCGCCGACGCGCCGCACATGGCGCGGGCGCGGGCGGCCATTCTCGCCCATGGCGGGGCGGCGCACTGCAACGTCTTCACCCGCATCCAGCTCGCGCTCTTCGGCGAGGTTTCCTGGCGCGCCGTGCCGGTGATGCCGGTCGAGATCATGCTGCTGCCGCGCTGGTTCCCATTCCATTTGAGCAAGGTTTCGTACTGGTCGCGGACCGTGATCGTGCCGCTGCTCGTGCTGATGGCGATGCGGCCCAAGGCGCGCAATCCGCGCCGCGTCGCGATCCGCGAGCTGTTCGTGCCGGACACGGAAGCGCAGGCGCCGCGCGCGCGAGGCTCGATCTGGGCGACCGTGTTCAATGCGGTGGACTCGGTGCTGCGGCGCGTGGAGCCGTGGTTTCCCAAGCGCCATCGGCAGCGCGCGATCGACGCGGCGGTGCGCTTCGTCGTCGAGCGGCTCAATGGCGATGATGGGCTCGGCGGCATCTATCCCGCCATCGCCAACAGCGTGATGATGTTCGACGCCCTCGGATCTGCCAAGGACGATCCTCACGCCGCCATCGCGCGAGAGGCGCTGCGCAAGCTCCTGGTGCTGGAACCGGGGCGGTCCTATTGCCAGCCCTGTCTGTCGCCGGTGTGGGACACCGGGCTGGCAGCGCTCGCGCTGATGGAGGCGGGCGGCGAAGGTGCCGCGTTGGCGGTGCGGCGCGGGCTCGATTGGCTGGTCGCGCGCCAGGAGTGTCGCGTCATCGGCGACTGGGGCGAATGGCGGCCCGGCCTGCGGCCGGGCGGCTGGGCCTTTCAATACGCCAATCCGCATTATCCCGATCTCGACGACACCGCCATGGTGGCCATCGCGCTCGACCGGTTCGATCGCGTCCGCTATCGCGAAGCCGTCGACCGCGCCGCGGAATGGATCGTCGGCATGCAATGCCGCGGCGGCGGGTGGGGCGCGTTTGACGCCGACAACGAGTATTATTACCTCAACTACATCCCGTTCGCGGATCATGGCGCGCTGCTCGATCCGCCGACCGCGGACGTTTCGGGGCGCTGCGTCGGCATGCTGGCACAGCTTGGCGCGCGCGCGCCGCAGACTGTGCGCGAAGCGGGGCTTGCGTTCCTGCGGCGCGAGCAGGAGACCGATGGCGCCTGGTTCGGCCGCTGGGGCACCAATTACATCTACGGCACGTGGTCGGTGCTGGTCGCGCTCCAGGCCGCCGGCGTGGACAAGGCATCGCCGATGGTGCGTCGCGCCGTCGGCTGGCTCCTGGCGAAGCAGCGCGACGACGGCGGCTGGGGCGAAGACGGCGCCTCTTATTGGCAGGACGGCCCGCGCGGCGCAGGCAAAGCCAGCACCGCCTCGCAGACCGCGTGGGCGCTGCTCGCCCTGATGGCCGCCGGCGAGGTCGATCATCCCGCGGTGGCGCGCGGTGTGCGCTATTTGCTCGCGACGCAGCGGCCGCACGGATTGTGGGACGAAGACTGGTACACGGCGGTGGGATTCCCGCGCGTGTTCTATCTGCGCTATCACGGTTACCGCGCGTATTTTCCGCTGTGGGCGCTGGCACGCTATCGCAACCTCCGCCGCGGCGACGGGACCGGCGCCGTCTTCGGCATGTGATGGCGCTCGCCGCAGTCACGGGGCTGGCGGCGGAGGCGAGGATCCTGCAGCGTCGCGGTATCGAAGCGGTCGCAACGGGCGGCGATCCGGAACGGACGGCGGCAGCCGTCGAGCGCATCCTCGCCACCGCGGCGTCGCTCATGAGTTTCGGCATCGCCGGCGCGCTCGCGCCGGGCCTCGCGCCCGGGACGCTGCTGCTGCCGCGGCGTGTCGTGAGCGAAGGAACGGCGATCACGGTCGATGAGGCGTGGCGGGGGCGCGTCGACGAAGCGCTGCGCGCGCTCGGTCTGCGCCCGGTCGCGGACGACATTCTCGGCGCGACGGCGATCATCGCTGCGCCGGAGGAAAAGGCGCGGCTTCATCGGCGCACGGGCGCCGTGGCGGTCGATCTCGAAAGCCACATCGCGGCAGTGGCGGCGCAGCGCTTGAGCCGGCCGTTCATGGTCCTGCGCGCGGTCGCCGATCCGGCCGGATTTGCCCTGCCGCCGGCCGCGGCAGTCGGCCTTGACGCCGCGGGCCGCGCCGCGCTCTTGCCGGTGCTGGGCTCGATCCTGCGCGATCCGGCGCAGGTGCCGGCGCTGCTGCGCCTGGCGCGGCACACGCGCAGGGCGCTCGCGGCGCTGACGCAGGCGGCGGCGGCCTTGTCGTGGCCCGGCGGCGAAGGATAGTCTCGGACGCACGGCCGGACGGGAGGAAACGATGGCGGTAGCAGGAACGTCGACGCGCAAGCTCACCATGGACGACATCAGGGCGGCAGCGGAGCGGCTGAAGAACTGGGGAAAATGGGGCGCCGACGACGAGATCGGCACGCTCAACTACACGCGTCCCGAAGACGTTGTCGCGGCGGCGCGGCTCGTGCAGAAGGGCAAGGTCATGTCGCTGGCGCTCGCCTTCGACAATCGCGGGCCGCAGGGCGGCAAGAGCAACTATCCGTCGCTCGGCCGCTTCAATCCGATCCACGTGATGCTGCGCACCGGTACCGATGCCTATTCGGGCGTGCTCGACAGCCGCAAGATCCGCGGCGCCGACGACATCGTCATCATGCCGATGCAATGCGGCACGCAATGGGACGGGCTCGGCCACATCTTCTACGGCGATCACATGTGGAACGGCTATGACTGCCGCACCGTCACCTCGGCGGGGGCGCAGAAATGCGGCATCGAGAAGACGCGCGACCGCATGGTGGGGCGCGGCGTGCTGTTCGACATTCCGCGCATGCTTGGCCAGGACCATCTGCCTGACGGCTTTGCCGTCACCTGCGATGTGCTCGACAGCGCCGAGCGGCATTTCGGGGCCGCGGTCGGACGCGGCGATTTCCTTCTCGTGCGCACCGGCCAGGTCGAGGCCAAGCTCGCGGCCGCGAGCTGGGACGGCTATTCCGGCGGTGACGCGCCCGGGCTCGCGTTCGAGACGCTCGACTGGCTGCACAAGAAGCAACTCGCGGCGATCGCCACCGACACCTGGGGCGTCGAGGTCCGGCCCAACGAGACCGACGAGGCGAACCAGCCGTGGCATTGGATTTCAATCCCGATCATGGGCCTGACCGTGGGCGAGATCTTCCATCTCGCGGAACTCGCCGAGGACTGCGCCGTTGACAAGCGCTATGAATTCATGTTCGTGGCGCCGGCCTTGCCGGTGACCGGCGCGGTCGGCTCGCCGGTCAATCCGCTCGCGATCAAGTGAAAGGAGTTGGCGCCATGCCACGCGTCAGTGAAATCGAAGACGACGGCGGCGATCCGACGCTGATGGAGGCGTTCGAGAAGGAACGTGCGCGGTTCGGCGGCCTCCTGAACCCGACCAAGGTCATGGCGCATTGCCCGCCGATCCTGCGCGCGGCCAAGCTGCTCTCGGCCTCGATCGAGCAATCGGGACAGCTTCCGGCGGCGCTCCTCGCGCTCGTCTATCTCCGCGTCGCGTCGATCAACGGCTGCCCGTTCTGAATCGACATCAATTCCATCCGTGTGATGGAAGGCGACGAGGGCGCAGCGAAGGCCGCTGCGGTGGCGAACTGGCGCGAAAGCGGTCTCTTCAGCGAGACCGAGCGCATCGCGCTCGACTATGCCGAGCGCGTGACGATCACCGGCCAGAAGGTCGATGACGCGTTGTTCGCGCGCCTCAAGCAGCACTTCACCGAGGCGCAGATCGTCGAATTGACCGGCGCGATCGCGCTCGAGAATTTCCGCAGCAAGTTCAACCCGGCGCTGGGCGTCGAGGCGCAGGGCTTCTGCCTCATTCCGAAACGATCGGGCTAACTCACTGCCAGCGGCGCGGCGATGTCGATGTCGGTGGCGACGTCGAGAATGACCGGCCGGCCGGCGGCGAGCGCGCGCTCGAACGCGGCGGCGAAATCTCCGGCCTTTTCAACGCGGATGCCAACGGCGCCGAGATCCTCGGCGATCCTGGCGAAATTCACCTTGCCGAAGGTCCAGAGCTCGCGCGACCGCTCGGTCGGGTTGCCGCCATAGGCGCGATCGAAGCCGCGCTTCGATTGATTGCCGCCGTTGTTGTTGTTGACCACGGTGACGGTGTTGATGCCCCAGCGCACCGCGGTCTCGATCTCGGCGAGGTGATACCAGAAGCCGCTATCGCCGGTGAACGCCACGACCGGCCGGTCCGGCGCACCGCATTTCGCCCCGAGCCCCGCCGAGAACGCCCAGCCGAGATGCCCGGCGCTGCGGAGATAGCTCTGCCGGGGACTGCGCAGATCGAAGAACCCGCCCATCCACATGCCGGCGTGGCCGGTATCGACGACGACGATGGCATCCTCGGGCATCAGCCGCGACAGCTCGCCGACGAGCCGCTCGGGCCGGATCGGCCAGGCGTTGGACGACAGTGCCGGCCCCTGCTTATCGTACCATTCGCGGCAGATGCCGCTGGCGGTCTCGAGCCACTTCCGGCGGCGCGCGGCAGTCGCGCCGTTGGCCTGTTCGAGCATGCGCGCGAGCGTCGCCTTGGCGTCGCCCAGCACCGCCGCCTTGAGCGGATAGTTGCGGCCGATCGCCTCGGGCTCGATGTCGATCTGGATTGCCGGCACGCCGATCTTGGGCACCGCCCAGAAATGCGTGGTCATGCCGCCGGTTTCGGTGCCGATGAAGCAGACGAGATCGGCCTCGCCGACGACGCGGTTGGCGCTCTCGCGGGAATAGGAGCCGACCACGCCGACCGCAAGCGGATGGCTCGCGATGATCGTGTCCTTGCCGGTGAGCGAGGTCGCAACCGGAATGGCGAGTGTCTCGGCCAAGCTCACCAGCTCGCGCGCCGCGCCCGAGGCGTGCACGCCGCCGCCGGCGACGATCACCGGCCGGTCCGCGTTTTCCAGCAGCGTCAGCGCGGCGCGGACGCTCGCCGCATCGGGCTCGGGGCGGAACGGCGGCACGCGCGCGAATTGGGGCTCGGCGGCCGCCTCCATGTCGGCTTCGTCGGCGTCGATCTGCCCTTCATTGCCGCGGAACTGAAGATGGACCGGGCCGGGCGTGCCGGAGACGGCGGTGCGGAAGGCCTGGCGGATCATGTCGGGAAAGCGCTCAACCGCGTCGATGGTGACGTTCATCTTGGTCACCGGCGCGAAGGCGGGAACGTCGTCGATCTCCTGATAGACTTGGCGGAACTTGGTGCGCGGCTCGCGGCCGCCGGTGAAGGCGATCACCGGCGAATGCGCGAGCCATGCGTCCCTGAGGCCCGCGGCGAGATTGAGCGCGCCCACCACCTGCGCCATGCAGATGCCGGGCCGGCCCGAGGCGCGTGCATAGCCGTCCGCCATATAGGCGGCCGATTTCTCGCCATGGGTCTGAATGCGCTTGATGCCGGTGCGGCGCTCCATCTCCGCCAGCGTGCGGCGCAGCACCGCCGGCACCATGAAGACATGGGTGACGCCATAGCCGTCGAGCATCTCGGCAAGAACTTGCGCACCCGTGACCTTTGCCATCGCCCTCTCCCCGCAGAGTCCCGCCGCCCTTGGCTTATGGCGTTACTCTAGCGGAAGCGTGCATGGCGCGGGACTCGCTTGTCCCGGCGCGATCGAACCGGGCGAGGCCTTCAGGCGCGGCCGGCGCCGGGCTGCGGGACGAACTCGATGCCGAGATTGCCGGTCTCGCTCCAGACCACCGTGCCGCGGAACATGCCGAGCCCCGTGACCATCAAGGTGACGGCCTGGCCGATTCCGACCGCGGGCGCGCGGGCGATCCGGGCGCCGCCGCGCGAGATGTCGACGACGAGGCAATGGCACGGGCCGCGCGCCGTCTGCAACACGGCGCTCCAGAGAATTTGCCGGCGCCGATCCTCGCGCGCCTCGACCGGCCCCACCGGCATCTCGGCGGCGGCAAGCGCGGCGGAATTGCGCGAAGTCATGTCAAAACGCCCCGTTCTCCCCGACCTCCGAAGAATGGGACAGCGATCATTAATCTCACGTTAGCGGCCGCCGTTATACGGCCCGAAATCAGAAGATTTCGAAATACTCGCGCTGCTCCCAATCGGTCACGGTCTGGTGGAAGCGCGCCAGCTCTGCCGCCTTGAGGCGAAGATAATAGGCGACGAACCCCTCGCCGAGCCCGGCCCGCAGGCAGGCATCCTGCGCGAGCGCGGCGAGCGCCTCGTCGAGCGTCCGCGGCAGCGGCGTCGCCGCCGCCTCATAGGGTGCGTCGGCGGAAGGTCCGGGATCGAGCCGCCGCGCCATGCCGTCGAGGCCGCACAGGATCTGCGCCGCAAGGTAAAGATAGGGATTGGCGGCCGGCTCGCCGGCGCGGTTCTCGAGATGGGTCGCGGGATCGCCGGGCTGGCCCACGACCCGGATCATCACGCCGCGATTGTCGTGCCCCCAGGTCGCGCGGTCGGGCGCGAGCGCGTAGGGGACATAGCGCTTGTAGCCGTTGATGGTGGGCGTTGTGAACGCGGTGGCGGCGGCGGCATGGTCGATGAGCCCGGCGAGATAGTGCCGGGCGAGCGGCGACAGGATGTCGCCGCCGCCGGCGACGAAGGCGTTGCGGCCGGACTTGCGTTCGCGCAGCGACTGATGCAGATGCCAGCCGCTCGACACCATGTGCTCGAGGCGCGGGCGGCACATGAAGGTCGCGTGATAGCCGTTGCGATGGCAGATCTGCTTCACCGCGCTACGGAACAGGATCATCCAGTCGGCCGATTCGATGCCGATCCCCGGGCGGAACGTCATCTCGCATTGGCTCGGCCCGTACTCGACCTCGATCGAGCGCAGCGGCAGGCCAAGCTTGACGACGTCGCGGCGGATCAGCTCGAGCACCGGGTCGAGCGCGTCGTAACGCTGCTCGGTGAGATACTGGTAGCCCTTGTTGAGAAGGGTGACCGAAGGCGGCGTGCCGGGCTGTCCCGCATCGCTCGGCCGCAGCTGCGGATCGTCGAGCCGGAAGACATGGAATTCGACCTCGAGCCCGGCGACGAGGTCATAGCCTTCCGTCGCCAACTGCGCGACCGCCCGGCGCCCCACCTCGCGGGTCGAATAGGGCACCGGCTTGCCGTCGGCGAAATGGACGTCGCAGAGCAGCCATCCGGTGCCGGGCGCCCAGGGCAGGACGCGAAAGCTCAAGGGATCGGCGACCAGCAGCACGTCGGCCGCGCCGCGCATCCCGGCGACGAGCGGGTCCTCGCCGGCGGTGAAGACGGGAAAGACGGTGCGGTGCGCGGTGTCCTTCAACAGCAGCGTCGAGGCGATGCCGATGCCGTCGCGCATCGCGCCCGGCGCTTCGGCCGCGACCACGGTCTTGCCGCGCAGGATGCCGTGCTGATCGGCGAAGGAAAGACGGACCAGATCGATTCCTTCGGCCTCGATGCGGCGGGTGATCTCGGCCGCCGCCTTGGTCTGCGCGTCGCTCCAGAGCCCGTGGCGCTCGACGAAGCTGCCGCGTTCCTGCCGGCGCGTCACGCGGACCAGCTCGCGGTCTTGCGGCGCTCGGCATCGGCGTCGCGCCAATATTGCTGCCAGGCATCGGTCGGGCCGATCCCGTCAATGGCGGCGGGGCCGCGGAGCCGCGCGGCCTCTTCTTGCGTCAGCACCATCAACGGCCGCTCGCCGCGCCTCGCGCCGGCGATGGCGTCGAGCAGGATGCGGCGGTAAAGCGCGATCGCCGTATCGCTATAGCCCAGAGTCTCGCGCGTTCGGTCGTGGATGGGGCCTTGCGATTCGATCGCCCATTGATCGTGCACGTTGATGTCGGTGCCCATCGCGGTAAAGGTGCGGTGAAGCTGCTCGTCGGGATCGAAGCCGTAATTGTTGGATTGATTGAGCCGCGGCATGTAATCGGGCAGGGAATAGAGTTCGAGCCGTTGCCGCCGCATCGTCGCCTTGTCGACCGCGCCGGCGAAACTGGTGAAGATCGCATACCAGTAGCAGCGCGTATCGTCGACCGGGACATGCCACTGGCTGATCGTCATGGTCGGGCTCAGGGGAATGACGAAGCCGTGCGGAAAGATCATGTTGGTCACCCGCACATGCGTGCGCGCCGCGTCGAGCGTGCGCAGCGCGACGAGCTGCATGCCGTAGGGGGTGCGCTCGACCTCGAGGCGCGGCCGCCCGTGGGTGCGCAGGAGCTGCGTCATCGGGAGGTCGGAATCGGCCGAGACGGCGCGGAACTGGCGGCCATAGCTCGCTTCCGGGTTCTCGTCCTCGAAGAAGCGATGCAGATACGAGGCATGTGCCGGATCGATCCCGACCTCGAGCGCCTGCAGCCAGTTGCACGCGATGAAGCCCTTGAAGGCGAAACAATGCGTGTCGGGCGCGATGAAGCAATCGAAATGCGGCAGCGCCGGCGGCTCGCCCGGGCCGAGATAGGCGAAGACGATGCCGCCGCGCTCGATCACGGGATAGCTCCTTTGCCGGATGCGCGTCCGGAGCGGACTCTCTTCGGGCTCGGCCGGCGTCTCGAGGCAGCGTCCGGCGACGTCGAACAGCCAACCGTGAAAGACGCAGCGCAGCCCGCCATCCTCGCGCCGCCCGAAGGCGAGATCGGCGCCGCGATGCGGGCAATGGCGGTCGAGCAGTCCAAGCCGGCCGGCCTCGTCGCGGAAGAGGACGAATTCCTCGCCCAGGAGCCGCACCGGCCGCACCGGCCGCACCCCCTGGAGTTCCTCGGCCAGCGCCACCGGCTGCCAATAGAGCCGCATGAGCCGGCCTGCCGGCGTCTCGGCGCCGGTGTGCGTCATCAACTCGTTCTGCTCGGCGCTGATCATGGAAGCCGCCCTTTCGGCGGTAATCTTACCGCTGCTTGGCCCGTCTGCCCATCGGGTGGCCGGGGATGTGCGGGCGCTGCGGGCCGGCGTCGGTCGAGCGCCAATGGTGCGATGATCCGCGCCCGCCCGGTTTTTTCGTTCCTGCGGTTCCGCTACAAGCGCGCGGCGGCCGTGCCGGAATAAGGAGTGGGGGACGATGGACTCGCTGTGGGCCTTTCTGCGGGCGCCGGCCATCCATCTCGCGGTTGCTCACGATGCGTTCGTGTTCGACATCTCGTGGCTGGGCATCGTGCTGATCATCGCCGCGCTTCTGCTGCTTCGCCATCTTCGGCGTTAGTCGGCAATTTCGATCGTTCATCGCGGCGCCATCACACCCGCGCCAGCGGGTATCCGGCACAGCCGGTCGGCCGCAACGCGCGGCGCAATTTGTCTTGCCCTGGGCGGCGGCGGTGCAAGAATGCCGGCACGAGACATGGATGCCGGGGGGCGCTTGCGGGCGTGAACCCCCGGCCCGATCACGGGGAGGCGCGCGAGATGATGAATTTCTTCCGTAATCGCTGGTGGGTGGTGGTTGCGTCGATGAGCGGGCTCCTGGTTGGCTCCGGCGCGGTGAACGTCTTCGCCTTGGGTGTGTTCCTCAAGCCTGTCACCCAGGATCTCCATGTCGGCCGCGGCTATTTTGCGTCGGGTATACTGCTCTCCTCCATCTTGACCGCGCTCGGCTGCTTCTTCATCGGCTACTTCCTCGACCGGTTCGGCACCAGGCGCGTGATGATCCCGGGAGTCCTGCTCTACGCGGCGGCGACGGCCGGGTATTCGATGCTCACAGCCTCGCCGTTCGTGCTCTACGCCCTGTTCCTGGCGACCGGCCTTGTTGGCGTGATCGGCTCGCCCGTCCCCTATGGCTGTGCTGTTGCCAAGTGGTTCGATGCAAGGCGCGGACTGGCGCTTGGCATATCGCAAGCGGGCGTCGGGCTCGGCGTTGCCATCGTCCCCAAGATCGCCGAGCGGCTCATTCTCCATTTCGGCTGGCGTGCGGGCTTCCTCGGTATGGGCGTGACGATCCTGGTGTTCGCCTTCATTCCCATCGCGCTCTTTCTGCGCGATCCTTCGCCTCAGGACCGCGCACGGATTAGCGACGTGGCGCCGGCGGGCAATCTTCCCGGGATCAGTGCGACCCAAGCGTTCCGGGGCGCGTGGCGGTTCTGGGCGCTGTGCCTGGTGTTCTTTCTTGCGGTCACGTCGATCAACGGCACGCTTACCCATGTGGTGCCCTATCTGACCGATCGCGGCATCTCGATCCAGACGGCAACCTCGGCGCTGTCGTTGGCCGGGATCGCGCTATTGTTGGGCCGGGCGTTCTCGGGGTGGTGCGTCGACCGGTTCTTCGCGCCTTATGTCGCGATCGTGTTCTTCCTGTTCCCCATGGGCGGCGTCGCGCTTCTGGCGAGCGGCTGGGGCGGTGCGGCGCCGATCGTCGGCACCGTCTGCCTCGGCCTCGCTATCGGCGCCGAAGCGGACCTGCTGGCCTATTTCGTCAGCCGCTATTTCGGCCTCAAGGACTATGCCAAGATCTATGGGACGATGTTCGGCATTTTCGCGATCGCCGCGGGGTTCGGGCCGTGGCTTGGCGGCACGATCTACGACCATTTCCATTCCTACATGCCGCTCTTCGCCTTCGACGAGGTAGCCATCCTCGTGATCTGCGCGCTGCTTTTGCCGCTGGGTCCCTATGCCTATCCGGCGCCGGGGCAGAGCCCGCGCGGCGCGAGGCTGCGCGCCACCGCCTGAACCGCGGCGCGGCGGCGGCGGCGCGCCGGCGGTTCGGTCGGTATCGCGCTGGCCTAGGGTGGAACGGCGAAGGCCTGCGGCGGTCTTCCCGCCGTCCAAGTGTCCCACATCCGGAAATACGCCGCTTCCAGCCGTCGCGTATAGCGCGCCATGTCGAAGAGCGGCGTGGTGTCACGATTCTGCTCGAGCCGGCGCCGCAGGGTTCCGAGCAGCGCCGGATCCGTCGCAAGGCGCATGGCGAGCGCCTCGTATGCGCTCAATGACGGTGTCACCAACTCGGGCAGGCCGATGGTCAGGAGCAGGCTCGTGGCACCACGGCCGTGGAACGTGTCGCCCCGGCACGTCAGTACGGGCAAACCCATCCAGAGGGCGAGGTTGGCGGTGGTGTGAGCATTGCGCGGAAGGGTGTCGAGGAACAGGTCGGCCAAGCGATGCCGGGCGAGGTGCTGCGGCAAGGGCTGGCGCGGTGCGAGAATCACGCGGCTGGCGTCGACGCCGCGCGAAGCGGCTTCGCGTTCGAGATTGGCATCGGCGATGGAATTGCTCTCGACCAGCCAGAGCACGCTTCCCGGAACCGCCCGCAACAGCCGCATCCAGATATCGAACATCGCCGGCGTGATCTTGTAGCTGGTGTTGAAGCAGCAGAATACGAAGCCCGTCTTGGGCAGCCCGCATTCCGCCCGGGTCGGCGTTCTCTCGTCGACTTCCCGCCGTGTGTCGGTGGGCATGAAGCAGTCCGGCAGATGCACGATCCGTTCATCGTAGTGCGGCTGATCGGTCATCGGCAGGGCGACCGCGTCGGCGACGGTGTAGTCGATGAATGGCGCTCCCATCGTTCCGATATAGCCGAGGAAATTGACCTGAATGGGAGCCGGACGTGCGGCGACGATCGGCGTTCGGGCGAATTTCGTGTAGCCCATGAGATCGACGAGGATATCGATGCCGTCCTCGCGAATTCGCTTGGCGGCATCGGCGTGGGACAGCGGGCGGATGTCGATGAAACGATCGAACGCCTTGATGAGACGCCGGCGCATCGCGCTCCCATCGTCCGGGCCCAACGAATAGGCGCTGACCTCGAACCGGCCCCGGTCGTGGCGCTCGAACAGCTCGGCGGTGAGGATGGCGCTCGGATGCTGGCGGAAATCTCCCGACAGATAGGCGAGGCGGAGCTTCTCGCGCGTTCTCGGCGGGGCGGCAGGAAGTTTCTCCGTTACCGCCACAGCAGCGGCGGCGGCTTCCAGGCGGGCGCAGCGCAAATGTTCGGACGGCGAATCCGTAACCGAAAGAAATGCGAAAGGTTGGACGCCCCGGACACCCGCTTGGACCAAAGCCCGGCATTTGTTCATGTCCTCGTCGAGGCCGTTCCAGTCGCAAGTGTCCAGCCGCGCGTGGGTAAGATTGCCGATCGCCAGGGCGAAATCCGGCTTGATGGCGATCGCCCGTCGGTACAACTCGACAGCCTCGTGGAGTTCGCCTTGATCGTAGAGAACCGTGGCCAGGTTATGGATGATCTCCGGATCGGACGGCGCGAGGACAAGACCGTTCCGGTAGGCGGCTATGGCCTCGTCCTGACGCCCCAACGTCTTGAGAACGTTGCCCGCGTTGCAGTGGGCCTCGACGAAATCCGGCCTGAGCGCGATGGCTTGTCGGTAGGAGGCGATGGCCTCGTCGAGCTGTCCCAGTTCGCGCAGCACCAGCCCCAGATTGTAGTGCGCTTCCGCAAGGTTCGGCTTGAGCGCGATCGCGCGCCGGCACGATGCCGACGCCTCGTCCAGCCGGCCCATGTGCTTCAACGCGATCGCCAGGTTGACGTGCATGCCGGCAATGTTTGGATCGAGGCTGATTGCCCGGCGATAGGACGCCACCGCCTCGGCGAGCCGACCGGCCTGTGCGTGCCGCGATGCCTCCGCCAGGACTTGGCGCAGCTCGCCGGCGACCATCGCTGGAGGCTTGGCGCCGTGCGGATGGCCGCTCGCGGCTCGGCGTTCTTTTCGGTTCATCGGCGTCGCTTCGGTCAGAGCCGAGGCGGCTCGTTCCCCGCTGCCTCGGCAGTCCCTCTTGCTAGTGCCATATGGTTACGATCGCGTTTATGCCACGGCTGGATTGGGCGAGCTGGCCGATAATATAACCCTTTGGGGTCATGTCACAAGAGGCGGCGGCGATCGCCGTCACGCCGCGTTGGTTTTGACCTTTTGATTCTTGATCTGCTCCGCCGCGTCCTCGACGTGGCGCGAGAACACGTATTCAGCCGGCCGCTGGCGGTCGAGCGGGATCTCCTCGGCCATCGCGCCCTCGGTGCGGATGCCTTTCATCGCCACGGCCATGGCCTTCCATGGGCGCTTCACCGCGTCGACGACGGCCGTCGCCTCATAGCCGCTATGCACCATGCAGTCGGCGCATTTCTCGTAATTGCCGGTGCCGTACGCATCCCAGTCGGTGGTCTCCATCAGCTCCTTGAAGCTCTTGGCGTAGCCTTCGCCGAGGAGATAGCACGGACGCTGCCAGCCGAAATAGTTGCGGGTAGGATTACCCCACGGCGTGCAGTGATAGGTCTGGTTGCCGGACAGGAAATCGAGGAACAGACCGGATTGGCTGAACGACCATTTGTGGCCCTTGCCGTGCCGGAAGACGGCGCGGAACAACTCCTTGGTCTTGCGCCGGTTGAGGAAATGCTCCTGATCGGGCGCCCGCTCGTAGGCGTAGCCGGGCGAGACGGTGATGCCGTCGACGCCAAGCGCCATCACCGTGTCGAAGAAGTCGGCGACCTGCTCCGGCGCGGCGCCGTCGAACAGGGTGCAGTTGATGTTGGTGCGGAAGCCCCGCTCCTTGGCCAGGCGGATCGCCGCGACGGCGCGCTCATAGACGCCTTCCTGGCAGACCGAGCGGTCGTGCGTGTCGCGGTCGCCGTCGAGATGCACCGACCAGACGAAATAGGGATTGGGCGCGAAGCGGTCGATCTTCTTTTCCAACAGCAGCGCGTTGGTGCAGAGATAGACGAATTTCCGGCGCGCGATGATGCCCTCGACGATCTCCTCGATCTCGCGATGGAGCAGCGGCTCGCCGCCGGCGATCGACACTACCGGCGCGCCGCATTCGTCCACGGCCTCGAGGCAGTCCGCGACCGAAAGGCGCTGATTCAGGATCGGATCGGGATAATCGATCTTGCCGCAGCCGGCGCAGGCGAGATTGCAGCGGAACAGCGGCTCCAGCATGAGCACGAGCGGATAGCGCGCGACGCCCTTGAGGCGCTGTTTCGCCACATAGCTGCCGACCCGGATCATCTGATGCAATGGAACAGCCAAGACGAGCATCCCCTCGGTTAAGAACGGTCCAGCCTCATTCCGCCGCCGAATCGACCAAGTCCGCCGGCATCCGGAAACGCACGTTCTCGGTGATCCCCGGCAGCGTCTCCAGCGTCACCTCGCCGAGCGTGCGCAGCCGGTCGATCAGCTCCTGCACCAGTTCCGCGGGCGCCGAGGCACCGGCGGTGATGCCGACCCCCGCCGCGTCCGCGACCCAGCGCGGATCGAGCGCGTCGGCGTCGGCGATGAGATAGGCGGGCACGCCCTGTTCTTCGGCGATCTCGCGCAGCCGGTTCGAATTGGAGCTGTTGGCGGCGCCGACGACCAGGACCACATCGACCGCCCGCGCCAGCTCGCGCGCCGCGCGCTGGCGGTTCTGGGTCGCATAGCAGATGTCCTTGGTGTCGGGCCCGACGATCGCGGGAAACCGCGCGCGCAACGCCTCGATCACCGCCCGCGTGTCGTCGACCGACAACGTCGTCTGGGTGATGTAGGCGAGCTTGGCGGGATCGCTCACCGCGAGCCCGGCGACCTCGCTGGCGGCCGAGATGAGATGGACCTTGCCCTCGATCCGCCCCATCGTGCCTTCGATCTCGGGATGGCCGGCATGGCCGATGAGAACGATCTCTCGGCCCTGCGCGGCATAGCGCTGCCCCTCGCTGTGAACCTTGGAGACGAGCGGGCAGGTGGCGTCGATGACGCTGAGCTCGCGCGCGGTCGCATCGTTCTCGACGCCGCTCGAGACGCCATGGGCGCTGAAGATGGTGACACTGCCCGGCGGGATCTCGGCGAGATCGTCGACGAAGCGCGCGCCCTTGGCCCGCAGCCGCTCGACCACGTGGCGGTTGTGCACGATCTCGTGCCGGACATAGATGGGCGGCCCGTATTTCTCGATCGCCCGCTCGACGATCTCGATCGCCCGTTCCACGCCCGCACAGAAACCCCTGGGTTGCGCCAGGACTACTCGCATGATTGCCTCGTTCCGCGCCTGCGGCCACGCGCATTATACGCAGAATTGCTGCCGCGGCCAGCCGCGCACGGACCGCTTCACTCGAATGGCCGAGTCCGCCCCCTTGCGGGCGTCGCGTGACGTTTCTCGGGACGTTTGATCTGCCATGCGCTATTATCGCTAGTTGGGGTCTGCTATCGGGGATTGGGAATTCCCGACCGGCGAGGGAAACACGACATGACGGATCAGAACGGCAACGACGCTCCGCATCACCGCCGCGACAACATTCGGTCATTGCTTGACGGGATCGAGAGCCCGGCGGATTTGCGTCGTCTTGGCGAGGGGGATTTGGGGGCTTTGGCGGCGGAGTTGCGGGCGGAGCTGATCGACGCGGTATCGGTGACGGGGGGT
>DATKQE010000100.1:0-51931 GCA_035532935.1 Allostellaceae bacterium
CTCGTAGCTGGCGCGCATGTTGTTCAGATCGGCCGCGGAGCCGCCGTTCGGCATCAGTGCGGCGCGCACAAGCTGGCTCATCGACCCGCCGATCCCGCCATAGCCGGGGCCGCTGAAGCCATTGTTGCCGCCCATGCGGTCATGGGCTAGGGGCGTAGACGACAATCATCCGTGGGCGTTCGGCGACAATGTTCAAATGCCGGCCACGAGCGCGCTAGACAGCAACGCCCCAGAGAGGTTGCCGAACGGGCAATTCGCGTGGATTGATGCGGCCACCGGAAAGCCCATGAGCGAGCGTGATGTTGTCGATAAGCTCGCCGCAAAGCGAGCTTCATGCGCCTCGGGGAATACGGAAGATTGCACAAAGGCCGACAGTATCGCGGCGGCGCTCAAGCACGGAAGGTCACAGTTGACCGCGGCGGCCGAAAGGCAAGAGCAGATTAATGCCTATAATGCCGGCATCGCCGCCGCCAATCGCGCGGCTATGTACGGCGCCATGCTGCGAGCAACCTCTAACGCTCTTTGTGCGGGCAATCGCTGCGGCCAAGACCCGTACTACACCCAGCAGCAGCAAGACGGGAAGGAACTGATGATGCTTCAGTACATGGAGTTGCAGAACCAACGCTAATTGGCGTGCCCCCGTCCTGACCATAACCACCGTTGATTCACTGCCCCTTGTGGCGCGCCACCGCCTTCACTAAGTCCGGAAACGCTGCTCCACATGCATCGTAGGGCAATGCTGCAAGGCGCTTTGGGCAATCTGCCGTTACCTTTACCCTGAAGGCGACAAGCGTTGCGTCCGGTCCCCGTTCCTTCTTTGCCGGCGATGTCGGCGAAGGTGATGGCGCCTGCGCGTGGCATGTGCGGATCATGGGGCGCCTATCGGCCGGGTGATGAGATTCCATCCGGCAGGCGCCACGAGGGTTGGCCGCGCGCCCTTCTGCCGTTTTCCAAACCGCACCTAACCCATTGATGCGTGGTCGGAGGTTTTCCGGGCGTTGGGGTGCCATGTGATTGAAACTGGCCGAGAAGGACAGGATTTTGATTCCGCCATACGGAGGTTCGAATCCTCCCACCCCAGCCAGCCTCAAGCCCAATAAAATCCGGCACTTGGCCCGCCTTCGGGCGGCTTTTTTTGCCGTCAAAGCGAAGTGTCAATCGCTGCGACGGAAAGCGGCGGATTTCCTGGCGTTCCTTCGCGTTCCCACATGTTCCGCGCAACATGCATGCAACACGGGTGACGCGCGGCGTTCGGCGCAAGGTCGGCGTGCCGCGCGCGATGTGTCGGCTCACGCTTGATCCACGATGCAGGAGCATCACCGGCATCGACCATGGCGAACATCTTGGTGATCGGCGGACCGTCGGCGCGTGCGCCGGCAGCAGCACCTCTCGCTATCGATCACGCAGATGGGTCCCGGTCCGCGCCGAGGCTGCCGATGCAGGACTCCCCGGCACCCCGTCCATCGCCCTATCAAGATTTTGCCGTGGCCTTGAGCTTGGTGGAGAGATACGCCACGGCGCCGTCGATGCTCCCGACGCTCGCATAGTCGCTCTCGGGTATGTCGATCCCGAGCGCCTCGTGCAGCGCGATCACGTAGTTGAGGAAGTCCATGGAATCGATGTCGAGCTGGTCACGGAAGCTATTGTCGAATTCAAGGGTTGCCTCATCGAGTTCCGGCGCCACGCCGGCGAGCGCGCTCAGCACGGCCTTTGTGATCTCCTGGTCGGTCATAGGCCTTGCGGCTCCTGTAGCAGTCGCGCAACGGCGGCGAGAAAGCGCGCGCCGCGGTGGCCGTCGCTCACGCGATGGTCGCCCGCGAGCGAACAGGAGAGGACGCGCCGCGGTACGACTGCGCTCTCGACGACCCACGGGCGCTCGACGACCATGCCAAATCCGGCGATGGCGACCTGCGGCGGATAGATCACGGGAAAGACGCTTTCCACGCTCCGCTCGCCGAGACTCGTCACCGTGATCGTCGGGTCGGTCAGCTCCGAGCTGCGCAGTCCACCTTTGCGCGCGCGCGCGACCAGGTCGCGGAGCGCGGCCATGAGCTGCGGGAGCGCGAGCCCATCCGCGTCATGAATCGCCGGAGCCACGAGCCCGCTCTTGCCGATGGAGATGGCGACGCCGAGATGGATCGACGCGCTCGGCTGGAAGCGGCCATTGATCCAGAAGCCGTTGAACTCCGGATAATCGCGCAGTGCGCGGGCAACCGCCTTGAGGAGCAGGACGCCATAAAGAACGCGTTCTGGCGGTGGCCGCTTGGCATTCTCCGCTTCGAGCCAGCGCAACGCCGGTTCCAGATCGGCCGTATGGGCAAGGTAATAATGCGGGATTTCGCGCTTGGAACGCGCCATCGCCGCGCCGATGGCTTGGCGCATGCCTTCGCCTGGGCTGGGGAGCGCGGCTGCCGCCTTCTCGATATCGGCCAGGGTGATCGCACCGCCTGCGCCCGTGCCGCCGACGTTTTGCAGTTCGACGCCGAGTTCCGCCGCCCGCTTGCGCGCTGCCGGCGACGCGCGGATGGCGCCGAGGTGCGGCGGCGGCACGGCTGCGTGCGGCGTTACTGATGGCGGAGCGGCCTGCGGCGTCGGCCATGCCTGGGGCGGTGTCGGCACAGCAGGAAGCGTGACGTCACGCTCGCCATCGCCGCGAATGAAAGCCATGGGAAATCCCACGGCAACCTTCTGGCCGGGCGTCGCGAGCAGGGTTTCGAGCGTGCCGGACTGGAATACCTCGATCTCGATCGCCCCCTTCTGGGTCTCGACGACGGCGATGATGTCGCCACGAACGATGCGATCGCCGGGTTTCTTCAGCCATTCCACCAGCGTGCCGGCCTCCATGTCGGCGCCGAGCGACGGCATGCGGAATTCAGCCATGATCGCCGAACAGGCCTTTGACCGCGGCTACGACCTTCTCCGGTTGCGGTAGCGCCGCATCCTCGAGGTGCTTGGGATACGGGATCGGCACCTCCTCGCTGCAGACGCGGCCGACCGGAGCATCGAGATCATAGAACGCCTGTTCCATGATGCGTGCGCTGATCTCGCCCGCGAGGCTGCCGCTGCGCCAGCCCTCGTCGACGATCACAGCGCGTCGCGTTTTGCGCACGGAGGCCATGATTGCCGCATCGTCGAGCGGGCGCAGACTGCGCAGGTCGAGCACTTCGGCTTCGATCTTTTCGCCGGCAAGCTGCCGGGCGGCTTCCATCGCCTTGTGGACGTTCGCACTATAGGCGATCAGCGTCACGTCATGGCCTGGACGCAGCACGGCCGCATGGTCGATGTCCACGCTCCGGGCGTCGTTTGGCAGGTCGCCTTCGAGATTATAGAGTGTCGCATGCTCGAAGATTACGACAGGATCGGGATCCTCGAGCGCCGTCCACAGCATGCCGCGCGCGTCGGCAAGGGTGGCCGGAGCCACGACGCGAATGCCGGGCACATGCGCATACCAGCATTCGAGGCTGTGCGAATGCTGGGCGGCCACTTGTCGTCCGGCGCCGGTCGCCATGCGGATCACGAGCGGGATGCCGAACTGTCCACCGGACATGTGGCGGATCGTGGCCGCGTTGTTGACGATCTGGTCGAGCGCGAGAAGGCTGAAATTGACGGTCATAATCTCGACGATCGGCCGCATGCCGCCGAGCGCCGCACCGATGCCGGCGCCGACGAATCCGGCCTCCGAGAGCGGCGTATCGCGGATCCGCTCGGGGCCGAATTCTTCGAGCAGCCCCTTGGTGCAGGCATAGCTGCCGCCATAGCGCCCGACGTCCTCGCCCATGAGGAACACGCGCGAATCCCGCTGCAGCGCTTCGCGATGCGCCGCGCGCACGGCCTCGCGATAGGTCGTCGTGGTCATGCCGCGGCCTCGTTTTGCCGGAGGTCTGGCGGTGTCATGACATCTCGGCAAAGCTCCTCGATCGGTTCCCAGTGCCCGGCTTCGGCATAAGCGACGGCATCGTCGATCTCGGCCGCAGCCTCGGCCTCGAGCCGGGGCAGATCGTCCGCATGCAAGGTGCCGGTATTGTGCATCCACGCTTCGAGAAACGGAATCGGATCGCGCTTCTTCCACGCCTCGACTTCCGCTTTGCTGCGGTAAAGCTCGGGGTCGTACATCGAATGGGCGCGAAAGCGGTAGGTGCGGTTCTCGAGAAAATAAGGCTCGCCGGCTTCCCGCACGAAAGCTGCGGCGCGCCGGGCCGCGATCTCGACCGCGACCACGTCCATGCCGTCGACGGCCTCGGCGCGGATGGCATAGCTCTCGGCATGCTTCGCCAGATCGGTCTGCGACTGGGCGCGCTCGATCGCGGTGCCCATGGCATAGCGATTGTTCTCGCAGATGAACAGCACCGGAAGCTGCCACAGAGACGCCAAATTAAGGCTCTCATGGAACACGCCTTCGGCAGCGGCGCCATCGCCAAAGAAGCAAGCGGTGATGTTGCGCTCGCCGCGCATCTTGCCGGCAAGCGCAATGCCGACGGCCAGCGGCAGGCCGCCCGCGACAATCGCATTACCTCCGTAAAATCGGGTCGCCTTGTCGAACACATGCATCGAGCCGCCGCGCCCTCGGCTCGTGCCCTCGATCTTGCCGTACATCTCGGCCATCAACGGTCGAGCCGCGATGCCGCGCGCGAGCGCGTGCCCGTGCTCGCGATAGGTCGTGACCACGGCGTCATCGGGACCGAGCGCTTGCATTACGCCGACCGCGTTCGCTTCCTCGCCGATATAGAGATGGAGAAAGCCGCGAATTTTCGCTGCCGAATAGAGTTCGACACAGCGTTCCTCAAAGCGGCGAATGCGCAGCATCTCCCGCATGAGATGCAGCAGGTGATCGCGATCGAGGTGGAGCTTGTCGGCGGGCGCGGTCATGCGTTGGTCTCGAGCGCCGAGATGTCCCCTTCGGGCAAGCCCAGCTCACGCGCCTTCAGCAGGCGGCGCATGATTTTTCCCGAGCGGGTCTTGGGGAGATCGGATGTGAACTCGAGCTCCTTCGGCGCGACGACCGCGCCCAGTCGCTTGCGCGCGTGCGCGAGGATGTCGCGTTTCAGCCGCTCGCTTGGTGCCTGTCCGGCCTTCAACGAGACGAACGCCTTGATGATTTCAAACGCCATCGGATCGGGCTTGCCGATCACGCCCGCTTCGGCGACCGCGGGATGTTCCATGAGGACGCTCTCCACCTCGAAAGGACCGACGAGGTGACCTGAGGTCTTGATCACGTCATCGCTGCGCCCGACGAACCAGTAATATCCGTCGGCATCGCGCTTCGCCAGATCCCCGGTGAGGTACCACCCGTCGCTGAAGCACTTGGCATAGCGCTCGGGCTCGTTGAGGTAGGCGCGAAACATCGAGGGCCAGCCGGGCCGCAGCGCCAGCTCCCCCTGTTCGCCCGGGTCGTCGACGGTCTCGAGCGAACCGCTTGCGTTGCGGCGGACAATGGCGGCCTCGATGCCCGGCAGGGGCTTGCCCATCGAACCCGGCTTGATGTCCATCGCAAGGAAATTGGCAATCATGATGCCGCCGGTCTCGGTCTGCCACCAATTGTCGTGAAACGGGCGGCCGAGCGCAATTCTGCCCCATTCCACCGCCTCGGGATTGAGCGGCTCGCCCACGCTCGCCATGAAGCGGAGCGCGGAGAGATCGTAGTTGCGCGCGATCTCGTCGCCGGCGCGAATCATCATGCGAACGGCCGTCGGCGCCGTGTACCACACCGAGACGTGCTCGCCCGCGAGAATGCGGTACCAACGCTCGACGTCGAAATCGGCCTCGTCCACGACCATCGTGACGCCGTTCGTGAGGGGCGCGATCAGGCCATAGGAGGTGCCCGTGACCCAGCCCGGATCGGCGGTGCACCAGAAGATGTCGTCCGGACGCAGATCGAGCGCCAGCTTGCCGGTGATGTGATGGGCAATGACGGCCGCATGGACGTGAAGCGCGCCCTTGGGTGTCCCCGTCGTTCCGCTGGTGAAATGAAGCAGCGCCGCATCTTCAGGATTGGTTGGCGCGATCTCGAACGCGTCCGGGCATCGCGCAAGCTCGTCTTCGAGCGTGAGCGTTCCCGGGGCGCCGTCCGACGGGTCGCCGGCTTCGGCAACCAGCAGGATATGCTTCAGGGCCGGCAGCGAATCGCGCAGTGCGGCGACCTTGCGCCGATAGAGCGACGCATTGGTGACGAGGGCGCGCGCTTCGCCGAGCGCGAGCCGCGTGCGCACCGGCTCTGGCCCGAAGGCGGAGAAGAGCGGAGAGAAGACGCAACCCGCCTTGAGACTGCCGAGTGCGGCAATGTAGAGCTCCGGCACACGGCCGATCAGCGCGAACACGCGGTCACCCTTGCCCAGGCCAAGGCGGCGGAGGAGATTGGCGAATTGATTGCTCGCTTTGGAAATATCGCGATAGCTCAGGTCACGCCGTCCGCCGCCCTTGGGGAGCCAGCGCAAGGCGATCTTGTCGCCATGGCCCGCGCGCACGTGGCGATCGACCGCTTCGTGCGCGATGTTGAGGCCGCGTCCGTCCGGCAGCCCGTCGAGTTCGCCGCGCGCGGCCTCCCAGCGAAAGGCCGCGCGTGTGGTCTCGTAGTCCGGCATATTGGGCGCGATGGCCCATCCGCCCCGGGGCTTTCGGATGACCGGGAGGTGGGCGATCGTGGTGGCGGCGCTCGCTGTCATGAGGCTCATCCCTGCGCGGCCGGCATGCCGCCCCAATGCTTTTGGACGGCGGCGCGGACGGTGGCGAGGTGCTTTTCCATCGATCGAGCCGGCAGATCGGGCGTTATCGACGCGAAGTGAATGTGATCGAGCAGCGCGATCCCGCAAAGCGAGAGGATGTGATCCTTTTCGAGCGTCCGCATGGCGTTCCACTGCTTGCTGCGCCGGAGATAGCCCATGTCGGCGCCCGAGCTGGTAAAGATGAGCGCCTTCTTGCCGGTGAGGCGGGGAACCATCTCTTCCGCGCGGAGATCGTAGGCGACGCCCGCCGCCATCACGCGGTCGATGTATCCCTTGACCATCGCGGGCATGTAAGCCCACCACAGCGGATAGAAGAACGCGACGGCGGCGGCGTCGAGCAGCCGGCGCTGCTCGCGGCGCACCGCGGCCGGGACGAAACGCCGTTCGGCGCCGATGAGTTCGCCCTCGCCGAGGAGCGGATCGAAGCCGGCGCGGTAGAGATCGCGGACGACGACCTCTTGCCCCAGCGCCTCCAACGCCTTGGCATAGGTGCGGGCGATGGTTTGGGTGAAGCTCCGGCGCTTCGGGTGGCAGACGATCAGAAGGTGCCGCATGGCAATCGCTCACGCTTCTCCGGCCGCATCACCGCTCATCGGGAGACGGCGGCAGCTCGGCTTCCAGGATCCGGCAGACCTCGGCAGCCTTGCCGCGGATCGTGCTGTGCCGTTCGCGACGCAGCTGATCGTCGGCGGACAGCCACACATAGGCTTCCATGACCTCGTTCCGGGTTGCGTCGGTCCGCAAGATCGCCGCCAAGACGGCGTCATCGAGAGGTCCCAGGATCTCCACGATCTCGTGCCCGGTCGCGGGCTGGTCGACGGCGGGTTTCGCCATGTGATCACCTTCCTAGAAGCTTGCGCTTCTCCTCGAACTCGGTCTTATCGATCTCGCCGCGCGCGAAGCGTTCCTCCAGGATGTCGATGGCCGCGCGTCCGCCGCCTTGCCCGCAATAGGGACACCGGACGCCATGCCCATGGAACCCGTGTCGATGGAAGGTGCCGAACATGCTCCACCGTACGAGCCAAGCAATCAGGGCGATCGTCCCGACCAGAACAAGCACCATCACGACGGGGCCGATGACGATGCCGGGGTGCCAGCCCGTCCCCCATCCTCCCCACATCATGGGACCGTAGGGCGGGTATGGGCCCTGCGCGCCGGTGCCGGGCGCCTGCTGGGCAAGAGCCGGCACCGATGCGATCGAGACCATCGATGACGTAACGAAAAGCAGAAGACGGTCCATCCATTCGCTCCTGACGCAAGCCAGCTTGCATTATGGCCAAGTGCGCCGTGAGCCGGATTGATCTAGCTCAATGAGAGGTCGCGCCCCAAGGCTTGATCTGGCTGAGGGCGAACGTGGCTGGGCCGGAGTTTTTGCGGTGGTTGGCGCATTCGGTGGGCGTGAAGGCGCCGAGGAGCTGGCCGATGCGTCTCCCTTCCGGACGCTCGGCTTCCAATCGCGGCATATTCAAGGATTACGTGCCAACAATCGGGCGGAAAACTCACACCTCGTGATCCGACGTCGAGGGCGGAACGCGCGGCGCTTCAAATCGTCCGGCGCCGCGCAGCGATTTCTCATTCTGCATGCCGCCATCTCCAACGCCTGCACTGTTCGACGCCACCTCGTTGCTCGCTCGACGCCGCGGATTCAGAGCCCACGCGATGGCGCAATGGCGCGCCGCTCGAAGTCAGCCTGTTGCGCCGAGCCAGCCCTTGCGCGAGATATCGAAGATGATCCCGTCGGGGTCCTTGAACTTGCGCTCGAAATTCTCCTTTTCCGGGTTGTCGCCCAGATCGAAGAAGAAGGAACCGCCGGCCGCTTCGATCCGCTTCTGCGCGGCGGCGAGGTCGTCGACCTGGAAGCCGAAATGATGGGCGCCGGCGAAGGTCTTCGCATCCTTGAGGCCGGAACCGCGTTCGCCAAAGTAATTGAGGAGGGCGAGGTTGATGACGCCGTCGCTCAGATAGACCGCGGCGGCGAAGTCGAGCGTCTCCCGCCCGACCTCCTTCAGGTCGAAAACGTCCGTGTAGAACCTTGCGGATTTTTCGAGGTCGCGCACCACGATCGCGAAATGTCTGAGCCGTGCCATGATATCAACCCTCCTTCGAGGTTTGCGTCGCGTCGATGTGCTCGGCGCGGCGCTTGAACAACTCGGCATCGGTGTAGCCCATCAGATCGGGCTTGGCCTTGCCGACCATGACATTGAGATAGACCATCTCGACGGTATTGTTCTGATAGCCGTGGATGACGCCGGCGGGGCAGGAGACGCAATCCCACGGCCCCAGGACGGTCTCGACGTGGCGCCCATCTTCATCCTCGACAAAGACGGTGAGGTGGCCCTTCAACACGAAGAACACCTCCTCGACCTCGTGCGTATGGGCGGCATTGCCCTGTCCTGGCGGGACGGCCATGATCGAGAGGGTGAAGCTGCCCGCGGGAATGATGTTCTCGTCGGGCTTCCCGCTGGTATTGCCGATGAAGCGGTGCTGCGCCCGGCGCCAGCCGTCGGTGGCGGCGTCGGCAAAGGCGTGCCAGTCAGGCTTCCGTTCGCCGAAGCGGGCGACATATTTCTTGAGGATGGACTCGAGCGCCATGCCGACGACTGCCGGGTCCAGCTTGTCGCGAAGTTTGGTCTTGCTCATCGCGAACTCCAGGATGCTCAACGGTGCGCGGCACCTCGCCGTACGGCGGCGATGACCTGCTCGGGCAGGACCGGCGTCGTATTGAACTCGGCGCCGAAGGGGGCGAGGGCATCGCTGACGGCATTGGCGATCGCCACGGGGGGCGCGATCGCCCCGCCTTCGCCCAGTCCCTTAACTCCAAGCGGGTTGAGCGGCGAGGGCGAATGAAGATGGACGAGCGCGATGTCCGGAACGTCGCTCGCGGTCGGCACGAGATAATCCATCAGCGATCCGGTATGTAGCTGACCCTCGCCATCGTAGACGAAGCGCTCCAGGAGGGCGCCGCCCATCCCCTGCACCGCGCCGCCGATGATCTGGCCCTCGACCAGCATTGGATTGACCACGACGCCGCAATCGTGCGCGACAGCATAGCGTTCGATCTTCACCGCGCCGGTGCCGATATCGACCTCCACGACGGCGACATGGACGGCATAGGACCAGGTGACCGTGGGCGGCTCCCAGTAATAGGTGTCCTCGAGCCCCGCCTCGACGCCGGCCGGCCGGCCATGGTCCCAGCCCGGTTGTGCCGCCTTCGCCACCCTGCCAAGCGGTACCGACATATCCGGTACGCCGATCACCGCGACGGTGCCGTTGCGCAGCTCCAGATCCTCGGGCCCGCATTCGAGGAGATTGGCGGCGATGGCAAAGGTCTTCGTGCGCAGGCGCTCGCTCGCATGATGGATGGCCGCCGACAGCGTCACCGTGCTGCGGCTCGCGACGGTGCCGAAGCCGAGCGGAATAACCGAAGTGTCGGCGAGCGCGATCACCACATCGTCGGGGGATACCGACCAGGTGTCGGCGACGATCTGGGCGAAGATCGTCTCCATACCCTGTCCCTGCGGGCAGGCACCCGAGGCGACATAGATCTTGCCGGAGGGATCGATGCGGACGGTAGCGCCCTCGAACGGGCCGGCGCCGGTGCCCTCAGTGTAGCAGCCGAGACCGAGACCGAGATAACGGTTCTCGCGGCGCGCCTCGCTCTGCCGGCGACGGAACGCCTCGAGGCCACCCACCGCGGCAAGTGCCTGCTCGAGCGCCGCCGGATAGTCGCCGCCGTCATAAACGATCGGCTCGCCGTCGCGATAGAGTATCCCGACATTGTAGGGCATCTGGTCGGGCCGGATCATGTTGCGACGCCTCACCTCGGCGGGCTCGAGCCCGAGCGTGCCGGCGATGAGGTCGATCGCCCGTTCGGTCGCGAGCGCCGCTTCCGGGCGGCCGGCGCCGCGATAGGGAGCGTTCGGCACCTTGTTGGTGGCGACGATCCGCGCCTCGGCGGCGAAGTTGTCGATGCGATAGGGGCCGGCAAGGTGGGCGATGGTATTGTAGATCGCGCCGCTGCCGATCGGGTTGAAGGCGCCGCAATCGGCGATGAAGCGGTCGCGGTAGGCAAGAATGCGGCCGTCCTTGTCGAAGCCGATCTCGACATCGTGGATCTGGTCGCGGGAGTGGCACGAACACATCAGGTGCTCGTGGCGGTCCTCGATCCACTTGACCGGCCGGCCGAGCCGGCGCGCCAGGAACGGGATCAGGAGATCCTCGGGATAGACATGGCCCTTGATGCCGAAGCCGCCGCCGACGTCGAGCGCGACGCAGCGCACGCGCGCCTCCGGCATGCCCAGTGTCGCCGCCACCTCGCGCCGCACCCAATGCACGACCTGCGTCGCGGACCAGGTCGTGAGCGACTGCGTGCGCTCGTCATAGGCGCTGGCGACGCCGCGGCATTCGATCGGCAATGCCGCATAGCGATGATGGTGGAAGCGCCGTTGCAGGCGGTGCGGCGCGCGCTGCAAGGCGCCGTCGATATCGCCCTTGGTGACGGCAAGCTCGGCGATCAGGTTGGTGCCGAACTGCTCGTGTACGATCGGGGCGCCCGGGCGAAGACCCTCTTCGGGATCGACCACCGCCGGCAGCGGCTCGAACACCGCGTCCACCAGCGCCGCCGCATCCTCGGCAGCGTAGCGGCTTTCGGCGACGACGACCGCGTAGGCCTCGCCGACATGCCGCACCTTGTCGGCCGCGAGCAGCGACTGCTGCGGATTGAGGATGTGGTGGTGCACCGCCGTGCGCCATTTGCTCGGCAGCGCGACCTGGTGATCGGGAACCGGCGGCAGTAGCTGCGCGAGCTCGATCCCGCTCAGGACGAAGACGACGCCGGGAACGGCGGCGGCGCGCGCCAGATCGACCGAGCGGATGCGCGCATGCGCGAGCGGGCTGCGGACGAAGGCGGCATGCAGCATGCGCGGCAGCACGAGGTCGCCGATATATTGCCCCTGGCCCAGCAGCAGCCTGCGATCCTCGCGGCGGAGGAGTGATTGGCCGATGAAGGGCCTTCGGCCGGGCTCGGCCATCACCGCGTCCCTTCGCCGCCGGCGCGCATCTTCTCCGCCGCCGCGGCAATCGAGCGGACGATATCGCGGTAGCCGGTGCAGCGGCACAGCACGGCCGAGATCGCTTCGCGAATCTCCGCTTCCGTCGGCGCCGGATTGAGGCGCAGGAAATCGAGCGCCACCATCAGCATCCCCGGCGTGCAGAAGCCGCATTGCAGTCCGTGATTCTCGTGGAAAGCCTGCTGCAGCGGATGGAACTCGCCGTTCTTGGCGAGGCCCTCGATGGTGCCGAGCTCGGCCCCTTCGGCCTGCACCGCCAGCATGATGCACGAACGCGCCGACTCGCCATTGAAGAGGACCGTGCAGGCGCCGCACACGCCATGCTCGCATCCGACATGGGTGCCGGTGAGACCCAGATCCTCGCGCAGGAAATCGACCAGCAGTTTGCGGGGCTCGCACCGCCCCTCCAAGCGTTTGCCGTTGACGGTCAGTCGGATCGTGACCGGTTCCGACATGGCACTCCTGCTAATGAATGGAGCGGGCGCGGCGAAGCGCCCGCGCGGTGAGGACGTGGGTGAGATGGCGGCGGTAATCGGCCGACGCGTGCGGGTCCGACAGGGGCGAGACGATCTCCGCGGCCTTCGCTGCCGCCTGCTCGATGACGGTATCGCCGAGGCCGCCGGCGACCAGGATGGTCTCTGCGTCGCCAAGGCGTGTCGCCATCGGCCCGACGCCGGCGGTCGCGAGCCGCGCCTTGACGCAGCGCTCGCCGTCGCGCTCGATCAACGCCGCGACCGCCGCGATCGCAAAATCGCCGCGTCGCCGCGCGTACTCCTCGACCGCAAACCCGGCACCCGGCGGCATCGCCGGAAAGCGCGCCTCGACGATGATCTCGTCGGCGGCGAGGCTCGTCGTCATCAGCCCCTCGAAGAGATCGGCCGCCTTTATGACGCGTTCGCCCGCGTGCCCGCGGGCCACGACCTCGCCCTCGAGGGCCTGCAGCACCATCGGCAATTCCGCGGCGGGATCGGCATGCGCGAGCGAGCCGCCCATCGTTCCGCGCGACCGGATCGGCAGATGCGCCACGAGCTTGATCGCCTCGGCCAGGAGCGGCAGCCGCTCGGCGACGACCGGCGAAAACTCGACCGTCCGGTGGCGCGTCATCGCGCCGACATGCACCATGCCGTTATCGGAACGAATATAATCGAGACCGGAAATGCGGTTGAGATCGACCAGCGCGGCGGGCGTGACGATGCGAAAATTCATCATCGGCATCAGGCTTTGCCCGCCGGCGAGAAGCCGCGCCTCGCCCTGGTATTGTTCGAGCAGCTGGATCGCCTCGTCGAGCGTCGTCGGCGCATGGTATTCGAACTGAGCTGGCTTCACAGCGTCTCTCGCTCAAGGCGAACGCGCGCGATGTTTCGTCGCCGCGACGAATTGCCGTGATGATAAGGGACAACCGCGCGCGCCCGCAAGATCGTCGAATCGCTGGCGTGGGCAAAACGCTCGATTGTGAAGCCATGGTGAAATCTGTAGCTTTGCGAGAGATACCGTCGCTGTCGCGCACGTGAGTCCGGGGGGCTCGAAACCATGGAAACGGGTGCACCGCGTTTCATCGGCCGGTCGGTCGCGCGGCGGGAGGATCGACGGCTGCTCCTTGGGCGCGGCCGCTTCATCGCCGATATTCGCCTGCCCGATATGCTACACGTCGCCTTCGTACGGAGCGCCGTGGCGCATGCACGGATCCGGTCGATCGGGATCGAGCGCGCTCTCGCGGTGCCCGGCGTTGTCGCCGTCTTCACCGGTGCGGACATCAATTCGTGGCTGAAGCCCATTGCCGGCATGCAGAACCGTCCGCCCAAGGCCTGGCGCGATGCGGTCGAGCACGAGATGAACGTCCCCGATCAGCCAATTCTGGCCGCCGGCAAGGTCTGCCACGTCGGCGAGGCGCTCGCCGTCGTGGTGGCGGCCGATCGCTATGTCGCCGAGGACGCCGCGGCGCTGATAGAACCGCAGCTCGAGCCGCTGCCGCCGGTCGGCAGCATCGATGCGGCGCTTTCGCCCGCCGCAGCGCTGGTGCATGAGGCGCTGTCGAGCAACGTCATCGCCCGGCTGCGCATGCGCAAGGGCGACGCGGCGGCGGTGTTTGCGTCGGGCGCCCGCACGCTCCGCCACCGCTTCGACAATCACCGCTATGCCGCGATGCCGATCGAGTGCCGCGGCGTCGTCGCGCAATACGATGCCGTCGGCGACGCCCTGACGGTGTGGTCGGCGACGCAGGTCGTGCATTGGGTGCGGCGCGAGGTCGCCGCCCGTCTCGACCTGCCGGAGGCGCGCGTGCGCTGTATCGCGCCCGATGTCGGCGGCGGCTTCGGCGTCAAGGGACACGTCTATCCCGAGGACGTGCTGATCCCCTATCTCGCACGCCGACTCGAGCGGCCGGTCAAATGGATCGAGGACCGGCACGAGCACATCCTCAACGCCGCGCACGCCCGCGACGACCGGCACGACGTGGAGATCGGCTTCGACGACGAGGGCCACATCCTCGCGATCCGCGACCACTTGCTCAAGGATTCCGGCGCCTACATGCCGGTCGGCGTCGGCACGCCCGTCAACACTGCGGTTCATCTCCTCGGTCCCTATCATGTGCCTAATTACGAGGCATCGATCACCATCGTCGCCACGAACAAGACGCCGAACGCGCCCTACCGTGGCGCCGGCCGACCCGAGGGCGCCTTCGTGATGGAACGCCTCATGGACCTCGTCGCGCGCGCGCTGGGGCTCGATCCCGTTACGGTACGGCTGCGGAACATGATTCCGCCGGAGAACATGCCGTACCCTGTGGGCCTGACCTATCGCGACGGCGTTCCGATCGTCTATGACGGCGGTGACTATCCGGCAGCGCTCCGCCAGGCGGTCGCAGCATTGGGCGGGCTCGACGCGTTCCGGCGCGAGCAGGAACAGGCGTGGCGCCAGAACCGCTTCATCGGCTTCGGGCTGGGCTGCTATGTCGAAGGTACGGGGGCGGGGCCGTTCGAGGGCGCGACGGTCCGCATCGATCCCACCGGCACGATCTATGTCGCAACCGGTGCTTGCAGCCAGGGGCAGGGGCACGAGACCGTGTTTGCCCAGATCGCCGCCGATGCCTGGGGCGTCACCCCGGATCAGGTTACGGTCGTCATCGCCGACACCGCTTCGATCGCCATGGGCTATGGCACGATCGCCAGCCGCAGCGCCGTGAATTCGTCCTCGGCCATCGTGCTCGCGAGCGAGGAGGTGAGGCAGAAGGTATTGGCGATCGCGGGCCATGTGCTCGAATGCAGCACCGGCGATCTCGAACTTCGGGACGGCAGGGTGGGGGTCCGGGGCGTGCCCAGCATGAGCCTGACCCTGCGAGAGGTCGCGCACGCGGCACGGCCGGGCTGGGATCACGGCCGGCCGGCCGGTGTGGCGCCGGGGCTCGAGGCGACCGCCTATTTCGAGCCGCCGACCGTCACATGGTCCTATGCCGTCCATGCTGCGATCGTCGAGATCGATCGCGCCACGGGTGCGCCGCTGATCCGGAAGTACGTCGTGGTTCACGACGCCGGCGTTCTCATCAATCCCGAACTCGCGGAGGGGCAGGTTCTGGGTGGTGTGTGCCAGGGGCTCGGCGGCGTGCTGCTCGAGGAGATGGTCTATGACGACGAGGCACAGCTCCTGACCGGCTCGCTCGCCGATTATCTCATGCCCACCGCTGCGGATGTGCCGCCGATCGAAATCTTCCACCGCGAAACGCCGTCACCGCGAAATCCGCTCGGCGTAAAGGGGCTGGGCGAGGGCGGGGCGATCGCGCCGCCGGTTGTGGTGGTCAATGCGGTGTGCGACGCGCTCCGCCCCGCGGGGTTCGAAGCCTTCGCGACGCCCTTGCGTCCGGCCGCCTTAGTCGCGGCGATGGCATCGGCCGAGGCATTGCGCGCTTGACCGCGCCTTGCTTCGCAGTCGATTATCGCTGCCGAACCGCGACCTTCCGGAAAGCGTGTAGGTGATCCGTCCGGTGTTGGAAGTTGCAACCAAGAATGAAAGCCGCAAGACGACCGCCTTCATCGAAGTGGGCGGCGTCTCCAAATCCTTCGTCGCGCGCGACGGCTCGAAGACGCTTGCCGTCGACGGGGTCCATCTCGATATCGGCGCGAGCGAGTTCGTCTCGCTCCTGGGGCCGAGCGGCTGCGGCAAGAGCACGCTCCTTTCCATGATCGCCGGCCTGATCGCACCCACAAGCGGCGAGATTCGCATCGAGGGCCGTCCGGTTCGCGGACCGCATACCAATATCGGCATCGTGTTCCAGAGCGATCTGCTGCTGGACTGGCGCACCGTGCTTGGCAACGTGCTGATCCAGTTCGAGATGCGCGGAATGCGCCCCGAACCGCACAAGGCGCGGGCGCGCGAGCTGATCGCCTCGGTCGGGCTCGGCGACTTCGAGGCGAAGTATCCCTGGGAATTGTCGGGCGGCATGCGCCAGCGCGTAGCGATCTGTCGCGCGCTCATTCACGATCCGCCGCTTCTCCTGATGGACGAGCCGTTCGGCGCCCTCGACGCGCTGACCCGTGCACAACTGCAGATTGATCTGCAAAACATCTGGCAGTCTTCGCGCAAGACTGTCGTCTTCGTAACGCACAGTATCGAGGAGGCCGTCTTTTTGTCCGATCGCGTCATCGTCATGACGCCGCGACCCGGTCGTGTGTGCGAGGTCATCGGCATCGATCTGCCACGGCCGCGCCGTCTCGACGTGCGCGACGGCCCGGTGTTCTCCGCTGCGATCCAGCGGGTCAATCATCTCTTTCAGGAAATGGGGGTCATCCGGGGCTAGGCCATGATCAAGCGCATCCATCCCATCTTCTGGACCATCGGCTCGTTCGCGCTCGTTTTCGTGGTGTGGGATCTGATCGTGCGGCTCTTCGCCATGCCGGAGTATCTCCTGCCCGGGCCCGAGCCCGTCTTCGTGTCCCTGGTGAAGAACATCGCGACGCTGTGGTACGAGATGTGGTGGACGGCGGCGACCATTCTGATCGGGTTCGTCGCCGCGGCCGCCTTCGCGATTCCGCTTGCCATGATGATCGTGATCTCGCCGATGCTCGAGCGGCTTCTCTATCCGCCCATGGTGGCGACGCAAAGCATCCCCAAGATCGCGCTGGCGCCGCTTTTCATCGTCTGGTTCGGGTTCGGTGTCCTGCCCAAGGTCGCGGTGGCGTTTCTCATCGCCTTCTTCCCGATCGTGATCGACACGATCTTCGGCTTGCGCAGCATCGATCCTGCGATGATTCAGCTCGCGCGCTCGATGGGGGCGCCGCCGCGCCGCATCTTTCTCAAGCTTCGGCTGCCGCATGCGCTGCCGGCGATATTCGGCGGCCTCAAGGTGGCATCCTCGCTCGCCGTCGTCGGTGCGCTCACCGGCGAGTTCGTCGGCTCGGACAAGGGACTGGGCTATCTGCTGGTACAGGCATCGGGCAACCTCAACACGTCGCTGCTCTTCGCCACGCTCGTCGTCCTGTCGGCGCTGGCGATGGCTTTTTTCTATCTCGTCGAGGTGGTTGAGCGTATTTCGATTCCATGGCACGCGTCGCAGCGAGCGCATCCGCAATGAGCGCAGTTGGAACTTGGAGGGGAGTCCGAACATGATCGAGAGGCTCGATAGATTGGTTGCGTGCGCCTGCGCTGTCATTCTGGCGGCCGGGATCGCTCTTGGCGCCGCGCCGGCCGCGGCAGCGCAGAAAGTCTCGCTGCGCCTCGATTGGGTCAATAGCGGCTACCACGCGATATGGTACTACGGCATCGACAAGGGCATCTTCCAGAAGGCCGGCATCGATCTCGATGTGCTGGAAGGGAATGGTTCGGCGGTGACCGCGCAGACCGTCGGCAACGGCTCGGTCATGTTCGGCACCGCCGACACCGCGGCGGTCATGGGCCTTGTCTCGCAGGGCATGCCGGTCAAGATCGTCGGCGGCTATCTGCGCCAAAGCCCGCTCGCCCTCATCTTTCCCGCCGACAAGGGCTGGAAGAAATTCTCGGACATGGCGGGTGCGAAGATCGGCTGGTCCGCGGGTGGTGCGACCTCGCAGCTTCTGCCCTCGATCCTCAAATCCGCCGGTCTCGACGGCAAGGTCCAACTCATCAACATGGAGCCGGCCGCCAAGATGACCGCGCTCCTGACCGGGCGGGTCGACGCCATCGATTCCTTCGATTTCCTGATGGTTTCGATTCTTGAGGGGAAGGGGCTTAAGGTCTCGACGCTGCCTTACGCGAGCGCCGGCGTGAATGTTCCCGGGCTCTCGCTCATCACCAGCGACAATATAATCAAGAAGGACCCGGCGCTCGTCCGCAAGATGGTCGAGGCGATGGAGGAAACCCTCGTCGCCTCGCGCAAGGATCCCGAGGGCGCGATCGACTCATTGATGAAGCGCTCGCCGACGCTCGACCGGGCGGTGGTATTGCGCACGCTCGAGCTGTCGTTCAATCTTCTCGATCCCGACTGGGCCAAGGGCAAGCCGACGGCCTGGATGGCGCCCAAGGTGATCGAGAAGTCTCAGGACATCCTCTTCAAATACGGGGGCATCAAGAAGGAGCTGCCGATCCACGATTACTTCACGAACGCCTACGTGCCGGCGAGCTGAACGGATCGGGAGTGCCGTCGACTGTTGGGGACGTGGCCTTGGCGGCGTCGCCACCAGCCGACGGCGCGAGCGTTGCCATGGGTCCGCGTGCCGACGCTGGAGGACAAGATCGTCCAGGGCGCGGTCGCCGAGGTGCTGAGCGCCATCGATAAAGTCGATTTTTCGGGTTCAGCTACGGCTTTCGGCCGGGACGGACCCCGCATCAGGCTCTATCGGCGGTCCACACGGCGATCATGAGCCAGTGCGTGAACGGTGTGCTCGGCGTACGGCTGTGGACATGCCGCTGCGCTTCGACAATGCTGTCGTGTTGCCCACATGCCCATAACGGCCACGACAGCAACCGGTGTTAATCGCATAAGGGACTCGGGAGGTCGGAACCGCCGAGCTTCTACTGAGGAAACCGGCGCCGGTGATCCCAAGGACGAAATCCACTTCGCTCAATCAAGGCTGAACCGTGATGCTCGAGGTCACAGGGCTTGAGGCCGCCTACGGCGAAAGCAAGGTGCTGTTCGGCGTCTCGTTCGCCGTCGCCGCGGGGGAGGTGGTCACACTCCTCGGAAGGAACGGGATGGGCAAGACGACCACCGTGTCGTCGGTGATGGGAATTCTCCCGCCGCGGCACGGCGAGATCCGGTTCGAAGGACGGCCGATCCAGGGTCTGCCCTCTTATCGTATCGCACAGCGCGGATTAGGCCTGGTGCCCGAGGGACGGCAGATATTTCCCAATCTCACCGTGCGCGAAAATCTCGTCGCGACCATGGCGAGCCGCGTAATAGGACAGCGACGCTGGGATCTCGATGCCGTCCTCACGCTCTTCCCGCCACTGCGCGAGCGTCTTGCGACCGACGGTGGCCTGCTCTCGGGCGGCGAGCAGCAAATGCTCGCGATTGGACGGGCGCTCATGACCAATCCGCGTCTGCTGATCCTTGACGAGGCGACCGAGGGTTTGGCGCCGCTCGTTCGAGCCGAGATCTGGCGTGCGCTCGAAACATTGAAACGGGAGGGCTTGTCGATCCTTATCATCGACAAGAACGTCCAGGCGCTCACCCGCATCGCGAGCCGACACTATGTCCTCGAGAAGGGTCGAGTCGTGTGGTCCGGCAACTCCGCTGAGCTGGCCGACGACGTGGCCCTCCAACGCCGCTATCTTGGCGTCTGATCATCCTCGTTCTGCATGCGGCGCTCCGATCGATGGGGGCATCAGGACCCTCACGACCGACTGTCTGCCGTTCAGCTGGGCTTGCGAGCGCGCCTTCCGACGGCTGTCTCGCTCGCGCCCTCGGAAGGTGGAAGGGGCGGCGCTTCACGACGCATGGACGCCACTGTGAAGGCATAGAAGCTGTCCGCGGCAGGAGACAAGGTTTCTCCACGCCGCGTGATCAAGCCGACATGGCGGGCGAATGCGGGCTCGTCGGTCGGAATGATCTTGAGCAGCGGCGAGCCGCGCATCATGTCCGTCGCCTGCGAGGGCAGGAAGGCGACGCCCAATCCGGCCTCGACCATGGCGCCGACGGTGTAATGGTGGATGAGTTCATAGCGCGGCTCGAAGGTGCGCCCGGAAAGCGAGAAATAGCTCTCGATCGAGTGGCGCACATTCGACTCCTTGCTGAGCGAAATGAGAGGAAGGTTCAGGATGTCGCCGATCGCGACGCGCCCGCGCCGCGCGAGCGCGTGATCGCTGCGGCAGACAACGACGAAGGGATCAGAGAAGACGGAAGCGAAGGCGAGTTCGTTGGTACGGCGGGGCGATCCACCCACGCCAAAATCGACCTCGCGATTGGCGATGCGCCGCTCCATCTCGACCGTCGCCTCGTCGATCATCGCGACCGTGATCTCGGGATGCTGATTCTGAAACTCATTAATTATGCGTGGAAATATATGGCCGGCGATGGTCGGGATGCAGGCGAACGTCACACTGCCGCGCGGCGGTGCGCCGGGATTGGACATTTCCATGAAGACCGAGTCGAGCTCCGAAAGAACGCGTCGGGCGCGGCGCAGGAATCGCTCGCCTTCCGGTGTGAGGCGCACCCAGCGCGTCGTTCGTGCAAAGAGGCGGAGGCCGAGCGATCGCTCGAGCGCCTTGATCTGGTTGCTCAGGGCCGGCTGCGTGATGCCGAGCGCCTTGGCCGCGCGACGGAAATGGAGATATTGCGCGAGGGTGAGAAAACCACGAAGTGTGTTCAGCGATGGATCCATCGGACGAAAGCTCGAAGACGCCGCGTGGCCGCAGCGAATTGATAATCTCAAATGATCAAATGCCGCAACTTGTTTTATCTTGTGATCACCGTTTTCCAACGTTAGAGTTGTTCCGGGCCGCATGAGCAGAAAGTCGTGCGCAGAAGATGGGGTCGGCGCAGAGCCGCGCTTTGATCCAGGACGGCGCAACCGCGAAACACGGGCGCAGGACGACCAGGAGGAGGGCGCGACGATGTTCATCCGTAATAGTTGGTACGTAGCGGCCTGGTCGAGCGAAGTGGGGTCGACCCGCCCTCTGGGGCGAACCGTTCTCGAAGAACCGATCGTCCTGTTTCGCAGCGGAAGCGGCAATGTCGCAGCGCTCGGGGGGCGCTGCGCGCACCGGCGGATGCCTCTGTCGCACGCCAAGGTCGACGGCGACACGTTGATCTGCTGCTATCACGGTCTGACCTATGACGCCACGGGCCGATGCGTGCGCGTTCCCGGCCAGGACTCTCCGCCCAGAGGAATCGGTGTGCGGCGCTATCCTGCCGCCGAGCGATACGGTGCGGTATGGGTCTGGATGGGCGATCCGGATCTTGCCGATGAGACGATGATCTTCTCCTGCAATCGTCTCGATGCTGCCGGCACGAATGGCCACAAGTTCTATTTTCACGTCAAGGCAAACTATCTTTATCTCAACGACAATCTGAGCGATCTTCTGCATCAGGCCTATCTGCACAACCCCTCCTTCGGCGGCAATACCTATCCGCTGGGAGAGACGGTCCCGGCGATCAGCGAGCGGGGACGCGGGATCGAGGTGCGCTGGGACTGGGACGACGTTCCGGTCCCGGGCCTTTTCGGCGAGCTTGGACAAATTGCCGGCCGCGCCGACGGATGGAACCACTCGACCTACGAGGCGCCTTCTTTCTACATCAACGACGTGGGCTTCGCCGAGACGGGGACGGGGAAGAAGGAGAGCGGGCGTCCGCAGGGCGCGGGCAAGCTCAGCTTCGCGGTTCATCAGCTCATCACTCCCGAGACGGCGCGGACGACCCATTTCTTCAAGATCGTCCATTGCGACTGGCCGCCCGAGCTGGTGCCCGAGCTGGTGCGGGTGATCAACCCGGTGAACCAGGAGGACATCTGGGCCTGCGAGGAGCAGCAGAGAATGGAGGAGCTCGATCCGAGTGCTCCGATGTCGACGATCCCGACCGACAACGCCGTCGTCGCAATGCGGCGCCTGCTGCGCCGCGTTCACGAGGAGGAATCGCGCGCCGGCAGAGCCCGTACCCGGCGGGTCTCGGCCGCTGAACCCGGGCCGGCGCAATGAAGCTGACCATCGCGCTCGATCGCTACGACCGGCACATGCCTCTCTTCCTCGGGCTCGTGCCGCCGCCCGACGGAATTGAATGGGAGGTGCTGGAAGTCGGCATGGTGCCGCCACGGCGGCAAGGCATCGACCGGCATCGGCGCATGCTGATCGACCGGGAATTCGATGTCGCCGAGGTGTCGCTCGGGTCCTATCTCCTGGCGAAGCAGCGCGGGCTGCGCATGACCGCAGTCCCGGTCTTCCCCCGCCGGCTGTTCAGCCAGAACCATATTTTCGTCAATGCCAAGGCAGGCATCCGCGCGCCCCAGGACCTGGTTGGAAAGCGCGTCGGCGTGTGGGCGTTCCAGGTCACGATGTCGGTGCTTGCCAAGGGCGACCTCAAGTCCTGCTACGATGTGCCCTGGCAGCGGATCAACTGGGTCGCCGAACATCCCGAGGAGGTGCCCTTCTCCTACGAGAAGCTGCCGATCTCCCGCGCGGCGCCGGGGAAAGACATCTCCCAGATGCTGGTCGATGGCGAGATCGATGCCCTCGTCTACCCGCACCCGTCCTACATCGTGCAGGAGAGCGGCGACCGCGTCCGCCGCCTGTTCCCAGACGTGCCGGCGGAATGCAGGACGTATTACCGGCAGCAGGGACATTACCCGATCATGCACCTCCTCGCCGTCAAGGAGGAGGCGGTGCAGCAGTGCCCCGACCTGCCGCGCCATCTCATCGCGGCCTGGGAGCAGTCGAAGATGATCTCCCACGATTTCTATCACGACCCCGGATTCGCGATGCTCGCCTTCGCGCGGAACGAGCTCGAGCGGCAAGAAAGCGAGATGGGCCGCGATCTCTGGCCCTCGGGCCTCGCCGCGAACCGCGCCAATCTCGTCCGTTTCATGGACTACATGGTCGACCAAAGGCTGCTGCCGGCGCCGTTGGCGATGGAAGCGATCTTCCATTCCTCGGTGCTCGACACCTGAAATAATGAACCAGGAGGAGAACCTATGAACAGACGGGCTTGCCAACTCGCGAGCGCAGCACTTCTCGTCGTGCTGGGCGCAGCCGCGCTGCCAGCAGCAGCCCAATCGGACAAGGTGAAGATCGGGTTTCTCACCACCTTGTCGGGCCCCGGCGCTGAACTCGGCCAGCGCCATCTCGAAGGGTTCAAGCTCGGCCTCGAAATGCACGGCAACAAGCTCGGCGGCAAGCCGGTCGAGCTCATCACCGCCGACGACAAGCTCAATCCCGAGACCGGTGTCGAGGCCGTGCACAAGTTCATCGACAGCGACCACGTCAATTTCGTGACCGGGGTCGTCTTCTCGAACGTGACGATGGCGGTCTATAAGCCGGTAGTCGACTCGAAAACGCTGTTCGTCAACTCCTTCTCGGGGCCGTCGCCGATCTCGGGCGCGCTGTGCAACCCCTACTTCTTCGGTGCCGGCGTTCAGAACGACAGCACCTACGAAGCGGTTGGAGCCTTCGTCTCGAAACAGCCCAACATCAAGAGCGTCTTCATCCTGGCGCCCAATTACCAGGGCGGCCGCGACGCGGTGGCGGGCTTCAAGCGCTATTACAAGGGCAAGGTGCTGGGCGAGATCTACACCGGCCTCAACCAGCCCGATTATTCGGCCGAGATCGCGCAGGTACGCGCCGCCAAACCCGACGCGCTCTACTTCTTCTATCCCGGCAGCATGGGCATCACCTTCGTCCGCCAGTTTGCCGATGCTCATCTAGGAATCCCGAGCTATTCCGGGTTCAGCGTAGAGGAGCTTACCATCCACGCTATCGGCCGGGCCGCCAACGGCGCCTATTCCGCCGCGGTCTACAACGACGATCTCGACAATCCCGCCAACAAGCGCTTCGCCGCCGCCTACGAGAAGGAATACAAGCGCCGGCCGTCGATCTACGCCGACTTGGGCTATGACGCGGTCACCGTGCTCGACCGGGCCGTGAGCGCCGCCAAGGGCAACCTCCACAACACCGAGGCGATGCGCCGCGGGCTCAAGAGCGCGCATTTCGAGCTGGCCCGCGGGCCGATGCGGTTCAACACCAACCAGATGCCGATCCAGAATGTCTATCTCGTCCAAGCGGAGGCGAACGGCGGAGACATCCGGATGGTGTACCGCAGCACCATCTTCACGGCGCACAAGGACGCCTATGCCGACAAGTGCCCGATGCGGTGAGGCGGAGGGAGGGAACAAGATGTTCGTGAAAAACTGCTGGTATGTCTGCGCCTGGTCCGAGGACATCGGTCACCGTCAGGCAATGGCGCGGACGGTTATCGGTGAGAGGATCGTCCTGTTCCGGACGTCGCAGAACAAGATCGCGGCCATGGAGGACCGCTGCGCCCACCGCCGGATGCCGCTTTCTCCTGGCAGGATCACCGCGGACGACAAGCTGATCTGCCCCTATCACGGCCTGACCTACAACGAACATGGCGCCTGCGTCCTCGTGCCCGGACAGCCGTCGGCGATGGGCATTCAGCTCAGGACCTATCCGGTCGAGGAGCGCTGCGGCATGGTTTGGGTCTGGATGGGTTCGCCGGACGAAGCCGACGCGTCGCAGATTTTCGATTGCAGCTGGCTCGAACGTCCCGGCTGGAAGCGGACGAACCTCTATCGCCATGCCAAGGCGAACTACCTGCTGCTCAACGACAATCTCGCCGACCTCCTGCACGTGGCCTATCTCCACATTCCATCCGGAGGCGGGAACGAATACATGGGGCCGGCGGAGACCGAGTTGAAGGTCGACGGATTCGGATATCACTTCACCCGCCAGACCCGCAACATCCCGCCGCCGTCCGGCTACGGACGATTGTCGAACACCCAAACCAACATCGATCGCTGGCATATCGCCGATTTCAGGGGGCCATCCTTCTACCGCATCGACACCGGCGTGGCCGAAACCGGAACCGGCGGTCCGGACAGCACACTGCCGCAAGGCCGCGGGAAATGGACGATCGCCCCGCACCACTTCGTGACGCCGGAGACCGAAGGGACCACGCACTACTTCCAGGTCATCGGACATGAGTGGCAGTCCTCGTCCGATTCGTGGCGCTTCCTGAACTCGGTGATCGACGAGGACGTGTGGGCGATCGAACAGCAGCAGCGCAATATCGACGATTGCCCCGACGCGCCGACCTATGCCATCGGCAGCGACAAGCCTATGTTGGCGATGCGCAAGATCGTGGACGGCATGCTCGCGGCCGAGGCGGGCCGGGCGGCCAAGAGCCGATGAGGCGCAAGTGAGCAGGTGCCGCGACAAGGGCCGCATGAGGAGTCGAATTTGACGGCCAGCGCCGCGCAGCTGCTGATCGAGCAAACGCTGAACGGGGTGCAGCTCGGGATCATGCTGTTCCTGATCGCGGGCGGGCTGACGCTCGTGCTCGGGATCATGAACCTGCTGAACCTGACGCACGGCTCGTTCTACATGCTCGCGGCCTATATCGGCGTCATGGTCTACGGGCATAGCCATTCGTTTCTGCTGGCGGTGCTGGGCGCGGTGGCGGGCGCTGTTGCGGTGGCGGGCGTGATCGAGGTCCTGGTGATGCGGCATCTGTACGACCGCGACCATTTGGGCCAGGTGCTGGCGACGTTCGGACTGCTGCTGTTCATCAACGAGATGGCGACGGTGGTGTGGGGCGAGAGCCCGCTGCAGATGCACAAGCCGCAATGGCTCGACGGCTCGATCGAGCTTCTGCCCGGGATTCCCTACCCGGCCTATCGCTTGGCGATCACCGCCGTGGGGCTCGTGGTGACTCTCGCGCTCCACTACGGCAACAACCACACCCGGGTCGGCATGCTGATTCGCGCGGGCGCGAGCAACAAGCGCATGCTGGGCGCGCTCGGCGTCAATGTGGATCGGGTCTATGCGATGGTGTTCTGCCTCGGCGTGGCGCTGGCGGCGGTGGCCGGTGTCATGGTGGCGCCGCTCGTCTCCGTCGATTCCGGCATGGGTGACTCGATCCTCATTCTCTGCTTCGTCGTCATCACGATCGGCGGCATGGGCTCGGTGCGCGGCGCCTTCCTCGCCTCGCTTCTGGTCGGGCTCGTCGACACGTTCGGGCGGACGTTCCTACCGCAGGCCTTCGGCTACACGCTGGGCCCGGCGCTGTCGTCGATGTGCATTTACATGCTGATGGCGCTCGTGCTTCTGGTGCGGCCGGAAGGGCTGTTCCCGGCGCGGGGATGACGTGGTCGTGCGCAAGCTGACGCTCGCACTCATCGCGCTCGCGGCCCTCGCCGTACCGTTCATGGGAAGCGCCTACGTGTCGGTCGTCGGCGCACGCATCCTCATCTACGGCATGCTGGCGATGAGCCTGGACCTCATTCTGGGATATGGCGGCCTGGTGAGCTTCGGCCATGCCGCCTATTTCGGCGTCGGCGCCTATACGGTCGGCATTCTGGCGTTCAACGGCATCACGTCGGGCTTCATCGCCTTTCCGGCGGCGGTCGTGGCCGCTGCGGCGATCGCCGTCGCGATCGGCGCGTTTTCGCTGCGCACCAGGGGCATCTACTTCATCATGCTGACGCTCGCCTTCGCGCAGATGCTGTTCTATCTCGCTATCGGCCAGCAGCAGCTTGGTGGCGACGACGGCATGCCGCTGCCGCACCACGACAGTTTCGGCGGGCTGGTGAACATGGCATCGCCTGCCCAATTCTACTATGTCACGCTGGCGCTGCTCGCGGCGACGACTTGGCTCGCGCACCGTCTCGTCCGCTCACGCTTCGGCCTCGTCCTCGACGCCTGCCGCCAGAACGAGACGCGGCTGCTCACGGTCGGCATCTCGACCTACCGTTACAAGCTCGCCGCCTTCGTCGTGGCCGGAGCCATTGCCGGTCTCGCGGGTGCGCTCATCGCCAATCTCGAAGCCTATATCAGCCCCAATTTCCTCGACTGGAGAGTATCCGGCGAGGTCATCATGATGATCGTCATGGGCGGCATCGGCACGCTTTTGGGTCCGGTCGTCGGTGCCGCGCTCTACATCATCCTCGAAGAGATCGTGACGCCGTTCACGGCGCACTGGATGGCGATCTTGGGCCCGATGCTGGTGCTGGCGGCCCTGTTCTGGCGGCGCGGGGTGTGGGGCATGCTGTCGGGGGTTCCGGCAGCGGCGCGGACGGCGAGCGCGAGCGTTGCAGCCGCCGCCGACGCGGCGGCGAAGCCGCAGGCATGATCGCGACCGCCGCGGCCCAGCCCGTCCTCTCGGTCCGCGGGCTCATCAAACGCTTCGGCGGGCTCGTCGCGACCGATTGCGTCGATTTCGACGTGATGCCGGGCGAGGTGCATGGGCTCATCGGCCCGAACGGCGCCGGCAAGACCACCTTCATCGCGCAGCTCGCGGGCCTGCTCGGCTCCGACGCGGGCCGCATCGTGCTGTGCGGCCGCGACATCACCCGCCTCAAGGCGCCGCGCCGCGCGGCGTTGGGGCTCGCGCGCAGCTATCAGATCACCAGCATCTTTCCCGATTTCACCGCGCTCGAGAACGTGCTGACGGCGGTTGCCGTGAAGGCCGGACACTGCTTCCGCTTCTGGCGCCCGGTACGCGCCGAGACGGAATTGACCGCTCGCGCGCTCGCCATTCTCGACTTGGTCGGCCTTGCCGATGCGCGCGACAAGCCGGCGCGCGCGCTCGCCCACGGCGAGAAGCGCCTCCTCGACCTGGGGATCGCGCTTGCGACCGAGCCGCGGCTCCTGCTGCTCGACGAGCCCATGGCCGGCATGGGCGCACATGAATCGGCCGAGGTCCAGGAGCTGCTGGATGGCCTCCGGGGCCGCTTCGCCATGGTGCTCATCGAGCACGACATGGATGTGGTCTTCCGCCTGTGCGACCGCATCTCGGTCATGGCAAGCGGCCGTCTCATCGCGTCGGGCGCGCCCGACGCGATCCGCAGCAATCCCGAGGTACGACTCGCCTATCTCGGTGAAGACTGAGCCATCGCGCTCGTTGGCTGCCGCGCTCAGACAAAGCGTATGACACCGCCGATCATGTGGCCAAGCTTCGTGCCGTCAACGTCACGCCGCATGTGACACAAAACGACGGCGTGACTAAGACCGGCAAGCGCCGCCCCGCCGGCGTCGTCACGTCGATGCTATCGAGCAACGCCCGCGCCTCGGCCGGATCGAGCACCGGCGTCTTGCTGGATTTCACGATTGTCGTCGAGGATCAGTTCGGTATAGCCGAGGATGGCGTTCAAGGGCGTGCGCAGCGCGTGGCTCGTGTTGGCGAGGAACTGCGACTTGTGCTGGCTCGCGACAGCGAGTTCCTGGCCCTTCTCCTCGATCTCGCTGAAAAGCCTCGCGTTCTGGATGGCGATCACCGATTGCGCGGCGAAGGTCTCGGGTAGCGCGATTTGGCGGAATTCTCGCGCAGGTCGGTAATGACGATCGGACAGCGCTGCTGGACTTATGGGCGCCAGCGCCGTCTCGGGTGTGATCCGCCGCGGCGCTGGTGCTGTTGACCCATAGAAGGCATCGGCCGGCATCCTTTACAGACGTGAGGCTGCACTTGCGCCGGTGGCAGCGATCCGAGCGCCGCAATTTGCACGGTGATCGACCGACCGAAAACGATGGTTCGCTTTCCAAAAAAGCATTGCAGCCCACTTGGATCGGAGAGTAATTGTTACCCGATGCATGCCCATGCGGGGACCAACATGAATGACGTTCCCGAAGTCAGCGTGCCGGAACCGTGTCGCCGCTCGATACTGCGGAACCTTGCCCTCACCGCCGCCGCCATGCTCGGCACAACCGCGAGCGGAATTCGCGCGGCAGTGGCCCAGACCAAGGTTTCGCAGAAGTTGGTCGGCTACCAGGACACGCCGAAAGGAACACAGCGCTGCGACAACTGCATGTATTTCGTGGCGCCATCATCGTGCAAGGTTGTGGAGGGCACCATTGAACCGACCGGCTGGTGCCAGCTCTACGCGAAGAATCCGGCTTAAGTTCTGGTGCCGTGGGACGGCGTACGGACGGGGATGTGTTCCTGGAGGCTGGAGGCGACTCTGTGGCGGGGGATCGGAGATGCCGAGATAGCCAAGCGGTGGAAGCGGCGAGTCACCCTTCGGTCCGGCTCGTGACGGACTCGGCGAGCGCCTGCACCAGCGGCGAGAATATGTTGACGGATTGGGGCCGTGGCCCAACGGCAAAAGCGAAGGCCAAATCACGAATCTGAAGCTCGTCAAGCGCCAGATGTACGGCCGTGCCAAGCTCGATCTTCTGTGCGCACGCCTCCTCGAATCCCAACGCTGAGCTGCATCAAGATTGCGTCAGAGGCACGGCTCGGCGCGTTTCCACATCCTCGTACGGCGGGACGGGCCTGTCGCGTGGTGCGCCGACCACGTGCCGATCGATCCCGCGGCGCTCATCGCCACGATCCGCGGCGCGGCGCCTCAAACCATATAGACGTCGAAATAGCCGTCGATCACGTGCTCGAGCAGCAGGATCTTCTTCCGGGCGATGCGGAATGACTGATGCTCGCGCCGGAGCATGTATTCGTAAGAGCCGCTGCGGATTTGCTGACCCCGCTCCTCGCTGAACGAGACGACCTGCCAGCTTGCGCAGGCGCGCACGTGATCGGCGCCCGCTTCGTCGATCATCACGCCGGTCACGAGATGGCGCGTCCGCGGTGGCGGGGTCGAGGCCATCGAACTGTTCGTCCCGAGCCGGAAGATCCGCGCCTCGATCCCGACGCGGCCCTTGATGTAGATGAAATTGAGTTCGTATTCCGGATCCGAGGTATAACCGCCCGCCATTTTCGTGGCCGGCACCCAGAAGACGGCGTCATCGCTGTAGAGCTCGAGCCATTCCGGCCATTTCTGCTCATCGAGGAGACGCGCCTCGCGAAACAGGAATTGGGAGACGGCGGCGAGAAGCGGCAGATCAGGCATTGGCGCGCTCCGCTCCGCGCTCCATCATCTTGAGCCAGCGCCGATAGACTCCCCGTATCGCGATTTCGTGGTCCCAGCTGTTGCCGCTGATGCGAGGCGCGAAGCCGAGCTCGCGCGCCGCGTCGTCGGGCCCTTCCTCGGCGAAGGCAAGACCGCGGCTCAACACGCTCCACGGGCTCGCGTGAGCCCAGCTCGCCTTCTGCGCCCCCTCGGCGATCGCGACATCGTCCGGGGTCGCCATGCCGCTCGGCAGGAAGAAATCCTCGAATTTCCGGAGCCGGGCGGCGCGGGCTTCGGGCGCTTCGCCTACGGGCGCGATGCACCAGATGATCGTCTCCATCCGTTCGACGCCGAGCGGGCGATAGACACGCAAATGCGTGCTCGCGAGGTCGTTGAGGAGAAGATTGGGAAAAATCGTCACGTGACGCCCGCGACCCAGGATCCAGGCGAGCTCGGCAGGCGTGAAACGCTGCGCAAGCACATCTTTCTGGGCGTAGATCGGAAACGCCTCGGGCGACGGGCGCTCGTGCCAGAACGCCGTATGGCCATTGCCGAGATCATAGTTCGCGGACTTGATCCGTGCGGTGAGCCGCCCGGTATCCGTCTTGCTCAGCCCGGATGCGCCGGAGCGTCGTTCGCGGTATGCGACCGCCGCGGCGAAATTATTGTGGACGATGGGGGCGTGAAAAGCGTCGGGTCCGTTCTCGTGCATGACCTTCCAGTTGCACGCGGTGACGTAGACGCTGTAGCCGGTGACGATTTCGAGCGGCTGCGGCGCCGGGGCCACGAAGATGTCGATGAGCGGAATCGCGGTGCCGAGATGCTCGCGCAAATCCGGCACGTCCGGCGTCAAGCTGCCGAAGACGAGGCCGCGATAGCTGTCGATCCGAGCAATCGGTCGCAGATCGAATCGGGATATGTCGAAGTCCCGCGGCCAGCCGGTCTCTTGCTTCGGCAAGGAAACACATTGGCCCTTCGTATCGAAGCAGAAGCCGTGATAGGGGCAAGAGAAGCTGCGCGCATTGCCCGAGCGCGCCCTGACGAGAATCGATCCACGATGGCCGCAGGCGTTGAGATAGGCGGCGAGCGTGCCATCCTCCCGCCGCACGACGAAGACCGGCTGCCGTCCCATATGTGTGCTGAAATAATCGCCCGGATTCGGAACGATGGAGTCGTGGCACAAGAAGAGCCATCCGCCCTCGAAGATGCTGCGATATTCCGCTTCAAGTATGTCCGGGTCGTTGTAGATCGAGCGGTCGATCCGGAAGATGCCTTCGTCCGGTCGGTCGTCGATCAATGCGGAATGGTTTTCCCCGCGTGCCATGATCAGGCTCCGTCCCACAATTCACAAGAATCTCATGTCATTATATCCTGGACGCTGAATATGAAACAGGCAAGAATGGGTTCGGCTGCTCGGAAACCAAACGCAAGATTGCTGCCGCCGCGACTGGAAGGGAACAGAACATGGTGCTGAACCAGTCGGCGATGTCGAGGGCGGCATGGGAGACGGAAGTTACCAAGATGCGCAATGTGTATAAGGCGCCGGTCGCCGAAGGCGACGTACCTGCGATCGTCGACTAATCCGTCCGCGTCAAGGGGACGAAAAAGCCGATCGCCTACCGCACGGAGTGACGGAAACATGCGCTCATTCAAGGCCCTTTTGCTGGGTCTCGTGGTCGGTTCGTTGGCGCTGATCCACATCGGGCATGCTGGCGAGCCCCTGAAAATCCGCCAAGGATGGGTCGTCAGCACGACCTTCTCGCCGATGATCTTCAGCGATCCCGGCATCCTGCGGCACTACGGAAAATCCTACGTCGTCGAGCCGGTTCACTTTGCGGGCAGTTCGCCCGAGCTGACGGCGCTCGCAACCGGCGAGGTCGATCTCATCACGATTGCCTATGCGACCTTGCCGATCGCGGTGGAGAACGCACACATCACCGATCTCCGCATCGTCGCCGACGGATTCCAGGATGGTGTCGAGGGCTATCTGTCGCAGCCGTATTTGGTTCGCAACGACGGGAGCATCAAGACGGTCGAGGACCTGCGGGGCAAGGCCATTGCCATCAACCAGCTCGGCGGCGTCGTCGACATCGCCGCGCGCGCGATGCTGCGGCGGCACGGGCTCGAGGCAGGCAAGGACTACACGATCGTCGAAGCGCCGTTCCCGGTCATGGCGCCGATGCTCTTGCAGAAGAAGGTCGCGCTCGTGTCGACGGTGCCGCCGTTCCTCTATGAGCCTGCGCTCGAGTCGAAGGCCCATGCGCTGTTCACGATGAAGGAAGCGATGGGACCGTCGCAGCTCATCATGCTCGCCGCGCGCGCAAGCTTCCTCAAGCAACATCGCGCCGCTCTCGACGATTTTTTCGAGGATCTGGTGAGAGGTACGCGCTGGATGGAGACTCCGGCCAACCGGGATAAGGCGATCGCGCTCGCGGCGCGCTTCGCGAAGGCGCCGCCGCAGCGTATCGCAGGCTATTTTCTCACGAAGAAGGATGAATACCGCGATCCGAACTGCCTGCCGAACATCGCCGCGGTGCAACGGAACATCGATACCGAGCGCGAGATCGGCCTCCTCAAATCCGATTTCGACGTGTCGAAATATGTCGATTTGAGCTTCGTCAAGCGAGCGGCAAAGCGGCTCGACGAGCCATCACGGTAAATGAAGGGGGAAGACATGCGCGGACGCTGTTTCGATCGCCGGCGCTTCTGGATTTTCACGCTGCTCGCGATGGGCCTCTCGTCGGCGCCCGCGATTGCCGAAGTCGTGACGCTCGGCGCGCCGGCGGTCATTACCAACGCGCCGTTCTTCATTGCCGAAGCCAACGGCTATTTCAAGAACGAGGGCCTGTCCGTCAACATCATCGGTTTCGATTCAGCCGCGAAGATGATCCCGTCGCTCGGCACGGGCGAGCTCGATGTCGGCGCCGGGGCGCCGTCGGTCGGGCTCTATAATGCAGTGGCGCGCGGCGTCGATATCAAGATCGTCGCCGACAAGGGGCACGCGGCACCGGGCTACGACTGGCAGGCGCTCATGGTGCGCAAGGCGCTGATCGACAGCGGAAAGTTCAAATCGTTCAAGGATCTCAAGGGGCTTCGCGTGGCCACCGCGGCCAAGGGAGCGACGGAAACGTCGATTCTCAACGTGGCGCTGGAGCGCGGCGGCCTGACCCTCAAGGATGTCGACCAGCTCTATCTGCCCTTCACCGAGCAGGCTGCCGCCTTTGCCAACGGCGCGATCGACGCAAGCCTCACGACGGAGCCGACGATCACCTATATCGTCAGGGCAGGAACGGCGGTGCCGTTTGTTGGCGTCGACAAGTTCTATCCCAACCATCAGACCGCCGTTGTCCTTTATGGCGGTCCCTTCATCAAGAAGCATCCCGAGGCCGCGAAGAAATTCATGGTGGCCTATCTGCGGGGCGTGCGGTTCTACAATGGCGCGCTCGCGCACGGCCAACTCGCGGGCCCTAACGCCGACCGCGTGATTGCGATCCTCATTCGCTATGGAAAGATCAAGGACCCCACCATCTATCATGCGGTGGCGGCTAGCGCCTGCGATCCCGACGGCAATCTCGACATGGCCAGCCTGAGCAAGGACCTGCGCTTCTTCGAGGACAGGGGCGACATCAGCGGCAAGGTAATGCTCGACCAGGTGGTCGACACGAGCTTCGCCCGGGCGGCGGTGGCGGAACTCGGCCCCTATCATCAGACGACGAAACAATAGAGCGTTCTTGAGACAACGGATTGCCACGAACCGAGAAGCGGCGATGAAGCCCGGCGCGCTTCGGCCGCGCTCGTTTCGAGACGATTAAATCGTCGCGTGTTCGAGCCTATTTGAGCACGCGACCGTCGGGGCTCTTGACGGTGACCGTGAAGGGAATCCCGGCTCGAACGCTTTGGGAAACGGTGCAGAAATCCTCGAACTGCGCCAGAGCCCGGTCCAGATGGGCGAGCGCTTCCGGGTCGACGCCAAGGGTGATGGTGACCTTCATCCCCAACACCCGCAACCTCTGCCTCTCGTTCCGGCCGATCTCGCACTCCACCGTCGTCGTCAGACGCCCGGGATCTTCCTTGAATTTGCCGTGGGCGAAGAGAAGGCTGGTCGACAGGCAATTCGCGACGGCGGCCGCAAGGAGCTGCGATGGCGAAGGACCGGCACCATCGCCGAGCGGTGGGGGTTCGTCAGCCACAGCCTGCGCGATGGCCGGGCCGAAATCGACCAGGAACTTATACTTTTCCTGTCGGGTGACGGTGACGGAGATCTGCTCGCTCATTGGCTTTGCTCCAAATGTCGGCCTCGGTGCATCATCAACGCGGCGCGGGGCAGTTCGCAAGGCGAAGCTCGCCGCATACCGGCACGACCCATGCCAACCCGTGGCCTTAAAGCCTGAAATTCCGGCGCGCCCTCGGCGCTTCAGTCGGGCGCGACGCGTGCCGATGACTCCTTGACGCAGACGACATGTGAATACGCGCGGAACAAGCAGATCGGCGCTTATCCTCACCCCGGCCGGCCTTGGAGAAGGAGCCGCTGATGGGCGCCAGTATGTCTTGGCGATCGCGGCCCTGAGCCTGCCAAGCGCGTCGGCGACGACGAGTTTGACGCCGCGCAGGCCGCGCTGGCGAAGGCTGCGCAGGAACCCGGTCCAGAACGGCTCGGCCTCGCTGTCGCCGACGGTGATGCCGAGCACCTCGCGGCGCCCGTCGGTATTCACAGCCACCGTGACGATGACCGCGACCGAGACGATGCGGTGGGTCGCCGCGTGCCTTGACGTAGGTCGCGTCGAGCCAGAGATACGGCCACTCGTCCTCGATCGGCCGCGACAGGAAGGCTTTAACGCGTCCGTCGATCTCGCCGCAATCTGTACGAATTGTTGGCAGGGTGCTTGCAATATCGCCAGCGAAGTCGGCGAAAGTCGGCTGAAATTTGAGGATTGAGCAACAATGCGGCAGATGACTGCCGTACAATTGGGCAGTTGTCTAAATTATGTGCAGATTTTTCCTCGGTCATCGCCGCAACGTTCGGACATGTTTGGCTCTGTGGGCCATTGTGTTTTCCGCCTTCATCGCGGCGCCGGCCCGGGCGGCTGATGGCAGCGGCAGCGGCGATACCGCCTGGGTGCTCGCCGCCTCGGCGCTGGTCCTGTTCATGACGCTGCCCGGGCTCGCGCTCTTCTATGGCGGGCTGCTGCGCGCGCGCAACCTGCTCTCCGTGGTGATGCACTGCTTCGTGTGCTGTTGCGTCGTTTCGGTGCTGTGGGTGGCGATCGGCTACAGCCTGGCCTTCGCCCATGGCGGACCGCTCATCGGCGGCCTCGGCCGTGTCTTCCTCGCCCACGTCGCCGCGGCCGGTGTGCCGGGCGGGCTGCCGGAGAGCGCGTTCGTGCTGTTCCAGATGACGTTTGCAGTGATCACGCCGGCGCTCATTGTCGGTGCCTTTGCCGAACGGGTCAGCTTCCCCTTTCTGCTGCTGTTCGTCGCCCTCTGGCTGCTCGTCGTCTATGTTCCGGTTGCGCACTGGGTCTGGGGCAGGGGCTGGCTGGCCGCCGACGGGACGGTCGATTTCGCCGGCGGCATCGTCGTGCATACCACGGCCGGCGTCTCGGCTCTGATCGCTTGCATCATGATCGGTCCGCGCCGCGGCTTTCCCAACAATCTCACCCCGCCGCACAGTCCCGGCATGACCATGGCCGGCGCCGGCATGCTGTGGGTCGGCTGGTTCGGCTTCAACGGCGGCAGCGCGCTGGCCGCGAATGCCTCGGCGGCGATGGCCATCATTGCGACCCATGTCGCGGCCGCGGCCGCGGCGATGACCTGGATGGCGATCGAGTGGCTCTACGTCAAGAAGCCGACCTCGGTCGGGCTGGTCACTGGCTGCGTCGCCGGGCTGGCGACGGTGACGCCCGCCTCCGGCTTCATCGGGCCGGCCGGCGGCGTTGTCATCGGCATGGCTGGCGCCGCGGTCTGTTTCTGGGCGTCGGGCGTGATCAAGAAGCGGCTGCTCATCGACGACACGCTCGATGTCTTTGCCGTCCACGGCGTCGGCGGCATGCTCGGCTCGATTCTGGTGGCGGTGTTCGCGCTGCCGCTGCTGGGCGGCGTCGGCTATGCCCGTGGCATGAGCCTCATGACGCAGCTTGAAGCCCAAGGGCTCGGCGTCGCCGCCGCCGCCGCATGGTCCGCGCTCGCCACCTTTCTCCTGATCAAGCTCATCGGCACCGTGGTGCCGCTGCGCGTCGTGGCCGAGCAGGAGTACGAGGGACTCGACCTCGCGATCCACGGCGAACACGCCTACGATCATAGCTGAGGCGACGCGGCCCTCGTCCGTCATTGCGCTGTCGGCGCGCGCGCCGATCGGATATGCCTCCGTCGGCGTGACGGAACGGCGGTTCGAGAGGTTCGGGCGGGATGGGGTCGGCGGTGAAGCGAGCGCGGTTTCCGGTGCTGCAGCGCCTGACGCGCACGGCACGGCTCCTGATCCTGTGTCGCGCGGCGCGCAGCGTCGGCCAGGGCGCGCTGGTCGCGGATTTCGCGCTCTATCTCCATGCGCTGCGGTGGAGCGCGGCGCAGATGGGTGCGGTCTATATGGGCGGCATGGTCCTCGGCGCGGGGCTGACGCTGCTGGCCGGGCCGTTGAGCGACCGGATCGGCCGCAAGCCGTTCATCCTGGGCTATGGCGTCGCGCAGGTGCTGGCGGCGGCGATGGCGCTGGCGACGACCGCATCGTCCTGGCTTGCCGCGGCCGCGGTGATCGGCGCGTTCGGGCGCGGCGCCAATGGCGCGGCGGGGCCGTTCGGGCCGGTCGAGCAGGCCTGGCTCGCGAGCGATCTCGCCGATGGCGATTTCGGGCCGGTCTACAGCCTCAACGCGGCCGTGGGCTATGGCGGGATGGCGATCGGCGCGCTGTTCGGCGCGCTGCCGCCGTTCCTGCGCGGGGCGGCGCCCGGAGCGCTCGATTATCGCGTGCTCTTCGTGCTTCCGCTGCTCGGCGCCCTCGCCACGCTCGCGCTTCTCGTTCCCGCTGCCGATCCCCGCGCCCCACCCGCGCCGCACCGCGATCCCGAGACCGGCGCGATGACGACACTCGATCGGCGCGAACGCGGCATGCTGCTGCGCCTGATGGGCATCAACACGCTCAACGGGCTGGGCACCGGCCTCATCGGGCCGTTCATGGCGCTCTGGTTCCATCTCCGTTTCGGCGTCGGCCCGGCGGCGATCGGACCGGTCCTGGCCGTTGGCTTCGTCCTGGCGAGCCTTGGCTCGCTCGGGACCGGGTGGCTGACGCGCCGTTTGGGCATGGCGCGGTCGATCGTGTGGATGCGGTTTGCCGGCCTGGTGCTGCTCGTGCTGCTGCCGTTTGCGCCGAGCTACGGGCTATCGGCGACCTGCTATGTCCTCAACGCCGCCTGCAACCGCGGCACCTCCGGCGCGCGCCAGGCCGTCGGATTGCGGCTCGTCGGCGCGTCCCGCCGCGGCCTGGCGGCGAGCCTCAACACCATCTCGATGCAGATCCCGCGCGCGCTCGGCCCGATCATCGGCGGCGTGCTGTTGGACGCGGGCCTGCTGGCCTTGCCGATGCTGCTCACCGCGGCGCTCCAGTCGATCTATCTCGTGCTCTATCAACGGATGTTCCGCCGCGTGGGGTGACGGAGCGGAACCTCATTCCCCGGTTCCACGCGACGACTTCGGCTCGAAATGGCCCAGCAGCGTCCTGAGCAGCGGCGCCAGCCGTTCGAGCTCGTTGCGATGCGCCATCGAAAGTCTTGCCAGCAGGCTTTCCGCCCTGGGCGTCAGCTCGAGGAACACCTGGCGGCGATCCTCGGCCCCGGTCCGGCGGCGGATCAGCCCCTTGGCGCCGAGCCGGTCGATGAGGCCGACCGCGCTGTGATGGCGGATGCCGAGGCGCTCTGCCAGCGCGCCGGTCGTGACGGTCCCCCGGCCGGCAAAGCCCTTGATCGCCAGCAAGGCCTGGTGCTGCTGCGCGGTCAGCCCGGCTGCCGCCGCGGCGTCCTCGCTGAAAATCAGGAAGCGGCGGAGAAGATAGCGTAACTCCGCGAGCCGCTCGTAATCCGCCTTGGTGAGACCGGGCTTACCCTTCCGAACGGAACGGCGCGGCGCGGCGCGGGTCACCATGGCGCCCGGCATTGCGGCCCCTTTCTAAAATATCGCATTGCGATATAAATGGGCTGCGGCCCCGCTTCGACCCATCCCGTTTCCTGACGCCGAGGTCCTGTCACCCATGCCGGTTCGTCCCGACCGCGATCGCTCACCCCCATCCTCCCCGAATCGGCGCGACGGCGCCCCGGCAGCCGTCATCGACCGGTTGCGCGATTTCAGCACCGATCGGCGCCTGCTCCTGCTGGCGGCCATGGCGCTGGTTGTCGGCACCGCCGGCGCGGCCGCCGCCTGGGCATTATTGCGCCTCATCTATCTCGCGACCAACCTCGCCTATTACGGCCAAATCAGCGCCGCGCCGGCAGCACCCGGCAATACGTTCGGGCTCGCTTCGGCGCTCGTGCCCGTGGCGGGATGCCTGATCGTCGGGCTCATGGCCCGCTTCGGGTCGGAAAAGATCCGCGGCCACGGCATTCCGGAGGCAATGGAAGCGATCCTCATCGGGCGCAGCCGCATCCAGCCCAAGGTCGCGATCCTGAAGCCGGTGTCCTCGGCGATTTCGATCGGAACCGGCGGCCCGTTCGGCGCCGAGGGTCCGATCATCATGACCGGCGGCGCGTTCGGCTCGCTGTTCGCGCAGCTCTTCAAGCTGTCCAACGCCGAACGCAAGACGCTGCTGGTGGCGGGCGCCGCCGCCGGCATGGCCGCCACCTTCGGCACGCCGATCGCCGCGATGCTTTTGGCGATCGAGTTGCTGCTGTTCGAGTGGAAGCCGCGCAGCTTCGTGCCGGTGGCGGTCGCCGCGATCGTGGCGGCGGCGTGGCGCCCCTGGCTGATGGGCGCCGGTGCGCTGTTTCCGATGGCGTCGAGCGCGGCCCTGCCGCCGCTCGGCCTCGTGCTGGCGGCCGCGCTCGGCATTATCGCCGGCCTGGCCTCGGGGCTGCTGACCCAGATGGTCTATGCCAGCGAGGATCTGTTCCAGCGCCTGCCGATTCACTGGATGTGGTGGCCGATGATCGGCGGCGTCGCGATCGGCGTCGGCGGACTGGTCGAGCCGCATGCGCTCGGCGTCGGCTACGACAATATCGCTGCGCTGCTGCACGGCGGCATGACGACATCGGCCACGCTGCGGCTGGTCGTGGTGAAGGCGCTCATCTGGTCGATCGCGCTGGGCTCGGGGACGTCGGGCGGTGTGCTCGCGCCGCTGCTGATCATGGGCGGCGCGCTCGGCGCTCTCTTCGGCGGCATCATGCCGGTCGGCGCGGTCGGGCTTTGGGCCTTGATCGGCATGGCGGCGATGATGGGCGGGACGATGCGGTCGCCGCTGACGGCGATCGTGTTCGCGCTCGAGCTCACGCATAATCTCGGCGCGCTGCTGCCACTCGCGGTCGGCTGCACCGTAGCGCATGCGACGACGGTGCTCCTGCTCCGGCGCTCGATCCTGACCGAGAAGGTGGCGCGCCACGGCCATCACATTTTGCGCGAGTACATCGTCGATCCGTTCGAGACGATGCGCGTGTCCGAGATCATGGCGAATCCGGTCGACACCCTTCCCGCCGACGCGCCCATCGGCGATGTCGTCGCCTTCTTCATCGCCCCCGATGCACCGCGGCGACACAAGAGCTATCCGGTTGTCGATCGCGACGGCCGCGTGGCGGGGATGGTGGCGCGTGCCGACGCGCTCCGTTGGACCGTGGCAGGATGGCCCGCCGGACAGTCTCTGCGCGACCTCGCCGCCGATCGGGAACTCGTCACCGGCTATGAGGACGAGCTGGTTGGCCAATTGGCGGACCGCATGGCTGCTGCCGATGTCGGACGCGTTCCGATCCTGCGCCGCCGCGATGATGCGCTGGTGGGGCTGGTCGCCCGCCGCGACCTGCTCCGCGTCCGGGCTAGCGTCGTGCGGCAGGAGCGGGAGCGCGAGGTGTTGATCCGACTGCGCCCCACGCCTGTGGCCGATTGAGGCATCGGCACCGGCGAGCGCCACGCGACGCAGCATTCGCGCCCGTACGTAAAGTCCCCTACGCAATACTACGAATTATGGGGCACTCCTTCGAGGATTTAATATTGCGTTAACCAAATCCTGAAGGAAACGGAAAATGAAAGAGCTGATCGTTCGCGACGACCGCGAGCTGCGCCGCCTTGATGCGGCGATCACCGCCATCAGACGGACTCCGGTGGCGGCCCAGACCAGCCGCCGCTGCCTCCTCGCGGCGCTCGAGGCCGAGCGCAACGAATTGCTGCGCAGCCACGGCCGCTCGCGCCCATCTTGATTCGCATCAAGGCGCGTGGAGGCCGTCCGATCCATGCTGAAGCGACCTTATGGGTCTGTGGCAGATGGACAACAAGATCGAGGTCAAGACGAGCGCCCGACCGGACGTGTCCCCGTCGGCCGCGTCTCCCGCCGGTGGACGCCGTCGGCGTCCGCTGTGGCTGGCCGGCATTGCGGTCGCGGTAGCGCTCGCGGGTGCGGTTGGGGCGTGGTGGCGCTTTTCGGCGCCGGTTCCGGTGCATTACGTGACCGCTCCGGCCGCGCGCGGCGCGATCACGCAATCGGTGACGGCGACCGGCACGGTCAACCCGGAGCTGACGATCATCGTCGGGAGCTATGTCTCCGGCGTCATCCAGCAGCTCTTTTGCGACTACAACACCGAGGTGAAGGCCGGCCAGGTTTGCGCGAAGATCGATCCGCGCCCGTATCAGGCGACGCTCGCCCAATATTCCGCCCAGCTTCTGCGCGATCAGGCCGTGCTCGCCAAGGACCGGTTCAATCTCGCGCGCTATCAGAAGCTCGCGGCGCAGAATGCGATCGCGCGCCAGCAGGCCGAGGACCAAGCCTTTATCGTCCAGCAGGATGAAGCGACCGTCAAGCTCGACGAGGCGCTGGTCGAAGGCGCCAACTTCAATCTCGGCTATACCAATATCATCTCGCCGGTGGACGGCACGGTCGTATCCCGCAACGTGACGCAGGGCCAGACCGTCGCGTCCAGCTTCCAGACCCCGACGCTGTTCCTCATCGCATCCGACCTCAAGAAGATGGAGGTCGATACCAATGTCAGCGAGAGCGACATCGGTGGCGTGAAGAACGGCGACAAGGCGATGTTCACCGTCGATGCCTATCCGAACCGCGTGTTCCAGGGAGCCGTCTCGCAGGTGCGTCAGTCGCCGCAGACGGTGCAGAACGTCGTCACCTATGATGTCGTGGTCAGCGTCGATAACAGCGACCTGGCGCTGATGCCGGGCATGACCGCCTCGACGCAGATCGTCGTCGCGCAACGCAACGATGTGCTCCGCGTGCCGGATCAGGCGCTGCGCTATGCGCCGGGCGGCCTTGCCGGGGCCGGGCCCGGCATGCCGGCGAGCGAGGAAGGGCGCGTCTGGGTCCTGCGCGACGGCGCGCCCGTCGCGGTCCCGGTCGTGCTGGGGCTCGACGACGGGAACTTCACCGAGATCGTCAAGGGCGATCTCCGGCCGGGCGATGCGGTCATTACCGCCGAAAATCGTGACCAGGCGAACGGCCGGCCGGGCTTGCCGCTGCCGCGCCTCTGAGACGGTCTCCCGATGCCCGCCGAAAGCGCCGCGATCGCCCCGCCGGTCATCAAGATCGAGAACGTGACGCGCACGTTCATCCTGGGCGACGTCATGGTTCGGGCGCTCCGGGGCGTCAACCTCGCCGTCCGCGCGGGCGAGTTCGTCGCCATCATGGGCTCGTCCGGTTCGGGCAAGTCGACGCTCATGAATATTCTCGGCTGCCTCGATCGGCCCACGAGCGGCCACTACCTGCTCGAGGGCGTCGATGTGGCGGGACTTAGCGAGCCGGACCTCGCCTGCATTCGGAGCGAACGCCTGGGCTTCGTGTTTCAGAGCTTCAACCTGCTCGCCCGCACCAGCGCCATCGAGAATGTCGGGCTGCCGCTCTACTACGCGGCCTCGGGGCCGACGCACGGCGCGATGCGCGTCGAGCGGGCGCGGGAAGCGTTGCAATTCATGGGTCTCGGCGATCGCGAGCGCAACACGCCGAGCCAGCTCTCCGGCGGCCAGCAGCAGCGCGTCGCCATCGCCCGTGCGCTGATCAACGCGCCGAGCCTGCTTCTCGCCGACGAGCCCACCGGCAATCTCGACACGCGAACCTCGCACGAGATCATGGAGACGCTGGTCTCGCTCAATCACGAGCAGGGCGTGACGATCGTCCTTGTCACCCATGACTCCGACATCGCCGCCTTTGCCGACCGCATCGTAACGATGCGGGACGGCGAGATCGTCTCCGACGAGCGCGTGACCAAGCCGGCCGTGCCGGTCGCCGGCACCGGCCGTGAGCGCGCCACGGTCTTCCGCCCGTCGGGGCGGCGCGCCGCCTCCGCGCTTCCGACCGGCGGCGTCCTCGCCTTCGGGCTGATGATTGTCGCCGCCGCGGCGCAAGCGATCGGGCGCAACAAGATGCGCTCGGCGCTGACCATGCTGGGCGTATTCATCGGTGTCGCCGCGCTCATCGTCATGGTCGCCATCGGCAACGGTGCGAGCGAGGCGGTCCGCAAACAGATCGAAAGTCTCGGCACGAATGTGGTCGTGATCGTTCCGGGCGCCATTACGACGGGCGGCGCCCGGGCTGGATTCGGCAGCGCCAGCACGCTCACGGTCGAGGATGCCAGGGCGATCCGCCACGAGGACCCCGCGGTTGCGAATGTCGGCTACCTCATTCGCCAGCAGGGCCAGGTCCAGTACGGCGGTCAGAACTGGACCACCAGCATTCAAGGCGTCAGCCCGAATTACCCGGCGATCACCAACTGGCGCATTGCCGCCGGCCGCGGCATTACCGAGGCGGATGAAGACAAGGCCAATCTTGTCGTCGTCATCGGACAGACGGTCTACCGTCAACTCTTCAGTCCGTACGAGAATCCGGTCGGCGCCGCCATCGAGGTCAAGGGCGTGCCGCTCAAGGTGATCGGCGTCCTCGTCGCCAAGGGGCAGTCGGCGTTCGGCCAGGACCAGGATGACCTCGTGATGGTTCCCTTCACCACCGCCGAGCGCAAAGTGCTCGGCGTCGCGGCGCCGAGCCAGCAGCAGGCGCCGCTCAACTGGCCCTATCTTCCACCGCCCAACCCGTACAATCTCCAGGCGCGGCTCACGGGTTTCGCCAACATGATCTTCGTGCAGGCAGTGAGCCAGCGGGAGGTGCAGACCGCCATCGCGCAAGTGACCGACACGCTCAATCGCCGACATCGCATCAGGCCCGGCGCGCTCAAGGATTTCAATGTGCGCAATCTGAGCCAGTTCGTCGAAACCGCCGAGAGCAGCAGCCGCATCATGGCGCTTCTCCTCGCCGCCGTGGCGTCAATCTCGCTTCTCGTCGGCGGCATCGGCATCATGAACATCCTGCTCGTTTCGGTTACGGAACGCACGCGCGAGATCGGCTTGCGCATGGCGATCGGCGCACGGCGCCTGCATGTCCTGCTGCAATTCCTTGCCGAGGCGGTGTTTCTCAGCGTGAGCGGCGGGCTCGCCGGCATGGCCATGGGCGTCGCGGTTTCGGCGATGATCCCGATCCTGTTCGGCTGGCCGGCACCGGTGTCCGGCACGGCGATCCTCGGCGGGTTCGCATTTGCCGCCGCGGTCGGCGTCTTCTTCGGCTTCTACCCGGCCCGCAAGGCGGCGGGTCTCAATCCCATCGACGCGTTGCGCTATGAATGACGTCTCGCTTCCCTCGGTTCCGACGGCGCGCTCGGCGGAGCCGCTGGCGCCCACGAAGACAATGACCCGGCCGCGGCGGAATACATTGCTTGCGCTGGTTGCCATCGTCGTGCTCGCGGCCGGCGGCTATGGGTTCTGGCGCTGGCCCGGCGTGTGGCAGCGGCTGGTCGGACCGGAAGTGGCTGCGAACGTCATCGCTGTTTCGGGCAATATCGAAGCGCACGAAAGCGTGCTGAGCGTTACGCAGGTTCAGGCGCCGATCGTGTTTCTGCCATTCGACGAGGGCGCTCATGTCGAGCGCGGCGCCGTGCTCGCCCGGGTCGATGATCGCTTCTACCAACAGCAGGTCGAAATCGACCGGGCCAACCTGGCGGTCGCGGGCGCCCAGCTAGCCGCCAATCAAAGCAGCCTCGTCGCCGCGCAGCACGGTGTGATCAGCGACCGGTTCGATCTTGCCGAAAAGCAGCGCGACTCCGCCCGGGCGGAGCGTCTGTTCGCAACTCATGTCGGTTCGCGACAGGCGCGCGATCTTGCTCTGACCGCCGCGAATCAATCGGCTGCCGTGCTGGCCCGGGACGAGGCGATGGTGGATGTCGCCCGGCACAACATCACGCTGGCGAAGGCGAATGAAACGGCGGCGCAAGAGAAGCTCGATCTTGATCGGGTCACGCTTTCCTATACCGTGCTCCGCGCGCCGTTCAGCGGGGTGATCGCGGTGCGCGATGCCGAGCTCGGTCAGCTCGCCGGACCGGGCGTGCCGATCTTCACGCTGGACGACCTCGACCATGTCTGGCTCAGGGCCTACGTGAACGAGCCGGACCTCGGGAAAGTCCGGCTGGGTCAGCCCGTCGACGTGACGACGGATACCTATCCCCACCACGTTTACCATGGCCGGATCAGCTTCATATCGCCGGAGGCGGAGTTCACGCCCAAGACCGTGGAGACCCATGCCGAGCGCGTCACGCTGGTCTATCGCATCCGGATCGACATCGACAATCCGACCCACGAGCTGCTACCGGGAATGCCGGCCGATGCCTCGATCGTGCCGTTGCCGGCCGGAGCGCCATGACCGGGACGAGCGAGATTGCGGTCTTGGCCCAGGGTCTGGTCCGGCGGTTCGGCCCGGTCGAGGCCGTTCGCGACGCCAGCCTGAGCATCGAGCGCGGCGAGATCTTCGGCCTCGTCGGCCCGGACGGCGCCGGCAAGACGACGATCATGCGCATGCTCGCGGGCGTGCTGCGGCCCGATTTCGGGACGATTCGCGTCGGCGGCGTCGATGTCGTCGCCGCACCGGAGCGCGCCAAGTTCGAGCTCAGCTACATGCCGCAGCGCTTCGGCCTCTATGACGACCTCACGGTCGCAGAAAACATCTTCTTCTACGGCGAATTGTTCCGGGTGCCGCGCCGCGTCCGCCGCGACCGCGGCAACGAGCTGCTCAAGGCGGCGGGGCTCGTTCCGTTCCAGCGCCGCCTGGCCGGCCAATTGTCCGGCGGCATGAAGCAGAAGCTCGGCCTGGTTTGCGCGCTCATTCACACGCCCCGCGTTCTCCTGCTCGACGAGCCGACGACCGGCGTCGATCCCGTGTCGCGGCGCGATTTCTGGGCCATTCTCTACAATCTGCGCGAAAGCGGCGTCACGATCCTGCTTTCGACGGCCTATATGGACGAGGCCGAGCGCTGCTCGCGGCTCGCCTTGGTGTATGCGGGCGCCATCCGCCGCTGCGACACGCCGTCGCGCCTGAAGGCGGCGATGCCGGGCGCGCTGCTCGCGGTGACCGCCGAAAATCCCCGCGCCGTGCATGCGGCGCTCGAAGGGGCGCCGGGGGTGCTTGGCCTCTTGCTGATGGGCGACCGGGTCCATGTCCGCGTCGATGACGCGGAACGCCGCATGCCCGAGCTGCGCGCGGTTCTCGCAGCGCGCGCGATCGACCATGCCGGCATCATCCCGGTCGAGCCGGGGATCGAGGATGTGTTCGTCGCGCTCCTCGGACCCGAGACCGCAGCATGACGGGCGCGGCGCCGGCCGTCATTGCCGAAGGCCTGACCAAGCGGTTCGGCTCGTTCACGGCGGTGGATCGGCTCGATCTCCGCATCGCCACGGGCGAGGTGGTCGGATTCATCGGTCCCAATGGCGCCGGCAAGTCCACGACCATCCGCCTGCTGTGCGGCCTGTTGCGGCCGAGCGCGGGACGGGCGTCGGTCGCGGGGTTCGACGTCGCCCGGCAGCCCGAAGCGGTCCGGGCGCATATCGGCTACATGTCGCAGAAATTCTCGCTCTACGGCGATCTGACCTGTCGCGAGAACCTGCTTTTCTTCGCCGGGATCTATCTTGTCCCGCCGCAGGAGACCGAAGAGCGAATCCGCTTTGCCATCACCATGGCGGGGCTCGACGGACGCGAGGACGCGCTCGTGCGGACGCTCGCCGGCGGATGGAAGCAGCGGCTGGCGCTGGGCTGCGCCATTCTTCATCGGCCGCCCGTGCTGTTCCTCGACGAGCCGACCTCCGGCGTCGAACCGCAGGCGCGGCGCCGCTTCTGGGACCTGATCCACCACCTGGCGGCGGACGGCGTCACGATCCTCGTGTCGACGCACTACATGGATGAAGCGGAATACTGCAATCGCATCGCGCTCATCGATGCCGGGCGGCTGGTGGCTATCGGCAGCCCGAGCGAGCTGCGCCGCCACGATCTCGGCGGCGACCTGTTGGAGCTTGCCTGCGCACCGCTCGGCGCGGCGCTGGCGGCGGTGCGGCAGTTGCCGGACGTGCTCGAGGCTTCGATCTTTGGTGACAAGCTGCACGTGCTGGTGCACGACAGCGCATCCGCCGCCCCGAGGCTCCAGGCCTCGCTGCAGCAGCTTCATCTCACCGCGAGCCCGCCGCGCCGCATCACGCCCAGCCTCGAGGATGTCTTCGTCAAGCTGGTGTCCCGTCCCATGACGCAGGGGTAGTGGGGCATGAGCATCCGGCGGCTCCTGGCGATGGCGTACAAGGAATCGCTGCAGATCTGGCGCGACCCGCGGAGCCTCGCGATTGCGCTGCTGTTGCCGCTCATTCAAATGGTTCTGCTCGGCTACGGCGTGAGCCTCGACATCAAGCGGGTGCCGCTTTGCATTGATGACCAGGAACACAGCCAGTTCAGCCGCGCCCTGGTCGAGCGCTTTGTCGCGTCGGGGTGGTTCTCGGTCGTTCACGACCTCGACACCGACCGGTCGATTCGAGACGCCATGGATCACGGTACCTGTATCGGCGTCGTCACCATTCCCGTCGATTTCTCGCGCGTGCTTGCGACGACGGGAAGCGCCGGCGTGCAAACCGTGTTCGACGCGACGGACGTGAACACGACGAATATCGCGCTTGGCTATGCCCAGGGCGTGATCGCCCAGACCACGGCCGATTTCGCGGCGCAATGGGCGGGACGGCATGGCGTGCGCCGCGCCACCATCGGAACGGTCGACTACGAGCCGCGCGTCTGGTTCAACGAAGGCCTCGAAAGCCGCAACTTCATCATCCCGGGCGTGATCGCGGTGATCCTCGCCCTGATCGGCGCGCAGCTCACATCGCTGACGATTTCGCGCGAGTGGGAGCGCGGCACGATGGAGCAGCTCATCTCGACGCCGGTGACCGCGCTCGAGGTGATGCTGGGCAAGCTCATCCCCTATTTCTTCGTCGGCCTGTTCGATGCCGCGTTCTGTCTCGTCGCCGCCATCTCCTGGTTCGACGTTCCGTTCCGCGGCGACATGGCGACGCTGCTCGCCGCGACGGCGCTCTTCACGCTCGTCGTGCTCGGAATCGGCTATGTGATCTCGGTCTGGATCCGCAGCCAGCTCGGCGCGAGCCAAGTGGCGCTCCTCCTGACGATGGTGCCGGTCACCATGCTCTCGGGCTATACCTTCGCCATCGAACAGATGCCGGCGCCGATCCAGGCCCTCTCCCTGCTCGTCTACGCGCGCTATTATGTCACGATCCTGCGCGCGGTCTTTCTCAAGGGCAGCGGCATTTCGGATCTGATGCTGCCGATCCTTGCCCTCGTGCTCTATGCCGCGGCGATCGTGCTGATCGCGGCGCACGCCTTCCGCAAGCGCCTGGACTAGACGGCGATGCTGCGACGTCTCCGCGTCATGCTGATGAAGGAGTTCCTCGAGCTCCGCCGCGACAAATGGGCGATGTTCCGCCTGGTCGTGCCGTTGCTGATACAAATGATCGTTTTCGGCTACGCCGCCACCTTCACCGTGAACCACGTCGCGACAGCAGTGCTGGACCTCGACCGATCCCAGGCGAGCCGCAGCCTCGTCTCGCATTTCGTCGCGACGGGGCGGTTTCAGATCGTCGATGTTGCCGCGACGCAGGCGCAGATCACCCGCGATATCGATGCCGGGAAGGCGGATCTCGCGGTCGTGATCCACGCCGGCTTCGCGCGGAAGCTGGAGAACGGCCAGTCGGCGCCGCTGCAGGTCGTGGTGGACGGGACCAATTCCAATACGGCTCTGATCGCGCTGGGCTATGTCAGCCAGATCGTGGCGCAGTTTCAGGCCGAGGAGACGCGCAAGGCGTGGGCGGCGCCGGCCGGCGCCGCGCCCCCGCAAATCGCCGTCGCACTGCAAGAGCGGCCGTGGTTCAACGCGGGCCTCGACGATCGCTGGTTCTTCATTCCCGGCGTGATCGGGACCCTCACGCTGGTTCAGGTGGTGAATCTGACCTCCTTCGCGGTGGTGCGCGAGCGCGAGATGGGTACGCTCGAGCAGATCATGGTGAGCCCGATTACGCCCGTCGAGTTCATCCTCGGGAAGACGCTGCCGTTCTTTCTCATCGGCCTCGGCGATGTCGTCCTGATTACCGTCGTCGGCGTGCTGTGGTTCCACATCCCGTTCGTCGGCAATCCATTCGTCGTGGTCGTGGGCACGTCCCTCTTCCTGCTGGCGGCGCTCGGTATGGGCTTGCTCATGTCGACGTTCTCGCGCACGCAACAACAGGCCTTCGCGCTCAACTTCTTTCTGATCAACCCATTTTTCATCCTGTCGGGCTTTGCCTTTCCGATCGCGGCGATGCCGACGGTTTTGCAATGGTTCACGCTGATCAATCCCTTGCGGTATTTCCTGATCGTCATCCGCGCCGTGTTTCTCAAGGGAGTCGGGCTGCACGTGCTGCTGCCGGAATTCGCCGCCATGGCGATCCTTGGCGCGGTGATGCTGGGCCTCAGCATGCTGCGGTTCCGCAAATCGCTCGACTGACGCGAGGTCGGGACGAACCGACATCGCATGATGGCGCGCGGCGGCGCCGGTTTCGGCCGGCCGAGCCGCGAGGCACTCGTCATTTCGAGTCGCATTGGCTCTGTCGCATTGGCTCTTGACAAGAGAGACCGGCATTACCATCCTGCAAGGGCAGGCGATGGAGTTCGCCTTTAACCGCCCTCAGGGCTGATGACTCCTCCTAAGCGTCCGCGGACGGCAGGAGGCGTTTTTATGTGCGGCCCCAGGCGACCCCCCGACAGAACGCGCGTGCGTCCTGGTGAAGTGCCGGTCGCGCGGTGGTTGCTCGCGACAAGGGCGCTCCCATGAGCGCGCGGGACATCCTCCTCCAGATCGCCCAGGTTCTGGCGGTGCTGCTTCTGGCGCCGCTGATCCAGGGCATCATCGTCCAATTCGAGGAGCGGGTGCAGCGTGCCCAAGGGCCAGGCATATTTCAGCCCTACCGCGACCTGTGGAAGCTCTTCCATAAGCAGATGGTCGTACCGCGAACGGCGTCGTGGCTGTTCTGGGTGACGCCGGTCGTCGCCTTTACCTGCATGCTCACGGTGCCGATCCTGATCCCGGTGCTTACCAACTTTCCGCTGCCGCTCTCCGACATGGGCGACATTCTGGGCGGCGGGTTGATCCTCACCCTCGGCTCGTTCATGATCATCCTGGCCGGGCTCGACACGTCGAGCGCCTATGGCGGCATCGGTTCGAGCCGGGCGGTGATGGTCTCGATCCTCGCCGAGCCGACGCTGATCCTGGTCTTCGTCGGCATCACGCTTCTGGCGAAGGCGATGATCCCCTTCGTCGTCAATCATCTGCTCGTCGCGAGTTGGCCGGTCTATTGGAGCCCGGCGCATCTTTTCCTGGTCGCCGCCTTCTTCATCCTCCTGCTGGTCGAGACCGATCGCATGCCGATCCATTCGAGCACGCATATCGAGGTCTACATGATCGAGGAGGGCCGCGTCCTCGAATATTCGGGCCCGCTGCTGGCGCTCTTGAAATGGGCGTCGGCGATGAAGCAGTTCATCCTGTACACGATCTTCTGCAACGTGCTGGTCCTGCCCTGGGGCCTCTCGATCGCGGGCACGGCGGTGGGCGCGCTCGGCGCCGCTTCCGGCTTGATCGTCAAGTTCACGCTGGTCGCCTGCGTCGTCGTCTTCGTCGAGACCGCGCAATCGCGTCTGCGCTTCTACCGCTACCAGGAGCCGCTCGCCGCCTCGTTCCTGCTCGCCGTCCTGTCGATCATCGGCACGCAACTGAGCTAGCGTCCATGCTCATCCAACATCTGAACCCGCTGGCCTCGTCGCTCTTCAGCCTGTTGGCGATCGCCAGCCTGCTCATGTCTTTCGTGATGTTGGGATCGCGCTGGCTCAAGAACTATCTCTACGCCTTCGCGGCCGAATCATGGACCATCGCGGCGCTCTCCGCGGCGGTCGGCTATTACGGCAATTATCCCGAGCTTTATCTCATCGCCATCCTTACGCTGCTGTTTCGCGGCCTGCTCCTGCCCTATCTGATCTGGCGGATCATCCGCCGGATGGACGTCGACCGCGAGATCCACGTCATCCTTCAGCCCAGTTCCGGCCTCGTCATTGGCGCGTTGTTCGTCATGTTCGCGCTTTCGGTATCGTTCCGGATTGCCGCCGGGTTCCATCTCGAATTGACGGTGGCGGTGCTGGCGCTCACCGTCATGCTGTCGATGAAGCTCATCGGCTTCCTGATGCTCGCCGTGCGTTACGAGGCGATCAGCCAGATTCTCGGGCTCCTCGTGCTCGAGAACGGCATCTTTCTCGGCTCGCAGATCCTCGTCCCGGGCATGCCGCTGTTGATCGAGATGGTCATCCTGTTCGACCTTCTCATCGTCGTCGCGTGCTTCGGCGTGCTGGTCGGCTACCTGCAGACCCATGTCGGCACGACCAGCACGCTCGAGCTCAAGAGGCTCGTGGGCTGATGATCGGATTCCTGCTCCTCGCGCTTTCGGTGGCGCCGCTGGCTGCGATCATGGTCTGCCTGCTCGTGCGCCGGCCGCGCATCTGCGAGGCATGCAATCTGATCGCGAGCGCGATCGCATTCGCCGCCGCGCTGCCGCTTCCGTTCCTCGTCGATGGGCGGGCCATGCTGTTCTGGGGCGACTATGTCATCATCGACCGGGTCTCTGCCTGGGTCATCCTGTGCACGTCGATCGTCTACGTTCTCGCCTCCATTTATGCCATCGGTTACATGCGGCTGCTGAAGCAAGACGACCGCCTGTTCCGGTTCTATGCACTGTTCGCCGGATTCGGCCTGACCACCCTGGTCGGGCCGCTCATGAACAGCGTCGGCATCTATTGGATCGCGATCGAGCTGACGACGCTGGTCAGCACCTTCCTCGTGGCCTTCGAGCGCGCCGCCGAAAGCATGGAGGCCGCGTGGAAATACATCATGATCGTCTCGGCCGGGATCAGCCTCGCGCTGCTCGGCACGGTGCTGTTCTATTGGGACGGCAGCTTCGTGCTGGGGCCGAGCTATCAGATGACCTGGGCGGTGCTCGCCGAAGCGGCGCCGAAAATGAATCCGGCCCTGATGATCCTCGCCTTCCTTCTCGTGCTGGTGGGGTACGGCACGAAGGTCGGCCTCGCGCCCATGCATAGCTGGCTGCCGGACGCCCACAGCGAAAGTCCGGCGCCGGTGTCGGCGATGCTGTCCGGCGCGCTCCTGAACACGGCGATGATCGGGATCGTGCGGTTTCTCGGCATTACGCGCGCGGCCGATCTCGGCCAGCTCCCGCAATTGGTGCTCGTGGCGTTCGGTGCGCTATCGCTCTTGATCGGTGCGCTCTTCATCGTGCGCCAGCAGGGCATCAAGCGGCTCATGGCGTACTCGAGCATCGAGCACATGGGCGTGGTCGCACTGGGGTTCGGGTTTGGCGGGCCGCTCGGCATCGCCGGCGCGCTCTACCACATGCTCAATCACTCGCTGAACAAATCGCTCATGTTCTTCGGCGCGGGCAACATGATGCGCGCCTACGGGACGAAGGAGATCGCACAAATCAACGGGGTCGGCGGCTTCTTCCCGGTCGAAGGCGCGCTTTGGCTCGCCGGCGCCGTCGCCATCACCGGGGCGCCGCCCTTCGGGTTGTTCCTCTCCGAATTCACGATCAT
>DATKQE010000101.1:0-19544 GCA_035532935.1 Allostellaceae bacterium
GCCTGCTCGCCAAGACCGGAAAGACGATCGTCTTCGTGACTCACAGCCTCGCAGAGGCTGTCTATCTTTCGGATCGCATCGTCGTGATGACTTCGCGGCCCGCTAAGGTCAAAACAATTGTGCGGGTGGATGAGCCGCATCCGCGCTCGCCAGAATTCATGCGCACGCCACGCTTTTCAGAAATTCGCAATCAGCTTTACGAGCTGCTGCACGACGAGATCCGCCGAACCCTGGCGGCCAGTCTTGCGGCTGCCCGCCCCTCGATCGACGGCTGAATCATGGACGACGGCAATCCGTTCGTCATGAGGATAATCCAGATCGCGTTCGTCATGGCGATGGCGGCGCTTTGGTGGTGGGTGAGCGAAAGCAAGCTCATATCGCCATTGTTTCTGCCCTCGATTCCAGTTGTCTGGCGCGCGCTTTCCGGGCTCGTCGTTACCGGCCCGTTCTGGTCGACGGTCTGGATTACGCTTGCGACGCTGCTGCGGGCCTATGCGCTGGCGGCGATCTTGGGCGTCCTAGTCGGCTATCTGGTGACGCGATCGCGGTTCCTGACGGATGTATTCGAGCCGGTCATCGCCAACGTGTTCACGATCCCGATCATCCTGTTCTTCCCCTTGTTTCTTCTGTTCTTCGGAGTAGGGCCCGCATCGAAGATCGCGTACGGCGCGCTCTATGGATTTTTTCCCATAGCGCTCAACACGATCGCGGGGCTTTCCAATGTCGACAGACGCTATCTGTGGGCCTCGCGGTCCATGGGCCTCTCGGCCTATGGCCAGTTCAGGCACGTCTTGTTCCCTAGCGCCTTTCCAATCATTCTGACGGGATTGCGGATCGGCTTCTTTGTCTGTTTTGCCTCGGTGCTCGGCGGAGAAGAACTGTCGGCGAGCGGGGGGGTGGGCTACAGGATCGCTCATTACGCCGAGCTCATGGATGCGGGCCGCATGTACGCCTGGATCGTGTTCGTGGTTTTCGTCAGCGTCACGCTTAACTTTCTCGTGTCGTGGCTGGAGGGTCGGATCCGTGAGACCTGAACAGCCGCGGCCCCGAGCGGCTCGCCGCCCTCTGACCTACTCGGCTTCGGTCGCCTGGACGCGCGCGGGATTCGTCCTGCTGCTTTTGATCCTGTGGGAGATTTATGGGCGCGTCTGGGCGGATCCGGATTTCGTCAAGCCTCCGAGCCTGGTCGTCGTCGCGCTGTTCCGTCACATACTGAGCGATCCGGCGGTGCTGCATGCGGTCGGCCTGACCCTGGTCGAAGTGGCGGTCGCGTTCTCGCTGGCGATGGTCGTCGGCCTGATCGTCGGCGTACTCATAGGCTGGACATCCTCGACGCGCCGCACGCTGACGCCCATCGTCCTGCTCGTCTACGCCATTCCTCAAGTCGTTCTTCTGCCGCTCGTGGTGCTGATCTTCGGATTGGGACCTGAAAGCAAGATCGTCTTCGGGTTCAGTCATGGCGTGCTGCCCATCGTGGTGAACGTCGTCGCCGGAATGCGCAACGTGGATCCTCTTTACCTGCGCGGCGCCCGATCGATGGGCGCAAAACGATTGGACGTGGTCCGGCACGTCATTCTTCCTCATATGGCGCCGAGTTTCTTCGCGGGGTTGAGACTGGCCATGACTCTGACGCTGATCGGCGTCATTCTGGCCGAACTATACGTTTCCATGGCCGGCATCGGCTATTACACCCAGATTTTCGCGGAGAACTTCAATCCAGGTCCGTTGTTCGCCCTGATCGGAGTGCTGGCGGCCATCGCCATGGTCCTGAACGCGCTCGTGCGCCTGGCCGAGCGGCGGTTTACCTCCTGGCGGCGGCTGGCTTCTGGATGATCGGGCGCATTGACCCTCATGCGTGCAGTCCCCTAGAACGGCCGGAACGGCGCGATCGTCGCTGATCCATCAAGGAGGAAACGTGGCCGGCAACAGCTCTCGCCGATTGAGCGTCGCAGTGGACATCGGCGGCACCTTCACCGATCTCGTGGCCTTCGATGAAGACCATGCGCGAGTCCTCCAGGCAAAGTCGCTGACCACGCCTCGCGAACTGTCCCAGGGCGTTTGGGATTGCCTGCGCAAGGCGGGCGTCGACCCGGCCGAGGCCGCCGACATCGTACACGGCTCCACCATCGCCATCAATCTGGCGATCGAGCACAAGGGCGCAAAGACGGCCTTGGTCGTCACGAAGGGAACGCGCGACGTCTACAAGATCGGCCGCCAGAATCGGCCCGAAGCCTATGATTTCTTTTTCAAGCGGCCCGTGCCCCTGGCGGCGCGCTCCCGAACGTTCGAAGTCGACGAACGATTGCTTGCGGGCGGCGATGTGCTTACGCCATTCGACGCCGAACAGGCGCAGCGCGTCGCCGAGGCGGTGCGCGCGAGCGGCGCCGAAGCCGTCGCCGTATGCTTCCTGCACTCTTACGCCAATCCGCTCCACGAGATCCAAATGGGCCGCCTGCTGCGCGACGCGCTGCCTGGCGTTTACGTTTCTCTGTCGCACGAAATCGTGCGCGAATATCGCGAATATGAACGCACCTCCACGACGGTCATGAACGCCTATATCGGGCCAAAGAGCAGTCAGTATATCGGAGCCATCGAATCGCGCCTCGCCGCGCAAGGATTTGCTGGACGCTTTTCGATCATGCAGTCGAATGGCGGCGTGATGTCGCCGGAAACCGCGAAAAACCTGCCTGTCGCGATGATGGAATCGGGTCCGGTCGGCGGCGTCATCGCCGCGGCGGAGGTGGGCGCCCGGCTCGGCCTGCGCGACGTCATCGCTTTCGATATGGGCGGCACCACGGCCAAGACCAGTCTCATCAAGGACGGCGAGGTATCTGTCGCACAAGGCTATTACATCGGCGGTCCGGCGAGCGGACATCCCGTCATGTTTCCCGTGGTCGACATCATCGAAGTCGGCGCCGGCGGCGGCAGCATCGCCTGGATCGACGAGGTGGGCGCGCTCAAGGTCGGCCCGCACAGCGCCGGTGCCGATCCCGGACCGATCGCCTACCGCCGCGGCGGGACCGAGCCGACCATCACCGATGCCAACGTGGTGCTGGGCCGCATCGGCACCGGCGATTTTCTCGGTGGCGAGATGGACTTGGACGCGGCGGGCGCGCAGGCGGGCCTCGCGCAGAAGGTGGGCGCGCGGCTCGAGCTCGATGCCGCCGACGCGGCGCGCGCGGTGATCGCCATCGCCATCGCCAAGATGTCGCTGGCGGTACGCGAGGTGTCGGTCGCCAAGGGCTATGACCCGCGCGACTTCGCGCTCGTCGCCTCGGGCGGCGCCGGCCCGCCGCATGCGCTTGCGATCGCCCGCGAGCTGCACATCCCGACCGTGATCGTGCCGGTCTTTCCTTCGCATTTCTCCGCGCTCGGCATGCTGATGGCGGACGAACGCCACGATTTCAGCCGCACCTGCTATGCCGAGCTACAGGTGGCCGACTTCGCCGCGCTCGGCGGCATCGTCGGCGAGATGCAGGAGGCGGCGCGGCGGCTGATGAAGGGCGGCGGCGCAGCCACGCATCAGATCTTCTTCGACCTGCGCTATGTCGGGCAGGAATTCGCGCTGTCCGTCCCGGTGACCGCAGCGCAGCTCGCCGCCGCCGACCGCGACGCCATCCGCCGGGCGTTCGACGCCTTGCACGAGCAGCGCTATGCCCATCATGCCACCGACGAGCGCGTCGAGCTGATCAACCTGCGCCTCGTCGCGCTCGGCCGGCGGCCGAAGATCGTGCTTCCCGCCATCAAGGCGGGCGGCGAAATCCGGCCGCGGGAGCGGCGGGCGGTGCATTTCGACGTGGGCCGGCCGTTCGATTGTCCGGTCTACCGCCGCGACGAGCTGCCGGCGGGCGGCGCGATCGCGGGACCGGCGCTCGTCAGCGAATACGGCTCGACCACGGTGATCTTTCCCGGCGATCGCCTGAGCGTTGCCGAGACCGGCGAACTCGTCGTTGCTGTGGCGGGTGAAGCGGAATGAATTGCAGCGACAAGCGCCGCGGCGGATACTGAACCGCGGGAGGAGGCGCGCATGAGCGGCCACAGCCATCTCACCGGAGCGGAGGTTCGCGCCAAGCTCGACCATCCGGTGGTCGATGCCGATGCGCATATCGTCGAGTGCAGCTTCGCGCTGCGGGACGCCCTCGAGCAAGTCGGCGGCAAGGCGCTTGCTGCCCGGGCGGAGCAGGCGTTTCAGAACGCCGGCGCCCACGGCGCCTCGGTCAAGGGCTTCTGGTGGGGCCTGTCCTCGGGCGAGCATACGGGCGACCGCGCGCTCGCGCTGCTGCCGCGCTATTTCCGCTCGCGCATGGACGCGCTCGGCATCGATTTCGCCCACTGCTACACCACGCTCGGCCTCGCGCATGTCTATATCGTCGACGACGAGCTGCGCCGGGCGACCTGCCGGGCCCTCAACGTCATGTATGCCGACATGTTCCGCGGCGTTGGCGACCGCCTGCGCCCGGTAGCGGTGATCCCGACCTACACGCCCGAGGAGGCGATCGCCGAGCTCGACTACGCCGTCAACACGCTCGGCTACAAGGCGGTGATGATCGGAACCGAGCTGCGCGGCCCGGGCCGGAGCGCGCCCGGCACCGATCCGCTCGCGTTCCAGACGCAATCGACCCGCTCGATCGTCATGGATTCGCCCTACGACTACGATCCGTTCTGGCGGCGCTGCATCGAGCTCAAGGTCGCGCCCGCCTGCCACACCTCGTCGCGCGGCATCGGCTACCGCGCCTCGCCCAGCAACTACGTCTTCAACCATCTCGGTGATTTCGCCGAGGGCGCCAATTTCTTCTGCCGCTCGCTCATCTTCAGCGGCGTCACGCGGCGCTTTCCCGAACTGAGCTTTGCCTTTCTCGAAGGCGGCGTGAGCTGGGCGCTCACGCTCTTGAGCGACATCATCGAGCATTGGGAAAAGCGCAACGTCGAGGCGCTTGAGAAGAACCTCAATCCCGATCGGCTCGATCTCGATCTGTTGGTGCGTCTGTTCGGCGAGTTCGGCGACGCGCGCTTGCGGCCCGAGCGCATCCGGGCCGAGCCGCATGGCCGCTTCCAGGTGAAGCGGCCGGAACTCTTCGACGAGTTCGCGGCCTGCGCGCTGCGCGAGATCCGGGATTTGAAGGCGCTCTTCGTCGATCCGTTCTATTTTGGCTGCGAGGCCGAGGACCGCATGGTCGCCGTCGCCTTCGACCGCCGGCTGTCGCCCGTGGGCCTGCCGCTGAAGGCGATGCTCGGCTCGGATATCGGGCATTGGGACGTGCTCGACGCGACCACGATCCTCGGCGAGGCGTGGCGTCTGGTGCAGAGCAAGCTCATGACGCTCGACAATTTGCGCGACTTCGCCTTCGTCAATCCGGCGATGTTCCACCTGTCGATGAACCCCGATTATTTCGAGGGCACGGTGGTCGCCGACGCGGCGCGCAAGCTCGTCGCCGAGCGGGCGAGCGGCAAACCGCGCGCCGCCGCCCGGGCGCGTGCCTAGTTTCCGTACGGAGAACCGTCGATGGCAGCGAAACTCGATCCCGTCACGCTCGAGGTGGTGCGCAACGCGCTCCCGGCGATCGCCAACGAGATGGCGGCCGACCTGCACCGCACCTCCTACAACATGATGATCTACGAGGTGCGCGACTTCTGCACCGCGCTGGTCGCGCCCGACGGGGCGCTGGTGTCGCAGAACGTCGGCGGCGTGTCGCATTTTGTCGCCGATCTCGGCGTCATCATCGAGGACGGCATGCGCCAACATGGGCGCGATGGCTTCAAGCCCGATGACGTCCTCATCACCAATCATCAGCGCGTGGCGGGCCAGCATCTCAACAATATCGTCATCTACATGCCCTATTTCTTCCAGGGCGAGCTCCTGATGTTCGCGATCGTGCGGGCGCATTGGATCGATGTCGGCGGCACCAGCACCGGGTTCGGCGCGGGCGCGAGCGTGCTCGATCCGTGGATGGAGGGGCTGCAACTCGATCAGCTCAAGATCCACGAGGCCGGCAAGCCCAACGAACTGCTGCTCAAGATCCTGCGCGACAACATCCGCTTTCCCGATTCCTCGCTCGGCGACATGCGCTCGCAGATCGCCGCCTGCCGCCTCGCGCTCCGCCGCCTCGACGAGCTCTTCCGCAAATTCGGCCGCGACACCATGCTCGATGCGATCGCGCGCATCTTCGCCGAGACCGAGCAGCGCTGCCGCAACGTCGTGGCAACGATCCCCGACGGCGTCTACGAGGCGGAATCCTTCTACGATATCACCGTGCCGGAGAGCCCGGGCCGGCTGCGCCTTCATGCAAGTGTCACCGTCGATCGCAGCCACATGACGATCGACCTGTCGGGCTGCGCCGGCGAGCAGCGCCTTGCCGTCAATTCGCGCACGCTCGCCGCCGCGCGCGTCGCCTACAAGAACCTGACGGCGCCGCTCGATCCGGTGAACGAGGGCTCGTTTTCCGCCCTCACCGTGATCATTCCCGAGGGCAACATCATGATGGCGCGCTATCCCGCGCCGATGGCGAATTGGAGCATGATCGTGCCGACCGTCGTCGACACCATCATCACGGCGCTCGTGCCGGCGATCCCCGACCGCATTCCGGCGGCGCATCACGGGCTTCTGGGCGGCTCGGTCGTATTCTTCGGCGTCGATCCCAAGACCGGACAGCGCTTCGTCGTGCAGAGCCTCGAGGGCGGCGGCTGGGGCGGCCGGCCGCACGAGGACGGCGAATCGGGCTCGGTCTCGATCTGCCAGGGCGATGTGCGCAACGGCTCGCTCGAGGGCATCGAGCTGAAGAACCCGGTGCTCGTCGAGGAGCGCAAGCTGCGCCAGGATTCGGGCGGCGCGGGCAAGCACCGCGGCGGGCTCGGCATCGATTTGCGCGTGCGCAATCTGGTCGAGGGACGCTGGAACCTCGCCGGCGAGAATCGGAAGACCTGCCCGCCCTGGGGCATTCTCAAGGGCAAGCCGGGCGACACTGCCAGCTACCTGGTGCGCCGGCCCGGCGAGAACGATTTCGTCAGCAAGAGCGGCTATCGCTATCCGGTGGCCGCCAATTCCGAGGTGATCGTACGCACCGGCGGCGGCGGCGGCTGGGGCGATCCGCTGGAGCGCGATCCGGCGCTGGTGCGCTGGGACGTGATCGAGGGGATTGTCAGCCGCGAGGCCGCGCGCGCGGAATACGGCGTCGTGCTCGACGCCAAAACGCTCGCGGTCGATGGTGCCGCGACGGAACAGGAGCGCGCGCTGCGACGGGCGCAGGCCGCGGAATAAGGTGCCCACGATGGGCGACATCGGCCGGATTGTGCGCGTGCTTGCGCGCAGGGAGCGGGGTCGGGTCGACACGCTCGTCGCCGTCTTGCTCCGGCGCGATGGCGACGCGCGGCTTCTCCGACGCCCGCTGCATCGATCATGATCCGGTTCGGCAAAAGCGCGGCGGCGCTCGCCGCTCACAAGCAGAATTTCTTCCACGACAACGAAGCGTTGATCGAGAACGCGCGGCGGATCGCCACCATCTATGTCGCACAGCCCCGCCGCACCCACTGCAAATGCTGTGCTCACCCGCTTGGCCCGCCGCAATTCGTCAAGGACGGCATCGCATATGCGGTCTGCGACACCTGCGGCCATCTCAACGGCGCGCACGAGGACAGCGATGAATTCTGCGCCGCGCTCTATACCGAGGGCGGCGGCGCGGATTACGCGCGCGCCTATTCCGCGTCGGGCCGCGAGGCGTTTTGGCTGCGCGTGCGCGACATCTATGTGCCGAAGGCCGCGTTCCTGCGCGATGCATTGGCCGAGCGCGAGGCGGCGGAGGCGCTCACCTATGCCGATCTCGGCGCCGGCTCGGGCTATTTTGTTGCCGCTCTGCGCGAGGTAGGGCTGACGAATGCTGCCGGATACGAAGTGTCCGAGGCGCAGGTCGATCTCGCCAATGCCATGCTGGGCGCGGAGACGCTGCACCGCCACGATCTCGCCGCGACCATCGATGTGGCCGCGACGGTCGCGGCCGACGCCGTGTCGATGATCGGCGTGCTCGAGCACGTGCCGCGACCACGAGAGGTATTGGGCGCGCTCAAGGCCAATCCGCGCGTGCGCTATCTCTTCGTCTCGGTCCCGCTTTTCAGTCCCTGCGTCTTCTTCGAGATGGCGTTTCCGGGCGTGTTCCATCGTCAGCTTTCGGGCGCACACACGCACCTTTTTACCGAACGCTCGCTCGACTGGACGGCGCGCGAATTCGGCATGGAGCGCGTCGCCGAATGGTGGTTCGGAACCGACATCTTCGATCTCTTGCGCGCCGTCGGCGTCGCGCTCGAGCGCCGCGACGAGGTGAAGCGCATGGCGTCCACGTGGAACGAGTTGTTCGCGCCGGCGGTGGACGATCTGCAACTGGCGCTCGATCGGCGCAAGCTCGCGTCGGAGGTTCACCTGCTCCTGCGGTTTGCGAACTGACGGCAGGACGGGACGCTGCGACGATGCCGGCCGGCCTGGACTTCGACGGCGCCGCCGTTATCCCAGCGCCTCCGCCATCATCGACTTGAACTCCGCCGCCGTCGGCCGATAGGCGGCGCGGGCGTTGAAATGGCTCTTTGCCGCGTCGTCCGCCATCTCGTCGAGATCGCCGCCGCGATAGCCCAGCGCGCTGAGGCTCGGCGGCAGTCCGACGTGCGCGTTGAACGCGGCAACGATGTCGGCCGGGCTCTTGCCCGGCGGCGCCTGCATCGCCGCCGCGAGGCGCCGCATCTTGTCGGGAACGTGCCGCTCGAAGAAGCGCAGCACGGCGGGAAGCGCGATCGTCACCAGCGCGCCATGGTGCAGCCCGCGGTCGCCGAAGCTGTTGGCGATGGCATGCGCCGGCCCCGCGCCTTTGCACGACAGCGCCATCCCGCCCTGCAGCGCCGCCATCATCAATTCGGCGCGTGCGGTGCGATCGGTGCCGGCGACGACGGCGCGCTCGATATGCGCGACGACGCGCCCGGCGCCGTCGAGCGCGATGGCGTCGGCGGGCGCATGCGCGGTCTCGGCGAGAAACGCCTCGATGCAATGCGACAGCGCGTCCATCCCGGTTCCGGCGGTCATCCGCGGCGGCAGGGTGAGGGTGAGTTCGGGATCGCAGATCGCCACCTTGGGCACGAGGAAAGCGCTGCCGAGCGAGGCGCCGCGGCTCGTCGCATCGGGATGGATGCCGGCGCCGCGCGAGGCCTCGCTGCCGGTGCCCGCGGTCGTCGGCAGCGCGATCAAGGGCGCGATCGCCGCGGTGATGCGCTCGGGATGGCCGAGGTAATGCGCGAGCGGTTCGGCATGGCCCGCGAGCAGCGCGACCGCCTTGGCCGAATCGATCACCGAGCCGCCGCCCACTGCGACGATGCCGTCGCAGCCTTCGGCGCGATAGACCGCGCTCGCGCCCTCGACGCCGGCGACGGTCGGGTTCTCGGGGATCGCATCGAACACGGCAAAACCCGTGCCGTGCGGCAACGCCTCGCGCACACGGGCGAAGACGCCGCATTCGACGAGGCCGCGGTCGGTGACGAAAAGCGGCCGTGCGATGCCGAGCAGCGCCAATTCCTCGGCCAGAACGCTGCGCGCGCCGAACGCCAGATGGATGCGTGGAAACTGGACGAGCGGATTCATGGCGGCCCTCGCGGAAACACGCCCAGGATGCGCTATCGTGCGCGCGAAGACAACGCCGCGCCCGCCGGCGCCGATGCCGCGGCGCTCGCCGCCGCCAAGCGCGCGCTCGACCTCGCGGGCCTGCTCAATCCGGGCGTTCTGATCGATCCGTGAGGCGCGCTCAGGCCTCGGCCGTCGCCAGCACGGGGCGCGACGACGCGGCGGGCGGGCGGGCGATGCGGAGCACCAGGAGTGCGGCCGCCAGGCAGAAACCGCTCGAGATGATGAAGGCGCTCGAATAAGTGCCCGACTCCGTACGCAGCACGCCGGCCGCAAAGGCGAAGACCGCCGCGCCGAACTGGTGCATCACCATGACCCAGCCATAGATGATGCCGGCGCGCTGAACACCGAAAATGCTGGTGGTGAGCCGCATCGTCGGCGGCACCGTGGTGATCCAGTCGAGACCGTTGAACAGGCCGATCGCGATCAGGCCCCAAAACGAGTTGTCGAGCGCGTAGGGCAGAAACAACAGCGAAACGCCGCGCAGCGCATAATAACCGCACAGCAGGCGGCGGCTGTCGAAGCGGTCGGTGAGCCAACCCGATACGGTCGTGCCGATGAGCGCGCAAATCCCCATCGATGCCACGACGTTGGCGGCGGTCTCCTCGGGAATGCCATGGTCGAGGCAGGCCGGAATGAAATGCGTGCCCATGAGCCCGAAGGTGGTGGCGCCGCAGACGAAGAAGCTTCCCGACAGCAGCCAGAAATCGCGCGAGCGCACCGCATCGCCCAGCGCGAGAAATGCGGCCGTGATCGGGTTGGCGCGCCGCACCGGCGGCTCCGCCGGCGCATCTTCGGGAACGCCATAGGGTCTGAGGCCCACGTCCGCCGGCCGGTCGCGCATCAGAAAGAACACCGGCGGCAGCACGACGAGGGCGATCAGGCTCGCGATCCCGACCGCCGCGCGCCAGCCCAACGCCGCCGTGACGTAGGCGATGAGCGGCAGGAAGACGAGCTGACCGCCGGCGGCGCTCGCGGTCAGGACGCCGAGCGCGAAGCCGCGTCGCGCCACGAACCACCGGTTGGCGATGATGGCGGCGAGCACCAGAGCCGCGGCGCCGGTACCGATGCCCGAGCCGAGACCCCAGACCAGGACCAATTGCCACGGGGCGGAAACCAGGACGGTGGTGCCGAAGGACAAGGCGGTGAGGGCGATCGCGCCCAGCAACGTCACCCGCAGCCCGAACCGCTCGGCGAGTCCGGCGGCGAACGGTCCGATGAGTCCGTAGCAGAGGAGCTGCACGCCGATCGCGAACGAAATGTCGGCGCGGCTCCAGCCGAATTCATTCTCGAGCGGGACGATCAGCACCGTCGGCGCCGAGCGGATGCCGGCCGCGACGAGAAAGGTCACAAACGCCACGGCGACCACGACCCAGGCGTAATGAACGCCCCACGGTCGTGCCGCGTCCGTATTGCCGGCCGTCATGCGTTCCCTGCCCTTGTCGTCGCGCCACGCAAGGCAGCCAGTTTCGCAGGTGGGAACGAAAGGGCAAGCCTTTCGGCTGCATGGCTGGAATGATTTCAGCCGCCCGGGTCCCGCCGCCGCCCGGCGGCAGGAATGGGACGGCCGAAAGGCCGCGGCGGCCGTGCCGCCGCCGCGCGGTTCAGGCGAACAATCGGCGCAGTTGCCGCAGCGGCTCCAGCGGCATGGCCCAACGCGTCGCCACGTCCGGGCCGGGAGCGTGTGCGCTCACGCGCTCCGTCACGCCGCCGATCAGGTTGTCGCGTGCCCGATGCAGGACCTTCAGCACCAGCGCATGGGACGTCAACGGATGGTCGTTGAACATCTAGATGCGCAGGTAGTCCCGGCCGGTGACCTGCCGGATCGCCAGCAGGATCGGCTCTTTGAGCGCGATCGTCGCATCCGCCGCCATCATCGCGCCAAGGATGCATCGCCGGCCGTCATAGGAGCGAAGCTGCTGCTTGCACCAGCCCTCCTCGCGCGACAATAGATCGATCACCTTGTCCATCCGCTCGAGTGCGTCGAAGCGGCTTTCACATCCGGTACCGTCGAAGGGCATGACTGGTCCCTCACGAACGCGTTATGGGCACTGCCGAAAGCGGTGCCCCCCAAGGATCAACGGAATGCAAAGGACAAAGTTCGCGCGTCCGGCGGGGCGAGTCAACAGATTGTCCGCGGGGATGCGGCGGCGCGTCCGGCCGGCCCGGCGAGCCTCATCGCCCCGTTGCTGTGCGCCCTCGCGGCTTCGCCCGCGCCGTCGGTGCCGCCTCGCGCGGATTTTCGGGCCAGGGATGACGGGGATAGCGGCCGCGCATCGACCGCCGGACCTCGGGATAGGAATTGTCCCAGAAAGCGCCGAGATCGCGCGTGACCTGCAGCGGCCGGCCGGCCGGCGACAGGAGGTGAAGCACCAACGGCACCCGCCCGCCTGCCACCGTCGGCGTCTCGTTCGCGCCGAACATTTCCTGTAGCCGCACGGCAAGGACCGGCACCTCGCCCGCGCCGTAATCGATGGCGATGCGCGACCCGCTCGGCACCGCGACATGCGTCGGCGCCAGGCGCTCGAGCGCGCGGCGCTGCGCCGGATCGAGCAGTGTGCCCAGCGCGCCCGCGAGATCGAGCCCGCGAAGCTGCGCCCGGCGCGTCAGCCCGGCGAGCGACGGTCCGAGCCAGTCCGCCAGCGTCGCCAGGAGGGCTTGATCCGACAGATCGGGCCAGGCACCGGCCGCGCCCTCGAACCGGCGCAGGAAGAGGATGCGCTGGCGCAACCGCTCGGCCTCGCCTTGCCATGGCAGCACGCCGAGCCCGAGCGAGCGGATGCCGTCGATGAGCCCGGCGGCGATGCGCTCGGCCGGCGCATCGGCCAGGGCCGCGTCGTCGAGCACGATGGTGCCGAGCCGGCGCTGGCGGCGCGCCAGCACCGCTTCCTCGCGCGCGTCCCAGGCGATCGTGTCCGCGGTCTCGATGACGGCGGCGAAATCGCTCGCGATCGCCGCGCGCGACAGCGGTGCCGCAAGGAAAATGCGGGCATTGCGCCGGTCGCCGTCGAGATCGGCGACGGCGAGAAATTCCTCGTGCGCCAGCGGATCCGCGGGCGGAACGAAGGCGCCGCTTCCATTGGCGAGGCGGAACTGGCCGTTGCCGCCGGAGCGGCGCTGCGCGATGCGGTCGGGATAGGCCTGGGCGAGCAGCCGGCCGGTCTCGCCGGGTGCGCCCGAAGCGGCGCCGCGGAGGCCGATCTGGCGCGCAAAAAGAGCTGCCGTTCGGCGCGCGCGATCGAGCGCGCCGCGATCGATCGCCAGCCCCGGCGGCAGCGCGTGTTGCGTCGCCCGGTCGAGACACTCGACCCGCAGGCGCAAATCGGCGTCGCTCGCGCCCGGCATCGACCGGGCCAGGTCGCGCTCCGACAGGAGCGCGGCGATGGCGCAGGCGAGCGCGCCCATTCCCCATGCCTTGCCGCGCAGCACCATGTGCGCCAGCCGCGGCGAAAGGCCAAGCGCGGCCATCGCCCGCCCGTGCGCCGTCAATCCGCCGGCGTCATCGAGCGCATCGAGCCGGGCCAGCAGCGCGCGCGCTTCGGCAAAGGCGGCGGCGGGCGGCGGATCGAGCCACGACAGGGCCGCGGGATCGCGCTCGCCCCATTGCGCCAGCATCAGCGCGAGCGGGGCGAGATCGGCGGCGCGAATTTCCGGCGTGTTGAACGGCGCGAGTTGGGCCTGCTCGGCGGCGGGCCACAGGCGATAGCACACGCCCGGGCCGAGCCGTCCAGCGCGGCCGCGCCGCTGCTCGGCCGACGCCTGCGACACGCGCACCGTCTCGAGCCGCGTCATCCCGCTCGACGGATGGAAACGCGGTACGCGCATGAGCCCGCCGTCGATCACCACGCCGATGCCGTCGATGGTGAGGCTGGTCTCGGCGATCGACGTGGCCAGCACGATCTTGCGACGGCCGGGCGGGGCAGGGTGGATCGCCGCGTCCTGCGCCGCTTGCGGCAGATCGCCATAGAGCGGCGCGAGGATCACCTCGGCGGCGAGCCCGTCCGCGCGCAGAATCCGCTCGACCCGGCGGATTTCGCGCCCGCCGGGAAGGAAGACGAGAATGCCGCCGCTGTCGTCGGCAAGCGCGCGGCGGACGCAATCGGCGACGGCGGTCTCGATGCGGTCGGGCGCCGGCCGGGCGAGATGACGGACCGCCACGTCGTAGCTGCGCCCCGCGCTCGCGACGACCGGGGCGTCACCGAGGAGACGCGCCACGGCGACGCCGTCGAGCGTCGCCGACATGACGAGAATTCTGAGATCCGCGCGCAGGTGACGGCGCAGATCGAGCGTCAGCGCAAGCCCGAGATCGGCGTCGAGGCTGCGCTCGTGGAACTCGTCGAAGATGACCAGCCCGGTGCCCTCGAGCGCTGGATCGTCGGCGATGACGCGCAGCAGAATCCCTTCGGTCAGCACCTCGATCCGCGTCCGCGGGCCGACACGGGAATCGAGGCGCGTGCGATAGCCGACGGTTTCGCCAACGGCCTCGCCCAACATCGCCGCCATCCGCGCTGCTGCCGCGCGCGCGGCGAGACGGCGCGGCTCGAGCATGAGAATGCGGCCGCCGCCGAGCCAGCGCGCATCGCCGAGCGCCAGCGGAACGAGCGTGGTCTTGCCGGCGCCCGGCGGCGCCTCGAGCACTGCCGCGCCGCCGGCGTCCAACGCCGCCAGCACTTCCGGCAGCGCGGCGCCGATCGGAAGTTCGGCGCGCCAGCGATCGAGATCGAAATTCATGGGGTTCGCAATGTCGCCGTCACTGCGGCAGGGGAACGCGCGGGGTCGCCGTCTGAAGTGTGATCGGGCCCTCGCCGTGCCGCGCCATGCCAGCCGCAACCGGGAGGACGTGCCAAACCGATCGACGGCCGGGCCGGCCGCGGCCTTCCTTGGCCGCCGGGATCGGCTTATGCTGCGCTTCCATGCTATCCGAGGGGCTTGCCATGGGGTCCGTGCATGTGCGGCTGCTCGCCATCGTGATCGCCTTTCTCGTCCTCGGTGCCGGTGCCGCACGCGCCGAGGCGGTCGATGTCGCGCTCGTCCTCGCCACCGACGTCTCGCGCAGCATCGACGACGGCGAATTCCAGTTGCAGCGCAAGGGCTATGCCGAGGCCATCAGCAGCGCCAAGGTGCTGATGGCGATCCAGGCGGGCGTGCATCGCGCCGTTGCCGTCTGCTTCGTCGAATGGGCCGGGCCCGACCAGCAGAAGGTGGTCGTGAACTGGATGGTGATCAAGGGCGGCGAATCCGCCGGCGAGTTCGCATCGAAGCTGTTGACCGAGCCGCGCTCGTTCTCGGGCCGCACCTCGATCAGCGCCGCCATCGATTTTGCGGTGAAGCAATTCGCCGCGTCCGGGGTTGAGGCCGATCGGCGCGTCATCGATATCTCGGGCGACGGCACGAACAACTCCGGGCGCCCCGTGACCGCCGCGCGCGACGAGGCGGTGGCGGCTGGCTTCACCATCAACGGCCTCGCCATCATCAACCAGCGCCCGGCGGGCTATTTCTTTGCCCATACGCAGCCGCCGGGAGGGTTGCCGAACTACTACGAGCACAACGTCGTCGGCGGCAACGGCGCGTTCATGCAGCAGGTGAAGGACTTCTCCACCTTCGGCGACAGCATCATCAACAAGCTCCTGACCGAGATCTCTGCGCTCGGACCCGCCGTCGGCGCGCCGCAACTGCGCTGAACCGCGGCGCCGGTCAGTTCGGCAGCCGCGCGCCGTCGAGTTTGGCGCCGTCAAGCTTGGCGCCGCGGAGATTGGCCTCGTCGAGGATGGCGCCGCTCAGATCGGCTTCGGAAAGATCGGCGCCGCCCAGATTGGCCATGCGCAGATCGGCGCCCGCAAGCTGCGCGTGCTTGAGGCAGGCTTCGGTGAGATTGGCTGGCCAGAACCGGCCCGAAGGCGAACCGTCGCGGTTGCGGATCTCGACCGGCCCGATCTGCGCGCTCCGGAGATCGGCGTTGGAGAGATCGGCGCGCGCGAGGTTGATGCCGGTCAGAACCGCGTCCGTACAGTCGCAGCGGATCAGATCGGCGGCCGAAAGATTCGCCATCGAGAGCTGCGCCTTGCGAAACACCGCGCTGCCGAACTTGCATTCGATCAGGCTCGCGCCGCTCAGATCGACGCCGGAGAAGTCGATGCGCACGAAATTGCGCTGAAACAGGTCGGCGCGCGCGCCGGTCGCGCCGTGGCTGTCGGCCCAAAGCACGTGATCGCGGATGATCTTCTGAATGTCGGCATCGAGCGTCGAGATCGACAGGCTGATCTTGGCGCCGGTCATGCTGGCGCGGGAGAAGTCGACGCCGGCGATCTTCGCGCCGGTGAAGTCGCTGCCCTCGAGATTGGCGCCGGCGATATTGGCGCCGGTCAGATCGGCGTCGGCGAGTTCGGCGCCGATGAGATTGGCGTTGGTGAGATCGGCCCCCTGCAGCAGCGCGCCCTCGAGCCGCGCCCCGATCAGCGACGCCCCGACGAGCCGCGCGCCCTTGAGATTGGCGTGGCTGAGGTCGGCCGAGTTGAGCATCGCGTCGTCGAGCCGCGCGCCGGAAAGATCGGCGCGCTTCATCCCGGTCGCGCGCAGGTCGACGTGGCCGGTCACGGTGCCGACGAACGAGACCGTGCCGTTCGCCGCGGGGCCGAGCAGCGTGCCCTTGCGCAGATCGGCCGCCTCGAGCCGCGCGCCCACGAGATGGGCGTCGCGCAGGTTGATGCCGCGCAGATCGGCCGCGCTGAGATCGGCATTGGAGAGATCGGCGCCGTGCAGATCGGCGGAAAAGAGATCGCATTTGCGCAGATCGGCGCCGTTGAGGCGGCTGAGCGAGAAGTCGCAGCCGGTGAGCTTGGCGTTGCGCAGGACGATGCGCGGCAGGTTGGCGCCGGACAGAACCTGCAGCGTCAGGTCCGCGCGTAATCCACCCGGCTGGCTGCGCAGCCAGCGCTCGTGCAGCTCGATGATCCGCACGATCTGCTCGGGCGTCTTCGCGATGGGCTTGGGATTGTCGCCGACCGCCCTGGCTTGGCTTTGCATTCCTGGGGATGTGCCGTTGCCGCTGGTCCTGCGAGGAAGCTAAAGGATTGCAGTAAAAACCCGATTAACGGTCAGGCTTCCGCCATCGCCGCCGGCTGCGGCAGGGATTGCAGGAGGACGGACTTGCACCGTTCCGGCAGGAGCACGGCCGCGATGCGCGGGGCGAGCGCGACCAGCGCCGCCGGCTCGCCGTCATAGCGCCCGATGATCTCGGCCATGGCGGTGGCGACCGCGCGCTGCTGGCGTTCGCCGAGCACGCCGGACGCGACATCGACGAGCTGCGCGAGCCGCGCCACGGGCTCCGCCGATGCGAAGCGAAGCGAATCGATGCCGCCGACGATCTCGAAGCGGCGCGAGCGGCGCGCGATCGCCTCGATCATGGCCGAGCCGCCGGCGAACATCCCGCGCTCGTCGATGAGCTTGTCGACCAACGCGTTGAAGAGCGCCTTCTGCCCGGCAAGGTCGTCGCGGCTCAACGGCTTGTCGCTCGCCAGTTCGCGCTGCACGCGCTCCAGCAGCACGAGCCGGGTCTCACCCATGCCGTCGCGGCCGAGCAGGCGCGCGAGCGCCGCGAGCGTCGGCGGCTTGACGCTTTCGCCCGGCGCCCGACCCGCGGCAAGATCGGCAAGCGTCGTCAGCGCGGCGGCGAGATGCGGCTGCGGCCCGAGCATTTCCTGGAGCAGCGATGCGGCGCCGAGCAGCCCCGCGGCGAGTTCGTCGATGAGCGGCGAGAATTGCCCCGGCAGGTCGGGCGCGGCCCACTGCGTCAGCAGTTCCATCTTTGCGCCGAGGACGCCCTGGTCCTCGAAGGCGCGGCTCACGGCGAAGCGCAGGTAGAACGCCTGATCGGACGGCGACGGCACGCAGCCGGTCACTTCCTCGCCGAGGGCCTTGAGGCCGCCTTCGCCGAGACGCGGCGCCGCGCGCGAGGCGAGGGCCTCGCGTGACCGTTCGATCGCGGCGTTGACGAGACGGTCGAGCGCGTCGAGACGTTGGCGCATGTCGAGGCCGCGTAGCCGCGCCTGGTGCGTCGCGACCCGCTGCATCGCCTGGCCCATGAGCTCGGCCTGGCGCTCGAGCTGCTTGACGTAACGGTGATGGTGCAGCAGCTCGGTCGGCGTGACGGCATAGCGGTCGAGGAAGTTGCGCAGCAGCCGCGCGATCATCTGCCGGCTGGCCGGCCCATAGAGATCGTCGAGCGTCTCGCACCACGCCTCTTCGTCCGGCGCGGCGGCGATCCGCACCGGCCGCTCGCCGCGGCGCGCGGTGCGCACGCGCTCGGTCAGGACGGTCTCATAGGACGTGCCGTCATTGCCGAAGCGGCCGCGCACGACCCGCACTGCCTCGATGTCGTCGTCGGCGTAAAGTTCGTCCGCCCGCGCCCGCGCGGCCTCTTCGTTGCGGGCGAGGCTGTCGATGAGCCAGCGCTTGTCGCGCAGCGCCCAAACCTCGAAGCGTCGGGAGGAAGCTTGTTCCGGCATCCGGCAGAAGGGGAAAGAAGACGGCAGGAGTCTAGGCGAACGGTGTTAACGAAGAATGTCCGCCTCGCGCTCCCCTTGCGCCCGGCGACCCGGCGGTCCCATAGTCGCCCGAAGACTCCGCCCGTCCGCCCCGCGATGAAACAGCTTCTCGTCGTCCTCGCCGCCGTCGTGGCGGCCGTCCTGCTCACGCAGCTTCTGTTCGAGTTCCATAGCTGGGACCGCGAGCAGTCCTGCGCCACCGCGGGTGGGCGCAACTGTGCCGGGCGGCCGCTGCCGCTCGACCGCTGATGCGTCAGCCGCCGATGCTGACGCCGTCCCTATAGCATCAATAAAATCAATTGATTACGAGGCAGTCCGAGAAAAATCCCTACAGGTCTTCCATACATATCAGGGTGATGGCTCGGCATAAGGACGGCGCTAAGCGGACCGCTGGAGCGGTCTCAGGGGATGGCGCCCTGTGAGCAACTCGGCGCCTAGATGATCTGCCTGCCGATAGGCAGCGCGATTCGCTCACCAGATGCGATCTCTCGCGCTGGCGCTACAGGGCTACGGCTTGGCGCCATGCCGTGCCACGCCCTATCGCCTAAACGATCCGTCGTCCCGTATTCCCAAGACAACTTATAGTAATGTCGATTCGACGTATTGAATACCCGATAAGATGCCGCGCCGTTCTTAGCTATAGTCCGAGACAATCCTGCCGTGTTGACTTGAATCCATCCGGCGAATTGTGGCAGGCTCTTGGTGCGCGGGCGGTCCGCGCGTGAAGGGAGATAGGAAGATGGCTACTCGCAAGAACGCAGGTCACGGCCGGGAAGCGCTGGCGGCCAAGGAGTTGCACCGTGGGGTCGAAAGATGCAGCGCGAGGGCGCGGCCGTCGGCCTCCCTGCTGTCAGCATCTCCCAATTGAGAAGTGAAGGGCACCACCGGCCGCCGCCACACTTTATGGCCGAGTCCTCATAGCCGCCAACGAGCGAAAAAGGACCGAGACGTACCGCGCGGTCACGCCGCGCCGTCCAGCGCGACCGACGCGGTGATTGGGCTGCCCGGTTGGGGACGGCAGCGCTCGGGAACCCCTGCATCCGCCGCCAATACGAGTGCTCAAAGAACGCCACGACCCCGCAGCACTTTCGCACTGCGGGGTCTTGGCGTTACATCGCCAGCTGCATCACCTTGCCGGCTTCGCGCTCCAAGGCGATCCTTCGGTCGCTGTTGGGCACGCTGCGGGCGTAGGCAGTCACGGCAGTGGTGACATCCCACAGGGTCTCGATCGGCCGGTGCTCCTCGATCGCGTGGATCTCCTTGAGATCGGGAACGAGGCGCTTGCCGAAGCGCTCGGCGAGGAACTTGTCGACCTCGTCGAGCTTCGCCGCCTTGGCCGCTGCGATCGCGGC
>DATKQE010000102.1:0-38231 GCA_035532935.1 Allostellaceae bacterium
GCGAGGGGCGGGATTGAGAAGGTCATTGTGAGCGCGACCAAATCGAAGCTGCGGATCGCGGATCCGAGCCGCTTGATGGCCACGGCGCTTGTCGCATGGTCATGGAGTTTCAGTGGCGCCCAGGCGAACCCGACAGGGGGCGTGGTTGCGTCGGGAGCGGCGACGATCTCGGCGCCGTCGGCGAGCAAATTGTCGATCACGACCTCGACGGCGAAGACGATCATCAACTGGTCCAGCTTCTCGATTCAGAAGAACGAATCGGTGGTGGTGAACCAGACGCTGGGATCGGGCTCGATCCTGCTGAACCGGGTCAAGGCGGGCGGGCCGGCGTCGTTTCTGCTGGGCGGCCTGACATCGAACGGGCGGGTCTATCTCATCAATCCGGCCGGGATCGTGGTCGGCGCCGGGGCGCAGATCACGGCGTCGCAGCTTCTGCTGTCGACGCAGGGCGTGTCGGACGCGAATTTCCTCGCCGGCAATTACAATTTCAACATCGCGGGCAATCCCGGCGCGGCGGTGGTGAATCACGGCTCGATCACGGCGACGGGCGGGTCGGCGATCCTGGCCGGCGAGCAGGTGACGAATGACGGGGTGATCGCGGCCCAATTCGGCACGGTGGTGCTGGCGGGCGCCAAGACCTTCACGGTCGATTTCACCGGCGACGGCCTGTTGAAGTTCGCGATCACGACGCCGGTCGATCAGCTTCCGCCGGCCGCGCGGGCGCTCGTCGAGAATAGCGGCACGGTATCGGCGCAAGGCGGGACGGTGCTGCTGACCGCGGCGGCGGCCAAGGGCGTGATCGCCAACGTCATCAACACCAGCGGCATCGTCGAGGCGACGAGCGTCAAGGCGGTCGACGGCAAAATCATTCTGAGCGCGTCGGGCGGCGGGACCGAGGTGAGCGGCACGCTCGACGCCTCGGGCAAGGGGTCGGGCGAGACCGGCGGCACGGTCAAGGTTCTCGGCGACACGGTGACGCTGTCCTCGGGCACGCTCATCGATGCCCGCGGCGATGCGGGCGGCGGCACGGTGCTGGTCGGGGGCGATTTCCACGGCAAAGGGCCCGACCCCAATGCCAAGACCACGACGGTCGCCAAAGACGTGGTGATCGACGCGAGTGCGGTCTCGCATGGCAATGGCGGCAATGTCGCGGTGTGGTCCGACGGCGCCACCGATTTCGCCGGCAGCATTCTCGCGCGCGGCGGTGCCTGGAGCGGCAACGGCGGCTTCGTCGAGACCTCGGGCAGCACGCTCACCGTCACGGGCACGGTCGATACGCGTGCGCCCGCGGGCCATACCGGCATGTGGCTGCTCGACCCCGTCGGCAACGTCACCATCACCAGTTCGACGGGCTGCACGTCGGCCGGCTTCATGTGTTCCTTCGACATCACCTCGGCGGTCGGATCCAGCGATTTCGCGTTGGAGACGACGGGCGATATCGTCGTCGCCTCCGATGGGGCGATGGACTATTCGAGCGGCAATCAGCTCAACCTGCTGGCCAACGGCAATATCGACGTCAACGCCGGGATCCAGAACAGTGGCAGCGGCGCTCTCAATCTCGTTGCCGGCTGGGACGGAACGACCGGCCTCTCGGGCAGCACCTTCAATGCCGGCGCCCTGACCGCGGGGGCCTATGGCAATGGCGGCGGCAGCGTCAATATCGGCGACGGCACGCAGTTCAGCGGAATCGCCGTCGGCAGCGCCGGCGGCACCACCACCGTCGCCGCCGCCAACCTGACGCTGCAGGCAAGCACTCAAAACGTCAGCTTTGGGTATGCTCAACTTGGTTTCAATGGAACCGGCGGCACTTCAAGCGGCGATATAATGGTGGAGGTCACCGGTGCGCTCACGCTGAATGGCGGGAACGGGACCGACTCCGAAGGGAGCTACGCGCAGATCGGCAATGGCGGCCTGTTCTCGACGAGCAACAACAGCGGCAGCATCTCGATCGCGGTGGGCACGTCGGTGGGGCTGTACGGAGGCGCCGGTTTCGGCGCCTACGCGCAGATCGGCCATGGCGGCGAGCAATCGAATGTCACCGGGTCCGGATCGAGCGGTACCATCAACGAATCGGGCTCGATCACCGTGACCGGTGCGGCCGTGACGCTCCAAGGCGGCAGCGGATCCGACGCCTACGCGCAGATCGGCCATGGCGGCGAGTTCGCCAACCAGTCCGCGACCGCGTCCACCATCACGATGAGCGGCGACATCACCGTGACGGCGACGAACGCGGTCAGCCTTGCGGGCGGTAGCGGCGGATTCGCCTATGCGCAGATCGGCAATGGCGGCTATGGCTCGAACCAGTTCGTGCCGTCGACGACCAACGCGACCGAATCCGGCAACATCGTGGTCACGGTGAACGGCGGCTCGAGCGCAACCCTGTCGCTCGCCGGCGGGAGCGGACCTTCAGTCAATGGTGATTACGCGCAGATCGGGCACGGCGACGGCGAAGCAGCGACCACCGGGGCTCTCAGCGGCGGCATCACCGTTACCGTCGGCGGCACCACCACGCTCACGAGCACGGCCGACGCGGGGGTATTGATCGGACATAATGAGAGCACCGGCGCCGGGTTCTCGGGTACGGTCTCGTTGACCAGCGGCACGATCGTCAGCGGCAGCATCGAATTGCAGGACGCCATTCTGCACGACATCATCGGCGGCAATGTCAGCATTGACAGCACTGGCACCGGGCCGTTCACGGTCGACGATCTCCTCTATGTGAGCACCCATTCGCTGAACCTCATCTCGGCGGGCAGCCTCACCCTCGTGGGCATTACCGACACGATTGCCGGGGCGGTGACGATCACTGCGCCGACGACGACGCTCGACGGCAATCTCGAGACTGCCAGCGGCGCGATCCAGGTGAACGGCAACATCGTGCTCGGCGGCGCGACGACGATCGCGACGACATACCAGGGCGCCGCGGGTGCGGGGCTTACCATTGCCGGCACCATCGACGGCACGTCGGCGGGCGGGCAGGCGCTGACGATCGATACCGGCAATTCTCCCTTCACCCTGCAGGACGCCATCGGCGCGACGACGCCGTTGGGCGACGTCACCCTCGTTGCCAGCTCCATCGGTCTCGGTGCCAACATCATCACGGCAGGCGGCATCGTCGATGTCAGTGGGCCGATCGTGTTGACGAACAATGTCACGATCTTCACGACCGGTGGCGGCAGCGGAGGCGCGAGCGTCATCCTCGGCACCATCGATGGTCAATCATCGGGCGGCCAGGCGTTGACGATCGACACAGGATCCGCCTCGTACTCGCTGACGAACACGATCGGCGCGACGACGCCGGTGGGCGCCGTGACCCTCAACGGCGGCGGCATCGATCTGGCCGCCGACATCACCACCGCCTCCGGCGCCGTGACCATCAATGGGCCGACCACTTTGACGGGCAGCGTCGGGATCGTTACGACCGCCGGCGGCGGAAGCGGGGCCGTCACCTTCAGAAGCACCATTGATGGCACGTCATCCGGGGTGGACACGCTCACCGTCGATGCCGGTTCTGCCGCGATCACGATGCAGGGCGCGGTCGGCGGGACGACGCCGTTGAGCGCCGTAACGCTTGCCGGGACGTCGGGCGCCACGGTGTTCAAGGGGGCGGTGACCGTCGCCAACGACATCGACGATCTGCGCGGATCGGGCAGTCTCGAATTCGATGGTTTCATCGATGCGGCGCACGTCATGTTCGACTCCAATCTGTCGGTCTCGTTCCTGGGCGGCGGAAATTTCGCCAACGGCAAGATCTATACGGTCGACAATCCGGTCACGGTTGGCGGTACGTTCACTTTCGGAAACTCGGTCGGCTTTCAAGGCACTTCCGAGCTGATCCTCGGCGCGGACACGGTCATCGACGTGAACGGATCATTCTCGGTCGGCAACGGGTCATCGTTCACGATCATCGGCGGCGGGAGCGGCGGTCAGAGCTTCGCCGTCAACGCGGGCGGAAGCGCGATCAGCGTCAACGGGGTGTTGGGCACAGCTGCGGCGCCGCTCGGCAATATTGTCCTCAGCGGCGGCAGCATCGCCCTCAACGGCAGCATCGTCTCGAACGGTTCGGTCTCGGTTGAAGGCAGCAGCATTGCCTTGAGCGGCAGCGTGACGTCGGCCGGTGCGCAGTCTTATTACGGCGCGGCATCGGTCGGTACCGGCAACGCGACGCTCAATGGCGCCAATATCGGCTTCCTGTCGACGATCGACGGCCCTGGCGGGCTGACGCTGAACGATCCGGGCAGTATTCTTGTTCTCGGCGATGTCGGCGCGACCACGCCGTTGGCGTATTTGACGGCGAGCGGCACCACCATCGAGATCGGCGGCTCGGTCGCGACCACGGGGCCGCAGAGCTATACCGACACGTCGCTCCTGCTTGATGTCCTGGGCGGGCAAACCGCGATCTATCAGACCGGCGGCGGCAATTTCACCGAGACCGGCCAGACGATCCTCGGCACATCCGGCCTATCTTCGCAGGGAAATTCTCTTCAGGGATTTTCTCAGAATTCGACGATCTCCATCAACATTTCGACCTCGGGCGGAAGTATCGTCTTCCAGTCCTCCGGCAACATCGACAGCGCCGGTCTGCCGGTGTCGCTCGGGCTCTTGGCCGGCAGTGGCCTCGTATCGGTCGGCAGCATCGGCAGCGTGTCGCCGCTTTACGGCCTCAACGTGCAAGCCGGCGAGTTCGACTATCTCACGATCGCCGGCTCGACGCTGCTCAACATCCATGCCGCGATCATCCAATGCCCGACCTGCGTGACGGCGGTGCCGGTGACGCTCCCGCCGGTGCTGCTGCAGACGACGACGTCGGACACGATCACGGGGCTGTTTCAGGGGCTGCTCACCGACACCGAATTCGGCGGGCTGACCAACCTGGTATTCATCACGCCGCCGCTGCCGCCGGTGCTGCTGGTGCCGAGCGGGCCGAGCTTCGGGTCGGGCGGCGGCGGCGAAGGCGGCGGCGAATTCCTGACCAGCGTGACGGATCTCGATTCGGGATTGCAGCTGTTCTCCGAGATCCTGCCCGATAGCGGCGGCGGCGCGCCCGGTACGGCGGACCAGGACCCGCTCGTTATCATCGCGCCCATCACGCCCGCGCCGCAGCCGGTGCCCGTACCGCAATTCGTGGACGAGTCGCTCGGTGGCAGCGGCAGCGGCCTTTACCGCTACCGCGAGATGTTTCCGCTGCCGACCGGCATCCCTGGCATCACCCTGCCTTTCCTGAGCCTCGGCAATCGCGCCCTGTGGTTTGCGCCGCAGGGCGCTGCCGGCGGCCCCTGAAACCCGGCCGATGCTCGAGGGCGCCGCGCATTACATTGGCGCCGGCCTCTGGGCCGCACTCACCTTTCTTTTTGCCGCGTTCGAGCCGTTCATGCTGCGGCGGTCGCCGCTCTACTGGCCGTTCCTGGTGTCGACTCTCGTGGTCGCGATGCTCGCCTGGGGCTTGCATTCGGGCGCAGGATGGTCGTCATGGCGCGCGTTCCGTCGGCGTCATTTCGGCCGCGCGCTGTGGTGGCATTCCTCGGCGCGGGCCGATTACCGCTATTACCTCGTCAACGCGGTGGCGTTTCCGCTCGTCGTCGGCCCGGCGCTGTTCACCGGCACGGCGCTCGCCGGCATCCTGCGTGAAGCGCTCGAGCCGCTGCTCGGCATGCCCTCGGCGAGCGGCGCGCCGGGATGGGCGATGAAGCTTGCTTATACGCTGGTATTTTTCGTCGCCTATGATTTCGGCCGCTTCGTCGCCCATTGCGCGCTCCACGATGTGCCGGTGCTGTGGGAGTTCCACAAGCCGCATCATTCGGCCGAGGTGTTGACGCCGCTCACGGCGTTCCGCGCCCATCCCGTCGAGCTCGCCGTCATGGCCTGGGGCGCGGCGATCACGACGGGCATCGCCACCTGGGGCTTTCAATGGCTCGCCGGAACCGGCATCGGCTACTATCAGTTCCTCGAGATGCACGTGCTGCTATGGGGCTTCAGCCTGCTCGGCAATCTCAAGCACTGGCAGGTGTGGATCTCCTATGGCGCGGTGCTGAACCGCTGGCTCATCAGCCCGGCGCATCATCAGCTCCATCACAGCGCCGAGGCGCGACATTTCGGCGCCAATCGCGGCTTCGAGCTGGCGATCTGGGACCGGCTCCATGGCACCCTGATCGTGCCGCAGAAGGAAGAAGCCTTCCGCATGGGGCTTGGCGACGGCACGGACGGGTGCTGGCACCGGGTCGGACGCCTCTATTATTGGCCGCTGATTCAGGCCGCCCGGCGCATCACCGGACGCACGGCGACGCTCGAGGGCGCGCCGGTGGCGCTGCGGCGCTAGCAGCAGGGCAGGGGGGCTCATGCTGGTGCCGCTGACCGCCGCCTGCGTCGCCGCCGCCGCCGCTTCCTTCAAGATCGCCGCGCCGGCACTGTGGACGATCCTCGCGACCGAGGACGGACGGGTCGGCGCCTGCACGGCGCAGCCTAACGGCATGCACGATTGCGGGCCGGCGCAGGTCAATGCGGAGATCTGGGTTCCGCAGTTCGCGCGGCTGCTGCACCGGCCGGAAGATCAAATCTTCTATGCGTTGCGGGACAACGGCTGTTTCAATATCAATGCCGCGGCCTACATCCTGCGGCTCAAGGTCGCCGAAGCGCGAGGCAATTTCTGGGACGGTATCGGCCGCTACAACAGCGCTACGCCGTCCTTGAAACACGCTTATCAGCAGCGGCTGATCGCATCCTATCAGCGGCTTTACGGTCCCTCGCGCTGATCGAAGCCGCGCCGAAGTGCGGCCCTTGACATAGGCGCATCTGCGCTTACTATAGGTGCATATGCACCTTTGCCCGTGCCGAGCCCGCCGATGCAAGCCGAAACGAAACCCAGGTCCGAGGACTGCAACTGCCAGGCGGTGCGCCAAGCGGCCCGGCACGTCACCCAGTTCTACGATCAGTTCCTGGCGCCGACCGGGCTGCGCACGACGCAGTTCTCGATCCTTGCCAAGCTGCGGCGGCTGGGACCGATGACCATCAATGCGCTCGCTGCCGATTTGGTCATGGACCGGACCACGCTCGGTCGCAATATCCTGCCGCTGGAACGCGACGGGCTCATCGTCGTCAAGCAGGGCAGCCAGGACCGCCGCAGCAAGGAGTTGCACCTCACCGAGGCCGGTGCCGCGCGCGTCCGTGCCGCCGTCAAGCATTGGGCCGAAGCACAGACGCAGTTCGAGGCGGCGTTCGGGACGAATCGGACCTCGGACCTGCGCGGCCTCCTGCGCGCGCTGGTCGCGACCGAACTCGGGTCGGCGCATGGGGCGGCGCAGGACTGACCCGCCCGGCGCCCGTTCGAGACCGGCACGATGCATCCCCGCAACCCGGCCCCGGGGCAATTAGGTGTATTTACACCTTTTTAGCATGGGCGCGCGCGGCCGCGGGTTCAGCGCGCTCCAGATCGGGCTTGCCGTGTTCTCGATGGGCGTTTTCCAGGTCCTCGGCATCCCCGTGCGACAACTCTGGGCGCTCACCTGATGGGAAGCGCAGACCGAGACCTACGCCGATGCCTTCCTGGTGATCGCGATCTGCTTCGCGGTCGCCACGGTCAGGGTGCCGCTGATGCGCAAGATCGCACCGCCCGGCGTTCCGTCCGCCACCCCGCATTGATGGGGCCGCAGGGCCGCGATCGCGATCAGTACAGCTCCTGCTTCATGCGTTTGGCGTAGTCGGCATCGTAGGCGGCGCCGTCGGTGCCGGGGCGGCGCGCCGCGGCGAAGGCGCCGAGCGTCGGGACGCTTTCGGGCCGGCGCCCCTTGCCCGCATTCCACAGATCGGAGCGGACCAGCGCCTTGGGACAATGGTGGAAGGCCTGTTCGACCGTCACCACCATCACCGTCGTCGGCTCCTTGCCGTTCACGACAAAGCGTTGCTTCAGCGCCGGATCGATGCTGATCCGCGCCCGGCCGTTGACGCGATAGCTCTCGTTCGCGCCGGGAACGAAAAAGATGAGCCCGATGCGCGGGTCCGCGACGAGGTTCTTCAATCCGTCGATCCGATTGTTGCCGCGGCGGTCGGGGATCAGCAGGATCCGGCCATCATCCTCCACCTGGACGAAGCCGGGCGCGTCACCCTTGGGCGAGCAGTCGAGCCCCTGAGCGCTCCCGGTGGCGAGCACCAGGAACGGCGAGGCGGCGATGAAGGCGCGGCCGACGGCATCGACATGGTCGATCTCTTTCTCGAGCACGCGCTCGAGCGGGCGTGCATAGAGCGCCGCCAGTTCATCGGCGGTAGCCAGCGTGAAGCCTTCAGTCATGTCCATCGTCCTGGTCCTACCCGATGCCGAACAAACGCTCGGCGTTGCCGAAGCAGATCTGGTCGCGCACCGCGGGCGCGAGATCGAGTTTGCGGATTGCCTCGATGGTCTCGCCGATATAGAGCACGCCGCCCTCCGCATCGAACGGACAGTCCGAGGCGAAGAGCACGCGATCCGCGCCATAGAAATCGAGGCCGCAGCGGATGCCGGACGCAGAGCCCGCGAGCGCGGTGTCGGCGTAGAAGCTGCGGAAATAGTCGAGCACCGGCTTGGTGAGCTTTTGCGGCACCACGTTCGGATCGCTGCTCGAGGTGCGCGTGCCAAGCTCGGCCCATCCGTGGCGGATGCGGCCTTCGAAGAACGGCACCATCGCCCCCATATGGTGGATGAGCAGCTTGATGCCCGGCAGCTTGTCGAGCATGCCGGAGAAGATGAGCTGTGTCATCACCGCGGTCGTCTCATAGGGCCAGCCGAAGATCACCCAGATTTCGTAGCGTGAGATCGTCTCGCCGGCGAAGTCGGTCGACTCCGCTCGCCGCGCCGGGTGCAGCAGGATCGGCTTGTCGTGCCGCAGCGCGGTCTCGAACACGCCCATGAAGCGCGGATCGGCAAGCGTCGCGCCGTTGATATTGGTGTGAAGCTGGAGCCCGTTTGCGCCCGCGGCGAACGCGTGCTCGGCCTCGCGCGCGGCGGCGTCGGGCGCGTTCATCGGCAGCGCGGCGAGCCAGCCGGCAAAGCGGCCGGGATATTTCGCGACCAATTCGGCGAGCCCGTCATTGGCGATCCGCGCGTATTCGGGCGCCTCCTCGGGCCCCGCGACCATGTCGAGAGGCGGCATACCGAGCGAGAGGATCTGCCGGTAATCGGCAAAGCGGTCGATCACCTTGAAGCGCACGTCGAGATCCCAGACCGAGCGCACGTGGCGCATGCGCTTGCCGATGTCGCCCGCGAAGGCGGGCGCGGACAGCATCTTGTCGAAGAATCGGCTCGGGAAGAAATGCGTCACGGTATCGATATAGTGCATGACCCCTCCGCTTGGTGCGCCCCGGCGGCGCCATCCGTCCTCTCATATCCCTCGCGCACATTGCCGGCAACCGCGTCGTTTTGCACGCCGGCGGCATTGGCGCCGGACGTCTCGCCCGTGCGGCGGCCGGGCTCCGATCTCGGGCGAGCGCCGACGCCTGGTTCGCGAGATGAGCCATGCCTCGAAGCGAGACGCTTTTTTCACGGCAATTGATCTGCCGCAATGCGCGAAATTCCACAATGCCGATACTGCCCGCAACAGCCGCTTTGAGGAGCAATGGTAATGGTTAAGAGCATGATGACGGCGCTGGGTGCAGCGGTGGTCGGGATCGCCGCGCTAGGCTTTTGCGGCACCAGCTACGCTGAGAACATCGTGGTAAAGGAGCTTAATAAGGGCCCCGATGGATTTTTCGTTTTCGAGCCGGATCTGGTCAAAATCAAGCCTGGTGACAGCGTCTCGTTCGTCGCCGCCGACAAGGGCCATGACGTCCAATCGGTCCCGGGCATGATCCCGGCCGGGGCACAGCCGTTCAAGAGCCCCATGAGCCAGAACCTGGCGGTCACGTTCACTCAGCCCGGTGTCTATGTGTTTGAATGTATGCCTCACGTATCCTTGGGGATGGTCGGCGTCATCGTCGTAGGGTCGCCCGGCAATCTCCAACAGGTCGACACCTCGAAGCTGCCCAACAAGGCGCGGCAAAAGGTCGCCGCAATTTTCCAGCAGATCACGTCGACATCAACCGCCGACGCCCGTTGAGGTCGTCGCGGCGAGGGCGGCCGGATCCGCAGGAGCTCTCAAGCGTTCGCACTTGACAAGAGCGCCATCAAATTGGAGTCCGTCCGCCCCTCTCGCTCCCCCATGAACTGAAGCGCGGCGGCAGGCACGGTGGTTCGCGCCATGCCGCGCGCCACGCCGCGGCCGGCGGACATTGTCGGCGTGATCACCGCGGAGCACATCGCCGATTCCGTCGCCGGCAGCGTCAAGGTCTATCCAAGGTGAGGCGCGGCCGTTGCGGCGGACATCAAGGCGAACCGCCCTTGTGCATCGGGCCGAGCTTCTTGGCGGCGTAGTCGATATAGCTGTAATCCACCACCTTGCTGATATCGACCTTTTGCTTGACGAGGCCAAGCTCCAGACCGACCCTCTCGTCCTCTTCGATGCTGCCCAGCGCGAACTTGCCGTCGGGGTCGAACCCGGTCGGCGCCATGTGGTCGAAGATGCTGCGGTTCGGGGTGTGGAGCGCGGCAGCGAGCACGTCGATCACCTTGGCGCGGTCGGTGCCGTCGGACATCGCCGCGAGATAGGCGCGCACGCCCTCAAGATAGGCCACCATCCAGCGCTTGGCCGCCTCGGGCTGCTGCTTCTGGAAATCCTCGGAGTAGGCGACGAGGCCGTTCTCGGCAGGGATGTAGGGGTAATATTGCGGCGGCTCCTTCCAGTCGAACCCGACCTTTTTCGCGGCGCTGATCGTGACGAAGGGCTCGATCATGGTGGCGGCATCGATGCCCTTGTTGCTGAGCGCGACGACCATGTTGGGAAAGGACAGCTCGGTAATGTCGACATCGTGCACCGTGAGGCCGCCCAGCTTCAGCGCATAGACAAGCTCGGTGAAGCTGGTGACGCCTCTGCCCGGGACGGCGAATTTCAGGCCCTTGAGATCCTTGAAGCTCCTGATCTTTCCCTTGAGATCGCTGCGCATCACGATCGCCGCCCAATGCGAGTTGCGGTTCACCTGTCCCTTGTCGGCGACGAGCTTGAGTTTGACGCCGCGCGAAAGGGCATTGAAGAACCCGGGGCTGACCGCGAGCCCGGCGCCTTGCACCTGGCCGGTGGCGAGCGCCGGAATGGTTTCCGGTCCGGCCTTGAATTGCACGAACTTGACGTCGAGCCCCTGCGCCTTGAAGAAGCCCAAGCCGTCGGCGAGGATGATGCCGGCATCGGAAAGCCCGCCAACAAGGCCGAACCTCACCTTGACCGGTGGATTGAGCGGCTTGTCTGCGGCCCGCGCCGGCATGAACGCGGCGAGAGATGCGAGCGCCGCCGCCACGGCAACGGCAAAGCATCGCGCCGCGGCACCGCGATGAGCGTGGATTTCATTCGTCTTCAAGCGAAGGTCTCCCCTGCTGCCGATGATGTCGCTGCGCCGGTGCGGGCGCATGCGCGCCGGCGTCGCCGGCATTGTCGGGCGACAATTACCGCCTGCGACGGGCTTCGTCCACATGCCGCGCGCGGCGTTGCGTGCGCGCGGCCGCGCGATAGAATGCGCCTCGCGCGGCATCGCGGAACCACCCTCCCGAGGAGCACGAGAACATGGCCGATCCGGCGGGCCCGAATCCCAATGAGACGCGGTCGCGCATCATTCTCGAGATCGCCGGGCAGATGGTCGCCGCGCGCGGCGCACGCCGCCAGGTCAAGGTGCTGCTGCGCGATCAGGGCGCGAGCGACTGGCCGCTCTGCCTCTTCGGTTCGAGCACCAACGAGGGCATCGCCGCGGTGGCGAAGGGCGAAGCGGCGCTTGCGCTGATCAATCCTGCCGGGCCGCTTACCGTCGCCTATCGTGGAGCGCCGCCTTATCAGGGGCCGCAGCCCGTCCGCACCATCGCCGTCATTCCCTCGCTCGACCAATATGTGTTCGCGGTGCGGCCCGAGACCGGGCTCGCCACGGTCGAGGACATCGCCGCGAGGCGCTATCCGCTCCGCGTGTCGCTGCGCGGCTACCGCGACCACTGCCTGCATTTCATGCTGGACCATATCCTCGCCGCAGCCGGATTTTCGCTCGATGCGCTGCGGTCCTGGGGCGGCGAGGCGCGCTATGAGGGAGCGTTGCCGTGGATCGACAGCGCGAAGTTCAACGCGCTTCTGAGCGGCGAGGTCGACGCCATCTTCGACGAGGCCGCGGATGTCTGGGTCGATCAGGCGGCGGCCGCCGGCATCCGCATCCTGCCGCTCGGCGCGGCGACGCTCGGCAAGCTCGAAGCGATGGGCTATCGCCGCGGCATCATCGAGAAGCGGCTCTATCCGCACCTGCCGCACGATGTCGCGTCGGTCGATTTCAGCGGCTGGCCGATCTTCGTGCATGCCGACCTGCCCGATGCGCTGGTGACGCAGATCTGCGCCGCGATCGAGGCGCGCAAGGACCATATTCCGTGGCAGGAGCCGGGGCCGCTGCCGACCGCGCGGATGTGCCGCGACGCCATCGACACACCGCTCGACGTGCCGCTGCACCAGGCGGCCGAGGCGTTCTGGCGCGGCTGCGGCTATATCCGCTGACGCGGCATCAGAGCGCCGGCGGGCCGGCGATCTGCGTGCCGGCATCGGCCTTGCGCGCGTAATATTCCCACAGCAGGCGGAACAGCCGGTCGTTGAGGCTGCCTTTGGCGCAGTCCTCGGCTTCGGCTTCGGTCAGGGGAACGGCGCCACCGAACGCCTGTGCCTCGTATTGCTTGCGCGCGTTCTCCTCGAGGAAGGTGCAGGCGAAGAAGGCGATCTCGGCGCTCTTGGCCGCGACGACGACGCCGTGTCCGCGCATCTGTGCCGCGATGCTGCCGCCGAGCGCCTGGGACAGCGATGCCGCCTGCTCGTCGCGCACGACGAGGCGCGGATTGTTCCAGGTCGGCACGCCGCTCTTCAGGAAGGCGCCATGCTGGAACACCGGCACGATCGCGCGTCCGGCAATGCCCAGCAGCACCGCGTGGCGCGCGTGCAAATGGGCGACGCACATCGCCTCGGGCCGGTCGCGGTGGATCTGGGTGTGGATGCGCCATTCGAGCGGTATCTCGTGCGGCTTGTCGGTGCCGGGATGGTGCAGGATCTCGCCGCCGAGATCGAACACGAAGATGTCCTCGGCGCGGATCGAAAGCTTGTCCGATCCCGCGCCCGGCGTCAGCAGGACGCGGTTCGTTCCCGGCACGCGGATCGAGACGTGACCGAACATGCCGATGAGGCCCTGCAGCGCCAGCATGCGGCACATCGTCGCCGTCTTGTGGCGAAGCGCCGCCTCTTCCGGCGACGGCCAGGCAGTTTCCCGGGGTGCTGCGGCGGTCACGATGGTTCCTTTCGATGGTTGGGTGCCGGTCGATGGCCGCTCAGAGATCGACGAGACCGCTGATCCCGTCGGGTGCGTCGGCATTGGCATTGAGTCGCTTGCCGATGAGATCGCGCAGCGTTTCCGACGTGCCGCCGCCCAGGCTGCCATAGCGCGCCGCGCGATAGAGGCGCGACACCAGGAATTCGTCGGTGAAGCCGTAGCCGCCATGGATCTGAAGCGCCTCGCTGGTGACGCGGACCGCCATCTCGTTGCATTGCACCTTGGCGAGCGCGGCGAGAAACGCGTCGGGATAGGGGGCGGCGGTGGCGCAGGCGCGATAGAGGAGACCGCGCGCCGCCTCGATCTCGCGCAGCATGTCGGCGAGCTTCCAGCGCATGCCCTGGAAATCGCCGATCGACCGGCCGAACGCGGTCCGCGCCCGCGCATAACGGAGTGCCTCGTCGAACGCGCCCTCGGCGATGCCGAGCGAGATGCTGGGATTGAGGCAACGCTGGGTGTTGAAGGCCGACAGCAGCCGCTTCAGGCTGCCCTCGCCGAGCAGCAGATGATCGGCCGGCAATTCGCAATTCTCGAAGCGCACCTCGTGCAGGTACTCGCCGCCCATGGTGTGAAACTTGCCAGACCGCACCAGCCCTGGCGTATTCGCTTCCACGAGCACGCAGCCGATGCCGTCCGTGCCCGGCCGGCCATCGACTCGCGCGAACACGACGAACGCGGCGGCCTCCTCGGCACGGCTGATCAGCGTCTTGACGCCGTTCAGCCTCAGCGCCGCGCCGCGCCGCTCGACATTGGTGGTATAGCTGCCGACATCCGTGCCGGCATGAGGCTCGGTCATGCAAATGGCCAGGATGCAGTCGCCGCTGCACACCGCTGGCAGGAGGCGCCGCTTGATCGGCTCGGGCGCGTGGGCGGCGATGATGCGCGTCTGGGTCCCGACCTCGCCCAGCACCGCCATCGCCGTGACATAGCAGCCCTTGGCGATCTCCTCGAGCACGAGCGCGGTGTCGAAGACGCCCAAGGCAGACCCGCCATATTCCTCCGGCACTGCCATGCCGAGCACGCCCATGCGCGCGAGTGCGCGCATATTCTCCCAAGGAAAGGTCCCGTCCATGTAGCGCAGGCCGCGCCCCTTGAATTCGCCTTGCGTGATATCGCGCACGGTGCCGACGAGCTGCTTCTGGGTAGCGGTGAGCTTGAAGCGGAAGGGCAGTTCGCCGTCGTCGGTCATCGCGTCGCCGTTCCGCTCGAAGCCGCCGCCGCGATCAGGTCGGGAACCGCGTCGACGAGTTCGGCCATGGTCGCGAAGACGTGAGCGCCCGCCTGCCGCAAGGCCGCGATCTTCGATGCCGCCGTGCCGCGTGCGCCGTAGATGAGCGCGCCGGCATGCCCCATGGTCACGCCTTCCGGCGCGTTCGTGCCGGCGAGCAGCACGAAAACCGGCTTCTGCGCGCGATGGCGCATCAGCGCCTCGGCCAGATCCTCTTCCTCGGTGCCGCCGATCTCTCCGATCACCAGCACGGCGACGGTATCGGCGCGGTCCTCGAAGAGCGGCACGAGATCGGCGAACCGCGTGCCTTTGACCGCGTCTCCGCCGACGCCGATCCACAACGACTGGCCGATGCCGCGCTGTGCCAGGCGATGACAGATTTCGTAGGAGAGCGTGCCGCTTTTCGACATCACGCCGATCGGGCCCGGCGCCAGCGCGGCGTCCGGCAGAAACCCGATCTTCATGCGGCCGGGAATGGCGATGCCGGGCGTCGAGGGTCCGATGCAGACCGCTCCCTGCGCGCGCGCCAGCCGCACCAGCTTGAGCGCGTCATGCGCCGGCACGCCTTCGGTGACGCAGACCAGAAGCTCGATGCCGGCGGCGATCGCTTCCGCGCCGGCGGCCAGCACGTCGAGCGGCGGAACCATGAGAAGACTGGCGCGCGCACCGGTCGCGCGGACGGCGTCGCTGCAGGCGGCGAAGACCGGAATATCGCCGATCGGCTCGGTGCCGCGCGCCGACACGCCGCCGACGATCCGCGTGCCGTACCGGCGCATGAGCTGCGCGTGCGTTCTGCCGGCGCGGCCGGTAATGCCTTGGACGAGCGTCGGCACGTCGGGCGCGAAGAGCGTGCTATCCATGAACCGCGCTCCGCGCCGCGAGAACGGCGAGCGTCCGCTCTACCGCCCGATCGAGATCGGTCTCGACCGCGATGTCGCGATGGGCGGCGAGGATGCGCTTCGCGTCGTCGAGATTGCGGCCGATGAGCCGGGCGACGACCGGAACGGCGAGCTCGGGCACCGCCTGCGACGCCTTCAGGAACAGGCTCGCGAACTCGCCGAGATCGGTGATGCCGGCGAAGACGTTGACGAGGACCACGCCGACCCGCGGCCGCGCCGCGATCCATCGCATCACCGCGATGAGCCGCGCGGGATCGCCGCGGAACTGCCCGGTGCGGATGTCGCAGAAATTCAGCGGCCGCGCGCCGCCGCGCTGCAGTTCGTCGATGAGCTTCATGCTGAGCCCGGCGCCGGTGGTGATGAGCCCGATCTCGCCCTCGGGATCGACCTCGACATAATCGAAGCCGTGTTCGAGCTTGAGCGCGCTCTCGGGATAGAGCGCGGGGTGCGCGTGCAGCAATTCCCGCACCGCCGGCTGGCGCATGATGGCGTTTTCGTCGATGACCATCTTGACGTCGCCGGCGATCCACGATCCGTCGTCGAGGACGAAGAGCGGATTGACCTCGAGAAGCTCGGCCTCGTAGGCGAGAAACGCCGCGCCGAGCCGCATTGCCGCGTCGCGCATCGGCGCACGCAGGGCAGGCGGCAGAAAGCTCGCCGCTTCGGCCGCCGCCGCGTCGAGGTCCTCGGGTGCGGCGAGAACCGCATGGCTGCCGCCGCCGTCCGATGCCGCGCTTTCGACATCGATGCCGCCCGCGGCCGAGGCGAGAATGCGGATGCGGCACGATGCGGGATCGAGCGAAAGGCTGAGATAGGCCTCGTGCCGGAACGGAATGCGACGCTCGATGCGGAAGCCGTGAACGGGCTTGTTCGCGATTTTCGCGGCGGCGAGCGATGCGATGATCGCCGCGATCTCGGCGGGTGACGCGGCCGGTTTAACCGCGCCGGCCTTGCTGCGGCCACCCGCGGCGACCTGCGCCTTGACCATCCACGGGCCAGCGGGCAGATCCTCGAGGCGCCATGAAGCGGCCGCCGTCACCATCGCGCCGTCCGGCACCGGAATGGAGCGCTTCGCCAGAAGCGCCTTGGCATGATGCTCGAGCAGAAACACCGCGCATGCGTCCTCGCCAGGGATAACGGCGGTGCATTCTATGGGGCGCGTGGGGCCAAGACAATGCATGTCCCTGCCGAAAACGCTATCCATGCTCGCGTGGTCGAGATTGGCGTCAGCCCTCCCGTGACGCCTTCGCGGTCTTGGCCGCCAGGAGCCGACGTGATGACCGCCGCGCTTCGGCTTGATCTCGATCGCTCCATGCTTCCGCCTTGGTGCGTCGCTGCGGTTGGCGACGCGCAAATCTGTTCAACCCGCCTGAAGGCCATGGTCGGCTCGCGTTCCTCGACCGCGGCTGAAGCCTTCAATTCCGCTCGCAAATGATCGGTCATTTCATCGCAGCCGCATCCATACGTCGTCATGCTGAAGCGCATGCTGGATGAGCTTTTCCAAAGCGGCGAGTCGGGACGGCTTACCGGTTAGTTGGAGATGCATGACGACCATCATCACGCTATTCGCTCTCCTCGCGTTCCTGTTCGGGGCCGAGCGTGGTGATCCATGAATGGGTGTAGCTGTGATGCGCGATCTCGTGCCCATCCTGCAGCAGCGCTTCGATGACCTGCGGCCGCTGCTCGACTACGATCCCGGGAATGAAAAAGGTGCTCTCGAGCCCATACCGGCGCAACGGGTCCATGATCCGCCAGATGTCGGTCTTCCAGCCATAGGCGCCTTGCGACATCAGGACCGGTCATGGCTCGCGCCGTGCAAGACGATCGACCCGTTCTCGAGAACATGGGTCATCTCCGACAATGGCAGGGTGCGGATCGCATTCTGCTCGACCAGCAGGATCGTCGTTCCCAGCCGATTGATCACCTTGAGCGTGCCGAGAACGCGGTCGACAAGCTGGGGCGCTAGCCACAGGCTCGGTTCGTCCAGCAACAAGAGCCGCGGTTGCGCCATCAAGCCGCGGCCAACGGCGAGCATCTGCTGCTGTCCGCCGCTCAGCATCGCCGCCGGCTGCGCCGTCGCTCGGGGAGTTCCGGGAACAACGCAAAAATTTGATCGAGGCCGCCGCGCGCCGCGCGTGTAGGCGCCCAAAATCGGGTTTTCTTCCACCGTCATTTCGGGAAAGAGATGCCGGTGCTCCGGCACCAGCGAAATGCCCATTTGGACGACTGCGGCAGGGGCGCGCCCCGCGATGTCCCGGCCTTCGAAGGCGACGGTGCCGCCGCACGGCTTCACCAAACCGACAATCGCATGCAACATCGTCGTCTTGCCGGCGCCGTTCGCGCCGATGATGGCCAGGAATTCGCGGTCGCGAACGTCGAGATCGACGTCCGACAACACGTGAAGGCCCCCGAACGACAGCGAGAGGCCTTTGACGTGAAGCGCGGGCTTGGCGTCGAAGAAATCGGTCATCGCCTTGACGTCCATCCCATCAGCGCCGCTGCACCGCGATTCGCGAGGCCGACCAGGCCGGTGGGCAGCAGGATGATGAATATCAGAAGAATAATGCCGCTGATGAACTCCTTGTACTCGGCATAGGAGCGTAGGAGTTCGGGTAAGACCGTCAACGCGGTCAGGCCGATCAGCGGGACGTGTGCGCGATTGATGAGCGGCATGGCCGCGCGCGTCGCGCCGCTGTTCGGTCCGGCGATCAGCGCGAAGATCCATAGCCGCGCGGTTCCGAGCCGGTCGAGCACGTAGGCGGGCGCGGTGATTGCGGCGAGCGCGGGCGCGAGGGGCGCCGGCAGATCGGGCATCGCATTGGCGGCAGGCTCGTTGGTGTCGCGCTTGCCCGATGGATTGAACGAATAGGCCCGTTCGGCACACGACAATTTCAAGTGCCGGCGGAAGCGAGGCGCCATTTCGCTGTCGTCGAGGACGGCAGCTTCGAATTCGACGCGGCGACGATCGAGGCGCGCCCGGTCTAGTCCCAGCGATCGAACCCCATGGCGCTTGGTTCAGACGTGCGATGCGCTGCGAGCCCGTGGTAACCTGTCCGGCTTGACGTCGCGGTCGCACAGTCGACGAGGGCCACTTCTCACGATCCGCGGCCATCCGATACTGCGGTTTTCGCCGCGCGGCCGCGGTCAGCGCGACCGCGCCTTCGGTTCGGTCCCCGCCGACCGCATTGAGCCGATGATTGGCGATTGGCGACGCCACTCTCCGCTAGCGATAGAAGGAAATATACGGTCTCGAGCCGGCGCTACGGATCAGTCGGGATCTGTTGATCCGGCACATTGCCGATCGGCTTCAGGAGGAAGCCGATCGCGGGTTGATGGACGGGCAAGCCGGCTTTTGCATCAAAGTGTCCGCGATGTCGCTTGCAGTGCCAACAATATGCAACTAACGTTCCCGCAACCCGGCTGTCCGTTTCTTGGTGGAGCTGCAATCGATGAAAATAGCCAAACGTTCCATCGTGGCGATTATCCTCAGCGCTGTTGCGCTCTCCGGCTGCGGCACCACGACGGGCGATCGCGGCCTGAGCGGGGCCGCAATTGGCGCTGGCGCCGGCGCGGTGGGCGCGGCTCTGTTGGGTGGGCCAGTCATCGCAGCAACACTCGTCGGCGCCGCGGCGGGCGCCGTGACAGGAGCGGCGACAAGCCCTAGTGCCGTCAACCTTGGGAAGCCGGTTTGGAACCACTGACCCTCCTGACCGGCAACCACTATTGAGTGACGTCTAGCGGCAACGCGCGGAAGGTTCGGCGTTGGGTCAGCCCATTTGCTCCCACGTGAGCAGAAATGCGGTCATTGATCGCTCTACCCCGAAAGCGTCTGCCCGGCAGCGGACGATCGACCGTGTCGAACGGCGCCTCGTTTTAGCCTATGCGCACCGGCACATTGCCGCTCGGTGGCTTTCGTAGTTCAGGCTGCGGCGGCGAACGCGGCTGGGTGTCCTTTTCGTAGGCGAGCACTTTCTGCACACTCGGCCGCTTCCGCGCCCGTTCGAAAAGCGCGCTGCAATTTTTGAATTGCGCGAGATCGAGGTTGAACCGGCGCGTCCAATTGGGACCCGCGCCGAGTGCCGTGGGATGAAGCCGGTTGGAAAGCCGGGTGCGGGAAATCCGCATGTCCGGTTTGATGAGCGGCGACGGGAAACGGGATCGCGCGCGCACGCGCAGTCACCGCGCCCGTCCTCGACCACGCGGGCAGCGATCTTGATCAGCCGCAACCGCAGCGCGGTGAACTTGGCCGTCCGTTACGAGGAGCGCTTCGGCGCTTCGGCACGCAGGGTGTGGCGCAGCCAATAGGCGGCGGTGTGCGGGATCAGCCGCATCCGATTGGCCCGCGGGTCGCAGCACGACGTGCGATCGGAAGCGAGCTGGGCCTTGTGCAGCTTGATAAAGTTCTCCGTCTGGCCGCGGCCGCAGTAGATGGTCTCGTAGCGATGCTTGGCGCTGCCCTTGACGGCGGTGGTGATGATCGCGTCGAAGGCTGCCTTCATGCCGTAGACCTTGAGCTTGCCCATGGCGGCGAGAATCTCCGAACGCTCCATCGCACTGGGCGTAACGTCGGACCGCATCGTAGCCGCCGTCATAGCCAGCGCCGCGCAGCGTCTCGAACACCCGGATCGGCGTCAGTCGCTCGCAGGAGGCCTAGCTCTCGTTGGCGAGCAAGAGCGCGTCGAACGCGTCACGCCACGCACCGATCTTCGGCAATGGCTGCGTCTCGCGCGTGTAGCGGAACTCGGTCGCGTCGGAGCGCAGCACCTTCCGGACAACTTTCCGCGACAGGCCAAGCGCCCGGCAGATCGCCTTGATCGGATTCTGCTGAACGTAAAAGGCCCGCCGGATCTTCGTGATCGTTTCCACTACCGACATCCTGAACCGGGCCCCATGTCCCTCGTGGAAGCCAGTGTGGACCCTAAGCCCCCGGGGGCCTGATTGGATGCCGCTCACCCCGAAAACAGGGTCCTTATTCCACGCCTAATCACATGCATGGCCAATGAATTCGATAACAGGTGTCGCCAAATCGCGTCGGCAGACTTGGGAACTACTCAGTCACCCACAGGCCGCGACTTCACCGCGCGAGCCTCGTCGCTCTTCAGGCGGCGCGGCGGATTGTCCCGTGCGGCTGCCGTCGATGTGGTGGGCATGGCACGCGCCGCAAGCGGCGGAGCCGTCGCGGCCGTGATCTATCTGACGGGCAGCGGCTCGTTACCGGCGCATCGATACCGGACCAGCCCCAGGGCGGCGTCGGCGACCCCGCTTACTTTTCGTCGGGACGAACCTTGTGCCAGGCGTCCGCCAGGTCGTGGGATGCCTTGTCGTAAGACGTTCTCGCGCTCTCCCAGCCGTCGGCACTGGCGGTCTCCAACTGGCGTGATGCAGCCTCGGCCTTGGTCCAGGCCGCGTGCAGTTCATTCTCGGCCGCCTTGCCGGCCTCGCTTCCCTTGGCCTCCGCCGTCTCGCTGTACTCATGCAGCTTTCGTTGCCATTCCTGCATATCGTCCCGCGCCTTCTGCGTGTAGGTATCGCGGTCGGACGTCGCGTCGTCATTGCCGGCCATTCGAACGGGGGCGCCCGAATCGAGCGCCGCAGGCGGCTGACCGGCAGCAGCGGGCGCTGCGCCGCTCAGCATGAAGTGTCCAACGACCATCGTGGGAATGAGAAAGCCCATGACAACCTCCTTTGCGGTGCGCATTCGTCCCTGTCGAGACAGGCCTCGCGCCACCATTCAGCCATCCGCGGGGACGAGATGATCCGCCGGGTCTTGCGCTTTCGCGCCTGCATGCACATCAAGGCGCGAGGGGTTGGTCGTACCGAGGATCGCCTTGGCGCGCGCCATTTCCTCTGCCGAGCCGTGCGCCATCACCAGGAAGTTATCGGCTTTCAGCGCGGTCTCGTACTGGATCACGCTGTCCTTTGGGATGCCGATGCCATAGAGCGCGGCACCGAGCGCGCTCAGGCCACCAACCACGACAGCGCTCTCGACGGCGGACATCGCCATGGCGGCCAGATATCCAAGCACAACGATGTGGCCCACGACGGGAATGGTCATGAACAGCCCGCCAAAGAACAGGCCCCAGAGACCGCCCCAGAACGCGCCGCGCTTGCCCCAGAACTTGACGCGATCGCCAACGTTGTAGAAGCCGACGACCTTTTCGTCGGTATGGTATCCCTTGCCGACGACGCTCAGATTCTTCATCTCGAAGCCGGAAGCGGTAAGCTTTTTCACGGCGGTTTCCGCTGCCTGATGGTCTGCGAAGACGGCGATGACAGTGTCAGTTGTGTTCATCGGATCCTCTTTTAATGCCCGTTACCTAGTTCACGCGACATTACCCGGCGGCGATCCTGTGGAGATAGGCTCGGAAACTACTCAGCCCGGTCTCCCGCGACAGCCGGCAATGGCAACGCTCGAAACGGCCCGCCGCCTGGAGGTTTGACACCTCACGCGGGTTTCGCTGTGTCGAACAGGCGCGCTATCGCGTCTTTCGCCTCCTGTTGGATATGGCGCAGGTGTTCTTCACTGCGGAAACTCTCGGCATAGATCTTGTAAACATCCTCCGTGCCGGACGGTCGCGCGGCAAACCATCCGTTCTCGGCGATCACCTTGATTCCGCCGAACGGAATCCCGTTGCCGGGAGCGGCGGTCAGCGTCGCGCGGATCGGCTCGCCGGCAAGTTCCGTCATGCCGAGCTGATGGGGCGAGAGCGTCTTCAACGCTTCCTTCTGTTCTTGTGTCGCCGGCGCGTCGATCCTCTCGTAGAAAGGCACGCCCAACGCGCGCGTGAGGCGATCGTATGCCTCGCCCGGGTCCCGGCTCGTTCGTGCGGTGATCTCGGCGGCCAGCAGACCGAGAATGATCCCGTCCTTGTCCGTGGTCCAAACCGATCCGTCCCGCCGCAAGAATGACGCGCCGGCGCTCTCCTCGCCGGCGAAGCCGAGCGAGCCGTCGAGGAGGCCTCCGACGAACCATTTGAAACCCACGGGCACCTCGACGAGCGTGCGGCCGAGCTTGGCGGCGACGCGGTCGATGATGCCGCTGCTGACGACCGTCTTGCCGATGGCGCAACTGCTGCTCCACGCGGGACGATTGCCGTACAGATACGATATGGCGGCCGCAAGGTAATGATTGGGATTCATCAGGCCGTTCGATCGGGTCACGATGCCGTGCCGGTCGGCATCGGTGTCGTTGGCGAAGGCGATGTCGAATCTGTCGCGCATGCCGATCAGCCGCGCCATGGCATAGGGCGACGAGCAATCCATCCGGACTTTTCCATCCCAATCGACCGTCATGAAGCGAAACGTCGGATCGATCGCATCGCTGACGATCGTCGCCGCTATCCCGTACATTTCGATGATCGGTTGCCAGAAATGGACGCTCGCGCCGCCCAGCGGATCGATCCCGATCCTTACCCCGGACGCGCGGATCGCCTCCATGTCGACGACGTTCGCGAGGTCGGCGACATAGGCGCCGATGTAGTCATGGCGGTGGACGCGGGGAGACCTGCGGGCGCGGTCGTAAGGAATTCGGCGTAATCCATCGAGATCCGTCTCGAGGAGCGCATTTGCGGCGCGCTCGATCCACGTCGTCGTATCGGTATCCGCCGGTCCGCCGTTCGGCGGGTTGTACTTGAAGCCGCCATCCTCGGGTGGGTTATGCGAGGGCGTGATGACGATCCCGTCGGCGAGACCGCTGTTGCGATTCTTGTTGTAGCTCAGGATCGCGTGCGAGACGACGGGCGTCGGCGTGTACAAGCCGCGCTCGTCGACCATCGCGTCAACCTCGTTGGCGGCAAATACCTCGAGCGCGCTTGCCAAGGCGGGCTCCGAAAGCGCGTGCGTGTCGATGCCGACGAACAGCGGTCCGGTGATGGCGTTGCGGCGCCGATGATAACAGATCGCCTGGCTGATCGCCAGGATATGCGCCTCATTGAAGGCGTTGTCGAATGCCGAGCCACGGTGACCCGACGTTCCGAAGGCAACGCGCTGCGACGGGACCGTCGGATCCGGCTGGCCGGCGAAATACGCTGTCACCAGCCGCGACACGTTGACCAGCATCGATGGCTCGATCGGTTTGCCGGCGCGCGGGTTCACGTTTTCGGGCACAACGTTCCTCGCAGGGCGCGCGAAAGCGAGATCATCCGAGGACGATCCGTATGCGATGGGTCGCGCCGTCATCAGCCAGAGGGATCCGTGCTTGATTGCCAGCCAGCGCCTCGCCGTCCAACTCCGCTCGGACGATGCCGCGGCACACGCCGTCAGGATTTTCGACCCGTATGTCGTAGCGGGCGGACCGGTAGCGGAAATCGATACCGAAGCCCGGCCATGTCCGGGGTATGCAGGGGTCGAGGTGCAGCATCGCTCCCTGCGGGCGGAACCCGAGGATCCACTCGAGGCCGGCCCGGTACATCCATCCGGCCGAGCCGGTGTACCACGTCCATCCGCCGCGTCCGACATGGGGGGATATGGAATAGAGGTCGGCGCAGGCGACGTAGGGCTCGACCTTGTAGCGCTGAACGGCCTCTCGCGTGCGCGCGTGGTTGATCGGGTTCAGGATCGAGAACAGCTCGCCGGCCTTGTCGCCATCGCCGAGCATGGCGAATGCAATCACCGACCAGAGCGCGCCATGCGTGTACTGGCCGCCATTTTCGCGGATGCCCGGCGGATAGCCTTTGATATATCCGGGGTCGAGCGGCGTTCGGTCAAAAGCTGGGGTGAAGAGCAGGACCAGGCCGTCATCGCGGCGGATAAGGCATTTCTCGACCGCCGCCATGGCGCGCGCAGCGCGGGTTGGATCGGCGGCCCCGGAGATAACGCTCCACGACTGCGCGATCGAGTCGATGCGGCATTCGCCGCTCGAGGCCGAACCGAGCGGCGTTCCGTCATCGAAATAGGCTCTTCGATACCAATCCCCATCCCAGCCTTCGCGCTCGAGGGCTTCGCTCAAGGCGGCCGTATGTCGCCGCCAATTCACGGCGCGCGCGTGCTCATCGCGATCATCGGCGAGGCGAGCGAACCGCGAAAGGACGGCGTGGAGAAACCAGCCGAGCCAGATGCTTTCGCCCTTTCCTTGCGCGCCGACCCGGTTCAGGCCGTCGTTCCAATCGCCGGTGCCGATCAGGGGCAAACCATGACTGCCGCGTGCCAGACTCTGGTCGAGGGCACGCGCGCAGTGCTCGAACAGGGTGGCCTTCTCGTCGGACACCATGGGCTGAAAGAAGGCGTCGTGCTCGCCCTCGAGCAGCGCCGGCCCTTCGAGGAATGGGATCGTCTCGTCCAGGACGCGGAGATCGCCGGTGACCTCGACGTAATGGGCGACAACATAGGATAGCCAGAGCCGGTCATCGGAGACTCGCGTGCGTATTCCTCGCCCCGATTCCGGCAGCCACCAATGCTGTACGTCGCCCTCCACGAATTGCCGCGCCGCAGCGCGCAGCAGATGCTCCCGCGTGATCTCCGGTTTCGACACGCAGAGCGCCATGGCGTCCTGAAGCTGGTCACGAAATCCATAGGCCCCGCTCGCCTGATAAAAGGCCGCGCGCGCCCATAGGCGGCAGGCGAGGGTCTGGTAGAGCAGCCAACGGTTCAGCACAATGTCCATGGAACGGTCGGGTGTGGTCACCTGAACCGTGCCCAGCGTGTCGTCCCAGCGATCGGTGACCGCGCCGAAGACCGAATCGAGGTCGGCGCTTCGGTATTTATTGAGCAGCGATTGCGCTTCGGCTGTGGTCGCCGTCTCGCCGAGCAGGAACAGGATCTCGGCCGTACCGTTCGCCTTGAGCTCCAGCCGGGTCTGGAGAGCGCCGCAGGGATCGAGACCGGCGCCGACCCGATTGGAGAGCGGTGCCGCGCCGGCCAGAGCCGCCGGATGATCGAGCGTGCCGTTACGGCCCAGGAATTCCGTCCGGTCGCCGGTCCATGAGCGCTGCCGGCCGGCGAGGTCCGCGAACGCCACGCGTCGCCCGAACTCAATGTTCCAGGGGTTCCGCGCCACCATCGCCCCCGTCTCCGCATCGATCTCGGTGACGATGAACGGCGCGGAGGCGCTGCGGAACGAGCCGAGCACCCACTCGACATAGGCGGTAACCCCGAGACGCCGCGATCGCCCGGAACGATCGGTGATCTTCAGGCGGGATATCTTGATCGGATCGTCAACCGGCACGAATTGCAGCAGCTCGAGCGAAATGCCATGTGAGACGTGCTCGAACCGGCTATAGCCCTGACCGTGTCGAACGACGTATGACGAGCCCTCCTCGCGGATTGGCAGCGCCGTGGGACTCCATAATGCTCCGCTGTCTTCATCGCGAAGGTAGATCGCCTCGCCCGGCGTATCGCTCACCGGATCGTTCGACCACGGGGTGATGTGGTTCTGTTGACTATTGAGCGACCAGGTGTAGCCGCTGCCCTCGACCGATGTTTGAAACCCGAACGAAGGGTTGCAGATGACGTTGATCCAGGGCGCGGGCGTCCATTGCCCCGCCGCGAGGGTCGCAACGTATTCCCGTCCGTCGTCGGCGAAGCCGCCGAGACCGTTGAAAAACTCGAGCACCGGGCGGGGCGGCGGGGCTGGCGATGGCGTGTTCGCCGACAAGCGCCTTGGCGGCCGGGCCGTCGGCTTGGGCTCCGGCACTCTTCTGACTTGCTCGGAAAGGCTCCCGCGATGACCGACAAGCACCACGCGGGCCGCGCTCTGCAGCAGGTCGCGCACTTCGACCGAGACCAGGTCGGCGCGCAGGACGAATATCGCTCCTTGCACGCCTTCTCCCGTTGGTTTCGGCCGAGACGGATTTGCCCGCAGTAGCGCCTCGAGGGCGACCTGCAGATCCTGCGCGTAGGACGGCGGCCGTTCATTCACGATTACGAGATCGACGGCCAGCAGCTTCATTCGCCAATATTCGTGCGCGAGAAGCAACTGCCGGACCATCTCGAGGTCGCTGGTCTCATCGACGCGAACGAGGATGATCGGCAGGTCGCCGGAGATCCCGTGGGCCCAAAGCAGGGATGCTGCGCCGCCGCCCCGTTTGAATACCTCGGAGGCCGGACGCAACGTCGGGTCGGAATAGATCACACGATTGGCGAGGCGCTGAAAGAGGTGTGCTTCGCCGGCGCCGATCCCGAGATGGCGGAGCTGCACTTGTGCCTGGATCCAGGCCAGTGTGGTCGCGCGGTCGAACGCGATCGCGCCATGATGCTTGTCGACAAGATCGAGTGCTTCGTCGCGCGAGGGAGCGATCAACGTCCAGAACGCTACGTGAACCGTCGTTCGCGGCGGAATCCGCACGTGGCAGCGAAGGCTGAAGATCGGATCGAGCACGGTGCCGACCGTGTTGGAGAGGGGCGAGCGCTCGACGAGGACGATCGGCGTCCGAGTTCCGCGCCCGCGTCCGAGGAATCGCGCCCGATCCGTCTCGAACTGCAGGTCGCCAACGGTCTCGCCTTCGACGACGGCGAGATGCGCCGCCCAGGCGCGAGCTTCGTCGGGAGATTGTGGCCGCCGCGTGGCCAGAATGGCGCCGACATCGGCGATATACTCCGTCTCGATGAACAGCTTTGAGAATGCCGGGTGCGCGTCGTCGGCGGCATGCGGCGCCAACACGATTTCGGCATAGGAGGTCAGCTCGATGTCACGGGTCTGGCTGCCGAGGTTGCTGATCGACACGCGGCGAACCTCCGCGTCGTCCTCCGATGAGACCGCCACTTCCAGCGTCGTCGTGATCGTTCCGTCGTGCCTGACGATTTCCGCCCGGCCCTCCGAGAAGGCGACCTCGTAACTGTCCGGTTCGGCTCCGCTTGGTTGATAGCCTGCCGACCACACCGCGCCGCTGCGCAGATCGCGAAGGAAAATGTAGCTGCCCCAGCCGTCGCAGGTGACGTCCTCCCGCCATCGGGTGACCGCAATGTTCCCCCACCGGCTGTAGCCTGAACCCGCTGCGGTGATCATCACTGCATATCTCCCGTTGGAGAGGAGGTGCGTGCGCGGGGTAAGGTTGTGTGGGGAAGTGAACCGACGCTGCGTCGACGAGTCGATCTCGCCCGCACCGGGAGCGGTTTCCACTGTCTCGGTCATCGGTTCGGAAATCGCTATGTCGTGCGGCACGCGCTCCTGAAGCAGGAGTTCGGTCGCTTGGATGATCGGCTCGGCATGGAACCGCCTGCGCATCGCCCCATCGTGAAGCGCATTGCCGATTGCAATCACGCTCATTCCCTGGTGGTGGGCCATGTAAGCACGCACGATTGCGACGGTCTTTCCCTCGGGCAGTCGTGTCTTTGTGTAGTCCAGCGCATCGTACCAGCCATACCGACCCCGGCCGCCAAATTCGGCCAGACGCGCGAAGTTGCGCGTCGCGGCCTGCGGATCGACCATGGCCGCAAGTGCCGTCGCATAAGGGGCGATAACGGTGCTTTCACCCAGCCCCCGCTTGAGGCCCAGGTCCGGAATGCCAAAGCTCGAATACTGATATGTGAGCTCCAGGTCTCGCGCATTATAGGCGCTTTCCGACGCGCCCCACGGCACACCGCGCATAAGGCCGTACTTCATCTGCCGGCGCACGACCTGGCAGCTCGTCTGCTCGAGCAGACTTCCAGCCGGCGCGCGCATCACCAGTGATGGCATCAGGTACTCGAACATCGACCCGGACCACGAGATCAGCGCGGAACCGTATCCAACGGGCGCCAGGGCACGTCCAAGCCGGAACCAGTGGCGGGTCGGCACGTCGCCCTTGGCGATCGCCACGAAGCTCGCAAGACGCGCCTCGGAGGCGAGCAGGTCGTAATAATTGGGGTCGAGACTCCCGTCCGCGACCCGATATCCGATCGAGAGCAGCTCCCGCTCCGGATCGAAGAGAAAGTCGAACGCCATCGCGTGGAACAGCGCCCGAGCGCGTTCGCCCAGCGCCACGAGGCGCCCCTCGAACGCCGCTGCCGCCCGGGCGGAACGGTTGAAGCCATCGAGCAGGGCGTCGAGCTTGGGATCGGCGTTCGTGCCGGCGTCCGGCTGGACGGCAAGCGCCGGCGGTTGGCGCATCAGACTGGCGAATGCTGCCTTACAGAGGTCGGGCAGATCGACCAGTGTCGGCACGGCGGCCAACAGCGGTGCCAAATCGGTTTCGCGGCAGGATTTGCCATCGGCACGTGCCGGCGTGAAAATTGCTGAATCATGCGCGATGAGTCCCGCCCACGGCATCAAGGACTCGAGGTCGCGCTGATGACTGCGGACCGACGCGCCTATCGCATCCGCCCAGATCACCGTTTCGGTGCCGGCCCCCGTGCTCTCATGACGGCCCTCGGTCAGTGTTCGCGCAATGTCCGCGACTTTCTGGGCGTGGAGCGCAAGCTCGCGCAAATGCCCGGCAATACCCGCCGGAGATACCGGTGCCTGTCGGAGTACGGCGGCGAGAATGTCGAGCGCGTCGTCGAGATGCTTCCGGCTTTGCGATTTTGGATCGTCGGCAATTCCACGCAAGGATTCGCGCATGAGGTCCAGCGCATCGCCGATGCCGACGAGCCGCTGCGGACCCATCAAGGGACGCTTGGCCATTTCCTCACAGGCATTCCACAGGCTGATCAAGTGTCCCGCGAGATTTCCGCTATCCACTGAGGAGATATATTTCGGATCCAACGGACGAAGATCGAGCGTGCCATACCAGTTGTAGAAATGACCACGGAAGCGCTCGAGCCCGTTCATCGATTCAAGCGTCGCCTCCAGCCGCTCCACGGTCTCGAGCGCTCCAATCCACCCGAAATCGTGGGCTGCGGCCACCGACAACAGGTACAGGCCCAGATTCGTGGGCGATGTCCGATGGGCAATCACGGGCACCGGTTCTTCTTGAAAATTGTCCGGCGGGAGCATGTGATCCTCCGCCGTGACGAAGGTCTCGAAGAAGCGCCAGGTCCGCCGCGCGATCAGGCGCAGCGATTGTATGTCCGTGGCGGAGGCCGGAGGGAAGATCGACACCGGCGTCGGCAGGCTTGTCCAGCGCGCGATGGCGGGCGACATCAGCCATAGAATCAAGAAAGGCGCCGCGATCGGCCAAGCATTCGGCGCGACCCACGCGATGAGAGCCGTTGCTCCGGTGGTAAGGGCGAGGCCGCCGGCCATCTGCCGGTAGAACCCAGCCAAGTCGAGGCGAGGACTGACCTTCGCCTGAGCGGCAGTAACCCATTCGAGCAGATTCCGGCGCGATACGATCAGGCGAAAGAGCGTCCGTAGGATCGCGTCGGACATCACCCACGCCTGGTGCGCGAGGAACGTAACGAGGAGCCCGATTTGCGACAGCGCCAGCTTGGCATCTGCGCCAACCGCCCGCAAATGGATCCGCTTCGAAAGCCCGACCCGTCGCGGCACGATTCCGGTGAGAAGCGGGATGAGAGCAGGGATCGCAATCGCGATCACGATAAACACGCTCCACAACGCCGCGGAGGCAAGCGGCAACGTCCACCCGCCCACCAGGGCCACGAAGCCGGCCGGTGCAGACAATGACCGGCGTAGATTGTCGATCATCTTCCACCGGCCGACGAGCGGGATTGCGCGCTGGCGCCGATGGCCGTTCGAGGTCCGCCCCCAACCGAAAATCCAGGGCAGCAACTGCCAATCGCCGCGCGCCCATCGGTACTGGCGCGCTACGGCGACGTCGTAGCGTGCCGGAAACTCATCGATGACCTCGATGTCGGATACGAGGCCGGCGCGCGCGAAGATGCCCTCCAGAAGATCGTGACTGAGGAGCGTGTTCTCGGGTATCCGCCCGGCGAGCGCAGCTTCGAAGATATCCACATCGTAGATGCCCTTGCCGCAATACGAGCCTTCACCGAATAGATCCTGGTATACGTCCGAGACCGCGCAGGCATAGGGGTCGATGCCGCTCGTGCTCGAGAAGACACGCTGGAATAGCGATCCTTCGCGACCGGTCGCCAACGACGGCGTCACCCGCGGCTGAAGTACCGCGTAACCGTCAATGACGCGGCCGGAGCGGGGGTCGAGGCTCGGACGGTTCAGCGGGTGAGCCATCTTCCCGACCAGCCGTTTGACGGCTCCCCGCGGCAATTGCGTATCGGCATCGAGGATGACGACGTAACGGACGCCGGCCGGCACAGCCGGTGGGCGGCCGCCGGCCGAAACGAAACTCGTGTCGGTGGCGCCACGCAGCAATCGATTGAACTCGTGCAGCTTTCCCCGCTTGCGTTCCCACCCGATCCACTTTCCCTGCCCGTCGTTCCAGAGCCGGCGACGATGGAGCAGCAGGAAGCGGTCGCCGTCCGGCGTCGATCTGTAGCGCCGATTCAAGCCCGCGACTCCTTCGGCAGCGGCTTGGAGCAGCGCGTCGTCGCCCGAAGCACACTCGGTGGCGGAGTCCGTCCAGTCAGAGAGCAGCGCGAAGCGGAGGTCGCCGTCGGGATTTGCCAGATGATGAACCTCGAGCCGTTCGACCTGCCCGATGATCGCAGCACGCGAGGTCAGGAGCGTGGGCATGACGATCATCGTGCGCAGGCCCGAGGGCACACCGTCGGCAAGCTCAAGGCTCGGAAGGGTGATCGCGTGAAATCGATTTGTGGCGCCGCAATTCACCAGCGCCATGGCCGCATCCGAGGCCGGGATCAGCGCGAGGAGCGCAATCGCGGAGAAGGCCCAACCCCCGCCCGGCACCGTGATCCAACTTACCATCAATGCGGCGATGATGGCGGTGATGAGTGCGACGACCCCGAGATAGCCGGAAATCCCAACCATCGCGTTGGCGCGTGCGAGCCACTCCTTTATCGAGGGGTGAAATCCGATCGCCCTTTCGAATGCCGGCCGTCCTTTCGCGATCAGGTGATATCCGGGGTCTTGCTTACGAGATAAGGTCGTCTCGTCTTCCGTTTGCGCCGCATCCCCGGCTTGCCCGGCGGCGAGGAGCACAAGCCGCGCGATTTCGATTTCCGGGTGGCTTGAGCCGCGCGCCAGTTCTTCGATCGCGCGCCGATACAAATCCCGCGTCGCGAAATCGAGCGCCGCAAAATCGCTTTCCGCGCGCAGCATCGTATCGACAAGGCTGACGCTCTCGAACAGCTCCCGCCAATCGATGGCAGACATCAGGCGCATGCTCGTAATGATATTGCGGATCGTCACATTCACCGCGCCCTGCCGCTGATGCTCCTTGTGGACAATCTCATCCGCCGTGATGCCTTGCGCGGCCAGGCATTCGTCCAACCACTGCAGTGCCGGTGTCACTCTCGGATCCTGTTCACGTAACCTTTGGAGCAGTTGAACAGCTAAAGCCGTTCGCAATGATCCCCCGAGGCTTCGTAAGACCGTGTCCGCCGGCTCGGCGTCGCGGCTGTCGACCCCCAGCAACCGATCGGCCAGCGTATTGGCCTGCTGACTTGCGGCTTGGGAACTCACGATGTCGTCGGCCAAACGTCGCAAGTTCTCTACCAGCACGACTCGCAGCGTGATCGCGACCGCCCACAATTCACCGATCGTCAACGGCTGCACGCGCTGGTAGGCGCGCACGAACCGGCACAGCATCTCCGGATCGAAGCGGCTGTCGGTATGGGCGACGAACGCCCAGGCGAGTCCGAACACGCGCGGGTATCCCTCGAATGGCCCGTCGATCAGTTTGGGCAACTGGCGATGGAAGCCCGGCGGGAGATCGACCCGGATCGCCCGAACCTGCTCCTCCACCACGTGAAAATTATCGATCAGCCAATCTGCCGCCGGCGTGATGGTGCCTTCGGCGCGGACGGTCGCGATGGCGGCGTGATACGCGGTGCGCAGCGCGCGGTCGTTGTCTCGAAGACGCCTCTCCAAACGGCGATCGGTCCTTGGCTTCGAGATGGCGCGTTGCGCGGCCGCGAGGCTTTCGGCATGCTGCTCGAGCCGCTCGATACCGAAGAGTTCCGCACGGATCGGCTCGTCGTGAGTCCGAGGGGAAGCCGCCGACCGAGGTCTGAAGGCACGACTGATCGCGGAGCGCAACGGGCGCAACGTCGCACGCAGCGCTGCACCGATCGAGGTCCGCCGCAAAGGCCCATCGCCGCTGCCGTGCGAAGGCATGTTCGGCGCCGGGATCGGGCGCTCACGGAGTTGCAAGCTCATTCAGCGTCCCCGCTTAATGGGTTGGAGGCAAAGGGTGCGGACTTGTCGATCGTTACGCGGTCGCGCGCGCCGCACCTGACCCACTTGACGATAGCGTTTGAAGCGTCGGGGCCGGCAGGTTCGGAAACTACGCAGGCGATGGAGCTTGGGGCTCGGATCGAACGGCACGAGGGCACGTCGTAGCGGATATATCTGAGTAGATTCCGAGGCTACGGCTCAGGACCCGCGGCTGCCTATCATCGGACCGATCGAATGCGCTGAGGGCGGTGATGCGCCACCGGTGACGCTCGCCCGGTGATGCTCGCATTGAAGCTATTTGTGATCAGTCGCGTGAAATTTGAATGTTGCCCCTTCGGCCGAAACCCAGGGTGTTACTCCTCATTTTGGTGAGGATTGACTGCGCCGAGCCGGATACCACGTTGTCCGGTGTTGGCACCACTTCAATCATTGTCTGCGCCACCGAGGAAGCATGACGGATCGAGATCACGCCAAGGCATCCGCCGCTCTCGACAACACCGAGAAGGCGGCGAGGTCGCGCCACAGCGTTGCCGGAACGCAAAACGCAGCCATGTCGACAGACCCAGGCGACGCGGGCTGGCCGTCGCAGAACAAGCGTCCGATCGACACGCTCTGCATCGACACGATCCGCACCTTGTCCATGGATGCCGTGCAGCAGGCCGATTCCGGCCATCCCGGCACGCCGATGGCCTTGGCGCCGGTGATTTACACGCTGTGGCAGGGTTTCCTGCGTTTCGATCCCGAGAATCCGATTTGGCCCAATCGTGACCGTTTCGTGTTGTCGAACGGACACGCCTCGATGCTGCTCTATGCGATGCTGCATCTCACCGGCGTGACGGCGGTCGATGCCCAATACGAGCGTCCTGGCGAGCCCGCGGTCACGCTCGATGACATCGAGCATTTCCGTCAGCTCGGCAGCAAATGCCCGGGCCATCCCGAATATCACCTGACCTCGGGCGTCGAGACTACGACCGGCCCGCTGGGTCAGGGCTGCGCGACCAGCGTCGGCATGGCGATCGCCGAACGCTGGCTGGCGCAGCACTTCAATCGGCCCGATTTCGCGGTGTTCGACTATGACGTCTATGCGGTGTGCGGCGACGGCGACATGATGGAGGGCGTCACGAGCGAAGCCGCCTCGCTCGCGGGTCACCTGATGCTCGGGAATCTCTGCTGGATTTACGACAGCAATCGCATAACGATCGAAGGCCACACGGATCTCGCCTTCAGCGACGACGTCGCGGCGCGCTTCCGGACCTATGGCTGGAACGTGACGCGGGTTGGCGACGCCAACGACACGGATCGGATCGCCGAGGCGATCGCGAGTTTCCGACGCACCCACGACGTGCCCACGCTGATCATCGTCGAAAGCCATATCGGTTACGGCGCGCCCCATAAGCACGATACCAGCGCCGCCCATGGCGAGCCGCTCGGGGCCGAGGAAATCCGTCTCGCCAAGCGTTTCTATGGCTGGCCCGAGGACGCCAGGTTCCTTGTGCCGGACGGTGTGCGCGAGCATTTCCGTGCCGGCATCGGGCGGCGCGGCCAGCAACTTCGGCAGTCGTGGTCGGCGCGGATCGAGGCGTACCGCACGGCGCACCCCGACCTCGCCGACCAGCTCGAGCGGATGCAGAAGCGCGAACTCCCCGACGGCTGGGATGCCGATCTGCCAAGTTTTCCCGCCGATGCCAAGGGCCTCGCGAGCCGTGATTCCTCTGCCAAGGTGCTGAACGCCATCGCGGTGCGTTATCCCTGGCTCGTCGGCGGATCGGCCGATCTCGCGCCGTCAACGAAGACGCGGCTCACATTCGAGGCCGCCGGGGATTTTGCGGCCGATAAATACGGCGGCCGCAATCTGCATTTCGGTATTCGAGAGCATGCCATGGGCGCGATCCTCAACGGGCTCGCACTATCCAAGATCCGCGCCTACGGCTCGAGCTTCCTGATCTTTTCCGACTATATGAAGCCGCCCATCCGCCTGAGCGCGCTGATGGAACTCCCGGTCGTTTACATCTTCACGCATGATTCCATTGGCGTCGGCCAGGACGGCCCGACCCACCAGCCGGTCGAGCAGCTCATCGCCTTGCGCGCGATCCCCGGCCTCATCACGCTGCGGCCGGCCGACGCCAACGAGGTCGTCGAGGCCTGGCGCGTCATCGTCGCGCTGAAGCATCAGCCCGCCTGCCTGGTGCTGAGCCGCCAGCCGCTCCCGACCATCGACCGCACGCGCTACGCCTCCGCCGCGGGCGTCGCGCGGGGCGCCTACGTCATGGCCGATGCCAAAGATGGCGAGCCGGCAGTGATCCTGATCGGCACCGGCAGCGAGGTCGCTCTCTGTGTGGAGGTTTACGAGGCGCTGAAGCGGGAGGGCATTGCGGCGCGCGTCGTCAGCATGCCGTCGTGGGAATTGTTTGAGCAGCAGGATCAAGCCTATCGCGACCGCGTGGTTCCACCCGTCGTTACGGCACGCGTGTCGGTCGAGGAGGGCTCGGTGATCGGCTGGGATCGCTATGTCGGCAGTGCCGGCGCCACGATCGGCATGCACACGTTCGGCTCGTCGGCCCCGCTCAAGGATCTGCTGACGAAGTTCGGCTTCACGCCCGAGAAGGTGCTTGCGGCGGCAAAGCGGCAGCTCGCGCTAGCCAAGGAGAAGGCGGCATGAACCCGCTGAAGCAGCTCGAATCGTGCGGCCAATCGCCCTGGCTCGATTACCTGAAACGCAGCCTGATCGGGACGGGCGAGTTGCGCACGCTGATCGAGCGCGACGGATTGAAGGGCGTCACCTCGAATCCCTCGATCTTCGAGAAGGCGATCGGCGAGACCGACGAATACGCCGATGCGCTGAACCAGTTCCAGGCACACGCGGACCACAGCGTCTCCGCAATCTACGAGCACTTGGCGATCGCCGATATCCGTGCCGCCGCCGATGTGCTGCATCGGGTCTACGAAGAGACACAGGGCCGGGACGGCTATATCAGCCTGGAATGCTCGCCCTACCTTGCCAACGCTACCGAAGCCACGGTGGCCGAGGCGCTGCGGCTGTGGGCGGCGGTGGGCCGTCCCAACCTGATGGTGAAGGTGCCGGCGACCCCGGCCGGCATTCCTGCGATCCGCAAGCTGATCGGGAGCGGGCTGAACATCAACATCACCCTGCTCTTCGCCGTGAGCGTCTACGAGCAGGTAGCCGAAGCCTATATGGCGGGACTCGAAGACCTGAAGCGGTCCGGCGGCGACGTAGCCAAGATCGGCAGCGTCGCCAGCATCTTCGTCAGCCGCATCGACACCGCGATCGACCGGCGGCTCGACCAGCTCGGTGACAAGCTTGTGGCGGATCGGTTCCGCGGCAAGGTCGCGATCGCCAACGCGAAGCTCGCCTATGCCCGCTACAAGGCGCTGTTCTCCGGTCCGCGCTGGCAGAGTCTGGCCGCATCGGGGGCGAAGACGCAGCGCCTGCTCTGGGCTTCCACGAGCACCAAGAGTCCGGCGTACAGGGACACCATGTATGTCGAGGCCCTGATCGGTCGCGATACCGTGGACACGATCCCGCCGGCGACGATGGACGCGTTCCGCGACCATGGTACGGCGACGCCCGACGCCATCGCGCAGGATTTGGCGGGCGCCCGCGCGATGCTTGCTGCGCTGGAGCGGCATGGCATCTCGCTGGATGAGGTGACGAAGGAGCTGGTCAAGGACGGCGTGCAACAGTTTGCGGATGCGTTCGACAAGCTGCTTGGCGCAGTCGCCCGCCGGCGTCGCACGCTGCGCGAGGGTGATCGCGCGAGCCTGGAGATCGCGCCGGGCTCCGCGGCGATGAAGACGGCTCTCGACGCGGAGATGGAGGCTTGGCGCGCGGACGGGCGCATACGGCGGCTTTGGGCTGGCGACAAGTCGCTGTGGGCCGGAACGGACGAGGACAAGTGGGTCGGCTGGCTGCAAATCGTGGAGCAGGAGCTTGGCGATTTTCATCGGCTGCACGACTTTGCGCATGAGGTGAAGCAGCGCGGTTTCACCGATATCGTGCTGCTGGGCATGGGAGGCTCGAGCCTGGGGCCGGAAGTGCTGGGCGAGACCTTCGAACGGCGATCCGGCTGGCCGCGCTTCCACATGCTGGACAGCACCGATCCCGCGCAGATCACGGCGATCGAACGGGCGGTCGATCTCGACAAGACGCTGTTCATCGTCTCCTCCAAATCCGGCAGCACGCTGGAGCCCAACATCTTCATGGAATATTTTCTCGACCGCGTCGGCGCAGCACGAGGCCAGGACAAGGCCGGCGATCACTTCGTCGCGGTGACCGATCCCGGTTCCTCGCTGGAGCGACGCGCCCGGCAGCTGCGCTTTGCCCATATCTTCCATGGCGTGCCCTCGATCGGCGGACGCTACTCGGTGCTGTCGAAGTTCGGTCTGGTGCCGGCGGCGGCCTTGGGTCTCGACGTCAAACGCCTCCTCGCGACGACGCAGCCGATGGAACGGTCCTGCGGCCCGGACGTGCCGCCGGCGGAGAATCCGGGCATAGGGCTCGGCGTCGCCATGGGCATCGCGGCGACGCGCTTCGGCCGCGACAAGGTGACGATCATTGCTTCACCTGGCATCGCCGATCTCGGCGCCTGGCTGGAGCAGCTTCTGGCGGAGAGCACGGGCAAGCACGGGCGCGGGCTCATTCCGCTGGCCGGCGAACCGCTCACCACTCCCGATCGTTACGGCAGCGACAGGTTCTTCGCCTATCTGGAGCTGGACGGGCAGGGCGATCCGTCGCAACGCGCGGCGGTTGCGGCGCTGGAGCGGTCCGGCCATCCGGTCGCGCGGATCTGCGTCAAGGACATCTGGCACGTCGGCCAGGAATTCTTCCGCTGGCAGATCGCCACCGCCGTGGCCGGCGCGATCATCGGCATCGACCCGTTCGACCAGCCTGATGTCGAGGCGAGCAAGGACAAGACGCGCGCGCTCACCGAGGAATACGAGACGTCGCGCAGCTTGCCAAAGGAGGAACCCATATTCCGCGAGAATGGCTTGGCCCTTTATGCCGATCCCCGCAATGCCGTCGCGCTCGGTCGCCACAACACCCTGTCCGGCTATCTGAAAAGCCATTTCGACCGCGTCCATGCCGGCGACTACGTGGCGCTGCTGGCCTATATCGAGCGTAACGCGGCACACACGCAGGCGTTGACCGCGATGCGCACGGGCATCCGCGACAAGACCCATGCCGCCACCTGTCTCGGCTTCGGGCCGCGCTTTCAGCATTCGACCGGGCAGGCCTACAAAGGCGGACCGAATTCCGGCGTGTTCCTGCAACTCACCTGCGACGATCCGGCCGATATCGACGTGCCCGGCCATTCCTACAGCTTCGGTGTGGTGAAGGCGGCGCAAGCGCGCGGCGATCTCGCGGTGCTGGTGGAACGCGGTCGCCGCGCGTTGCGCGTTCACCTCACAGATGTTGGCGGCGGGCTGACGGAGCTGACGCGCGCGATGGATGCAGCGCTCCGGTAGGCGCACGGTTGTAAGGAGTGAAGCAAATGAAGATCGGCGTGATCGGGCTCGGCCGGATGGGCGGCAACATCACTCGCCGCCTGATGAAAGCGGGGCACCAATGCGTGGTGTTCGACACCAACCTCATTCCGCGCGAAGC
>DATKQE010000103.1:0-2654 GCA_035532935.1 Allostellaceae bacterium
CATCGCATGGCTCTCGTCGAAAATGATCACTCCATCGAAGTCGGAGCCCAACCATTCGACGATCTGCCGGACGCGCGAAAGCTTCTCGCCGCGCTCGTCGGTGCGCAGCGTGGCGTAGGTCGTAAATAGGACGCCTTCCGCGAGCCGGATCGGCGTGCCCTGGCGAAAGCGGGAGAGCGGCGTGACGAGCAGACGCTCCATGCCGAGCGCGGACCAGTCACGCTGCGCGTCCTCGATCAGCTTGTCGGACTTGCTGATCCAGACGCCGCGGCGCCGGCCCTTGAGCCAGTTGTCGAGCAGGATGCCGGCGACCTGGCGGCCCTTGCCGGCGCCGGTGCCGTCGCCGAGAAACCATCCGCGTCGAAAGCGGACAGCGCTCTCTGCGTCGTCACGCGCGGCGGTGACGAGGTCGAAGGTTTCATCGACCGTCCATGCGCCGGCGAGAAACTCTACATGAGCCTCCCCGGCATAGATGATGCTTTCGAGCTGGGCGTCCGACAGCACGCCGTCAGCGACGAGGTTCGCCGGTAGGTGCGGCCGATAGGACGGCTTTGGCGGCGCGACCGAGGCCATCGCCGCCGACTGCACGAGCCTGCTGGGATGCGCCTGAGAGCCGGAAATCCGGATCGACTGCAATCCGTATTCTTCATAAAGCGCATCCGTGAGGCGCGCGCCCTCCGGCGGCGTCCAGTCGACAATCTCATAGGCGAGCTCCTCGGCCTCCGGTTCGGGGAGCGCCGGACCGGGCGATCGGCGCATCGCGAAGGCGCGGACAGTTCGGGGAATTGCCGGTCGTGCGGTATCGGAAACGACGACGGGCGCGGCGAGCGGCAAGCGCGACGGGACACGCTCGTTCACCCAGGCGAGCAGTCTCTCCGCGTCCGGAGCTATTCCTGGCGAGGCCGGAAAGACCTTCGGATCGGCAGCGGGCTCCTTGTCGATAACGGTGAGCCGCGTGTCGATCGTGGTGCCGTGCTTCGCATAGACGGCGCCATCGATAGCGGCGGAGAACACGACGCGGCCGCGTTCTTGAAGCCGGACGAAAGCGTCGCACCAGGCCGGATTGTCCGGTGCGAAGTTCGGACCCGTGATTGCGACGAGACGGCCGCCCGGGCAGAGCCGCGCCAAGGCGGAAGCGACATGGCGCAGTGCTGCGTCCGCCATGCGCCGATCGACATTCGCCATCGCCGAGAAGGGCGGATTCATCACGACGACGCTCGGCGTGATCGCGGCATCCAGATGATCGTCGATCTGCGCCGCGTCGAAGCGGGTTACGATGACACCCGGGAAGAGGTGGCCGAGCAGAGTCGCGCGTGTCTCGGCCAGCTCGTTCAGCACGAGCGAACCGCCGGCGATCTCGGCGAGGATGGCGAGTAGCCCGGTGCCGGCCGAGGGTTCCAGAACCCGATCGGCCGCGGTGATGGCCGCCGCGGCGGAGACCGCGAGGCCAAGCGGGACCGGCGTCGAGAACTGCTGGAGCGCCTGGCTCTCCTCGGAGCGACGCGTGTGGGTCGGAAAAAGGCCCGCGATCTTCGCGAGCATCGGCAGTGCGGCGGCCGGAGAGCCGGCTTTACGGAGAAGCATTTTGCCGTATTTGCGGAGGAACAGGACCGTCGCCGCCTCGCAGGCGTCGTAGGCGGTTTTCCAATCCCAGGCGCCGGCCGCATCGGAGGCGCCGAAGGCCGCCTCCATCGCGGTGCGTAGGATACTGGCGTCGATGCGGCGGCCACATTCGAGATCGGGAAGGAGAAGCCGCGCGGCCTGGGCGATGGCGGCGGATGCAGCTGCAGGCGATGGCGCAGCCGAACGGGCAACCGCGGAGCTGGAAGGATTCGTCATGAAGGGGACCTCGGGAGAGCGGGAACGGGCCGAGCCGCCGGGCGCTCTCTCTCGACCCGATCAGCTCAAACCCGTCCCGGCCGACCTCTCGCTCTTTTCACGCTGCAGCCTTCACGGCGCGCCACCACGCGATGCGCGCGTCCCGCGTCGCGTTCGCGAGCCGCAGCAACAGGTCGCCGTGGCAGGGCCGCGGCGCGCAGAAGCAGACGAGATCGCGGCCGCGAAGCTCGTCGAGCGCGCGCAAGAGATGATGCTGATCGGCAAGCCAGCGCTCGTATTGTGCGATCACCGCGACGCGGTCGCCGTCGGGACCGATCCGGAACGGATTGCCCCATTTGCTGCCGCGGCCGATGTAGACGGCGCCCGTCGGCACGCCTGCGTGATGCTTATTGAGAACCCTGCACATCGCCTTCGCCTCCTGATCCTTGAGCGACGGGCTGGCGACCGAGCGCGGTTCAGTCTTCGCGGGTCACGCATCGGCTGTCAGACGATACGAGAACGGCTCGCCCGTTGACCCGCGAACCGCCGCGCTCAGACAGGCCGAGGAGCGGCGGGATCAGGAGGCCGATGGGTCGGCCAGGGGTTCGGACGGCGGCAAGTAGGCGTCGAACGGGTTGCCGTCGGCGAGATGGCCGAAGGGTGTGAACAGGAAATCCGTTCCGTCGCGACCAACTGCGCAAATGACGTAGCGCGGCTCGCCGGTCACGGCGTCGCTGCACTCCATGAGCGCGAGATTCCTGTCTGCTGCCGCGCGGAGCAGCGTCTGGAAGTTTGCGCGCGCGTGATCGGGGATGCTCATCGCCGACCTCGCTTCC
>DATKQE010000104.1:0-3631 GCA_035532935.1 Allostellaceae bacterium
GGGAGTTCGTCCAAGTGCTGCGGCTGCTGGAGGTGTTCCGCCCCGAGGACGTGCTGGCCGGCGTCAGAGACGCCATCGCCCGCGGCGTGATCGGCTTTGACGCGGTCAAGCATCTGGTACTGTGTCGGATCGAGCGCCGGCCGCCCAGGCTCGATCTGACGGTCTATCCCTACCTGCCGCGCGCCAGCGTGGCGACCACCTCGGCCAGGACATACCTGGATCTGCTCACCGGGGCGGCGTCATGACCGATACGCCGCAGGTTCTGCTCGCGCATCACCTGAAGGCGCTGAAGCTGCCGACCTTCCTGCGCGAATACGACAAACTGGCCCGGCAGTGCGCGACGGATGGTGTCGATCATGTCCGCTATCTGCTGCGGCTGGCCGAGCTGGAACTGATCGAGCGGGAACGGCGCATGGTCGAGCGCCGTATCAAGGAGGCACGGTTCCCGACGGTGAAAAGCCTCGACAGCTTCGACTTCACCGTGCTGCCTTCGCTCAACAAGACATTGGTGTTGGAACTGGCCCGCTCCGAGTACGTGCTTCGCCGGGACAACGTGATCGCGGTCGGCAACAGCGGCACTGGCAAGACGCATATTGCCCTGGGCCTGGCGCTACCGCATGGGGCGCGACGGCCACATGCGTGACGCCGAGACGAGATTCGCAAAAGGCACAGGGACACACTAGTGCGTACGCTTCACGAGAGGATGGCGCGCCGCGGGCTATTTCCCCCACGCGGCCTTGACGAAGCTTGCGTCGAAGAATTTGCCGAGCGGAGGTACCGGCTGCTTCAGTTCGCCGAAACTGATGAGCGCGTCGGTCATCTTCTTGTAGGCGGTATCGGTGATCAGGCCGTTGCGACTGAAGGCCTGGAGCTTGGCGAAGAAGTAATCATAGGTGTCGGCGCTGTCCTGCACATCCTGTTTCGTCGCCTTGGCGAGGATCTCGACTGCCTTGTCCTTGTTCTTGGTATCGTAGAGCCAAGCGACGGCGCGGCTGTAGGTGCGGACATACGCCTCTACCGCCGTCCGGTTCTTGGCGGCGAAGCCGTCATTGACCGCAATCACGGTGAAGGGGAAATCCTTCAAGAGGTCGCCGATGTCGCCGAGAAAGGTATAGCCCTGCCGGCCGGCGCGGAACGAGGCGGGAGGATATAGGATCGCTGCATCAGCGCCACCCGAAATCAGCGCGGCAAAGCGGTCCTGGGTCATTTTGGCGTAGAAAAAGTCGCAGTCCTTGGCACTGAGTCCAGCGGTCGCCAGGAGCGCCTCGATATAAATGAGGGTCACGTCCTTCGGGCCGCCGATGCTGATGATCTTGCCTTTGAGGTCGGCGACGGTCTTGATCGCGGGCTTGGCATAGACCCCGTAGGGCGGCGCCCCCAGACCGTTGACAATAATCTTGATGGGAGCGCCCCGATTGATCGCGTAGATGAAATCGGGAAAACCGCTATAGCCGAGATCAATCGAGCCGGCCGTAACCTGCTGGGCCGCGCCAGCGCCGGCGCCTACCATGTCCAGGGCGATGCCATTGTCCTTGAACCAACCGAACGCGAGCCCGACATATTCCGGCCATTCCGGCGCGCCCGGGCTGACATAGCCCTCGACGATCTTGGTCTCGGCTCTCGCGGGCAAGGCGGCGCAGAGCGCCAGTCCGCCGGCGAGCAGCAGGGCGGCAAGTCGCGTGCGATGGACCATGTGAAGAACTCCCCTCTTGGCTTCGCCCGTATCATGCCCGTCGCGCCGCGGCGCCGCAAGTTGCGCTTCGCCCGCGATGACGTAAGATCGCGTCAACCGACAGGAGGACAAAGTGTACCTGCGCAACGGCTGGTATGTCGCGGCCTGGGACCACGAGGTCGGCGAGGGGCTTCTTGGGCGCACCATCCTTGGCGAGAACATCGTTCTCTTCCGCACCACCGACGGCGGCATCGCGGCGCTTGAGGACCGTTGCTGTCATCGCCACGCGCCGCTCTCGGTCGGCAAGCGAATCGATGGCGGGCTCGTCCAGTGCGGCTATCACGGCCTTGTCTACGACAAGACGGGCGCCTGCATCCGCGTGCCGAGTCAGGCGACGGTCCCGCCCGGAGCGCGCATCAAGTCGTATCCCGCCGTCGAGCGTCATCGCTGGATCTGGCTGTGGATGGGCAATCCCACCGGTGCCGACCGGACGCAAATCCCGGACATCTCGTGGCACCGGGATCCTTCTTGGGCGATGGTCACCGGCTATTTCCACGTGAAGTGCAATTATCAGGCGCTGATCGACATTCAGCTCGATCAGACTCATTCGAAATATGTTCACCCGACCTCGCTTACCAATGACGGCGCGATCGTTACGCCGCCTAAGGTGCGGCGCGAGGAGCGCGCGCTCCATGGCTGGCGCGAAATGCCGAACAGCGATCCGCAGCCGATCATGCGCCGCATTCTGGGCTATCCCGATGACCGCGCCGACGTCTGGATCAAGTGGACCTACCGGCCGCCCGCGTCGATCACGTTCGACGCCGGCATCGCCACGCCCGGCACCGGCGCGTTCGAGGGGCGCCGCTCGCACGGCTCGGTCTTCAATGCGCACGCCATTACGCCCGAGACCGAGCGCACAACCCATCATTTCTGGAGCTCGGCCCGCAACACTCGCCTCGACGACGAATCCGCCACGGCGGCGCAACGCGAGATCCGCAGTACCTTCCTTGAGGATCTGGCAATGGTCGAGGCGCAGCAGCGCGTCTTAGAGGCGTTCCCCGACGCGCCGCAGATCGACGTGAGCGCGGACGCACCCACCATTCAGGCGCGCAGCCTCCTCGCGCGGTTGGTCGCGGCCGAGCAAGGACGGTGAGCGCTATGGGACGGCTCGAGGGCAAGTCGGCCTTTATCACAGGCGCGGGTGGCGGCATCGGCGGCGCGATCGCGCGGCGCTTCGCCGCCGAGGGTGCCGCCATCGCCTGCGCCGATCTGGACGGCGGCGCGGCTGACCGCACCGCAGCGGCGATCTCCAAATCAGGCGGCCGCGCCATAGCCCTTGCCTGCGACGTCGCCGATGCGCGCCAAGTCGCCGCTGCAATCGAGCGCGCGGTGACCGCCTTCTCGCTACTCAACGTCGTGGTCAATACGGCGGCCGACGACGATCCGATGGGCGACACGGTCGAACTCAACGAGGAGGATTGGAATCACGCGCTCGCCGTCAACCTCACCGGCGTCTTCCTGGTGGCGAAATACGGCATTCCCAAGCTGCGTCAGGCCGGCGGCGGCAGCATTGTCATCGTCGCCTCACAATTGGGCCAAGTGGCGGTGCCGCGCCGCCCCGCCTATGTCACAAGCAAGGCGGCGCTCATCCAGCTCGCGCGTTCGATGGCGGTAGACCACGCCAAGGAGAACATCCGGGTCAATACACTCTCGCCCGGCGCGATCGAGACCAACCGACTCCTAAAGCGCCTCAAGACCATCGAGGCGGTGCGGGCAGCGCTGGTGCCGCTCCATCCGATCGGGCGGCTCGGCCAGCCGGAAGAGATTGCCAACGGCGCGCTTTTCTTGGCGAGCGACGAAGCATCCTTCATGACCGGCGCTGATTTGGTGATCGACGGCGGCTATACCTGCGTGTGACTTCCTAACCATTGCCTGAGGCGACGGCGCCTGGTGCAAGGG
>DATKQE010000105.1:0-2495 GCA_035532935.1 Allostellaceae bacterium
CCTTCTTTGGTGCAGAAATCCGGTGCGAATATCCGCGTTTGGCCGATCGATCCGATCACACATTCCCGCTGCGTATCGCGTCCACCACCGCCGCCGTGACCTGCGCGGTCGTGGCCTTGCCGCCGAGATCGGGAGTGTGGAAGGCGGGGTCGGCCGTCACGCGCTCGATCGCGGCCATCAGCTGCCGGGCGGCGGCGGCTTCGCCCAGATGCTCCAGCATCAGCACCGCGGTCCAGAACGTGGCGATGGGATTGGCGATGCCCTTGCCGGCGATGTCGAAGGCCGAGCCGTGGATCGGCTCGAACATCGAGGGGAAGCGGCGCTCGGGATTGAGGTTGGCGGTGGCGGCGATGCCGAGCGAGCCGGCAAGCGCGGCGGCGAGGTCGCTCAGGATGTCGGCGTGGAGGTTGGTTGCGACCACGGTGTCGATCGAGCGCGGCCGCAGCACCATCCGCGTCGTCATCGCATCGACCAGCTCGCGGTCCCATGCCACCTCGGGATGATCGCGCGCCACCGATGCGGCGATCTCGTCCCACAGCATCATGCCGTGGCGCTGGGCGTTCGACTTGGTCACCACCGTCAGATGCCGGCGCGCCCGTCCCCGCGCCAGCGCGAAGGCAAAGCGCATGATGCGCTCGACCCCGGCGCGGGTGAACACGGCGGTTTCGGTCGCGACCTCCTCGGGCAGGCCGCGATGCACGCGCCCGCCATGGCCGGCGTACTCGCCCTCGCTGTTCTCGCGCACGATGACCCAGTCGAGATCGCCCGGCGCGAGGTGGCGCAGCGGCGGCGTGATGCCGGGCAAAAGCCGGGTCGGGCGCACGTTGGCGTACTGGTCGAGCCCCTGGCAGATCGGCAGGCGCAGGCCCCACAGGCTGACGTGGTCCGGAATCCCGGGATCACCGACCGCGCCGAAGAAGATCGCGTCGAACGGGCGCAGTTTCGCGAGCCCGTCCTCGGGCATGAAGCAGCCGTGCGCGCGGTAATGGTCCGAGCCCCACGGCAGCGCCTCGACCGCAAGGCGGAAGCCGCCGTCGCGCCGGGCCACGGCGTCGAGCACGTCGAGCCCCGCGGGGATGACCTCCTGGCCGATGCCGTCGCCGGGGATGGCGGCGATACGGTAGGCGCGCACGGCTCAGCGGCGGCGCGACGGGCGTGCGGCCTGCGGCCGGCCGACCAGCGGGCTCGACTGGTGATGCACCATGCGCCAGCGGTCGGCTTCCTTGACGAACATGTTGGTGGCGACGAGATGGCCCTCGGCCAGCTCTTCCTCGCAGATGACCACGGCGAAATCGCCATAGAGAAACGCCTGGTCGTCGTGCACCATCACCCGGGTCGGCGCGGGATTGGTAAGGATGTTGCGCCAGCTCTGCATCACCGCTTCGCGCCCGTGCAGCGCCGCCCAGCCGGGATGAACGCACAGCACCGGCGCCGTGCGCGACCACAGCGCATTCATCGCCGGGAAGTCGCCGGACGTGAAAGCGTGGTAGAATTCGAGGTTCGTCGCCAGCACGGCGTCTTTCTCGGTCATGCCCTTGATGTTGCACGCGGCGCGGGAAAAAGCCAGCGCGGCGGCCGGTGGATACGGAATCAATAAATCCCGGTCGGTCCCGGTATTTCCCGGTCGGGGCCGGTCGGGCGGGGCGGCCAGGGCGACCGCGGGGCGGGACCGGGTTGGGCTGGAGAACGGGGAGCGGCGAGGCGTGGGCGGCTCCGATTGGCGCGGTGATTGAGGGGCCGTTCATCGGGCGGTGAAACGGGGTATGAAGGCGCCCTGGACGGCGGCGCGGCGGCCGTGGCACGGTTGCCCGGCAAGGGGAGCATCTGGCATGGGGATCGTCGCCATCTTGGTCCTGATCGGGCTCGTCCCGGCGGCGGTCGCGTCATCGAAGGGGCGCAGCTTCGTCGGCTGGTGGATATACGGGTCGCTGCTCTTCATCGTCGCCCTGCCGCACGCGCTGATGATCGGCAAGGATCAGGACGCGATCGACCAGAAGAGCCTCGCCGGCGGCGACTCGAAGAAGTGTCCATATTGTGCCGAGATCATCCGCGCCGAGGCCAAGGTCTGCCGCTATTGCCAGCGCGAACTTGCGCCGGCGCCATAGTCCGGCGCCGCGTCGCTCACGCTTGTCCGCGCGGCCTTGCAACGGCCATCTGGGCGGCGAGCGCATGAAGGATTGCAACGGCCGTCGGGAGGTCGAGATTTTCTTCCAGCCATGCCGGCGCAAGATCGGGGTAGGCCGGCGCCAGCGTCGCATGTACGTCGCGCACATAGAGGTCGAGCAATCGTGGCGCATCCAAGCTTGCGTATGATCGGCCGCCTTCGCGGATCGCGTGGAGTTGATCGAGCGACCGCACCGGCATCGTAAAGCTGCGATCGCCAATCTGGAATTCCATCTAAGGCTCGCTGTGGCCGCTGGCGTCGGAGGGATCGGCATTCCCGGCGGCAAGGTGCAGCTCCATCTCGGCGAACACCAGCGCAGCGACTATCGGCG
>DATKQE010000106.1:0-138809 GCA_035532935.1 Allostellaceae bacterium
TTGACGAAATCGGGCAGCGCAGCGGTATAGCTTTCGGAATACCGGGCCCCGTGCAGCAATTCCTGCCACTGGCGCACCATGCCCATGTACTGGTTGTTGAGGATGAACACCTTCACCGGCAGCTTGTACTGGGCGATCGTCGACATCTCCTGAATGTTCATCAGGATCGAGGCTTCGCCGGCAATGTCGATGACCAGCGCGTCGGGATGCCCGATCTGCACCCCCATCGCCGCCGGCAGCCCATAGCCCATCGTGCCGAGCCCGCCCGAGGTCATCCAGTGGTAGGGCTGCTCGAACTTGAAGAATTGCGCCGCCCACATCTGGTGCTGGCCGACTTCGGTGGTTATGAACGGGTCACGCCCCTTGGTCAGTTCATAGAGCCGCTCGATCGCGTATTGCGGCTTGATCAGGTCGGCGCGCGAGTGATCGTAGTGCAGGCAATCGCGCGCGCGCCACGCACCGAGCTGCGTCCACCACGCCTTGCGCGCCGCGCCGTCAGGCCGCATGCCCGATTGCCTCAGCGCCGCCAGCAGGCTCTCCAGCACCCGGCCGCAATCACCGAGCAGCGGCACGTCGACCCGCACGTTCTTGTTCAGAGACGACGGGTCGATGTCGATGTGGATTTTTTTCGAGCCCGGCGAGAACGCGTTGAGCCGGCCAGTCACCCGGTCGTCGAATCGCGAGCCGACCGCGACCATCACGTCGCAATCGTGCATCGCCATGTTGGCCTCGTACGTCCCATGCATGCCGACGAGGCCGAGATGCTGTCTCTCGGAGGCGGGAAACGCGCCCAGCCCCATCAGGGTCAGCGTGCACGGATACCCGGTCATCTTGACAAGTTCGGCGAAGAGCGCGCAGGCGCGCGGGCCGGAATTGATGATGCCGCCGCCGCCATAGAAGAGCGGCCGCTTCGCTTCGGCGATGAGCGCGGCCGCCTCCCGGATCCGCTCCGGATCGGGCACGCGCTTCGGGCGATAGGTCTTGTGCTCGCTCACCGCATCGGGCGCAATGTAACGCCCGACGGCGAACAGCACGTCCTTGGGCAGATCGACCACGACCGGACCGGGACGGCCGGTGCGCGCGACATAGAACGCCTCGTGCACCACCCGCGCGAGGTCGTTCACGTCCTTGACGAGGTAATTGTGCTTGGTACACGGCCGGGTGATCCCGGTCGTGTCCGCCTCCTGGAACGCGTCGTTGCCGATGAGATGCGTCGGCACCTGGCCGGTCAGGCACACGAGCGGCACCGAGTCCATGAGCGCGTCGGTAAGGCCGGTGACCGCATTGGTCGCTCCCGGACCGCTCGTCACCAGCACCACCCCGACCTTGCCGGTCGTGCGCGCATAGCCCTCGGCCGCGTGCACTGCACCCTGCTCGTGCCGCACCAGGATGTGGCGCAACCGGTTCTGCTTGAAAAGCGCATCGTAGATCGGCAGGACGGCGCCGCCGGGATAGCCGAAAATGACATCAACGCCCTGATCCACCAGGGCTTTGATGAGCATTTCCGCACCCGCCATCGGTTCCGACGCCATGACCCGCTCCTTGCGCCAAAAGCCCAACCTAGTCAGCTAGTTCCGGGCGGTCAATAGGCACTGACGAATAAATGCAAAAATTTCTGGAAGCAAACTTTCCGAAAATTGCGTCTCGAACGTAGGCCCGTGCAGCCCAGCCATGCGATGCCGCATCCAGGTGTATTGCCGCTTGGCGTAGCGCCGGGTTGCTTGCTGCGCCGCAGCAATCGCCTCCTCCCGTCCGAGCCGGCCGGACAGCCACAGCCCGATCTCGCGCACGCCGACCGCCTTCATCGCCGGCCGGTCGTCCGGCAGTTGCCGCGCCAGCAGCGCCTCGGCCTCGGCGACCCCACCGTCCTGCATCATCGCGACCAAGCGGGCGTCGCAGGCGGCATAGAGCGCGGCCCGCGGCGGCAGCAGCGTGACCGCCGCGACTTTGCCGAGCGCGTCGGTCCGGGACAGGCGCTGCCATTCGCCGAGCGGCCGGCCGGTGGCAGCGACGACCTCGTAGGCGCGCAGAACCCGCTGCGTGTCGCCGGGAGCAAGCCGCGCTGCGCCGGCAGGATCCCGGTCGGCGAGCAGGGCGTGAAACCTGACGCTGCCAATTTGAGCATGGAGCTTGCGCCCATCCTCGCGTATTGCCTCAGGGATGGGCGGCACGGGTGCCAGACCATGGATGAGAGAATGGATGTAAAGACCTGTTCCTCCTGTTATAATCGGTATCCTTCCGGCCGCACTCGCGGCCGCGATTTCGGCCAGCGCCAATGCCTTCCAGCGTCCCGCCGAGCAGGATTCGGCGGCATCGATCATGCCATAGAGGCGATGCGGCGCCCGCGCCTCTGCCTCGGGCCCCGGGCGCGCCGTCAGCACGCGCAGGTCGCGATAGACCTGCATGCTGTCGGCATTGATGACCGTGCCGGCGAATTCCTCGGCGAGCGCCAGCGCGAGCGCGGACTTGCCCGAGGCGGTGGGTCCCGCGACGATGAGGATGGGAGCTGGCATCGCCGCGTTCTAGCACGGGCCGGGGCGGCTTGCGTTTGCCAGCGGCGGGGCGGATAACCGCCGCATGGCCGCCAGCGTGCTTACGCTCATCGCCGCGCCCGAAGCGGGCGCACGGCTTGCGGCCGCCGCAGCGGCAGCCGCGGACGCCATCGCCGCGCTTGGCGCCAAGATTTCGGGCACGGATTGGCTGGCCCCCGGCATTGCCTGCGACGTTCTTTTCGACGCGCTCGATCCCGGCGGGGCGGATGCGGCGGCACGCGCGGCGCTCGGCGGCGCGGCGGTCGATGTCGTGGCGCAGCCGCAAGCGGGACGGCGCAAGCGCCTGCTCGTCGCCGATCTGGAGTCGACGATCATCGCCAACGAGATGCTCGAGGAGCTCGCCGACGCGATCGGGCGCCGCGCCGAAGTCGCGGCGATCACGCGCCGGGCGATGAACGGCGAGATCGAGTTCGTCGCCGCGCTCAAGGAGCGGGTCGCGCTGCTCAAGGACCTGCCCGAAAGTGTCCTCGCTACGGCCGGGGCACGCATCCGCATCGATCCGGGCGCGGCCGCGCTCGTCGCCACCATGCGCGCCCAGGGCGCGCGGACGGCGCTCGTCTCGGGCGGGTTCGGCGTCTTCGCAAGCCCGATCCGCGACGCACTCGGCTTCGATCTTGCGGTCGCCAACGAGCTCGAGATCAAAGCCGGCCGCCTCACCGGCACGGTACGCGAGCCCATTCTCGCCGGCGACAGCAAGCTCGCCACGCTGAAGCGGCTGGCGGCGGAATTGGGGTTGCCGCTCGCGGCGACGCTCGCGGTGGGCGACGGCGCCAACGATCTCCCGATGATCGAGGCGGCGGGGCTCGGCGTCGCCTATCACGGCAAGCCCGCGGTGGCGGCGCGTGCGCGTGCGCGCATCGATCATGCCGACCTCGCCGCCCTGCTTTATGTGCAAGGCTATCGCAGCAGCGAAATCATCGCCGCGTGAGCGACCGGCGGCCGCTCGAAGGAGGACGCACGCCGCTCTTCGACCTGACGCACAAGGTGGCGCTCGTGACCGGCGCCGGCAGCAGCCGCGTCTTCGCGCGCGGGCTTGCCGCTGCCGGGGCGCAGCTCGTCTGCGCCGATCGCGATCTCAAGCGCTCTGCGCGGCGTGTTCCTGGCGACGCGCGCCGCCCTACCGGTGATACCGGCGGAGGCCGGCGGCTGGACCGCCGCCTGAGGCGCGGTCAGGCCGGCGCGTCGAAGGCTGCGAGCACGCCGAGCGCCTCGTCGATATCCGCCGCCGTGTGATCGGCCGAGATCTGGAAGCGGATCTCCTCGTCGCCGCTGGGCACGACCGGAAAGCTGAGCCCGGTCGCGAGAATCCCGTGCTGGCGCAGATGGCGCACCAGCGCCGCGGTGCGCCGGCCGTCGCGCACCATGAGCGGCACGATCGGATGCTCGCCGGCGATGGTCTCGAAGCCGAGCCGGCCGAGGCCCGTCTTGAACCGAGTCGTCATCGCGCGCAGATGCGCCAGCAGCTTCGGTCCGTCCGGGCCGTCGACCAGCGCGACCGCCGCGCCCGCCGCCGCCGCCTCGCCCGGCGCAATCGGGTTGGAATAGACGTAATAGGGCGAGGTCTCGCGCAGATAGTCGACGACGGCAGCGCTTGCGGCGACATAGCCGCCATTGACGCCGAACGCCTTGCCGAGCGTCGCCACCAGAATGTCGGCGGCAGCGCCCGTTTGCTCCTCGGTGCCGCGGCCGGTCGCGCCCAGCGCGCCGACGCCGTGCGAATCGTCGATCACGGTGAGCACGTTTTCCGGGAACGCGGCATCGTGGCGGCGCGTGATGGCGGCGATCGCGGCCAAGGGCGCATGATCGCCGCGCATGCTGAAGATGCCGTCGGAAACGACGATGGCGCGGCGGCAGGATTTCGCCGCCGCCGCCAACCCGGCTTCGAGTTCACCCATATCGAGGTGGCGGTAGACGTGAAGTTCGCGCGGCCGGGCGAGACGGACGGCATTGATGATGCAGTTGTGGTTGAGCGCGTCGCTGATGATCGCGGTCTCGGGCGTGACGAGCGGCGGCAGCAGCCCCATCATCGCCGCATAGGCGGAGCTGAACACCATTGCCGCCGCACGCCCGTGAAACGCGGCGAGACGCCGCTCGAGCGCAAGATGCGGCGCCCAGGTGCCGCTGATGAAGCGCACTGCGCCGGGCCCGGTGCCGAAGCTGCGCACGCCCTCGTCCGCGGCCGCAACCACCGCCCGATGGAGCGACAGCCCGAGATAGTTGTTGGCGTTCATGCGCAGGAACGGCCGGTCGCCCTCGCCTTCGACGCGGTAGCGCGGGCCGCGCCCGCCCGCCGCCGGGAGAACGCCGGCGATCACGGTTTCCGCGCCCTTGAGGCGTCCCTCCGCTTCGAGCGCGGCCAGCGCGGCGCGCAGAGTCGTCTCGATCCGGTCATGCGGCATGTTTCACTCCCCGCTTCCCGCGCCCGCTCAGCGCGCGGGCTTGAGCCGTTCTCCTAGCCTCTCGAGCATGTCCTTCGACATCGCCGCGAGGTCGTAGCGCGGCGCCCAGCCCCATTCCGCGCGCGCCGCCGAATCATCGACCCCGCGCGGCCAGGAATCGGCGATGGCCTGGCGCACGGGATCGACCTCGTAATCGATGACGAAGCCCGGAACGTGCTCGCGGATCGCGGCGGCGAGATGCTCCGGGTCGAAATTCATGGCGGCAAGGTTGAAGGCATTGCGGTGGATGAGCCGCGCCGGGTCCGCCGCCATCAGCTCGAGCACGGCGCGAATGGCATCGGGCATGTACATCATGTCGAGCCGCGTGTCCGGGCGCAGAAAACAGGTGTAATGGCGGTAGCGGACGGCCTGGTAGAAAATCTCGACGGCATAATCGGTCGTGCCGCCGCCCGGCGGCGCGACATGCGACACCAGGCCGGGGAAGCGCACGCCCCGCACGTCCACGCCGAACCGCCGCGCGTAGTAGTCGCACAGCAACTCGCCCGAGACCTTGGTGACACCGTAGATCGTGGTCGGGCGCTGCACCGTGTCCTGCGGCGTGAAGTCGCGCGGCGTGGTCGGGCCGAAAGCGCCGATGGAACTCGGAAAGAACACGGCGCAGCGATATTGCCGCGCCGTCTCGAGCACGTGATAGAGGCTGCCGACATTGAGTTCCCACGCCGCCTGCGGGCGGTCCTCGGCGACGGCCGAGAGCAGCGCGGCGAGATGATAGATCGTGCCGGCGCCGCGCCGGCGCACCACGTCCTGGAGCTGCTCGGGCCGGGTGCAGTCGAGATGCTCGAAATTGCCGTCCGCCTCGGCGGCGCCGGTTGCGGGCATGCGGATGTCGCTGGCGATCACGCGGTCGGCGCCGAAGCGCCGGCGCAGCGCCGGGACCAGTTCCGCGCCGATCTGCCCCGCCGCGCCGGTGACGAGAATGTTATCCATCCGGCGCAACCCTCGGGCGGCGCGGCACCGCCACGATAGCGGCCGACCGCCGTCCCCAGCGCGTCCCGCTCACCCCTGATCGATCCTGACGGCGACGAAGCGTAGATCGCCCTGGCGGTCGACCAGCAAGAGCACCGATTTCCGGCCGGCTTTCTTCGCCGCGTCGATGATGCTGCCAACCTGACCCACGCTCCGGACCTCTTCCTGCGCCACCTCGACGATCACGTCGCCGACGCGCACGCCCTTCTCCGCCGTCTGGCTCTTCGCATCGACGCCCATGACGACCACGCCCGCGGCATCGGCGGCGAGACCGAAGCGGTTGCGCAGATCGGGCGTGAGATCGGCGAGCGAAAGTCCCAGCACCTTGACGGCATCCGTCGGGGCGGGCGGGGTCTGCTGTTTCTGCGGCAGGATCGCCGGCTGCGGTTCTTCCTTCAGCTCACCCACCGTCACCTCGACCCTCACCTCCTTGCGCTTGCGCCACAGCGTCACCTTGACCTTCTTGTTGATTGGCGTCTCGGCGACGATGCGCGGCAGGCGCCGCATGTCGGTCACCGGCTTGCCGTCGAAATCGAGGATGACGTCGCCGGGCCGGATGCCCGCCACCTGCGCCGGTCCACCGTCCTTGACGCCGGCGATGAGCGCGCCCCGGGGCTTGTCGAGGCCGAGGCTCTCGGCGATTTCGTCGGTCACGCTCTGGATGTTGATGCCGAGCCAACCGCGCCGCGCGTGGCCGTAGAGCCGGATCTGTTCGATCACCGGCCGCGCCATGTTCGAGGGCAGCGCAAAGCCGATGCCGATCGAGCCGCCCGAAGGCGAATAGATCGCCGTGTTGATGCCGATCACCTCACCGTCCATGTTCAACAGCGGACCGCCGGAATTGCCGCGGTTGATGGCGGCGTCGGTCTGGAGGAAATCGTCATAGGGCCCGGCATCGATCTCGCGCGACCGGGCCGAGAGGATGCCTGCCGTAACCGTTCCGCCGAGCCCGAACGGATTGCCGATCGCCAGCACCCAATCGCCGATGCGCACCTTGTCGCTGTCGCCGAATTTGACGAAGGGCAGCGGCTTCGGCGCCTTGATGCGTAGCAGCGCCACGTCGATCTCGGTATCGCGTCCGACCACCTCGGCCTTGAAGTTGGTGTTGTCCTGCAGCGTCACCGTGATCTGGTCCGCGTCGGCGATGACGTGGTTGTTGGTCACGACCAGCCCCGAGGGATCGATGATGAAGCCCGAGCCCAGCGACGTGGCGCGCTGCGGCATCGCCTGAGGCTCACCGGGATGCTCATGATTGAAGAAGTCCTTGAAGAACTCCTCGAACGGCGAGCCGGGCGGGAATTGCGGCCTGTCGGGGCCGGGGCCGCGGCCGGGTTTGATGATTTCGGTGGTGGAGATGTTGACGACCGCGGGCAACAGCTTGGCGGCGAGATCGGCGAAGCTGTCCGGGGCCGGCCGCGCCCACGCAGCCGCCGGCATCAGCAACGCAACCAGGACCGACATCGCCAATAGCCGGCGCAATGCCGACTCGGCACCGCCGCACCGGCCGCCCCCCATAGGCCGAGGGACGGGCCGGCGCAGAATGGCTCGAGACACGAGCGGTACTCCCTGGACGAGTGCGGGGCGCAATCACACCAATCTACGTGACTTCGCCGGCGCATGAAAGACGCTCGTCGCCGCCGCCGTCCCGGGCGGCCCGATTTCCCTGCCTTCCTAGGGCGTTAGAGCCGATCCAGGAAGTTGAGATTCAGGCGGCATGATTTGGTTGGGTCAAGCGCCGCGGCATGAAGCAGTTCATGGCGAGGCGGACGAAGGCGACGACGGTGCGCGCGTATCGCTGAAAATCGCGCCGGCGGATCGTGGCGGTGTCGGGTCACTGAAACGGACTCCGGATTTGATTGCATCATCGTCGCCGGAGCTGTTCGGTCGTTTGCCAGGCCCTACCCGGACGGGATTTCCATTTGAAAAGACGGTGTGTCCAGCGCGGACGTGGTGGATGCCATCGGCGCAGAAGGAGGTTGCGATCGCGCCAGTCCGTCCGCCGGCGCGCTGGCAGTGGAGCATGGCATTGCCGTTGGCGAAATTGATCGCACCCGTCGGTCCATCAATGCTGAAAACCTTCTCGGGAGCGCTGCTCGCGAGCGCAGCGCAGACATCGGCCACCGTGACAGCAACCTTGCAATCGCTCGCTCCTGGCGACGCGTGGCGTTGCTTTAGCGCCGCACGGCGCGGGTCGCGGCAGCCGGGGCACCGGCCCGGGTCTCGGCGGCCGGAGCGGCGGCGCTTGCGGGCAGCGCGGGCGGGCCTGCTTCGAGGTATTTGAAGAATTCGCTGTCGGGCGACAGCACCAGGGTCGTGGACGGGCCCGACAGGCCGTCGCGATAGGCCTCGAGCGAGCGGTAGAAAGTGTAGAAGCCCTTGTCGCGGTTATAGGCATCGGCATAGATCTTGATGCTGTCGGCATCGCCCTGGCCGCGCAGGATCTGCGCCTGTTTTTGCGCATCGGCGAGAATTTCGATGTGCTGGCGGTCGGCATCGGCGCGGATCGCCTGGGCTTGGCGCGCGCCCTCGGCCCGGTATCCCGCCGCCTCGCGCTGTCGTTCCGACTTCATGCGCTCGTAGACGGCCTCGCTGTTTTCCTCGGGCAGATCGGCGCGCTTCAGGCGCACATCGACCACGTCGATGCCGAAGCCCTTCGACTCCGCGTTCACCTCGTCGCGGATCCGGCGCATGATGTCGGCCCGCCGGGTCGAGATCACGTCCTGCAGTTCGACATTGCCGATGACGCGGCGCAGATCGCCGGTGATGATGGCGGAGAGCCGCGTCGTCGCGACCGCCTCGCTGCCGAGGCTCTGGTAGAATTTGAGCGGATCGGTGATGCGGTACCGGGCATAGGAGTCGACCACGAGGCGCTTCTGGTCCGAGGCGATCACCTCCTCGGCCGGCGGCTCGAAATCGAGGATGCGGCGGTCGTAGGCGACCACGTTCTGCCACGGCAGCTTGAAGTGGAGGCCGGGCACGCTGACGAGGCGGATCGGCTTGCCGAACTGCAGCACCAGCGCCATCTCGATCTGGGACACGGTGAAGACGCTGCTGTAGAGGATGATCAGCACCACGACGGCGGCGGCGCTCGCGACGGCGATCGCGCGGGAACTCATTGTGTGCCTCCCTGCGGCGCGTGGGGTGCGGTCGTGGACGGCGCCGGCGGGTTCTGCGATGGCGACGGCGGCGGCCGCAGGAGCTGCGGCAGCGGCAGATAAGGCACCACGCCCGAACCGGTCGCGCCCTTGTCGATGATGATCTTGTTGGTGTGCTGCAGAATGTCCTGCATCGTCTCGATGTAGAGGCGGCGCGCCGTCACGTCCTCGGCGGCCTTGTAAGCGTTGTAAACCGAGAGGAAGCGGGCGGCGTCGCCCTCGGCCTGGCGCACCACCTGCTGACGGTACGCTTCGGCCACCTGGACCACGCGCGCGGCATCGCCCTGCGCCACCGGCACGACGTTATTGCGATAGGCGTCGGCCTGGTTGATGAGGCGCTGCTCGTCGATCTTGGCGCTTTGCACGTCGCGGAAGGCCGAGATCACCTGCGCCGGCGGATCGACCTTCTGGAGCTGAACCAGGGTGATGGTAACGCCGGTGTGGTAGGAGTCGAGGATCTGCTGCAGCAGCGCCTGCGTATCGGCCTCGATCTTGGGGCGGCCCGTGGTGAGCGCGCTCGCGAGCTCGCTCCGGCCGATGATCTCGCGCATGGCGCTCTCGGCCGCCGCCTTCACGGTGTCGTCGGGATCGCGGACATTGAACAGGTAGTCCCGGGCGTTCTTGATCACCCAAAGCACGACAAAGTTGATATCGATGATGTTCTCGTCGCCGGTCAGCATCAGCGATTCTTTGGGGATTATGGTCGTGCTGATCTGAGAGCCGTTCGCGGTCGAGCGAAACCCGATCTCGACCCGGTTGACGCGCGTGACCTTGGGCGTGAGCGCCATCTCGATCGGCGCCGGCAGGTGATAGTTGAGGCCGGGGCTGGTGGTGCGGTTATAGGCGCCGAAGCGCAGCACGATGCCCTGCTCGTCCGGCTCGACGCGATAGAACCCGCTCGCCATCCACAGCACCGCGATCGCCGCGACGGCAAGGGCAATGCCGCGGCCGCGGCCCTTGCCGCCGGGCAGGATGCGCCGCAGCCGGTCCTGACTGCGCCGCAGCAGTTCCTCGATATTCGGCGGCTGGGGACCGCGGCCCCACGGGCTCTGACCGCCGCCACCGCCGCCCCAGGGGCCGCCGCCTTGATTCCAGGACATGGTCCTCGTTCCTTTCCCGCGCGGGCTTGGACGCGTCCTTTGCAGAATGCCCCGGTGGCACTTATATCTCAGCGATGCCGCGCGCGCGAGCGTAGGCGCAAACTAAGGAGTCCCGTATGAGCGTCACCGAGAGCGCGGTGCGCGCCGCGCTCCAGCACGTGAACGATCCCGACCGTGGGCAGGATATTATCACGCTCGGCATGATCAGCGGCGTCCAGGTGCGCGATGGCCATGTCGCCTTCGCCATCGAGGTCGAGCGCGAGCGCGGTCCGCGGCTCGAACCCTTGCGCAAGGCGGCGGAAAAGGCGGTCGAGGCGATCGATGGCGTGTTGTCGGTGTCGGCGGTGCTGACCGCCGAGGCAGGGCCGGCGCCGCGCGCCGCCGCGCCGCGGGCCGCCGCCGCGCCGGCAGCCGAAAAGCTGGTGCCCGGCGCGCGCGCCATCATCGCGGTCGCCTCGGGCAAGGGCGGTGTCGGCAAATCGACCACGGCCGCCAATCTCGCGCTCGGGCTGGCCGCGATCGGACGCAGCGTCGGCGTGCTCGACGCCGACATCTACGGCCCGTCGATGCCGCGCATGCTCGGCATCTCCGGCCGGCCGCGCATGGCGGACGGCAAGCGGCTCGAGCCGATGACCAATTATGGCATCAAATGCATGTCGATGGGCTTCCTCGTCGCCGAGGACACGCCGATGATCTGGCGCGGGCCCATGGTCATGAGCGCGCTGCAGCAGATGCTGCGCGACGTCAACTGGGGCGCGCTCGACGTGATGGTGGTGGACATGCCGCCCGGCACCGGCGACGCGCAGCTCACCATGGCCCAGCAGGTGCCGCTCGCGGGCGCGGTGATCGTGTCGACGCCGCAGGACATCGCCCTCCTCGACGCCCGCAAGGGACTCAACATGTTCCGCAAGGTGGATGTTCCGGTCCTCGGCATCATCGAGAACATGAGCTATTTCCGCTGCCCCCATTGCGGCGAGCGCAGCAATATCTTCAGCCACGGCGGCGCCCGACTCGAGGCCGAGCGGCTCGGCATCGAGTTCCTGGGCGAACTGCCGCTCGACATGGCCATCCGCGAGACCTCGGACGGCGGCCGGCCGATCGTCATCGCCGATCCCGAGAGCGAGCACGCCAAGGTCTACCGCGGGATCGCCGCGCGCATCTGGGAGAAGCTCTCCGCCAGTGAGCAGCCGGTACCTCGGATCGTCGTCCAATAGCCCCGCCCACGACAGGGCTGCTTCCGCCGTCCGATTGAACTAGGATGGCCGCCAGCGCAGTCAATGAGTCGAGGGAGGAAACAAATGCGCATTTTCGGACCGGCGGCCGCCGCCCTTGTTGCGATGCTGTATGGCGTCCCTGCCGCGAACGCCGAGCCCTTGCAGATCAAGGTCGGTTGGGCGACCATCACGCACATGCAGCCGTCGATCGATCTCTTGCAAAAGCGGCATCCCGAGCTGTTCCACCATTTCGGCAAGACCTATGTCGCGGAAGGCGTCCATTACCGCGGCAGCACGCCGCAGATTCAGGCGCTCGCCATCAACGAGCTCCAGATCGCCGCGTTCGGCCCCGAGGCGTTCGTGCTCGCCGTCAGGAACGCCCATCTCGACGTGCGCGTCGTCGGCGACGTGTTCCAGGACGGCGTTTCCGGCTATCGCAGCATCACCTATGTTGTCCGCGCCAACAGCCCGATCCGCAAGGTCGAGGACCTCAAGGGTCACTCGGTGGCGTCCAACGCCATCGGCTCGTTCGGCGACACCGCGATGCGGGTCATGCTGCACAAGCACGGCATCAAGGACAGCGACATCACCACGGTCGAAACCAGTTTCGGCAACATGCCGGCGATGCTCGACGACGGCAAGGTGGACCTCATCAACCTCCTGCCGCAGTACGAGCATTTTCTCACCGACGGCAAGTATCGCAAGCTCTTCACCGCCGCCGACGGCGAGGGCCGGATCCAGGCGCAGATCTGGGCGATGCGCGCCGACTTCATCGCCGCGCACCGGGCAGCGCTCATCGACTTCTTCGAGGACCATATCCGCGCCGTGCAATGGCTGCTCAACCCGGCCAACCACAAGGAAGCCGTAGCCATCGCCGCCGAGCTGACCAAGGCGCCGCCGCAACGGCTCGACTATATGTACACGAAGAACGACTCCTACCACGCGCCGGACGCGCGTCCCGACATTCCGGCGACACAGAAGTCGATCGACGTCAACGTGCAGCTCGGGCTGCTGAAGAAGGGCCTCACGATTTCGCCCAAATATATCGATCTGTCGCTGGTCAACGCGGCCAACAAGCGCATCGCCTCGCACTCCGGCGGCTGATTCGCGACGGCACGGCCGGCCGCTCGAACAAAGGGGGAAGAACATGGTTAGGATTCTTGGCCGCCATCTTGCGGCGCGTTCGACGATCGCGGTGCTCGGATTTCTCGCGCTGGCTGCGCCCGTGCGCGCGGAGGTCGAGCACACCAGCCTGGCGCTGCCGGCGGTCGCGTTCATCTTCTCGACCGCCTACATCGCTCAGGACGCCGGAATCTTCAAGAGCGAGGGTCTCGACGTGACGGAGCGCGTGATCACCGGCATCGGCTCGGCCAATGCCGTGATCTCGGGCTCGGTCGATTTCTCGATGTCGTCGGGCGTGACCCTGACGCGGGCGGCGGCGCGCCATCAGCCACTGATCGCCATCGCCAACACCTTCGACCGCACCGGCTTCTGGATCGTCCTGCGCAAGTCCATCGCCGAGCAGCGCCATTTCGATCCGAACGCGCCGCTCGCCGAGCGCGCCAAGGTCCTGAAGGGCCTGCGCTTCGGAGTCGGCGCGATCCAGGCGATACCGCATGCCTATCTCAAGCTGATCGCCCGGATCGGCGGGCTCGACCCCGAACGCGACCTGGTCGTCGCCGGCGTCGTGCCGCCGGACCAGGTCGGCGCCATGCAGCGCGGCGCGATCGACGGCGTGTCGAGCGGACCGCCGGTGGTGGAGCAGCTTCTGCACGACGGCATCGGCGTCGTCGTCGCCGACGGCACCACCGGCAAGGTGGACCCGCCCTCGCTCGCCCACATCGCCGCCAACGTGGTGATGACGCGGCGGAAATTCTGCGTCGATCACCGTTCGATCTGCGTCAAGATGGGACACGCGATGGTCAAGGCCAACGCCTTCATGCACGAGCATCCGAAGGAGGCGATGGCGATGCTCGGCAAACGGTTCCACGTCAAGGACCCGGCCGTGCTCGCCGCCGCCTATCGGCACACGCTCGACGCGACGCCGTCGCCGCCGGTGCTCGATGCCAAGGAATTGGAAGCCGCCGACGAGATGAATGTCGAGGCCGGCTTCATGAAGGCCTCGGACAAGCTCCCGTCCTATGCCGCGATCTTCACCAACGAATTCCTGAAGTGATTCAGGCGTCGATCCGGGCGATCTGCGGCAGCACCTCGCTGGCCAGGAGTTGCAGCGTGCGCATCTGCTGCGCGTGGCCCTGCGCGCCGAAACTGACCTGCAACAGCGGGTAATCGATCGAGGATTCCTCGATGTGGCGCAGCAGCTCCGCCCGGACGGTGGCGGGCGAGCCGGCAATGACGCTGCCGATCCGCCGGCGCGCGACCTCGTAGTCGGGCGGGACGAAGAGCGCGGCGAAGCCGAAACTGTGCGCGAGCTTCTCGAGGCTCTGATACCACCGCTCATAGGCGGGCCTGGCCGTGGCCTCGGCCTCGGCGTCGGTCTCGGCGACCACCACCATGCGGACCGAGCCGACCGTCGCCGCGGCGGCGCTGCCGGCGCGGAAAGGCGCATCCTTGGTGCGCTGCCACGCCTCGCGATAGGCGTCAGCGGCCTGCTTCACCCGCGCCGAGGGCGCCCAGCCGGCATTGATGGTGCCGCCCAGCGCGGCGATATAGTCCCGCGTCGCGCCCGAAGCCGAACCGTACCAGATCGGCGGGAACGGAAGCTGCAGCGGCTTGATCTCGACCGGCACGTCGTAGAAGCGCCAGCGGGCGCCGCGATGGGTCACGCTGTCGCCAGTGAAATATTGCATCATCACGTCCATCGCCTCGCGGAAGATGTCGCGCGATTCCGACGGGGTGACGCCCAGCATCGACAGCTCCCACGGCGAGATGCCGCGCCCGACACCGAGATCGAGCCGCCCGCCCGAAAGATGATCGAGCATGCAGATCTCCTCGGCGAGGATCATCGGATTGTGAAAGGCGAGCACATAGGCCAAGGGACCGAGACGGATGCGCGTGGTGCGCTTGGCGGCGGCGGCGAGGAACATGCCCGGCAGCGGCGCCATGCCGACCGGGTTCCAGTGATGCTCGGCGAGATGATAGCTGGCGATGCCGAACGCCTCGGCCGCCGCGATGAATTCGATCCGCTCCTCGTAGAACTGCGTCAGCGTCACGTCGCCGCGGTCGAGATGATCGAAAATGCCGACCTTCATGGCGCCCGTCCCTATGCCGCGTTTTTCCCTGAGCGAGGATAGCGGCGCCGTAGCTCAGCCGCTACGGCCGAGCGCCGCCATCAGCTCCGCCCATTCCCGCTTGCCGAGGCCGCTCTCGGCCTGGGTGACGGTCTCGCCGTTGATGAGGCGCCGAACCACGGCGAGCGCGGCGGCCGAGAGCTGCGCGCCGCCGAGCCGATGCTGGCGAAAGGCTTCAGCGGTGATCGGGACCCAGCGATCGAGCGTGCCGATCATCGCCTCGGCATAGACACGAATCTCGTATTGCGCGTGCGCGTCGGCGCGCAGGGCGAGGAAGTTGAGAAGATTGTAAAGATCCGTCTTCCAGTACCACTGCGTGTAGAAACTGAGCGAGAGATTCATCCGCGCGAGCTCGCGGGCGAGCCCGTGGCGCGCGGGATCGATGACGCGCCCCTGCTCGTCCTCGTTCAGAAGCTCGACATAGCCGCGATAGGCGCGCTCGGCATCCGCGCGCAGCAGATCCAGTACGCGCGCCGCCTCGTCCGGCGACAACCGGTCGCCGCGGCCTTGGCGGTTGCTCGGCGACTGCACGGCGAGGTGGTCGGGCGCCGGAACGTAAAACTCGTTGTCGAGGATCGAATAGCGCGCCGAATATTCGTTCACGTTGGCGGTGCGGTGGCGTATCCACTGCCGCGCGACGAAGATCGGCAGCTTGACGTGGTACTTGATCTCGCACATCTCGAACGGCGTGGTGTGGCGGTGGCGCATGAGGTAGTGGATGAGCGCGCGGTCCTCGCTGACCCGCTTCGTCCCCTTGCCGTAGGAGACGCGCGCCGCCTGCACCACCGCCGCGTCGTCGCCCATGTAGTCGATCACCCGGACGAAGCCGTGGTCGAGCACCGCGATCGGTTGGTAGAGAATTTCCTCGAGCGCCGGCACGGTGGCGCGGCGGGTGGAAGCGGTTTCGGCGCGAAGGCGCTCGATTTCGTCGTTCTGCTCGGGCTTGAGCGGCATGAACGGCACTTTAACCATCGCATCGGCGCGCTCCAAGCGCGACTCGCGACCCCTTACCCTTCGCGCCGGAATCGCCTATATTAAGCGTGCCGGGCAACCGGCTATGGCGATACACGGCGCATGGCATAAGCGTAGCGGACCCGGGGGCAGTACCCGGCGCCTCCACCAATTCCGCGGGACCCCAGGGTCCCGCTCCACGGGGGCGAACCAGGATCGACGCGCGTAGTAAGGATGTGGCCGTCGCTCGGCATGGTACCGCCGTTATCGGGCCAATCACTACATGCCAACGACAACGTTGCGCATGAGGCGCTCGCGGCCTAATCCCCTCGCGGGGATAACAGCCTAAGGCAACTCGCGGTCCGGGGGGCACCGGGCAACAGAAGCCCCCCACTTCGCCAACCGAGCGGGTGCGCGCGTGAAAGACGTCCTCCGGTACGACAAGATGGTCGACGCCGCACTGCGCGGCGTCGTGCGCGAGGTGCTGGCCCGCGCCGCATCGAGCGGCCTTCCCGGCGCGCATCATTTCTACATCACCTTCCGCACCGGCGCCCCGGGCGTCGCGGTCCCCGACCATCTGCGCCAGCAATATCCCGACGCGATGACGGTGGTGCTGGAGCACCAGTTCTGGGATCTCGAGGTCAAGGAAAGCGGCTTCGCGGTGACACTCAACTTCCGCAACCAGCCCGAGCGGCTGACCGTCCCCTTCGCCGCGATTACCGCCTTCGCCGATCCGGCGGTCAAGTTCGGCCTGCAATTCCAGGTCGATGGTGCGGGCCCGGAAGCGGCGCCGCCCGCGGCGGTGCAGCCCGCGGCGCCGGAGCCGCGTCCGACCGCCGCGAAGGAGGGCGAGGTCGTCGCCCTCGACGCGTTCCGCAAGAAATAGCGCTTCATCGTCATCGGGCGGCGCTTGCAGCCGCGGTTTCGTCCGGGCGGGCGTCTTGACGTGTCTGCGGAAAAGTTGTTTCACCGCCCGATCGTGGGCGCTAGCCAAGGACGCGCGAGATGGGCGATTTCGTCTTTCACGACTTGTTTCCGGCTGGCGACGACAAGACGCCCTATCGCCAGCTCTCCGCCGATCATGTCGGCACGGCAGATTTCGCCGGCGCGCGCATGCTGACGGTCGAGCTGCCGGCGCTGACGCTGCTCGCGCAGCAGGCGATGGTCGATTGCCAGCACCTGCTCCGTCCCGGCCATCTGCGCCAGCTCCGCAGCATTCTCGACGATCCCGAGGCGTCGGCGAACGATCGCTTCGTCGCCTTCGATCTCATGAAGAACGCCAACATCGCCGCCGGCAAGGTGCTGCCGATGTGCCAAGATACCGGCACCGCCATCGTCATGGGCAAGAAGGGCCAGCGCGTCTGGACCGGCGGCGGCGATGCCGCGGCGCTCGCGCAGGGCATCCGGCGCACCTATCTCGAAACCAATCTGCGCTACAGCCAGCTCGCGCCGCTGTCGATGTTCAAGGAAGTCAACACCGGCGACAATCTGCCGGCGCAGATCGATCTCTTCGCCGACGAGGGCGACGAGTACAAGTTCCTGTTCATCGCCAAGGGCGGCGGATCGGCCAACAAGACCTTTCTCTACCAGGCCACGCCCGCGGTGCTGAATCCGGCGGCGCTGCTCAAGTTCCTCGACGAGCGCATCCGCACGCTCGGCACCGCCGCCTGCCCGCCCTATCATCTCGCCGTCGTCATCGGCGGCACTTCGGCCGAGCTCAACCTCAAGACGGTCAAGCTCGCGAGCTGTCGCTATCTCGATACGCTGCCGGCCCAAGGCAACGAAGCGGGCCAGGCGTTCCGCGACCGCGAGTTCGAGGAAGCGGTGCTGGGCCTCACCCGCGCCAACGGCATCGGCGCCCAATTCGGCGGCAAGTATTTCTGCCATGACGTGCGCGTCATCCGCCTGCCCCGCCACGGCGCCAGCGTGCCGATCGGCATCGGCGTCTCCTGCGCCGCCGACCGGCAGATTCTCGGCAAGATCACCGCCAAGGGCGTCTTCCTCGAACAGCTCGAGACCAACCCCGCGCAATATCTGCCCGACATCGCCGAGTCGGCGCTGGCGGGCGACGTGGTGCGCATCGACCTGACCCGGCCGATGGCGGAGATCCGCGGCACGCTCTCGCGCTATCCGATCAAGACGCGGCTCGCGCTCACCGGCCCGCTCGTGGTCGCGCGCGACCTCGCGCATGCGAAGCTCAAGACAGCGCTCGATGCCGGCGCGGCGCTGCCGCAATACGTCAAGGACCACCCGATCTATTACGCCGGTCCCGCCAAGACGCCGTCCGGCTATGCCTCGGGTTCGTTCGGCCCGACCACGGCCGGGCGGATGGATTCGTATGTCGACCAGTTCATGGCAGCGGGCGGCAGCTTTGTGACCCTCGCCAAGGGCAATCGCGGCGCCGAGGTGCGCGAGGCGTGCCGCCGCCATGGCGGCTTCTATCTCGGCTCGATCGGCGGGCCGGCCGCGCGCCTCGCCCAGGACTGCATCAAGCGGGTCGAAACCCTGGCCTATCCCGAACTCGGCATGGAAGCGATCTGGCGCATCGAGGTCGAGGACTTTCCCGCCTTCATCGTCATCGACGACAAGGGCAACGATTTCTTTGCCAAGCTCGCGTGAGCCGGGCGTGGACGGGTTCATCGCCTATGTCTGCGACCAGCTCCGATCCTGGGCGCCGGTCGCAGCGCGGCGCATGTTCGGCGGGCACGGCATCTTCCGCGGCGCGACGATGTTCGCCCTGGTCCATGCCGATGCGCTCTATTTCCGCACCGACGCGACGAGCTGCGGCGATTTCGCCGCCGCCGGCATGGCTCCCTTTCGCTACGTGCGCGCGGGCCGCAGCGTGGCGCTCGGCTACCACGAGGTCCCGGCCGAGGTGCTCGACGAGCCGGATCGGCTCGCTGCCTGGGCGGAACGGGCCTATGAAACCGCGTTGCGGCGCCGGGTGCCGGGCGCGGCGGCGCGGCGTACTAAATCGCGCGTTGGATCGGTAGACTGATTTGAATAACCAAGGCCCATGAGTACGCGTGTGCCGGACACCATCGATCTCAACGCATTGATTCGCGGCGAGAAGGGAGCATGGGACGGCTTCGTGCGCCGTTATGCCGGCCTCATTCTGGCGGCGGTGCGGGGGGTTGCCCGCGAGGGCGCTGAACTCGATGACCTGGTGCAGGAAGTGTTCGTGCGCCTGTGCAAGGACGAATTCCGACTGATCAAGGCCTATGACCCGGCGCGGGCGGGGTTATCGACCTGGCTTACCATCGTCGCCCGCAGCACCGCCCGCGACGTCCAGCGCCGCCGCCACCCGCCGGCGACGCCGCTCGACTCGGTGCCGGAAATCATGCTGGCGGTCGAGGACCGGCGGCTGGAGCCGGTAAAAATCCCCGAAGGAATGCTGTCGCCGCGGCAGAAGCTGGTATTGACCATGCTATACGATCGCGACATGGAGGTGGCGGAGATCGCCCAGGTCATCGGCGTCGATCCCCAGACGGTGCGCAGCACCCATCACAAGGCCATGCTCAAATTGCGGACCCACTTTGCCTTGGACGACGCGGGGCCAAAAACGGAACGGCGGGGATGACATGATCCGCGCCTGCCTAAAAAACGCCATGAGGAGATGGAGATGAAGGAATCGGGGGCAGCGGCGCTGTGGCGGCGCTGGTGTTCGCAGCGGCAGACGGCACCGCGGAACGGCGCCGCGCCGGGGGCGCTGTGGCTCGCCGCCTATGCCGACGGCCGGCTGGACGAGACCGCCATCGAGGCGGTCGAGGCGTGGCTGGCCGACGATCCCGCGGCGCTGGACGATTTGATCGCCGCGCGCACAGCCTTGCGAGCCAAATTTCCGGCGGCGCCCGAAGCCGCCATCGCCCGGGCCGCGGCGCTGGTCGGCCACGCCGACGCGACGGTTGTGCCATTCCGCCCGCGTGCGGTGCAGCATCGCGCCTGGCGCACCGCCTTTGCCTGGAGCGGAATTGCGGCCAGTCTGCTGGTCACCAGCCTTTTCGGATTCACGCTCGGCAGCAACGCCTATCTCGACCTGACGCGGCAGCAATCCGCACAGCAGGCCGCAACCGACAGCGTCCTGCCTGAACTGCTCGACCCGCCGACCACCCTGTTCCCGGCGATGGAGGATTCGGCGACATGAGCACGCTGGCCGAGACGGCCGGCCGGAGCGTACGCCGCCCGCGCGGCCTCTGGATCGCGCTCGCCCTGTCGCTCACGCTCAATGTCTTCGTCATCGGCGGCCTCGTCTGGGGGATGCTGGAGGTCCAGCCGATCGAGCCTCCGGCGCAACGGTTCGTCGCCGTCGGCCGCTCCCTTGATCTGAATGACACGCAGCGTGCGGCGCTACGGCAATTCGGTGTGACCGCACGCGAGGCCGTCCGCACGCTGCACGAAGGCAACGGGCCGGTAATGCAGCAGCTCTGGGTGGAAATGGCAAAACCCCAGCCCGACGAGGCGCTGATCTCGCACCTCATCGACGTATCGACCCAGAACCGGCGCGACTATATCAAGCGAATGTCCTCCGGGCTGATGCAATTCATGGCCACGCTGTCGCCCGAAGAGCGCAGCCGCTTCGCGGCCCTCGCCCACCGGCCCCATCCGGTGCCGCAGACCGGCTGGCACTTCGTCCTGCCCTGATCCGATCACGCCGGCGCCGGCCGCGCCGGCATGCCGCAAGACGGCGCCGCTCCCCATATTCAGCCGCGACACAGCGAGGAGAGATGCCATGGGCGCGACCCGGATCGAGCGCGACAGCATGGGCACGGTCGCGGTGCCTGCGGACCGGTATTGGGGCGCACAGACACAGCGCTCGCTCGAGAATTTCCGCATCGGCGGCGAGCGCATGCCGATCCCGCTCATTCATGCGCTGGCGCTCGAGAAACAGGCGGCCGCGTGCGCCAACATGGCGCTCGGCGCCCTCGACCGGCGTCTCGGCGAGGCGATCGCGGTGGCGGCGCAGGAAGTGATCGGCGGCCGTCATGACGACGAGTTCCCGCTGGTCGTCTGGCAGACCGGGTCTGGCACCCAGACCAACATGAACATGAACGAAGTGCTGGCCAATTTGGCCAACGAGGCGCTCGGCGGCAGCCGTGGCGACCGGCAGCCGGTTCATCCCAACGACCACGTCAACCTGGGCCAGTCCTCGAACGACAGTTTTCCGACTGCCATGCACATCGCCGCCGTGCGCGAGGTCAACGACCGCCTCGTGCCCGCGCTGCGGCATCTCGCGGCGGCGCTGCGCGTCAAGGCCGGGGAATTCGCCGCCATCATCAAGATCGGCCGCACCCATCTCCAGGACGCGACGCCGCTGCCGCTGGGGGCCGAGTTCGGCGCCTATGCGCGCCAGATCGAGCTGGGCGTCGCGCGGGTCGAATCCTGCCTGCCGCGGCTTTACGCCGTGGCGCAGGGCGGTACGGCGGTCGGCACCGGCCTCAACGCCCCGCCCGGGTTCGCCGCTTCCTTCATCGCCGAATTGCGGCGCCTGACCGGCCTGCCCTTCATCTCGGCCGAGGACAAGTTCGAAGCGCTTGCCGCCCATGACGCGCTGGTCGAGCTGTCGGGCGCGCTCAACGTCGTCGCCGTCTCGCTCATGAAGATCGCCAACGACATCCGTCTCATGGCCTCGGGTCCGCGCTGCGGCCTTGGGGAATTGCATTTGCCCGAGAACGAGCCGGGCTCCTCGATCATGCCGGGCAAGGTCAACCCGACCCAGGCCGAGGCGGTGACCATGGTGGCGGCGCAGGTGATGGGCAATCACGTCACCATCACCATCGCCGGCAGCCAGGGCCACTTCGAGCTCAACGTGTTCAAGCCGGTGATCATCGCCAATCTCCTGCAATCGCTCCGGCTCCTCGGCGATGCGGCGCTGAGCTTCGCCGATCATTGCGTCGCGGGCATCGCCGCCGATCGGGCGCGCATCGCGCAGCTCGTGCAGCAATCGCTGATGCTGGTGACGGCGCTCGCGCCGCGGATCGGCTACGACCGCGCCGCCGAGGTCGCGAAGAAGGCGCAGCACGAGGGCACGACCCTCAGGGAAGCCGCGCTCGCCTTGGGCTTTGTCGCGGCGGAGGATTTCGACCGATGGGTGCGACCGGAGGCGATGATCGGCACGCCGTGACCCGGCCGCGCAAGCGCTCGGTGGTGATCGCGGGCCACGCCACCAGCTTCTCGCTCGAGGAGCCGTTCTGGCATGATCTCGGCGAGATCGCCTCGCGCCGCGGCGTATCGCGCAGCGCGCTCGTGGCGGCGATCGATGCCGAGCGCAGCGGCAATCTGTCGAGCGCGCTCCGCCTCTTCATCCGCGCCTGCTACCGCAGCGGCGAGGTCGGGCGCGAAGGCAGTTGAGAACGCCGGCGCCCGGCCTTAGCATGAGGCCACGGGAGCTCGCCATGGCTGAACTGATCAATCTCAATCGCTACCGCAAGGAACGGGCCCGCGCCCAAGCGCGAAAGCGCGCCGACGAAAACCGTCACCGCTTCGGCCGCAGCCGGAACGAGCGCAACCTGGCGGAGCACGAAAGCGAGCGCTCCAGCAAGGATCTCGACGGCAAGCACCTCGATTGAGCCTTACGCAGCACCGATGAGGCGTTGGTAGAGCGCCAGCGTCGCGGCATCGAAACAGGCGAAAATCACCCGTTCGATCATGCTGTTATCCGCCGCGAAGCCGCGGATCTCGTCGACCGCGATCGCGGCCGCACGCTCGCGCGGAAATCCATAGATGCCGGTCGAGATTGCCGGGAACGCGATCGAGCCGATGCCGTGCGCGACGGCAAGCGCGAGGCTGTTGCGATAGCAGGCGGCGAGAAGCGCGTCCTCGCCCGCCGTGCCGCCGCGCCAGACCGGTCCGACCGTATGGATGACGTGCCGCGCCTTGAGGCGATAGCCGCGGGTGATGCGCGCCTCGCCCGTCGGACATCCGCCAAGGGTTTGGCATTCGGCCCGAAGCTCGGGCCCGGCGGCGCGGTGAATCGCGCCGTCGACGCCGCCGCCGCCCAAGAGCGTCGCGTTGGCGGCATTGACGATGGCGTCGACGTCGAGCCGCGTAATGTCGCCCTGGACCGCCTCGATACGCGCCGCCATCGCCGCCTAAAGTTGCAAGATCTTGCCAGGATTCATGGTGTCGTCGGGATCGAGGGCGCGCGTCAGCGTGCGCATGACGCCGAGCGCCACGGTCAGGCTTGCGCTCGGCCGCCATATCGGCCTGTCGCTCGCGCCCATGTCACCGTCCGTGATGCCGAGGCGCGAGCGTAGCGGCGAATCCTGGCCCCTTCAATGGACGGGCTCCAATTGGCGGGCGGAACCGCGGCGCGACACACGACAATAGGGTGTTAAGAACTATTACCTATAATCCGAGCCTGACGCCACAGGCTGTCGGGTTTCCTTACAGTCACTCCCTTAACTGCCGAGAAAATATGCGCAAATCATTGAATGAATTACCATGGTCCGGTTCTTGCTTTGTTAGCGCTAGCGGGCGAAAGCCCGCGTCCACGTGTTAACGCTTATTAATTATAAACACTCTTCTCCGAGAATCGGTCCAGCTTCGTGGTCGGTCGAAATTTTGCACAGCAACTTGGGATGAAGACAGGACCGATCTTTGTTGGTCTGGTCGCTGGACTAGCGCTGCTCGCCGGCGGAGCCGTGCTGTGCCTGCGCCCCGGGCTGTCCAACCTGCCGCAACTGACCCTCGCGCTCGTGGCGCCGCATGCCGGCGCCAGCGGCGCTACCACATTGGACGACCCGGAGACCGCGTCCGACGCAACCCCGACAGCGCCAGCGGACGACGCCAATTCCCCGGCACCGTCGTCCGACGCCGCCGCGTCGACGGACGCGCTGAGGGTAACCGGCAACACCGATCGCGGGAAGGACAAGCACCACGGCGCCGCCACAGGTCCTCCCGCGAGCAGCGGGTCCGGTTCGACGTTCTCCAGCGCCGCCAACCGGTTCTCGGGCTTCAGCTCGTTCGGCGGCGACCTCGCGTGGAATGCACCATCAGACGATTCCGGCGGCCCGGGATCGATGGGCTTCAGGTCGCCGCCGATCATCGGCGCGCCGATCGGCATCGCAAGCCCGAGCGGTGGCACCCCCGTCACCTCGAACGATCCCGGCAACACCAGCAACCCATCCGGCTCGACCAATCCCGGCAACACCGGTACCCCATCCGGCCCGACCGATCCCGGCAACACCGGTACCCCACCCGGCCCGACCGATCCCGGCAACACCGGCAACCCATCCGGCCCGACCGATCCCGGCAACACCGGTACCCCATCCGGTCCGACCGATCCCGGCAACACCGGCCCTAGCGGCGGAAACGGCACCCCGACCGGCGGCAGCCCGTCGATGCTCGGGCGGACGCCGGACAACCCATATCTGCCGTCGTGGACGAACCCCAATGGCTCCTACGGCCTCGTCGGCGACAGCTGCGTTTCGGACAGCTGCCCCAGCAATGGCTGGGAGTACTTCGACCCGAACGTGGTCACCGGCTATGACGTCAAGGTGCTGCCCTCGACCGGCGAGACGAAATCGCCTTACGGCATCGTCGGCATCCAGGTTCCGACCATCGTCGGCGATGGCATCTATAACCTCTGGCTCTGCGATGCGGGCGCGAATACGTGCAATTTCAACACCGGCGAGGACATCATCGGCAATGGCGGCGATACCAGCAAGGACGTCTTCGACATCGTCGCCTATCTCGAGACGCTGACGCCGGATCAACTGAACGAACTCGGCATCACCGACCCCGCCGAGGGCATCACCGATTTCGCGCTGCGCGGCATCGATCCAAATGCGGCACTCGATCCCAACGCGCCGCAGCAATTCGTCATCGGGCTGCTGTTCACGCCCGATGGCGAGGCCAACCCCAATGTCAACGTGCAGATCACGCCGGAAGTGACCGATCCGCCCGGTCCGCCCAATTCGGTTCCCGAGCCCGCAAGCCTGGCGCTGTTCGGCACCGCGCTCGTGCTCGGCTGGCGCAGCCGGCGCCTGCGCGGCTGAGCGCGCAACCCACGAAACTAAAGTCGTCGACGAGCCGGCGAATTCATTCCGCGGCGGTGCGCCCGCCGACGGCCGGACCCATGCCCAGCGCACGCAGATAGGTCTCGAGCAGCGCCTCTTCCTCGTCGCGATCCTGCGGGTCGCGCCGCCGCAGCGCGATCACCTTGCGCATGATCTTGGTATCGAAGCCGTGGCCTTTTGCTTCGGCATAGACTTCCTTGATGTCAGCGGCCAGCGCACGCTTCTCCTCTTCGAGACGTTCGATGCGCTCGACCAGGCTCTTGAGCTGTTTGCCGGCGATCCCGCCCGCGTCGCCGTCGGACGGCACGGTCTTCTTTTCGGCCATGATGGTTGCTCCCCGGCGAACCCTAGTCGGGCCGCCCCCGCCGCGCAAGGAGCGCGTTGCCGGCTCAGTGCTTGTGTGCGGCGTCGAAGCCCTGCTGCTGCAGCGGACTCGTTTCCTTCTGGAATTTCGCCTTCCATTCGTCGTAGGGCATGCCATAGACGATCTCGCGCGCCGCCGGATCGGGAATCTTGAGGCCCCGTTCGTCGCCGGCCTCGCGATACCAGCGCGACAGGCAGTTGCGGCAGAACCCGGCGAGATTCATCAGGTCGATGTTCTGCACGTCGGTGCGCTCGCGCAAATGCGCGACGAGGCGGCGGAAGGTCGCGGCCTCGAGCTCGATGCGGGTCTTGTCTTCCATCTCGCGTCTCCGGGGCTTCGGGCAATGTCTTGATAGTGGGGACTGGCGTCGGCGATTGCCAGACCCCGTCTCACGCGCGCACGGCCTGCGCCACGATCGGCGCCAGCGCCGCCGCAAGGCGCGCCGCCCATGAAGCAGCGCCCGCTTCGGCACCGACCAGATCCTGGCGCAGCTCGATCGCGACATGCGGCAGGCCGCGCGTCACGGCGTGATGGCGGACCGTGTAGCCCGATGGCTCGCGCGCCGAATAGGGCTCGTTGTCGCCGACGACGAGCGCCCGGTCCGCGCGCAGCGTTTCGAGCAGCGGCACCGGAATGCGCGGGTCGCGGTCCCACAGGATGCCGACATGCCACGGCCGCGCCTTGCCGCCCATGACCGGCGTGAAGCTGTGGATCGCGACGAGCGCCGGCGCCGCGCCGCGCCCGATCAAGGCCGCGATCGCGCCATCGATCGCGGCGTGATAGGGTGCGAAGATCGCCTCGCGCCGCGCCAGGCGCTCCTGCAGCGCAAGCTCGCGATTGCCCGGGACCGCCACGCCGTCGCTCGTCTCGGGGATCGAGGTCGCTTCGCCGGGATCGCGGTTGCAGTCAATGACAAGGCGCGAATACCCGGCGAGAACCGCCGGCACATCGAGCGCATCGGCAAGACGCCGCGTCACCGCGGCGGCGCCGATATCCCAGCCGATGTGACGGCCCAATTCCTCGGCCGACAGCCCCAACCCGGCGAGGCAAGCCGGCACCGCGTTGCTGGCATGATCGCAGACCAGCAGCGCCGCCGCCCTGCGTTCGGGGTGGTGCAGCAGCACAGGGGCGGGATCGTCGGGCAGGAGGTGAAACCGGGGCATGGCGGAAAGTCGGCGCAGCCGGGTTGTGTCGTAACGAGTCGCCATCCTATCTTGCCGGAAAATGGCTTGGCGAGATTTTTTGTCCCCGGCATAGGGTGAAGGAATTCGGTGGATCGAGGCCTTCGCGATCCCGACGCGCTATTGCGCCGTCTCTTCGATGCTGCACTTGCGGCGGCCCGGCCGGCGACGGCGCTGCCGCCGCATTTGCCGGCGCCGCCGCGCGGCCGCACCGTCGTCGTCGGCGCCGGCAAGGCCGCCGCCGCGATGGCGCAGGCGGTCGAGGTGCATTGGCCCGGTCCAATCTCCGGCATCGTCGTCACCCGCTATGGCCATGCCCTGCCGTGCCGGCAGATCGAAATCGTGGAGGCCGGCCATCCGGTACCCGACCAAGCCGGGCTCGCGGCGGCGCGACGCATCGCCGCTGCGGTGGCGGAGCTCGGCCCGGAGGATCTCGTGCTGTGCCTGCTCTCGGGCGGCGCCTCGGCGCTGCTGACCTTGCCGGCGCCGGGGCTCACCCTCGCCGACAAGCAGGCGGTGACGCGGGCGCTGTTGCGCTCGGGCGCCACCATCGGCGAGATAAATTGCGTACGCAAGCATATCTCTGCCGCCAAGGGCGGCCGCCTCGCCGCCGCCGCGGCGCCGGCGCCGGTGGTGACGCTCGCCATCTCCGACGTGCCCGGCGACGACCCCGCGGTGATCGGCTCGGGCCCGACCGTCGCCGATCCGACGCGCTTTGCCGATGCGCGCGCGATCCTCGCCCGTTACGCGATCGTGCCGCCGCCGGCTGTAGCGGCGCATCTCGAAGCCGCCAGCGACGAGACGCCAAAGCCGGGCGACGCGCGCCTTGCCGGCAGCCGCTATGTGCTGGTGGCGACGCCCGGCCAGGCGCTGGACGCGGCGGCCGGCGTTGCGCGCGCGGCAGGCGTGACGCCGCTCGTCCTCAGCGACCGGATCGAGGGCGAGGCGCGCGAGGCCGCGCGCGTCATGGCCGGCATCGCGCTTCAGGCCGCCGCGGGGCGTCTCGTCGTCGGCGAGCAGGCGCTGGCGCTGCCGGCGGTGCTGCTGTCGGGCGGCGAGACCACGGTCACGGTACGCGGCAAGGGACGCGGCGGGCGCAATGCCGAGTTCGCACTGGCGCTCGCCATCGCGCTCGGCGGGCACAGGGCGATCCATGCGCTCGCTTGCGACAGCGACGGCATCGACGGCACCGAGGACAATGCCGGCGCCGCGATCGGCCCCACGAGCTTGGCCCGCGCCCGCGATCGGGGGCTCGACCTCAAGGCGCTGCTCGCCGACAACGACGCCTGGAGCGCGTTTCATGCACTCGGCGATCTCGTGGTGACCGGCCCGACCCTCACCAATGTCAACGACTTTCGTGCGATCCTCGTAGTCGAGAAGGACCAATGAGACGCCAACGCGCCGCCAAGATCGTCGCCACCCTGGGCCCCGCCAGTTCGACGCCGGAGATGATCGAGGCGCTGTTCGACGCCGGCGTCGACGTGTTCCGGCTCAATTTCAGCCACGGCAAGGCCGAGGAGCACCGCGCGCGCTGCGCCGCCATCCGCGCGCTCGAACGCCGCAACGGCCGGCCGATCGGCGTGATGGCCGATCTGCAGGGACCCAAGCTGCGCGTCGGCAGCTTCGTCGGCGGCACCGCCAAGCTCGTGGCCGGCGAGCCGTTCCGCCTCGACCTTGCCAAAGCGCCTGGCGATGCCAAGCGCGCCTCGCTGCCGCATCCCGAGGTCTTTGCCGCGCTCGAGCCCGGCACCGACCTGCTGCTCGACGACGGCAATATCCGCCTCAAGGTCGAACGCTGCGGCAAGGATTATGCCGAGACCGTCGTCGCCATCGGCGGCGTGCTGTCGGACCGCAAGGGCGTCAACGTGCCCAACGCGGTGCTGCCGCTGTCGGCGCTCACTCCCAAGGACCGTTCCGATCTGGCGGTGGCGCTCGACATGGGCGTCGACTGGGTCGCGCTCTCCTTCGTGCAGCGGCCCGACGACGTGGCCGAGGCACGCAAGCTCATCGCCGGACGCGCCGGCGTGATGGTCAAGCTCGAGAAGCCGGCGGCGATCCGTCGTCTCGCCGAGATCATGGAGCTGGCCGAGGCGGTGATGGTGGCGCGCGGCGATCTCGGCGTCGAGATGCCGCCCGAGGACGTGCCGCCGGTGCAGCGCCAGATCATTCACGCCGGACGGCTGGCCGGCAAGCCGGTCGTGGTCGCGACGCAGATGCTGGAATCGATGGTGCGCGCGCCGGTGCCGACGCGTGCCGAGGCCTCGGATGTCGCGACCGCGGTCTATGAGGGCGCCGATGCGGTGATGCTCTCGGCCGAGACCGCCTCGGGCCAATATCCGCTCGAAGCGGTGACGATGATGGACCGCATCATCCGTCGGGTGCAGGCGGACCCGCTCTATTTCGCCGGGCTCCAGTCCGAGGCGACGAGGCCCGAGCACACCACGTCGGACGCGATCAGCAATGCCGCGCGCCAGGTCGCCGAGACCGTCGGCGCCGCCGCCATTCTGTCCTACACCACCTCGGGCGCGACCGCCTTGCGCGCCGCGCGCGAGCGGCCCAACGTGCCGGTGCTGGCGCTGACGTCGCGGATCGAGACGGCGCGGCGGCTCGCGCTGGTCTGGGGGCTGCATTGCGTCCACACGCGTGACGTGAAGAGTTTCACCGACATGGTGCAGCGCGCGACCCGCACGGCGCACAAGGAAGGCTTTGCCGCCACGGGTGACCGCATCGTCATCACCGCCGGCGTGCCCTTCGGCACCCCCGGCGCCACCAACGTCCTGCGCATCGCCTGGATCGAGGCGTGAGGCAATCGGAAAAGAGGAACAACGTGGAGAAACAATATCAGGTCGTCATCGTCGGCGGCGGCCCCGTGGGCGTGGCGCTCGCCGTGGAACTCGGGCTCCGCGGCGTATCGTGCGCGCTGGTGGAGCGCCGGCGCGAGCCGCAGCGAATTCCCAAGGGACAGAACCTCAGTCAGCGCACCCTGGAGCATTTCCATTGCTGGGGCATCGCCGACGCGCTCAGGGCCGCGCGCATCATGCCGACCGGCTATCCCATCAGCGGGATCACCGCCTACGGCAATCTGATGAGCCCCTACTGGTACGCACCGCCGCAACGCGAGATCGTCCGCTCCTATTACTTCGAGGACACCGAAAGGCTGCCGCAGTACGAGACGGAAAAAGTGCTGCGCGCGCGGATGGCAGAGGTCGCCAATGTCGATAGCCGGATCGGGTGGTCGGCGGAATCGGTCGCGCAGGACGACGATGGCGCGCGCGTCACCATTGTCGAGGCCGGAGGTACCGGACGCGAGGTGCTGACGGCGGATTATGTCGTCGGCTGCGACGGCGCCCACTCCACCGTCCGCGACCAGATCGGCATCGCGCGCAGCGGCTCGGATTTCGACCAGGTCATGGTGCTGGCCGTGTTTCGCTCGCGCGCGCTGCATGAGGGGCTCAAGCGCTTCCCCGAACGGGCCACCTACAATGCGCTCCATCCGGACCTGAAAGGGTATTGGCAGTTCTTCGGCCGGATCGATGTCGGCGAGGGATGGTTCTTCCATGCCCCCGTGCCGGCCGACACCACCACCGAGAACTACGACTTCAAGGGCCTGATCCAGAAAGCCGCGGGCTTCGCGTTCGACTGCACGTTCGACCACGTCGGATTCTGGGACCTGCGGGTCGCCGTCGCGGAGACCTACCGGGTCGGCCGCGTCTTCATCGCCGGAGATGCGGCGCACAGCCATCCTCCCTACGGGAGTTTTGGTCTTAATAATGGTTTAGAGGACGTAGCTAATCTCGGCTGGAAACTTGCGGCGCGCTTAGCGGGCTGGGGCAGCGACGCCCTGCTCGATTCCTACGGCGACGAGCGGCGCCCCATCTTCAAGGAGACCGGCGAGGATTTCATCGCCTCGCGCATCCGGGCGGATCACGCCTTCCTCGAGCGCTACAACCCCGACCGCGACCGCGCGGAATTCGAGCTGGCGTGGAAGAAACGGCAGGAGACGGCCGGCAACGCAGTGCAGAGCTATGAGCCGAATTACGAGGGCTCGTCGGTGGTCGTGGGCCCGCCCAACGGCGTATGCAGCGCTCACGGCACGCACATGTTCCGGGCGAGAGCCGGGCATCACCTCGCGCCGCAGAAGCTGTCATCCGGCCGGAATGTCTTCGAGGAGCTCGGTACTGGCTTCACCCTGCTCGCGTTCGACGCGGAAGCGGGCGCCGTCCCGGCGTTCGAGCAGGCGGCGCGATCGCTGAACATCCCGTTGACGGTGATCAGGGACAGCTATGCCGGCGGACGGGACGCCTATGAGGCGCGGCTGACGCTGGTTCGTCCCGACCAGTACGTGGTCTGGACCGGCGACCGCCCGCCCGGCGACGTGCGTGGACTGCTCGGCAAAGTCACGGGCCGCGCATAGAGCATGATCGCTTCGACGCGAATTACGCCGGCGGCAGCAGCTTGTAGCCGTGGGCACGGAGGCAATCGGCGACGGAGCGGAGTTCTTCGGGCTTGGCGGGCGGCGGCGCGGGCGCTGCCTTGAAGGTGGCGGCGGTGCCGGCACCGGCCACGGCGCCCGCACCGGCGCCGATGCCTTCGGCCTGGCTGATCGCGGTGCTGGAGCCGGCGAAAGCACCGGCGCCCAAGCCGACCGAAGCCCCCATGATCGCGCCGGCGATCAGCGGACCTGCCGTGTCCTTGCCCGCGGCGATCGCCTGACACCGGTCGAGATCGCGCTGGAACACCACCGGATCGACGCCGGTCATGTCGACGAGCGGCGGCGAGGCGCAGCCGGCGAGGCCGAGGGCGATGGTGGCAAATGCGATGATGCGGCGCATGGCAGCTCCGTTGCAGCCTCCAGCCTCGCAGATGCGCACGCCGGCGACATGATCCACATCAAGCCGCGCGCCGCGCCGCCGCTCAACCCGGATTCGGCCTGAAACGCGGCAGATTTTGTCGCGGCCGGGGAAGTGTGCTACACCGCCGCGCTCGGCCATGGATCTGTCGATCGTCATTCCGGTCCGCAACGAGGCGGCCAACGTCGCGCCGCTCGTCGCGGAAATCCGCACCGCGCTCGACGTCAATCTCGATTACGAGATCGTCTATGTCGATGACGGCAGCAGCGACGGCACCGCCGCCGCAGTGCGCGAACGCGCCCGTGATTTCGCGCGCGTCCAACTGGTGCGGCACCGCCGCAGCCACGGCCAGAGCGCCGCGATCCGCAGCGGCATCCTGGCAGCGAGGGGGACCTTCATCGCCACGATCGACGGCGACGGCCAGAACGACCCGGCCGACATCCCGCGCCTTTATGCGCTCGCGCGCGCGGCACCGGCCGAGCCGCCGCTGCTCGTCGCCGGCTGGCGCGCCAAGCGCCGGGACACGCTGCTGAAGCGGCTGTCCTCGCGCATCGCCAATGCCGTGCGGGCGCGCCTGCTGGGCGATGCCACGCCCGATACCGGCTGCGGGCTCAAGGTGCTGCGCCGCGAGCATTTCCTGGCGCTGCCTTATTTCGACCATTATCACCGCTTCCTGCCGGCGCTGGTGCTGCGCCAGGGCGGCCGAACGATGTCGGTGCCGGTGAACCATCGTCCGCGCCAGCGCGGGCGATCGAATTACGGCCTTTTCGACCGGTTATGGGTCGGCATTGTCGATCTCTGCGGCGTGATGTGGCTGATGCGCCGCGCGAGCCGGCCCGACATCGTGGCCGAAGACGCAGCGATCGAGCTGCCGCCGGCGCATCGAACCGTGCCCGAGCCACACGCCTCTTCCGGCCCATGAGAACGGCGCCCCCTCCGCTCGCCGCATGGCGCCAGGCAGGACGCGTCCTGGTGCTGGTCGCGCTTGCCGCCGGCGCGGTGTTCGCGTGGCAGCATCGCTACGCGCTCGATCCCGATTCGCTCGCGCGCGCGATTGCGGCCTGGCCGGCGGCGCCGCTGGTCTTTCTCGCCGCGCATGTCGTGGCGAGTCTGTGCTTTTTTCCGCGCACGGTGCTGGCGATGGCGGCGGGGCTGGTCTTCGGCATGGGCTGGGGCGTGACCTGGGCGGTATGCGGCAGCGTGCTCGGCGCCGTCGCCGGATTCCTGCTGGCACGCTATGTCAATGGCGGCCTGATCGAGCCCGAGTCCATGCCGCGGCTCGGGCCCGTGCTGCAGCGCGCCGAGGCCGGCGGCTGGCGCGCGGTGATGGCGCTGCGGCTCATCCCGGTGGTGCCGCACAGCCTTGCCAATTACGCGCTCGGCCTCACCCGCCTGAAGCTCTCGAGCTATCTGCTGGGATCGTTTTTGGGGCAGTTGCCGATGACCATCGCCTATGTCGACCTCGGCGCCGCGGGCGGGCGGCTGTGGCAGGGCGGAACGAGCTGGATCGCGCCGACGGTGATCGGCTTCGCGGCACTCCTGGTGTCGGTGCTGCTGCCGCGCTTCGCGCGCCAGCGCGGCTGATCAGGCGCGCGCGAGCGCCGGCGGCGCCGGGCCGCCCGTGGCCCAGTCGAGCAGTTCCACCGTGTGCACGACCGGCAAGGCGGTGCCGGTGGCAAGCTGGGTCATGCAGCCGATATTGCCGCAGGCGACGAGATCGGGCCGCGTGCCTTCGATGTGACCGAGCTTGCGGTCGCGCAGCGCCCGTGCAAGTGCCGGCTGCAGAAGATTATACGTGCCGGCCGAGCCGCAGCAGAGATGCCCTTCCGGCACGTCGAGCACGGTGAAGCCGGCGGCGACGAGCAGCGCCGGCGGCTCGTTCCGAATGCGCTGGCCGTGCTGGAGCGAGCAGGCGGCGTGATAAGCAACCTTGAGCCCGCTCGGGCGCGGCGGCGGCGCCAGGCCGAGCGCGGCGACGAATTCCGATATGTCCTTCGCCAGCGCCGAGATCCGCGCGGCACGCGCGGCATAGCCCGCTTCGCTGCGCAGCATGAAGCCGTATTCCTTCACCGTCACGCCGCAACCCGACGTGTTGCTCACCACCGCGTCGAGTCCGCCCGCGTCGAGCGCCGCGCTCCAGGCATCGACATTGGCGCGGGCCTGGGCGAGCGCATCGCGTCCCATGTGATACGCCAGCCCGCCGCAGCATCCCGCGCCCGGGGCGACGACGACCTCGCAGCCGTGGCGCGTCAGCAGCCGGACCGTCGCTGCATTGATCTCGGGCGCGAGCACGCTCTGCACGCAACCGGTCAGCAGCGCCACGCGCTTCCTTCGCGCGCCTTCGGCCGCAAAGACCTGCGGCCGCTCCACCGGGCCGGGATTGGGCAGACGCGCCGGCACCAATGCTGCGATCGCGCCGAGCCGTCCGGGCAGAAGGCGAAGCAGCGGCCGCAGGATGACGGCGGCGAGGAGCGCCGCCCGGAACGGCACCGGGCGCGGCAGCACCGTGGCGATGAGCGCGCGTAGTGCCCGCTCCGGCGCCGGCCGGACATAAGTCTCCTCGATACGCTGTCGCGCCAGATCGACGAGATGCATGTAATGCACGCCCGAGGGACAGGTCGTCATGCAGGCGAGACAAGAGAGACAGCGATCGATGTGGCGCACGACCGCGGCGCTGGCGTCGGCGCCGCGCTCCAGCATATCCTTGATGAGATATATCCGTCCGCGCGGCCCGTCGAGCTCGTCGCCCAAGAGCGCAAAGGTCGGACAGGTCGCGTTGCAGAAGCCGCAATGGACACAGGTGCGCAGAATCCCGTTCGCCTCGACGAGGTCGGGATCGGCCATTTGCGCCAGGGTGAAATTGGTCTGCATCGCCGCTCAGATGCCTGCGACCATGCGGCCGCGATTGAGGATGCGGCGCGGATCGAACCCCTCCTTGACCCGCGCCGCAAGCGCGGCGAGCGCCGCCGGCTGCGGCTGGAACACGGGGACCGCCGCACGCATCCCGTCGGGCGCGCGAACGAGCGTCGCATGCCCGCCCTCGCCCAGCGCGCCGCGGATCGAAGCGGCGCCGCCGTCGCCTTCGCCCGCCACGGCCAGCCAGACCAGCCCGCCGCCCCAATCGAAGTAATGGCGAAGATCGACCTGCCGCGCCACGCGCGCCACGATCGCGGGACCGGCGGTCGGCGCCACCGAGACCCGCCACACCGCCCGGTCCGGCAAGGCAGCGAACGGCGCCGCATCGCGCAGCGCCCGCCACAGCGCCTGCGATTCCCTATCGCCGAGCACGTCCACCGCGCCGAACCCGGCCAGCTCGCGCACGAGCGCTTCGACCCGGGCCGCGACCGAGGGCACCACGCCTTCGAGGCGCAGCAGCGTGCGCGCGCCGCCGCCGGCGAGATCGGCGGCGACGGCGGCGGGAAGGTGGGCCGCGCCCCCGACCTCATGCGCGCTGCCGAGTGCCGCGCCCATCGCCCGGCGCGCCGCCTCGTCGTCGAGCCCCGCGAGCATGAGCGTGCGCGTCGTCTCGGGAAGCGGCAGCACCTTGATCGTCACCTCGATGAGCGCGGCGAGCGTGCCGTAAGAGCCCGCCATCAGCTTCGGCAGATCGTAGCCGGTGACGTTCTTGACCACGCGCCCGCCGGCCTTGAACGGCTCGGCCCGGCCGCTCACCGCGCGGAAGCCAAGGAAATGATCGCGCGCCGCGCCCTGGCGGATGCGCCGCGGCCCGGCCAGGTTGCACGACAGCACGCCGCCGATGGTCTGGCTACGGTCGGTGGTGCCGAGGAGCGCGCGCCAGTCGGCGGGCTCGAATGCCAGCATCTGCCGGTTCGCCGCGAGCGCGCTTTCGATCTCGCCGAGCGGTGTCGCTGCGCCCGCCGTCAGCACCAGTTCCTCGGGCTCGTAGAGGCGGATGCCGGCAAAGGCCGAAAGCTCCACCACATGGGGAAGCTGCAGCGGTCGGCCGAGGCCGCGCTTGCTCGCACCGGCGACGAGTTCGAGCGGCTCGTCGCGCGCCAAAGCGCCGACGATGATCTCGATCAGTTCGCGCTCGTCGGCGGGGCGGAACGCGCTCACGTTGCGCCCTCAAAAACGCGGCAGATCGGGAAAGGGTAGCGCGCCGTGATGGACATGGAGGCGGCCCAGCTCGGCGCAGCGATGCAGCACCGGAAACACCTTGCCCGGATTGAGCAGCCCGTCGGGATCGAAGGCGCATTTGAGCCGCTGCTGCTGCTCGAGATCGCCCGCGTCGAACATCGTGCCCATGAGATCGCGCTTCTCGACGCCGACGCCGTGCTCGCCGGTGAGCACGCCGCCCACCTCGACACAATAGGTGAGGATCGCCGCGCCCAAAGCCTCGGCGCGAACGAGTTCGCCCTCCTTGTTGGCATCGTAGAGAATGAGCGGATGAAGATTGCCGTCGCCGGCATGGAACACGTTGGCGACGCGCAACCCGTGCGCGGCAGCGAGCGCGCTCATGCGCCGCAGCACGTCGGGAAGGCAGCGCCGCGGGATCGTGCCGTCGACGCAATAATAGTCGGGCGAGATGCGTCCCATCGCCGGAAACGCGGCCTTGCGCCCGGCCCAGAACAGCAGCCGCTCGTCCTCGTTGCGGCTGATGCGGAGCGACACGGCGCCATTCTCACGCGCGATCGCTTCGACCCGGCCGACGAGGTAATCGACCTCGGCCTGCGGGCCGTCGAGTTCGGCGATGAGCAGCGCCTCGACATCGCGCGGATATCCCGCATGGACGAAGTCCTCGGCCGCGTGGATGGCCGGGCGGTCCATCATCTCCATGCCGCCCGCAATGATGCCGGCGCCGATGATCGCCGCGACGCATTGGCCCGCGCTCTCGCTCGAAGGGAATCCGACCAGCATCGCGCGCGCCGCCGTCGGCTTCTTGAGCAGGCGGACGGTCACCTCGGTGACCACGCCGAGCAGACCCTCGGAGCCGATGACGATGCCGAGCAGATCATAGCCCTCGGCATCGAGATGCTTGCCGCCCAGCCGCACCACCTCGCCGCTGGTCATCACCAGTTCGACGCCGAGCACGTTGTTGGTGGTGAGACCGTATTTGAGGCAGTGCACCCCGCCCGAGTTCTCGGCGACGTTGCCGCCGATTGAGCACGCGATCTGGCTCGACGGATCGGGCGCGTAATAGAATCCGGCATGCTGTACCGCGGTCGAGATGGCGAGATTGGTCACGCCCGGCTGTACCACGGCACAGCGATTGTCGAAATCGATCTCGAGGATGCGGTTGAACTTGGTCATGCCGAGGACGATGCCGTCGGCCAAGGGCAAGGCACCGCCCGAGAGCGAGGTGCCGGCGCCGCGCGGCACGACCTTGATCCCGTTCGCGCGGCAGTAGCGCAGCACCTCGGCTACCTGCGCCGTGGTCGAGGGCAGCACGACGAGGAGCGGGCTCTGGCGATAGGCCGTGAGGCCATCGGTCTCGTAGGCGCGGCGTTCGTCCGCGGCGACGATCACGCCCTCGCCCGGAACGATGCGCGCAAGATCGGCGGCGATCGCCTCGCGCCGGGCGATGATCGCCACATCGGGCCGCGGCATCTCCATGGCTTCAACCCTCCGCGCCGGCAATTGGGGTTCGGTCGCAGGGTGGCCGGGCCGGCGCCGGAATGGCAACAAAAAACCGCGCCCCAAGGCGCGGTTCGGGTCGGGTCGGAAGCCGACGCCTCAGCCCTGGCGTGCCTTAAAGCGGGGATTGGTCTTGTTGATGACGTAGACCCGTCCCTTGCGCCGCACCACGCGGCAGTTCTTGTCGCGCTTTTTCAGCGACTTGAGCGAGTTGGCGATCTTCATCCACAGTCTCCCGGAAGGCGACGACCATAGAAAGCAGGCCCCGCCCTGTCAACTGTGCCCCGCGCGCGCCGCGGCGGTGATCCGGACGATCTTGAGGATGCCGCTGTCGAGCGCCTCGACGGTGCGCATGGCACGCTCGGCCTCGTCGATGACCGGGGCAAAATGGGTGCGCGGCAGCGTCCGCAAGTCGGCACGATGCGCGAGCCGGGTCCAGCCGGCGATCATCATGGCGCGATAGGCGGCCGTCATGTCGTCGGCGCGGCGCACCGTGAAACCGAGCGCCTTGAGGCAGTCGACATAGCGCTCGAGCGTCCAGAGATAGGGCGGATAGGCCGGAAGCGGCGCCCAATTCGCCAGCCCCAGCCGGTCGCCCGCCGTGCGGTCGAGCACGAACTCGGCCAGGACGAGAGCGCCCTGCGGCTTCAGCCCCTGCATCAGCACGCGCAGGAAGCGCTCCTTGTCGCGCACCGTATAGACCGCCTCGCGGGCGATGACGCCGTCATATCGCTGGGGCGGAAGTTCGAAGCCTTCGGGATCGTAAACGCTCACCGGGGCACGCTTGGCGAGGCCCTCGGCACGCGCGAACGCCATTCCCATCCGCGCCTGATCGGGGTCGCGCTCGAGCCCGATGACGGTGGCATCGAAGGCCCGCGCCACCGCGCGCGCCGGGCCGCCGAGCCCGGCCGAGACATCGAGCAGCGTCGTCGCCGGAGCGAGACCCAACGGGCACACGAGCGACAGCATATGCGCAGCATCCCCGGGAATGACGAAGCCCGGTCCCCACAGCCATTGCCGCACCGTCAGCACGACCGGCGGAAGATCGGGCGGCGGCACCGCCATGTCGCGGACCGCCGCGACGCTTTCGGCATGGCGGCGGCGCCAGCGCGCCAGCAGACGCGCGAGCGCGCTCGCCGGCGGCTCAGCCAGCCCGCGATGCAACGATTCGTCCGCCATCTCCGCCCCTTCCGGGCGGCAGCGCGCGCCGGTTAGGGCCGCCGCCTCCGTCGCTCAGCCACCCGGCACCGCCGCCGCGACGGTCTGCGCTCGCACCGGCGCGAAGCTGTTGCCCCCGATCGCGCGCCCGCTCAGGAATTGCTTGATGTTACGGGTCGCCTGACGCAGGCGCTGCCGGTTCTCCACGAGCGCGATGCGGACATAGTTCTCGCCATATTCGCCAAAGCCCACACCCGGCGACACGGCGACATTGGCGTGTTCGAGCAGCAGCTTGGAGAAGACGAGGCTGCCCGCCTCGCGGAACGCCGGCGGTAGCGGCGCCCAGGCGAACATGGTGGCGGGGGGACTCGGAATCTCCCAGCCGGCCTGATGCAGCCCGTCGATCAGCACGTCGCGTCGCGCCTTGTAGCGCTGGCGAATCTCGTCGATGCACTCCTGCGGGCCGTTGAGCGCCGCCGTCGCCGCCACCTGGATCGGCGTGAAGGCGCCGTAGTCGAGATAGGACTTCACCCGCCCCAGCGCGCCGATGAGGCGCTCGTTGCCGACGGCGAAGCCGATGCGCCAGCCAGCCATGGAATAGGTCTTGCTGAGCGAGGAGAACTCGACCGCGATGTCGCGCGCGCCCTTGACCTGGAGCACCGAGGGCGGCGGCTTGCCGTCGAAATAGATCTCGGCATAGGCCACGTCGGAGAGGACGAAAATACCGCGGGAGCGGCAGAAATCGACGATCGCCTCGTAGAAGCCGAGATCGACCACCTGGGCCGTCGGATTGGCGGGAAAATTGAGCAGAAGCGCCACCGGCGGCGGGATGCTGTGCGTCACCGCCTTTTCGAGCTCGTGCATGAAATCGACACCCGGCCCGACCGGCACGTGGCGCACCGAAGCGCCCGCCATGATGAACCCGAAGGCATGAATCGGATAGCACGGATTGGGCACCAGGACGATATCGCCCGGCGCCGTGATCGCCTGCGCCAAGTTGGCGAGCCCCTCCTTGGAGCCCAGCGTGACGATGATCTCGCGCTCGGGATCCAGCGAGACGCCAAACCGGCGCTCATAATAGGCCGCCTGGGCGCGGCGCAGCCCGGCGATCCCGCGCGACACCGAATAGCCGTGCGTGCGCGGATTCTGCACCGTCTCGACCAGCTTCTTGACGATGTGATCGGGGGTCGCGCCATCGGGGTTGCCCATGCCGAGGTCGATCACGTCGCGCCCCGCCGCCCGCGCGCGCGCCTTGAGCGCGTTCACTTCGGCAAAGACATAGGGCGGCAGTCGCTTAATGCGGTAGAATTCTTCCGGCATGGCATCCATCGGCAAGGGCTCGAACGGCTCATTCTAAGCCGTTGCGCCGCAAGGGCCAAGCCGTACCGCATCGGGGCCGCGCACCGCAAGGGTGGGTGGAGTGGCACAGGGCATAGAATTCGTTGTGGAGGACGAAACGGGGCCGAGGATGCCATGAGCGGGTGGTCTCACCGCGCCGGCGGTCGCCATCCGGGCCGGAGCGAGATCGCGCTATCGCTGGCGGTGCTGCTGGGCCTTGCGCTCCCGCTCATGCCGATTCCAGGCGACGCGCCGGCGCACATGGAGGTCCGCTTCCGCGCGGCGGGGGCGCGGGCTACGCATGCCTTCGCCACCCGCACGATGTGGAGCGCATGCACGGTTCTCGCCGCCGCGCTCACCTACGAAGACCCGACGACCGGGACCTTTACCCGCATTACCTGCCGGTGACCGCCACGCCGCTCAACGCTCGCGCGGCTCCCGGTGGACCGGCACGGCACGGCGTTGCGCAACGGGCATGTCAGCGCTGCCGAGCGCGTTAAGACTGTCATAGAACGAGCGCATGACGCAGCCGTCGGCGCGCATCAGCGCCTGCACGATGGGATCGGTCAGGACGTCGGCCAGATCGGGCTCACCGGTGAATCGGTGCATTGCCGGCCCTCCGCTTGGTAAAGACGAGTTCGCTCTCGGACCGTGTTAAGCGGTCGGGGCTTGGCCCATCCCCGGGCGCGGGTTCACGACTTCGTGCGCGTCGCAGGCTCGAGCGGCGCCCAGCGTAGACGCAGGGCGTTGGCGATCACCGAGACCGAGCTGAGACTCATGGCCGCGGCGGCGATCACCGGGCTGAGCAGCCAGCCGAACAACGGATAGAGCGCGCCGGCCGCGATCGGAATGCACGCGGCGTTGTAGACGAAAGCGAGGAACAGGTTCTGGCGGATGTTGCGCATGGTCGCGCGGCTCAGCGCGCGGGCGCGCACGATGCCGGCGAGGTCGCCCTTGACCAGGGTGACGCCGGCGCTGGCGATGGCGACGTCGGTGCCCGTACCCATGGCGATGCCAACATCGGCTGCCGCGAGCGCCGGCGCATCGTTCACGCCGTCGCCCGCCATCGCGACGATCCGGCCGTCGGCACGCAGACGGCGCACGACGCGGTGCTTGTCTTCGGGCAACACCTCGGCCTCGACCTCGCCGATTCCGAGCTTGGCCGCGACCGCTTCGGCGGTGGTGCGGTTGTCGCCGGTCAGCATCACGATCCGGATGCCGTCCCGGCGCAGGTGCGCGAGCGCATCCGCCGTCGTTGGCTTCACCGGATCGGCGACCGCGATGATCCCGGCGGGTTTGCCGTCGATCGCGACGAAGAGCACCGTGGCGCCGTCGCGCCGCAACGCCTCCGCCTGTGGCGCGAGATCGGCCGTGCCGATGCCGAGCCCGGCCAGCATCGCGGCATTGCCGAGCGCGACTTCATGCGCGCCGATTGTGCCGGCGACGCCGCGTCCCGTAAGCGAGCGGAATCTTGCGACCGGCACGACCGCCTGTTGCTGCTCGCGCGAAGCGGCGACGATCGCGGCGGCGAGCGGGTGCTCGCTCGCGCGCTCGAGGCTCGCCGCCTGGGCGAGGATCGCCGCCTGGTCGAAACCCGGCGCCGCCGCAACGGCGACGACACGCGGCTTGCCTTCGGTGAGCGTGCCGGTCTTGTCCACGACGAGCGTATCGACCGCTTCCAGGCGCTCGAGCGCCTCGGCATTGCGGATGAGCACGCCCATGGTCGCGCCGCGTCCCACCCCGACCATGATCGACATCGGCGTGGCAAGGCCGAGAGCGCAGGGGCAGGCAATGATCAGCACCGAGACTGCGGCGACGAGCGCATGGGCGAGCGCCGGCGCCGGGCCCCAGATCATCCACGCCAGGAACGCCGCCACCGCCGCCGCGACCACGGCCGGAACGAAATAGCCCGAGACCAGGTCGGCGAGGCGCTGGATCGGCGCGCGGCTGCGCTGCGCCTCGGCGACCATCTGGACGATGCGGGCGAGCATGGTCTCGGCGCCGACCTTCTCCGCCTGCATGATGAAGCTGCCGGTGCCGTTGAGGCTGCCGCCGATGAGCCGGCCGCCGGCCTGCTTCGCCACCGGCATCGACTCGCCCGTCACCATCGATTCGTCGACGGCGCCCTCGCCTTCGAGCACCACGCCGTCGACCGGCACGCTTGCGCCCGGACGCACGCGCAGCCGGTCGCCTTGCCGCACCGCGTCGAGGGGAATTTCCTCGTCCTGCCCATCGGCCGCGACACGGCGTGCCGTCTTCGGGGCAAGATCGAGGAGCGCACGGATGGCGCCGCCGGTGCGTTCGCGCGCGCGCAGCTCCAGCACCTGCCCGAGCAGCACGAGCACGATGATGTACGCCGCCGCCTCGTAATAGACCGGGACTTCGCCGCCGCTGCGGACGCTCGCGGGAAAGATGCCGGGAAAGAGCGTCGCGACGAGGCTGTACCCATAGGCGACCGCGACTCCGAGCGCGATCAGCGAGAACATGTTGAGGTGGCGCGACCGGAACGACGCCCAGCCGCGTTCGACAATCGGCCAGCCCGCCCAGAACACCACCGGGGTGGCGAGAGCGAATTGCAGCCACTGTGCCACCGCCGGCGACAGGAGATGCATCCCGCCCATCTCGACCGCCATCAGCGGCACCGCGAGCGCGAGGCCGATCGCGAACCGGCGCGTCATGTCGCGCAGCTCGGGATTGGGCGCGGTCTCGGCGGTAGCGGTAAGCGGCTCCAGCGCCATGCCGCAAAGCGGACAGCTTCCCGGCCGGTCCTGGCGGATGTCGGGATGCATCGGGCAGGTATAGATCGTGCCAGACGGAGCCGGGCGGGCGGGCGCGTCCGGCGGCGCAAGATATTTCGCCGGATCGGCCTGGAACTTGGTCCGGCAGCCGGCGCCGCAGAAGAAATATTCGGCGCCCTCGTGCCGCGCGCGATGCGGCGTCTTTTCCGGATCGACCCGCATGCCGCAAACGGGATCGCGTGCCGTCGGCGCCGGCGACACTCCGACAGGAGCGTCGTGGTGCTGGTCGTGATGATGCGGCGTTTCGGTCACGGCACCCGCATGTGTTCGAGAGAACACGTCGAGCGATGCGTCAGCGGTGCCTGGGGTCAGGAAATGGTGGGCATGAGAGGGATTGAACCTCTGACCCCCGCCGTGTCGAGGCGGTGCTCTCCCGCTGAGCTACATGCCCGCAATGAGTGGGCGGGTGTAACGCAATTCCCGCACCTTGGCAAGCGCGGGCCGGCCGATCATGGGACGCCGATCACACCGCCTCGAGGAAGCGATGGACCTCGTCGACGAGGCGGCGCAAGTGGAACGGCTTTGCCAGCACCGTGGTCGCGCGCGGCATCGTCTCGGCGGCACGCAGTGCCACCGCAGCGAAGCCGGTGATGAAGATGACACGCAGATGCGGCCACATATCGCTCGCGCGCCGCGCCAGCTCGATGCCGTCGAGACCGGGCATCACCACATCGGCGAGCAGCAGATCGACCGGGTTCTCGCACACCCAGGCGAGCGCCTTCATGCCGTCGGGCATGTCGCAGACTTCGTGCCCGGCCTTTCTCAAGGCGCGGGCGAGGAATGTCCGCATGCTGTCGTCGTCTTCGGCGAGGAGGATGCGCGCCATGGCCGTTGTGCAGTCCGGTCGGACGACCAGTCTAGGCGGCGAGAACTGAACGAAGGGTTTACTCGGGGCGTGACGGGCGCCGCGATTGCCCCTAATCTCGCGCCATGGAGGGCCGTTTCGAAGTGCGGGCGGCGGTCGAGCCGCCCTTCGAGATCGCGGCGCGGCAATGGCAGGCCGTGCCGCTGGTTCTGGCCTCGCCGCATAGCGGCGCGGCCTATCCGAGCGAGTTCCTCGCGAGTTCGCGGCTCGACCCGCTGACGCTCAGGCGGTCGGAGGACTGCTTCGTCGACGAGATTTTCGACCCGGGCGACGAGATCGCGGCGCCGTTGCTCAAGGCGCGCTTCCCGCGAGCCTATCTCGATCCCAATCGCGAGCCCTTCGAACTCGACCCGACGATGTTCGAGGACCCGTTGCCGCCCTACGTCAACAGCCGCTCGCCGCGGGTGCGGGCGGGGCTCGGCACCATCGCCCGCGTCGTTGCCACCGGCGAGGAGATCTACGCGCGCAAGCTGCGCTTTGCCGAGGCGGTCGAGCGCGTCGAGCGGCTCTACCGCCCCTATCACCGCGCCTTGAAGCAGCTCATCATGGCGACGCGCGAGCGGTTCGGCTGTTATCTCCTGCTCGACTGCCACTCGATGCCGTCCGCGATAGCGCCCGCCGAGCGCGGCGGCGCGCGCAGCCGCGCCGATATCGTGCTCGGCGATTGCCATGGCACCGCGTGCCATCCGATCGTGATCGAGACGGCGCATCACGTGCTGCGCGCCAAGGGCTATGGCGTCGCCCGCAACGCGCCCTATGCCGGCGGCTTCACCACCGCGCATTACGGCAGACCGCAAGCCGGCGGGCACGGGCTGCAGATCGAGCTGTGCCGCAGCCTCTACATGGACGAGCGCACGTTCGACCGCAAGCCGTTCTTCGCGCGGCTCGCCGCCGACATGCGCGAACTGGTGGCAGCGCTCGCCACCATCGACCAGGCGCCGCTGAGGCCGACGTGAGCGACGAAGCGGCGTTTTCGCTCCGCGACGCGACCGCCGCCGACATTCCCACCATCACCCGCATCTATGCCCATCACGTGCGCTGCGGCCTCGCCTCGTTCGAGGACGACCCGCCGAGCGAGACGGAGATGGCGCACCGCTTTGCCGATGTCGGCATGCGCGGCCTGCCGTGGTTGGTCGCGGCGGCGGGCGACGGAACCGTGCGCGGCTATGCCTATGCCATGCCCTACCGCCTGCGTTCGGCCTATCGCTACACGCTCGAGGACTCGATCTACGTCGCGCCCGATTGGCTGCGCCGCGGCATGGGCGGCGCCCTTCTCGCCCGTCTCGTCGAGCGCTGCGCCGCCGCCAATTACCGGCAGATGGTGGCGGTCATCGGCGACAGCGCCAACGAGCCCTCGATCCGGCTTCATGGCAGCCTCGGCTTCGACCGGGTCGGCCTCCTGCCGTCGGTCGGCTTCAGGCACGGCCGCTGGATCGACTGCGTTCTGATGCAGCGCCACCTCGGCCCGGGCGACGCCAGCCTGCCGTAGCGCCCAAAAAAGCGCCCCAAAAAAAATGGGCCGTGACTAGCACGGCCCAAGTTTAGGGAGGAAACGCCTAGAAGACGTACGGCAGGCCGTCGGGCGACGACCGATGCCGCACTGCAAGATATGCCGGGTTGCGTCGCACAAATCAAGCTAAAAAACGGCCCTCAGCAGATTTTCCTGTGGGTCGATTCGCCGCATGCAGGGCCGGATTAAGGAAATTTTGTGCAACGCACAATTAATGCAAGGATCGTGCGCCCGATGCGGCCATCTCGGCGGTTTCGGTCGAGTCGGGCCACTGCGGTGCAAACCTGCTATAGTCGCTATAATCTCCGTGCGGATGACGCCGACGGAAAAGATGGCAGGCGATGACCGAAAATCGAGGGCACGGCATCCTCGCCGAAGCTCCGGCATGAACGCCCCGCTTCGCTTGATCGGCGATGTCGGCGGCACGCATACGCGGTTCGCCCTGCTCGACGCGGCGCAACGGCCGGAGCGGGTGCGCGTCCTGGCGAGCGAGGATTACCCGAGCCTCGCCAGCGCGATCACGGCCTATCTCGACGCGGAGAAGCCCGAGCCTCGGCCGCGCGAGGCGGCGCTGGCGGTGGCCTCGGCGGTGACCGGCGATGCCGTCACGCTCACCAACCGTTCGTGGTCGTTTTCGATTGCGGCGCTCCAGGGCGCCTTGGGGCTCGAGCGTCTCCTCGTTATCAACGATTTCACGGCGAACGCGCTGGCGATGCCTCAACTCCGGCAAGACGAGCGGATTGCGATCGGCGGCGGCGCGGCGGCGGCGGGCGCGCCCATCGCCGTGCTCGGCCCCGGAACCGGGCTCGGGATGAGCGCGCTCGTGCCCTCGCGCGACGGCGGGATCGCGATTGCCGGCGAGGGCGGGCATGCGACCATCCCCGCCGCCGACGAGCGCGAGAGCGAGGTTCTGGCCCGGATGCGCCGGCGCTTCGGCCATGTCTCGGCCGAGCGCGTGCTGTCGGGGCCGGGGCTGGTCAATCTCTATCAGACCCTGGCCGAGCTCGCCGGCGCGCCGGCCGAGGACTTCACCCCGGCGCAGATCGCCGATGCGGAGATCGGCAAGAGCGAGATTTTGTGTCGCGAGGCGGTGGAAATGTTCTGCGCCATGCTGGGCACGGTCGCGGGCAATCTCGCGCTGACGCTGGGCGCGCGCGGCGGCGTCTATATCGCCGGCGGCATCGTGCCGCGTCTGGGCGCGCGCTTCGCTGCCAGCGGTTTCCGCCGGCGGTTCGAGGACAAGGGCCGGTTCCGGGCCTATCTCGCGGCGATCCCGTGCTATGTCGTGACGCATCCGGTGCCGGCCTTTCTCGGCCTGGCCCAGCACCTCGCGCGCGGCGGCTGAGCCGCCATCCGAATGCGCCTGCGCATCCTTTTCGGCACTCTGTTCCTGGTCGGCGGGCTTGCGCTCTATGGCTTGGCGATCGCGGCGCTCGCCGCGCATGTGACGCCGCCGGGCCCGCTCGCCGCGTTCGTGTTCTATGCCCTGGCCGGGACGGTGTGGGTGGCACCGGCGGGATGGCTCGTGCGCTGGATGCAGCGGGCGGCGCCGTACCGCCCGCCGCCCGAGGGCTGAGCGCGGCGCCGCCCTTGCCTTGCCTGGCTCGGGGGAGTCGTCTAAACGGGGCCGTAGCCTCGGCTGTGAAGGGCGGGCGGCGATGATGCGCGTGGCGTTGCTTGACGACTATCAGGGCGCGGCGCTCGGCGCGGCGGACTGGCAAAGTCTCCATCCGGCGGCCGAGATCGAGGCCTTTCCCGTGCATATCGCCGATCCGGACGCGCTGGCCCGGCGGCTGCACGTGTTCGACGGCGTCGTGCTCATGCGCGAGCGCACGGCCTTTCCCAAAAGCCTGATCGAGCGCCTGCCGAACCTGCGCCTTATCGTCACCGCCGGCATGCGCAACGCCGCGCTCGATGTCACGGCGGCGACGGCGCGCGGCATTCAGGTCTGCGGCACCGACATGCTCGGCTATCCCACGGCGGAGCTGACCTGGGGCCTCATCATCGCCCTGATGCGCCACATCCCGCAGGAGGATCGCGCGATCCGTCAGGGCCAGTGGCAATCCCCGGTGCCCGGCAACGGCCTCCAGGGCAAGACGATCGGCATCCTCGGATTGGGCCGTCTCGGCAGCCAGGTCGCCGCCGTGGCCAAGGCGTTCCGCATGGACATCGTCGCCTGGAGCCAGAACCTCACCGACGCCAAGGCCGCCGAGCACGGCGCACGGCGCGTGGGCAAGGAGGCGCTGTTCGAGCAGAGCGATGTCGTCACCATCCACCTGGCATTGAGCGACCGCTCGCGCGGGCTCGTTGGCGCCGCCGAGCTCGCGCGCATGAAGCCCGCCGCCTATCTCGTCAACACCTCGCGCGGACCGATCGTCGACGCGGCGGCGCTGCTGGCGTGCCTGCGCGCGCGCCGCATCGCCGGCGCCGGGCTCGACGTCTATGATGCCGAGCCGATCGCCAAGGACCACCCGCTGCTGGCGCTCGACAACGTCATCCTCACGCCGCATCTCGGCTATGCGACCGCGGAAGCCTATCGCGGCATTTACGGCCAGGCGGTGGAGATCATTCGCGGCTTCCTCGACGGCAAGGTCGTGCGCGGCCTCAACACGCCGGCCTAAGCCAACGCCCGCCGGAGGCGCGGCTAAATCGCGCGAAATCCGGCTAAAACCCGCGACGAAGCGCCGTCGCGGCGGGCACGGCATTAGGCGCTTCTTAGGCATCCCCTTCCTAGGCTCGGACGCGATGATGAGCGCCGTCCGATCCAGCCTTGGCCGCTTCCTGGCGGCCGTCCGGCAATTCCCGCCGCGCCTTGGCGCCGCCGAGCGCGGTTCGAGCGCGGTCGAGTTCGCGTTGGTGGTGCCGATTCTTCTCGCCATGCTGTTCGGGATCGTCGAATTCGGGCGGGCCCTGTGGATCCAGGGCATGCTCGACTACGCCGTCGAGCAGGCGTCGCGCTGCGCCTCGATCGACACCTCGACCTGCAATTCCTCGGGCGCGATCGCCACCTATGCGTCGCAGCAGACCGCGCCGCTCAATCTGCCCGCGTCGGATTTCACGGCGACGACGCAGACATGCGGCAACCAGGTGAAGGCGAACTATCCCTTCACCTTCGTGGTGCCGAATCTCCTGCCCTACAACATCACGCTCAAGTCGCAGTCGTGCTTCCCGACCTGACGGCGCTCACAGCGCCACGAAGGACTGGCCCTTGGTCGATGCGGCGAAGCCGTTGAACACTTCGTACGCCCCGGCATAGCTCGGCCGGCTCTTCATCGCCGCGATCCAGCGCGTCACGTTCGCATAAGGCGAAAGGTCGCAATGCACGAGCTCGCCCGCGGTGACGAGGCCGAGGCCGAAGAAGTCGGCGATGGAAACGTCGGCGCCGCAGAGATAGGTCTTGCGCGGCCCGAGCCAATGGTCGTTCAACACCTCCAGCCAAATCTTCGAGCGGTCCCGCCCCCACGCCACCGTCCCCGCCTGGACCGTCGGATCGGACCGTTTCAGGGTGGGAAACACCTGGGGATAGACGTAGCCGTAGCCCCAGTCGCGATAGAAGTTGGAATTGAACCAGTCGAGCATCTCGTCGACCTTGGCGCGCTGACGCAGTTCCTTGGGATAGGCGGGGGAACCGGACGTCTCGGCGAGATAGCGCAGGATGGTCGCGCTCTCGGTGAGGCGGAAATCGCCGTCTTCGAGCAGCGGGATGAGGCGGTTGGGATTGACCCGGCTATAGGCTTCGCCGTGATGCTCGCCCTTGAAGATGTCCACCACCTGCTGCTCGACGTTCAATTTTCCGTCGGCGATGAACTGCATCACCGGACGGCTGGTCGTCGATGCCGGATGCATGTAGAGTTTCATGCGCTGGTTCCTCCGTGGGTTGGCATTTCGAAGCGGATCACTTCAGGCGCGCGGCGCCCTCCTTGATCATGCTGAGATCGAGATATTTCGACATGTCGAGATCGGTCTTGATGAAGCCGAGTTCCTTCACCGTATTGACGTTCCGTTGCAGCATCGCCAGGTTGGGGAGCCCGTCCGGATCGCGATAGGTGTCCTGCTTGGTGAAGGCCCAGTCGAGCCGCGCCGCCGGCTGCTTGGTGAACTTCGCCAGAATTGCGACCGCTTCCTTGTGGTTGGCGGGATCGGAGTACCAGCGATAGGCGCGCACCGTGTCTTCGAGCAGATCGACAAACGCGGCCCGGTGCTTTTGGATGAATCCTGCGCGCGCCTCCCAGAAGGAAAGCTCCGACCCGCCGAGCCCGTCCTTGAGCGTGAACAGCGTATGCGCATTCTTTTGCAGCTTGGGGTCGAACACGAACGGCAGCGCTTCGGTGACGAGATCGGCCTTGTGATCCATCAGCACCGCCGTCATGTTGGGAAACGGCACTTCGATCATCGTGTAGTCGCGCTTGAATTGCATGCCGTGGTGCAGAAGATAGGCGCGCATCCCGAAATCGACGCCCGTGCCGATCCCATTGACGGCGACGATCCGTCCCTTGAGGTCGGCCACTTTCTTGATCGGTCCGTCGTTCAGGACCATGTACTGCACCGTCGCATAGCCCTTGGCGCCGTCCTGCGTCTCGTCGGCGATGATCCGCAGATCGGTCATTCCCGCGTTCTCGACCGCGATCGGGAACGAGGCGAAATTGAGCGTCGCGATCTCGATGTCGCCCGCGGCGAGCGCCGAGATTTCGGTCGGCGTTGACTGGAAATGCAGCGGCTCGAAATCGTAGGTGACGCCGTTATGCTTCGCCAATCCAGGCTTGAGGAAGAGGATCGGGATGAGCGACGCGGGCGTGGCAATCCAGGCGGCGCGGATCTTCACCGGCGCGGCGGCGGCGCTGCCACTGGGGGCTGCCAGGGCGAGCGCAAGGCCAAGCAGAATCGACAACCGAAGCGCTGAGCGCATAACCATCCTCCCGACGATCGTTTTGTTTCTTCGATGCCGAAGCTACACCGAAATCAAGCCGTCGTCCAAGACGGGCTTTCCGCGCGCGGATGCCGCAGTGGCGCGCGCCGCGCCGTGCGCTCTATAACGAATTCCGACGAAAGCGTTGGACCAAGACGACCGAAGGAGGAAACGGGGAATGACGATACGGCATCATCTCGTCGCAGCCACGCTGGGCGCGCTTGCACTTGCCGGCACGGCGTCGCCAGTCAGAGCCGAGGCTCCGGTGAAGATCACCGCCGCGATCGTGCCGGCCATCTCGGCGGGCGGGCTCTTCATCGCCCAGGAGAAGGGCTATTTCCGTGACGCCGGTCTCGATGTCGAGATTCAGAATATCGAGTCGGGTTCCGATCTCCAGGCGATGCTCGCGACCAACCGGGTGCAGGTGACGAGCGGCGCACTGTCGGCCGCGATGTTCAACTCGATCGCCCGGGGCCTTCCGGTGAAGGTATTCTATGCGGTGTCGGTGAGCCCGGCGTTCCACTATTTCATGGTCCGCTCCGACCTCAAGGACAAGTTCAAGACCCCGGCCGATTTGCGCGGCCGCTCGATCGCGATCAGCGGCCGCGCCACGGGCGATTACTACGCGGTGGGCCGGGTGCTCGAATCGGCCGGTCTCACGATGAACGACGCCGACGTGAAGACCGTGGGCTTCTCGCAGATGCCCGCCGCCCTCCAGAACAAGGCGATCGACGTTGCCGTGATGATCCCGCCGCTGACAGACGCGATGGTGGCCAAGCATATCGCCGTCAAATGGCTCAACCCGGAGGACTACCTCAAGGTGAAGCCCGAGCTGATCGCGGTCGGGCAGATGAACACCGACTGGGCCAAATCCCATGAAGCGGCGGCCAAGGCCTACCTCAAGGCGGTTCTCAAGGGCACACGGGAATATTGCGAGGCCTATCACCACGGCCCCAACCGCGCCGACGTGGTCCGCATCCTCGCCAAGTATTCGAGCATCCACGACCCCGCGCTGATCGAGAGGATCGAATGGGGCGCGAGCGATCCGATCGGCACGATTCCGGTCGCGAGCATCAAGGACTTCGAGGCGTTCGAGGTCGCGCACAAGCTCATCGGGCACGAAGTCCCGATCGACCGTGTCGTCGAGCTCAACTGGATCGACGAAGCGGCGCGCGCACTCGGGCCGTTCAAGCTCGTCCACGACGACGGCACGCCGGGCTGCCGCTAGAACCGCCCGCGCGCTTACGAGGCGAGCGGCGCCGGCGGAAGCGGCGTCCGGCCGCGGATATAGTCGGCGGCCTTTTCGGCGATCATGATCGTCGGCGCGTTGGTATTGGCGCCGACGACGTGAGGCATCACCGAGCAATCGGCCACGCGGAGTCCGGCGATGCCCCTGACGCGAAGCTCGGCATCGACCACGGCGTCGTCATCCGCGCCCATCCGGCACGTGCCGGCGGGATGATGCGCGGTCTGGCCGTTGTTGCGGATCCATTCGTCGATCGCGGCATCGGAGGCGAAATCCGCGCCCGGGCTTACTTCGCGCGCGACGAGGCTCTTGAGCGGCTCCGCCGCGAACACCGCGCGCACCGCCTTGAGCCCGCCGCGCAAGGTCTCGAGATCGGTGGGGTCATCGAACAGGTTCCAGAAAATCCGCGGCCGGTCGGCGGGATCGGCGGAACGCAGCGTGACGCGTCCCCGGCTGCGCGGGTGCAGCAATGCGATCCGGCTCGAGAAGCAATGCGCGACCGGCTGGCTCAGGCCGGGGAACCAGGGCGCGGCATCGGGCGAGATGGGGCTTACCAGGAGTTCGATGTCGGGGCGTTCGCTTTCCGGCCGGGTGCGGACGAAGCAGGCGCATTGCAGCGGCATGTTCGCGACCGGGCCGGTGCCGAACAGCGCCCAGCGCAGCGCCGATAGCGCCAGCCGGTCCCAGCGCAGTTCGCCCACGATCGACAGCGGCCGGTTGATCTCGAGCGTGATGACGCAGTTCGCATGTTCCTGGAGATTGCGGCCTACGCCGGGCCGGTCGAGGACGGGCGCGATGCCGAGCGCCTGGAGCTCGTCCGCGGGGCCGATGCCGGACAGCATGAGGAGCTGCGGCGAATTGTAGGTGCCGCCCGACAGCACGATCTCGCGCGCCGCCTCGACGCGCGAGGCCCGGCCGTTCTGTGCGTATTCCACGCCGACGGCCCGGCCGCCTTCGACCAGCACGCGATGAACCAGCGCGCGCGTCGCGACGGTGAGGTTGGAGCGCCGCAGCGCCGGGCGCAGGAACGCGCGCGACGTCGAATGGCGTCTGCCATCGCCGATGGTGAAATCGGGCGCGGCGATCCCTTCCGGCACGGCGCCGTTATAATCGGGTGTCGTCGGCAAGCCCGCCTGTGCCGCTGCGGCGACGAACATCTCTTGGAGCGGATGCCGGCGGCTGCCGCGCGAGACCTTGAGCGGGCCGGCGCCGCCGTGAAACGCGCCCTCGCCGCGCCAGTTGTTTTCCGAACGCTTGAAATAGGGCAGAACGTCTTCATAGCCCCAGCCCGCGAGCCCCGCCTGGCGCCACTGGTCGTAGTCGAGCGGATGGCCGCGCGCATAGATCATGGCATTGATCGACGACGTGCCGCCCAGCACCTTGCCGCGCGGCAAGAAGATCGTGCGGCCGTGGCAATGCGGCTCCGGCTCGGTGGCGAAATCCCAGTTGAGCGCGGGATGCGGGCTGAGCCGGCGCATGCCGAGCGGCATGTGGATATAGGGGTTGCGGTCGCGTCCGCCCGCCTCGAGCAGCAGCACGCTCGCATTGCCGTCCTCGCTCAGCCGGTTGGCGAGAACGCAGCCGGCCGATCCGGCGCCGACGATGATGTAGTCGTAGCCTGTCATCCGGCCATCATCGTTGGGGCGGCCCTCGCGCGGCGCGGACGCGGGCTCAGAACGGCGCGTCGCCCTGGACCGTGGTCCGGTGCATGTGGCGGCGCAATTCCGGCGGACAGCCATGCGCATAGTGGACGACGCAGCGGTTGTCCCAGAACACCAGGTCGTGATCCTGCCAATGGTGCCGGTAGGTGAACCGCGCCTCGGTGCTGTGCGCGAACAGGAATTGAAGGAGTTCGCGGCTCTCCGCCTCGGGGATGTCGAGAATCCGCTCGGTAAAGCCCTCGTTCACGAACAGCGCCTTGCGCCCGGTTTCGGGATGGGTCCGCACCACCGGATGCACCACCGCCTGCACCGCCGCCTTCTGCGCCTCGCTCAGCTTGGGGCGGAAGGTCGAGCCTTCGAGGACGTCGTAGCTCTTGCGGTAGGAATGCGTCGCGCGCTTGCCCTCGAGGCGCCGCTTCACGTCCGGAGGCAGGGCCTCATAAGCCGCGTAGAGGTTCGCAAACGAGGTATCGCCGCCCTCCTCCGGCAATTCCTGCGCGTGCAAGAGCGAGCCGAGGCTCGGTTCGGCGACGTAGGAAAGATCGGAATGCCAATAGCGCCCGGCATCGCCGAGGCCGATCGGCTTGCCGTTCTCCATGATGTTGGAGACGAGCAGAATCTCCGGGTGTCCCGGCAGCATAAATTGCCGCAGCACGTGGATCGCGAGCGGGCCGAAGCGGCGGCTGAAGACGATATGCTGCTCGGGCGTGATGTGCTGATCGCGCAGGACGAGCACGCCCTCGCTGTCGAGATAGCAGCGCCGCACGGCGGCGAAGGTCGCATCGTCGAGCGCCTGCGCCAGATCGAGACCGACGATCTCGGCCCCAAGCGCCGCCGGGAAACGGCGGTAGCGGAACCCCGCCTCCTGCCCTGAAGTCGGTGCAGCCTTCATGGCGCGAGTATCCGATCACCGCAGCCGCAACGCAAGGGTGCAGGCGAAGCGTGTGCAGGCGAAGCGACGGGGGACCGGCGCTTCCGTGCGACGGCCCGAGCCCCTAGAGTCGACGCGTTCGGAACGGCATCGGGAGCATGTTATGGGTCTGCTGGAACCGGTTCGCGTCGGCGCCTGCGCGCTGCGCAACCGCATGGTCATGGCGCCGATGGCGCGGGCGCGCTCGGATCAGGACCGGGTGCCGACGCCGATGATGGCGGACTATTACGCGCAGCGCGCCTCGGTCGGCCTCATCGTCACCGAAGCCTCGAGCGTCGGACCGCTCAGCGTAAGCCGCCCGGGCGCCGCCGCCATCTTTCGCGAGCGCCAGGCCGAGGGCTGGCGCCGCATCGCCGCGGCGGTCCACGCCAAGGGCGGCGTCATCGTCCAGCAGATCTATCATCTCGGCCGCAAATCCGATCCTTCGCGCATGCCGGAAGGCACGGCGCCGGTAGCACCCTCGGCGATCGCCGCCCAGGGCGAAGTCGCCGGGCTCAACGGTCCGGTCCCCTTCGCCACGCCGCGCGCGCTCGAGACCGGGGAAATCCCGGGCATCGTCGCCGAGTTCCGCCGCGCCGCGATGAACGCGCGCGCAGCCGGCATGGACGGCGTCGAAATCCACGGCGCCAACGCCTATCTCATCGACGAGTTCCTGCGCGACGGCACCAACCGGCGGACCGACCGCTATGGCGGCTCGGTCGAGAACCGCGCGCGGCTTCTCGTCGAGATCGTCGAGGCCGCCATCGACGTGTTCGGCGCCGACCGCATCGGCGTGCGACTCTCGCCGCATCAGCACGGCGACGGCATCGCCGATTCCGATCCCGCCGCCATCTTCGGTTATGCCGCGGCGGCGCTCGATGCGCTCGGCATCGCCTATCTCCATCTGATCGAGGCCATGGCGCCGGGCCTGCCGCAGTCGCCGCCCGAAGGCGCGATGAGACTCGCGCCGATCATTCGCCGCGCCTTTCGCCGCCCGCTCATCCTCAATGGCGGCTACACGCGCGAGACCGCCGAGCAGGCGATCGCGGAAGGGCTCTGCGACCTCGTCTCGTTCGGCGCGCTGATGATCGCCAATCCCGACCTGCCCGAGCGCTTTCGCCGCGGCGCGCCGCTCAACCCGCCCGACCGCGCGACCTTCTATAACGGCGGCGCCGCGGGCTTTACCGACTATCCCGCCCTCGACCCGCAAGACGAGGCGGCAGATTAGCGATAGCCGCCGGCGGCATTGCGGCCGAACGCGCGGCGCAATAGGATTCCGGCGATCGCCACGGGAGAGACCGCATGCAATTCGACTTCTCGCGCCTTGATCCGCGCGACGGCTACAAGCTCATTGTCTCGACCGTGGTGCCGCGGCCCATCGCCTGGGTGGTGACGCAGGGCCCGGAAGGACAGCTCAACGCCGGTCCGTTCTCGTTCTTCAACGCGTTTTCCGGCGATCCGCCGGTCGTGGGCATCGGCATCGGCAAACGCGGCGCGGCCATGAAGGACACGGCACGCAACATTCTCGCCTCGGGAGAGTTCGCCGTGAACCTCGTCTCCGAGGAAATGATCCATGAGATGAACATCACCGGCATCGAGTTCGGTCCCGAAGTGGACGAGATCGCCGAGGCCAAGCTCGCCACGCTGCCGTCGGTGCGGATCAAGCCGCCGCGCATCGCCGACAGTCCGGTCGCGCTCGAATGCGAACGGCTCACCACCGTCGACATCGGCGACAGCCGGGTCATCGTCATCGGCCGCGTCCTGTTGATGCATGTGCGCGACGATTGCGTGCTCGATCCGCAGCGCTGCTACATCGACACCCCCAAGCTGCGCCTCGTCGGGCGCATGCATGGCCGCGGCTGGTACGCGCGGACCACCGACCGCTTCGAGCTGCCCCGCATCGAGGTGAAGGACTGGGAAGCCCGTACCAAGGCTGCCGCCGAGGGCTGAACGCGGCGTCACCGAACCGGCGAGGAGACAGCGAATGCGCGTACGCGCTGCGATAGCCTACGAAGCCACCAAGCCGCTCGTCGTCGAGGACGTCGCACTCGACGGACCGAAGGCGGGCGAGGTGCTGGTCGAGATCAAGGCCACCGGCATCTGCCACACCGACCAATACACGCTCTCCGGCGCCGATCCCGAGGGCCTCTTCCCGACCATTCTCGGCCATGAGGGCGCGGGCATCGTGGTCGAATGCGGGCCCGGGGTGACGACGCTCAAGCCGGGCGATCACGTCATTCCGCTCTACACGCCGGAATGCCGGCAATGCCCCTCCTGCCTGTCGCGCAAGACCAATCTCTGCACCGCCATCCGCGCGACCCAGGGACAGGGCCTGATGCCCGACGGCACCAGCCGGTTCTCGCGCGGCGGAAGGCGCCTGCACCACTACATGGGCACCTCCACCTTCGCCAATTTCACCGTCCTGCCCGAGATCGCCGTCGCCAAGATCCGCGCCGATGCGCCCTTCGACAAGGTCTGCTACATCGGCTGCGGCGTCACCACCGGCATCGGCGCGGTGATCTTCACCGCCAAGGTCGAGCCGGGCGCCCATGTCGTCGTGTTCGGCCTCGGCGGCATCGGGCTCAACGTCGTCCAGGGCGCGCGGCTCGCCGGCGCCGACATGATCGTCGGCGTCGACACCAATCCCCGGCGCGAGGCGCTCGCACGCAAGTTCGGGCTCACCCATTTCGTCGACCCTGCCACCGTCAAGGGCGGCCTCGTGCCGCATCTCGTCGAACTCACCAAGGGCGGCGCCGATTACAGCTTCGAATGCGTCGGCAATGTCGATCTTATGCGCCAGGCGCTCGAATGCTGCCATCGCGGCTGGGGGGTGAGCGTCATCATCGGTGTGGCGCCGGCGGGAAAGGAGATCGCGACCCGCCCGTTCCAGCTCGTCACCGGGCGGGTGTGGAAGGGAACCGCCTTCGGCGGCGCGCGCGGGCGCACCGACGTGCCGCGGATCGTCGACTGGTACATGGAGCGCAAGATCAACATCGACGATCTCATCACCCACACCCTACCACTCGAGCGGATCAATGACGGGTTCGACCTGATGGCACGAGGCGAATCGATCCGCAGCGTCGTGCTTTATTAACGGGCATCCCGCGCGAGCCGCGTACTGGACTTGGCCCGGGCTTCGTCGGATGATGCGGCATGATCGATGCGGCGCCGGCGCCGCGCGCGACGGAGGATGACCATGGGTGAGCTTCGCCATATCGCCATGTCGGTGCCCGATCCGTGGCTGACGGCCGCGTTCTATCAGAGCGTCTTTGGCCTCGAGGTCGTCGGCGAGACGGATTCGAGCCTTGCGGAAGGCGTGTTCCTGTCGGACGGCGTCTTCGGCCTGGCGCTCCTCAACTTCAAGACCGATTACTCGGCGCAAGGAAAGGGCCGCGATTTCGTCGGCCTGCATCATTTCGGCATCTGGGTCGACGACGTGAACGAGACCCATCGCCGGATCGAGCGGGCGGGCGGGCGCTGGCTGATGGGTGAGCCCGATTTCCGGCACAATGCCGCCTACGAGGTCAAGTTCCACGACGTCAACGGGGTGATCCTGGACCTCGTCCATAACGGCTGGGCCGGAGCGCAGCGCCGCCCCGGCCAGGCCGACAACGAGATTTGCGCGCCGCGCGGCCTGGTGCCGCGCTTCGCCGAGCGCCGCGCGCAGGCCGATGCGGCGATGGCAGCGCGAAACATTGGCCGCGACCCGCAGCGCAAGGGCCAGATCCGCCATCTGGCGATGGCGGTGCCCGATCCCTGGGCGACGGCCGAATTCTACAAGACCATCTTCGGCTTCACGGTCGTCGGCGAAACCGATTCGAGTCTCGCCGAAGGCGTTTTTCTGTCGGACGGGATGTTCGGGCTGGCGCTGCTCGACTACAAGACCGAGGAGGCTGCGCAAGGCAAGGGCAAGGATTTCGTCGGCCTGCATCATTTCGGCATCTGGGTCGACGACGTGAACGAGACCCATCGCATGATCGAGCGCGCCGGCGGCGAATGGCTCATGGGCGAACCCGACTTCCGCCACAACGCCGCCTACGAGGTCAAGTTCCACGACATCAACGGCGAGATCCTGGACCTCGTCCACAACGGCTGGGCCGGCACGCAGCGGTTCCCCGGCCAGGCCGAGAACCAGGTCTGCGCGCCGCGCGGCCTGGTGCCGCGCTTCGCACCGCGACGCGAAGCGGCGGCGCGCACGCACGCGGATTTCGTCGGCGCCTGAGCGCGTCTTCAGGCGCGGCGCGGCGTTACGGTCGGGTTGGCGAGGCGAAGCGTGGCACCACGCTCGTAGGCGACGATCTGCTCGAACGCTTCGGTAAAGTACTGCTCGAAATTGGTCCATTCCGCCCAGCCGAGATGCGGCAGGCACAGCGCGTTTGGCAGCGCAAGCAGCGGATGGCGGCCGTCGATGATCGGCTCCTCCTCATAGACATCGACCGCCGCAAAGCCGGGCCGGCCGGCCCGCAAGGCGGCGACGAGCGCGCCCGGCTGGATCAGCTCGGCGCGGGCGGTGTTGACGATGAGCGCGGTCGGCTTCATGCGGGCGAGTTCCTCGGGGCCGACGATGCTGCGCGTCTCGGGCGTCAGGCGGACGTGCAGCGACAGCACATCCGAGCGCGCGAAGAATTCCTCCTTGCTCGCGGCCGCGGCATAGCCGGCGCCGCGCGCCTTCTCGAGCGTGCCTTGCCGTCCCCAGGCGAGAACGTTCATGCCGAGGCCGCGCCCGGCCGCCGCCACCAGCATGCCGATCGAGCCGAGCCCGAAGATGCCGAGCGTGCTGCCGCGCAGCCGGTGCGACAGCGTCGCAGGCCAGAGTCCGCGCCGCATGCGATCCGCCTCGACCACGATATTGCGGCGCGAGGCCATGATCATCGCAACGGTCAGCTCCGCCGGCGCTTCCGGCGAGTTGCTGCGGCCGGTGGCGACCATGACCCCAAGCTCGGTGCAGGCGGCGAGGTCGAGCCGGCTCGAGGTTCGCCCCACCAGGGCGACAAGCGCGAGCTTCGGCAGGCGCTCGATCAGCGCGCGCGAAAAGGCGACACGCTCGCGGATCGATACCACCACATCGGCGTCGCGCAGGCGTTCGACGAGCTGATCGAGATCGCGCGCCGGCGCGCGGTATCGCGTCACCTCGTGGTGTCGGATGAGATCGAAGCAGGCGAGCCGATCGACCATGTCCTGGTAGTCGTCGGGGATGACGATTTTCATGAAAAATTCCGGGAATTATCACCTTGCCTGCACACGGTATCCAAATACCATAAGCGACGACAGGCCGGCGTTCCCAACATCATACCCCATCCCGTCAGCATCGCACGCATCGTGCGGCGCTGGCGGGAGTGGAGGCTGCCGAGGGACGATCCATTATCGGGCTTGTGGGGACGGCCTGTGACCGGCGCAACCGCCCCTAGGTCGTTGAGGGACTCGTCCCAGAAATGCGGAAAGGCTATCGTAGGGCATCCTGCTCTAACAAAGCGCCGCCGCATGTTTCATGTTCAGGTCGCCAACTTTAGGTGTTTTTACGAACCGCTCGCGCTGGAGGTTTTGCCGGTCACATTTCTTGTGGGGGAGAACAGCGCCGGGAAAACGACATTCATGGCGGCCGTTCGGCTCCTCGTGGAGAGTTTCCTTCGATCCCCCCAGAATCTATTCAATCGCGATCCGTATTATCTCGGCGGGTTCGATCAGATCGCGCACTATCGCGGCGGCGTGAGAGGGCGCGCGAAGCAGTTCTGCTTGGGGATCACGGTTCCTGCTAGTGAAACAACTGGCGCGCGCGGAAAGAAAATCCCGGCCACCACGCACAAGCTGACGTTTGTGAAGGGCTCATCACCTCAGCCGGAATTGAGCCTATATGAATTTTCCACTCCTGACGCAAAAGTAATTCTGAATCTTGAAGACAAAAATGCTTCGGTAAAACTTATCGGCCAGGGGAAGGAAAAGGTAAGGCCTATTACGCCGCCCCGTCTGCCGCCGATAGCTCTCTTGCGCAAGGACCTGTCATATTTACGCTATGTCTTTGACGACATCGCTTTCGGATCGAGACAGACTGAGAAAGAGTCAGGCGATCCAGACGCCAAGAATGGGAAGCCACGACAGGCGCGCTGTTAGATTGCTATCGGTCGTCAATCCGTATTGTTCAGCGCCACGTCTTTGCCTCTGCGCCCGTCCGAACCCAGCCGTTGCGGACATATACCCCCTCTGAAATTGAGCCGTCGTCAGAAGGCGCCCACGTGCCGTTGGAAATGGCGAGGCAGAAAATAAGCTCTCCGGCAGAATGGGATGGCGTACATCAGCGACTGAAGAATTTCGGCCAGCGCTCCGGTCTTTTTGAAGACATTGATATACGGCTACTTGGGAAACGGGATGGAGACCCATTTCAGGTAACGGTTAGGGGCAATGGCCCGCCATTTAATTTGGTTGATGTCGGCTATGGCGTAAGTCAGGCATTGCCGATTATCTATCAGCTAGAACAGTCCAGACAGCACGACACATTCTTGTTGCAGCAGCCCGAAGTTCATTTGCACCCTAGGGCGCAGGCGGAGCTTGGCAGTGTGATCGCAAGGCTCTCCAAGCAGCGGAGTGCTTCTCTGTTTATGGTGGAGACTCATAGTGATTACATTATCGACAGTGAGAATGGAAATTGCAGCGGGGAGGCTGGACCATCGCAATGTCACCATCATTTTTTTTGATAAATTGCAGCACGAGGTCGCAGCCACTAACATCTACCTTTCCGAGAAGGGGGAAATCCTTAGCCCCCCGGCTAATTTCAGGGCATTCTTTTTGGAAGAACATTCTCGTCTGCTGGGGCTTTGATGTGCATCATCGTAGATGCTAACTCTCTGCATAATTTGACCGGCCCGACGGAAAACGGGAAGCCCGTTTTGCAATGGCTTTTGCGTGGGCGTGGCGGATTGATTGTCGGAGGCAAACTCAAGCGTGAGCTTGTGAGGGGAGGATTCACAGAAACAATGATCGTGCTTGATCAAGCTGGGCGCCTAAAGAGGCTCGACGATGGCAAGGTGGACGAGCTAACTAAGAAAATTCAGGCTGAGGGGAAATGCTGTTCTAACGATTTTCACGTGATAGCGGCGGCAATTATTTCGGGATGCCGCCTTCTCTACACTCGCGATAAGGCGTTGTAAGTGCGCTTGATGGCAAAACGAAACCGAACGAAGCACTCAGATGGAAGATAACTTTAGCGACGAAGAGGCCGCGCGCCGGCGCGACGAGGTAATCCGCCGCATGGCGAACACCCCGCCGCAGCATCGCGCTGCTCCGGTTCATCCTAGAAAAAAGGCAAGCACAACTGCCGCGCGTCGGAAATCTCCGAAGCGCGGCGGCGCTCCTCAAAAATCTTAGTGCGAGGTTCCGACTTGGTTGCGGTTAGTTCCTTGATAGGTCACTCGCTTACCGACAACGCCGCGCACGGCTTTGACCGCGCGCTCTGCGTCCGTCACTTCAAGCGCGCTGCGCTCGTTGTATCTGAAATCGAACTCGCCGAGGTAACGCTTCAAGTGCTGCTGCGAAACATGGTGGTACGTGCCCATCATCCCGCGCTTGAAGGTGGCGAAGTAGCTTTCGATGGCATTGGTGTGCACGTCGCCGCGCACATACTCACCGATGGAGTGATTGACCGTATCGGTGCGATAGCCGCGAGCCGAATACCGCGTCGTATGGTTCGCGTCCGAATAAACAACGGTCTTGCCGTCGATCTGCGCGCGGACGATTTCGCGGAGGTTCGCGCCCGTCACTTCTGGAACGTGGAAAGAGCGCACGCGCCCGTCACGTTCCGCCAGCGCAAAGACAGGCTCCTTATCGTTGGTTGGCCCGCTGCCCTTCACGGGGCGCTTGTTGGAATGCTTGTTCTTCCACGTGCCGCCAACGTACGTCTCGTCAATCTCGACCGTCTGCCCTTCGCCACCCATCGGCGCCGGGCTCAACTCGCGCATCCCCTCGCGGATACGCATCGCCATGAACCACGCTGTTTTGTACGGCAGGCCGAGCATCCGGTGGAGCTGGTGCGCGCTCATGGCCTTCTTGCTGGCGCACATGAGGTGCGTCGCAAGAAGCCACTTGGTCATCGGAATGTGCGACCGCTCATAGATCGTGCCTACGGCTGCCGTGAACTTCTTCCGGCAATCCTTACAGTGATACCAGCCCGGCCCCATGCTCTTGCCGCCCAGTGCCGCTACGCGCTCGCCCGTCACGCCACAGAACGGACAGTAGGGGCCATTCGGCCAGCGAATAGCCTCAAAGTGCGTACGGGCGGCATCAAGATCGGTGAAAATCGGGTTCGTAAGATCGACCGGGCGAGACGTGTTTGGCTCCATCAATGGCCTAATCATGCCAAATCCGGAACGTTCAGTCAAGGTGATAATTCCCAAAATTCCTGAGACTCGACGCCGGCCGTCCTGCCGCCAAGCCCGCACGCCCGGCGCGATGGCCGTGTCAGGCCGTGGTGGTTTGCAGGATCTTGTCCTTCTTCGGCCGGAAGTGATAGCGCGGGATCGCGTTGAGATCGGTGCCGGTCACCCGGATCACCAGCGCCCCGTGGGGATGGGCGGTCGAGTGAATCACGCCCGGCCCATAGGCGCGGGTCTGGCCCGGCTCGAGCAGATAGCGCTCGGTCGCCTCGAGCACGGCGTGGTCTTCATCCTCGGGATTCACCCGCCGCCATTCGGTCATCTCGGTCGTGCCGCGCACGTTGCCGTAGACCGCCCAGGACGCGCCATGGCTGTGCGGCCGGCCGCTCTTGCCCGCTTCCTGGACATGGGCCAGGACATAGGCATCCGAGTCGGCATCGTGGTAAAGGACGCGCTGCGGCACCGGCGCGCCCGCAAAGGTCGCGGCCACGAAGCCCGGATCGACCAGCAGGGCTTTCAGCTTCTCGGCGATCTCCGGCAGCCCGGCGAGCCCCTTGGCTTTGAGCGCGTTGTGAAGATCGGACGAGAACGCGTCGAGGCCATAGGTCATTGCCTTCTCCTTTATCCGCCCCGCATCACCAGCCGCGCCGGGCACGTGCCGGCATCATCGATCACGCCTTGTCACGCCGCAAGAGGGGCGTTCCGTCGCTGACAAGAGAAGCCGGCCGCCCGCGAACGGCGATGACACGGCCGCGCGGGCGGGCTACCGTGCGGCGGTGCCCCGGATGGGTCGGCCGCGATATGCCGAGCCGGTGAAGGGCGGATGGAAGACCCAGCGCGGGAGAACGGGCCGATGCCACAGGCCGGGACGCCGGAAGCGGCGCAGGCGAAACAGCGCCTCCTCGAGATCGTCAGGGCGAAGTCCCTGCTCCGGGGAAAATTCACGCTCGTCTCGGGCGCCGTCAGCGACTACTACCTCGACATGAAGCCGACGACCTTCGACCCGGAAGGGGCCGCGCTCGTGGCGGATATCATCTTCGGCCTGCTCAAGAGCGAACCCGCAGTCGAGGGGATCGGCGGGCTCGAGCTCGGCGCGGTCCCGATCATCGCCACGGTGTGCGCGCGCAGTTGGCCGGAGCGGCCGATCAACGGCTTCGTCGTGCGCAAGGAGCGCAAGGATCATGGCACCACCAAGCGGATCGAGGGGAATTTCCGCGCCAATTCCACCGTCGTTCTGTTCGATGACGTGACAACCAAAGGCGGCTCGGTGATGCAGGCGGTGCGGGCGGTGCGCGAACAGGGCGCCACGGTCAAGACCGTCATCACGATTGTCGATCGCCTGGAGGGAGCCGCCGAAAACCTGCGGCGCGAGGGGATCGATCTCGTCCCTATCTTCACCACCCGGGACCTGCTCGGTTAGAGGCATCGGCCATGCTGCGCCACGAAGACAGTGAACGCCTCGCCAGAGTCGGGCCCGGCACCCCCGCGGGCGAATTGTTCCGCCGCTATTGGCAGCCGGCGGCGCTCGCCGCGGAACTCGCCGAGCGCGACGGTCCGCCGCTGCGCGTCAGGCTCCTGGGCGAGGACCTGATCGCCTTCCGCGACAGCGCCGGCCGCGTCGGCCTGGTCGATGCCTTTTGCCCGCATCGGCGCGCGCCGCTGTTCTTCGGCCGCAATGAGGAATGCGGGCTGCGCTGCGTCTATCACGGCTGGAAATTCGATGTCGCCGGCGCTTGCGTCGACATGCCGTCGGAGCCGGCCGACAGCCCGCTCAAGGCCGAGGTCCGGCTCAAATCCTATCCGACGGTCGAGCGCGGCGGCATCGTCTGGGCCTATCTCGGGCCGCCCCGCGCGATGCCGGCCGAGCCCGACTATGAATGGACCCGCGCGCCGGCAACGCACCGCGCCGTGTCGAAGTCGCATCAAAGCAACAACTATCTGCAAGCGCTCGAGGGCGGGCTCGACACCGCGCATGTCTCGTTCCTGCACAACAACCGGATCGGCGACCGCAACAACCTCTTCACCCGCGACGGCGCGCCCAGGATCGAGGTGTTCGAGACCGATTACGGCTACCACTACGTCGCCACCCGCAAGATCGATGCGGCGCAGAATCTCGTCCGCGTCTACCAGTACATTCTGCCGTTCCAGCAGATGCGCCCGAACGTGACCCAGACCGGCCTGTCGTCGAATTTCAAGGTGCCGCGCTATGACGGGCATATCTGGGTCCCGATCGATGACGGGGAGACCGCGGTCTACAACTGGATGTGCGGCTACGATGCGGCTGCGGCGCTCGATCCCGACTATGTCGAGCGGCTCGAGGCCGGCTACGGCCGCGGCAGGGACGACTACATCCCCGGCACCGATCGTCTGAAGGCGAACGCAGCGAACGACTATTTCATCGACCGCGCGGCCCAGAAGACGACGAGCTTCACCGGCATCACCGGCATCAACACCCAGGACATGGCGGTCCAGGAAGGCATGGGCGCGATCACCGACCGCAGCCGCGAATATCTCGCCAGCTCCGACCGCGCGATCACGGTCCTGCGCCGGATGCTGCTCGAGGCGACGCGCGCGGTCGAACGCGGCGAAACCCCGCGCGGCACCGATCCCGAAACCTATCGCGCGGTCCGGCCGCATGACGGACTGGTGCCGGCCGGTGGCGACTGGCGCACGGCCTTTGCCGGGGCATCCGCCGCGCAATGGTAGCGCGCGCCCGCGCTCGCTCGTAAGGCCGCGGCCGAGGGGAGGAACTTCATTGGCGACGCACGACGACCACCACTGGGTCGGCACCTGGACCACGACACCGGCGCCGACCGAGGGCATCGCGCTCGAGAACCAGACGCTGCGCATGATCGCGCGCATCAGCATCGGCGGACGGCGCCTGCGCGTGCGGCTGTCGAACGCGTGCGGCACGCGCAAGCTGCCGGTCGGCGCCGTGCAGGTGGCGCTGCGCAGCGAGGGCGCGGGCATCGTCCCCGACACCGCCCGCGCCCTGACCTTTAACGGCGCGCCCTCCGTCACCATCGCCGCGGGCAGCCTGGTGGTGAGCGATCCGATCGAACTCGAACTGCCGCCGCTCGCCGATTTGGCGGTGAGCGTTCATCTTCCCGGCCCGGTGCCGGAATCATTGCCGATCACCGGTCACGGCAACGCGCACCAGACCAACTATATCTCGCCGCCCGGCAATTTCACGGCCGCCACGACGATGCCGGTGCAGGAGACGACGGAAGCCTTCGTCATCGTCAGCGCGGTCGAAGTGCTGGCGCCGCGGGAGACCGGCGGCATCGTCACGCTCGGCGATTCCCTCACCGACTGCAATATCTCCAAGCTCGACGCCAACAATCGCTGGCCTGACCAGCTTGCGCGCCGCCTCGCCGCGCGGCGCGGCGGTGGCATGCTGGGCGTGATGAACCAGGGCATCGGCGGCAATCGCATCCTCCACGACATCCGCGGCGACAGCGGGCTCAAGCGCTTCGACCGCGACGTGCTGGCGCAGAGCGGCGTGACCCACGTGATCGTGCTCCTCGGCATCAACGACATCCGCAACCGCAATCAGAAGCCGGACGAGGAGGTCACGGCCGAGGACATGATCGCGGGCCTCAACCAGTTCGCCGTGCGCGCGCACGCCAAGGGCCTCAGGATTTTCGGCGGGACGCTCCTGACCTTCGAGTACGAGACCTTCAACCCGGGCTTCTACACCGAAGCGGGCGAGGCCAAACGCCAGCAGGTCAATGCCTGGATCCGCAACGGCGGCGCCTTCGACGCCGTGATCGATTTCGAGAAGGCCCTGCGCGACCCCGGCCACCCGACGCAGATGCTGCCGATCTACGATTGCGGCGACCATCTGCATCCGAGCGATACCGGCTATCTGCACATGGGCGACGCGATCGATTTGTCCCTGTTCGAATAGTCACGTCATTGACACCGCGCCGCGGTTGGACGAGCCTAACGCGGCTTCGGCGGAGCGGTGGGAGTATCTCACTCTCGTCTTGTCAGCTCAAGGAGCGCAGGCATGGACATCGTTGGCGTTGATCGTGCGGTCTTCGGCGTCGAAGACCTCGAGGCCGCGCGGCGCTTCTGCCGGCAATACGGCTTCACGGAGATCGAGCATGGCGCCGCGGGCGCGCATTTCGAGACGCTCGACGGCACCGGGGTGATTCTCCGCCATGCCACGGACCCGTCGCTGCCGCCCGCCAATGTCGCCGGCGCCACCGGCCGCGAGACGATCTGGGGCGTGCGCAACAAGGACGCGCTCGAGCAAGTCGGCGCCGAGCTGAGCAGCGACCGCCAGGTCCGCCGCGACGCCTCGGGCGTGCTGCACACCACCGACGACGACGGCCTCGCCATCGCCTTCCAGGTCACGACGCGCCATCCCTACGACGCGAAGCCGGCGCCGTTCAACGTCACCGGCCTGCCGCCGCAGCGGCCGATCAACAGCCGCGTGGATTTCACCACTCGCGGCAATCCGCGCTCGATCGGACACATCGTGTATTGGAGCGACGACCCGGACCGGAGCATGAAGTTCTACATCGACCGGCTTGGCTTCCGCGTCACCGACCACGTACGGAACAAGATCGGTGTGTTCGCCCGTGCCGCGCGATCGCGCGACCACCACAACCTGTTCTTCATCGGCAAGCCCGGCACGCCGACCAGCTTCCAGCATCTCGAATGCCACTTCGCCGACTTCCAGGAAGTGATCGTCACCGGCGCCTTCATCAGCAAGCAGGGCTGGAAGACGGCGCGCGGGCCGGGCCGTCACGTGCTGGGCTCGAACTACTACTGGTATTTCGTGACGCCAATGGGCGGCGCGTTCGAGCTTTCCGCCGACATCGATCAGCTCGACGAAAATTGGGTGCCGGGCGACTGGGAGACCTTGAGCGAGGTCTCGGGCTGGCAGACCACAATGGTCGGCGAAGTGCATCCGGCACCCGTCGGCTGAACCAGGCCGCGTCGGGGCCGACTTCCGTTCGCGCGCCAGAAAGCGCCGCCGGCCTTGCCGCGACCGGTCGAGGCGTGAGGGTCCGGTGGCTGGTCGCGGCGGTGATCGCGTTCTTGGCCGCCGCCGCGCCGGGCATGGCCGCGGACGGGCCCGTTCCACCCTGCGGCACCGCGCCCCTGCCCGGATATCCCGCCGCCGGCGCGCCGCCGCACGACGCGGTGTGGGAGAGCGGCGATCTGGACGGGCATTGGCAACCCCCGTCCTGTACCGGCTGGGACGGCACCGACTTCACGCTGCTGGTGGCGCTGGCCGGCCGTTTTCGCTTCGCCGGCTCGCGCGACGCCCTCTTGGCGCGCATCGGCGCGATCTCGGCGCTGATGAGCGTGCGCTACTGGTCGATCAGCGACGGCCGATGGAACCGCCTCTATGACCGCGCCTATGCGCTCGCGGGCAAGGACGGGTCGCATCCGCGCGGCGATTTCACCGCCGCCGAACTGGAGCATGGCGGCGACTTCTACTTCGACCAGGCGGATAACCGCACCGGCGCCAACGTCGTTTACCGGCTGCGGGTGCGGGCTGCCGAACCCGACCACCTCCGCTTCGACCTCGACAACGTCACCGCCGCCAAGTGGCTGTTCATTCGCGTCGCCGATCCCGGCGACCTGCAATCGATGTTCGTTCTCGACAAGGCATCGGCGCGTGAATGGACTTTCTACAGCCTGCTCCGGGTGCGGAATGCGCCGCCGCTGGCGACGCTGTTCATCCGCACCGGCTCCTATGTCAACCGCGCCGTCGCGCTCTATCGCCACATCGTCGGCATTCCGACCGACGCCGAGCCGCCAGCGGTGCGTTGACCGCGCTGTCAGTCGCGTCGATGGGCGGCGACCGCCTCGCGGTCGATCGCGATGCCGAGACCGGGGCCGGTCGGGACCGGGAGGCCGCCCTTGTCCGGCCGCACCGGGTTCGTCGCGAGCCGATCGCGCAGCGGGTTCTCGCTCACGTCGTACTCCACCAGCACCGGGTACGGCACGTGATCGGTATGCGGCCATACCGGCAGGCTCGCGGCGAAGTGAACGGCGGCGGCGAGGGCGATGGCGCTGCCCCAGCATGGCGGCGAGACGCGGAGATTGTTCATCTGCGCCAGGAGCGCCACCGCCTTGGCCTGGCCGAACCCGCCGCCGGTCGTGACCGACGGCTGCAGGATATCGACGGCGCGCGCATCGACCAGGCGCTTGAAGTCGTGAACGGTGTAATGCGCCTCGCCCGCCGCGAGACGCACCGGCGCGCGCGCCCGCAACTCGGCATAGCCGCGGAGATCGGTCGGCGGCAGCGGTTCCTCGCACCAGTGGATGTTGTAGGGCTCGATCTTGCGCAGGCTTTCGAGCGCCACGTCGACGGTGTAGTTGCCGTTGATGTCGACCATCAGGAGCATGTCGTCGCCAAGGACGCGGCGGGCGATGCGCACGCGTTCGAGGTCCGAGGCGGGGCCGGCGCCGATCTTGATCTTGACGCCGGCAAACACGCCCGGCGGCAGCGACGCCAATTGCGCCTCGATGCCGGACGCTGGATCGTCGGCGAAATAGCCGGTCGTCGCATAGCACGGCAGCCGCTCCGCCACCCGGCCGCCGAGCAGGTCGTGTGCAGGCACGCGCAGAGTCTTGCCGATCGCGTCAAGGACCGCCACGTTGATGCCGCCGAGGCAGGCGGTGAGATGGTTCTGCACGCCGAAATGATAGAGCCGGTTCGTCACCTGGCTGGCCGTGATCTCGAAATCGAACAGGCCGCTGCCAATGAAGAACGGCGCCGCCAGCGCAAGGTATTCGCGCATGGGCCCGAGCGGTCCTGCGGCGTCGCCGATGCCGACCACGCCGTCGTCGGTCTCGAGCGTGACGAGGCCGCAGCTCCGCAGCCGGTTCAGCCCGCGCGCGGTGCCGTAGAGCCGCCCGGGCGCGAGCGCGAATTCGAGCGGGGTCAGATCGAGGCGGACGATCTTCGGCATGGTGCGGCGCTCCCTCACTCGACCCGGTAGCGCGCGAGGACGCGCTCGTCCACCCCGACGCCGAGGCCCGGTCCTTGCGGCACGCGCATCGCGCCCGCCGTTGCATCGACCGCATCCCCGAGCGGGCTTGCGCCCAGCGTCACGTAGAACCGCTCGCACACCATCCCCTCGCCCAGCGCTGCAATGACATGGATCGTGGCGACGAGCCCGGGCCCGAAATAGGGCGAATGCGGCGCCACTTTCAGGCTGAAGCCGCGCGCCATCGCGATCACCTTCAGCAGCGCCGAGACGCCGCCGATCTTGGTGACACTGGGCTGGGTCAAATCGACCGCGCCCTTCGCCGCCATGACGGCCGCGTCGATCACGTTGCCGAGATTCTCGCCGGCGGCGATCGTCACACCGCTTTCCCGGCGCACCTGCGCGAGCGCGTCGAAATCGTTGGGCGGCGCGACCGGCTCCTCGAGCCAGGCGAGATCGAACTCCGCGAGGCGCCGCGCCATCGCCACCGCCGCATCGCGGTCCCAGGCGCAGTTGGTATCCACCATCAACGGCAGCGCCGCCCCACCCGCGCGACGCGCGGCGGCGACCGTTTCGGGCGCGGTTTCGTGCAGCTTGACGCGGCCATAGCCCTGCGCCAGCGCCGCCTCGGTATTGCGCGCCACCAGATCGGCCGCGCCATAGCGGAGCAGGCTGGCATAGGCGGGCACTTGATCGCGATGCGCGCCGCCGAGAAGACGGTAGAGCGGCTGCCCCGCCACCTTCCCCTTGATGTCCCACAGCGCGATGTCGATGCCGGAAAGGGCGAAGCCGAGCGGACCGTTGCCGCCCATGTTGTGAACCTTGCGCCCCAGTTCCGCCATCACCGCGGCGATGTCGTCCGGGTCCTTGCCGATGCAAAGCGGTCCGACCACCCGCGTCAGGGCCGCCATCGTGACGGGGCACGCGGCAAAGCCGAACGCCTCGCCCCAGCCGACAATACCGGCGTCGGTCTCGACGCGCACGAAGAGCGTGTCCATGGTCGCCCAGGTACCGCCGGCCTGCATCGGCTTGGGCCCGCCATGCTCGTACGGGAGCGCGACGAGGATCGGTTCCACCCTGGTGATCTTCACGGCTTCACCCTGCCCTCAACTGCGCATCGACGTCGCTCCAGAACGCAAGCCGCGCCGCGTCCGGCAGCGCGCCCACGCGCGTCTCGTCGCCGAAATGCATGACCGACGGCAGACGCTCGTCGAAACGCGGCCAGTGCGGCAATCCCGCGCCATTGGGATCGCCGCTCGCGGCAAAATTGACCCAATACGACGACATCGTGTCCGAGAGCGCCCGATCCGTCTCGTGCCACGGCCACGCGCGCACCTCGAGATGATGGAAGACATAAGGAATTTCCGCCGTGTGGAACGCGCCCAGCGCGCGCGACCGGTCGCCGCCGCCGCTTTCAAGCGGCCGCGGCGGCGCCCGGTTGAAGCGATAGTAAAACGCCGGGAGGCGGCCGGTCGCCGCTTGCAGCCGCGCCCACAACCAGTTCTCCCAGGTGAAGGTGCGGTCGCCCACCGCGGCGGCGGCGGCGCGTTCGGCCGCTTCATCGCTCGCGGCGGGATAGAGGTCGAGAAAGCGATCCGCCATCGCGCCATAGTCCGTCCGGGCGCGCGCGACGAAGTGGTCAAGCGTTCCGTCATGCGGCAGAGTCGAGCCTTCATCGCGGGTCGAGCCGGTGAGAAGCGGCACGTCGTTCTGGCCGCCGCGCGCGAAGACGTCGTGGACCGGCTCCGGCAGGACATGGCCGTCGATCACCGCCCACGCGGTTTCCCGATCCAAGCCGCCGGGATCGGATGAATCGTAGATTTCCTTGAGCCTTCCGCCCTCGTTCGGCCGCACGAGCTGGATCGCGCGGGCCGGCAGCGCCCGCAGCGCTGCTAGCGTGGTGGTGCCCAGCGCGTGCGCGAATTTCATGCCGGCGCGCTCGGCCGCATCGAGCGGCGCCATGGCGCGCCACCCGAGCGCGCCCCCGCTCTGGCCGATCGCGCGCTGGAACGCGCCTTTCGCCAGGGGCGAGGCCGTCATGCAATGGACGCTCGACGCGCCGGCGGATTGCCCGAAGACGGTGATGCGTCCGGGATCGCCGCCGAACGACCCAATGTTCCGCTCGACCCAGCGCAGCGACGCGATCTGGTCGAGCAGCCCGTAATTGCCGGATACGCGCGCGTCGGATTCGCGGCTCAATTCGGGATGCGCAAGAAAGCCGAGCCGCCCGAGGCGGTAATTCACGGTGACGACGACCACGCCCTTCCGCGCGAGTTTCGCCCCGGTGAAAAGCGGCACGGCGCCGGAGCCGACGGCATAGCCGCCGCCGTGGAACCACACCATCACCGGCCTGGTGTCATCGTCCGCAACCGCAGCGGTCCAGATGTTCAGATAAAGACAGTCCTCGCTTTCGCGCTCCGGCGCGAAAGAGCCGATCGCCGTTATCGGCCGCTCGGGCTGGACGCAGCGCGGCGCAAAATGCGTGGCCGCGCGGATGCCATCCCAGCGCTCGGGCGCAAGCGGCGGCCGCCAGCGCAAATCGCCGACGGGCGCGCGCGCATAAGGAATGCCCTTGAAGCTCCGCACCACGCCGCCAGGTTCCAGGCAGCCGGCGAGAAGGCCGCTTTCGATCCGCACGGTATCGCCGATCCTCGCCATGCGGCGCCTCGCGCGTGACATTTCCCGGTGCCGGCAGGATACACGCCGCGCCCGACCCGCGCGAGCGCCGCTTGACCGCGCGCGCAAACCGGCCTTAGCGTTCCGGCGCGGCGGAGGAAAAGCCATGAAGCTTACGCGGCTGCGCACGGAAGTCGTCCACATCCCGTTTTCGCCGCCGATCGGCAGCGCTCTGCACGAGCTGCGCTCGGCCGACTGCGTCCTGGTGTTCCTCGAATCCGATGCGGGCCTCGTCGGCGAAGGCCTGGTCTTCACCCTCAACGGCAGCCGGCTCAAGCTGCTGCGCGAGATGGTGCTGAGCCTCGAGCCGCTGGTCGTCGGGCTCGATCCCGAACTCTCCGGCAGCTTCGCGCTCCGCGCCTGGCGCGATGTCGGCTTCATCGGCCACAAGGGTGTATCGATCATCGGTCTCGTCGGCGTCGAGGAGGCGCTGTGGGACCTGCGCGGCAAGGCGGCGGGCATGAACCTGTCACGTCTCATCGGTGCGTGCCGGACGGCGGTGCCGGCCTATCACAGCGGCGGGCTCTGGTTCGACCGCAGCCTCGATGAATTGCGGCGCGAAGCCGCGGCGTTCGTCAAGCAGGGTTGGCGCGGCATGAAGATGCGGCTCGGCAAGCCCGATCCCCGGGAGGACGTGGCCCGCGTCCGCGCCGTGCGCGAGACGATCGGGCCGGACGTGGCGCTGATGGTCGACTCGAATCAGCGCTGGACCGAGGCCGAGGCGATCCGCCTCGGACGGATGCTCGAGGAGTTCAATCTCGCCTGGTTCGAGGAACCGATCCCCTGTCACGACCACGAGGGCGAGGCGCGGATCGCGGCGGCGCTCGATACGCCCGTCGCCAGCGGCGAGACCGAATACACGAGCCGCGGCATGTTCGAGATGCTGCGCTGCCGGTCGGCCGACATCCTCATGCCCGACCTGCAGCGCATGGGCGGCCCGAGCGGATTCCTCAAGGCCGCGCATCTCGCGGAGGCGTTCGACACGCCGGTCGCCTCGCATCTTTTCCCCGAGATGAATCTGGCGCTGCTCGCCGCGGTTCCGAACGCGATGTTTCTCGAATACATGCCGTGGTGCGAGCCGGTCTATGCCGAGCGCATCGCGCTCGACGGCGAGGGATGCGTGATTGTCCCCGACCGTCCCGGATGGGGCTTCAGCTTCGACCCGGATGCGATCCGGCGCTTGCGGATCGAATGAGGCCCGACATCGCCGATGCGCCCGCACGGATTCGTTGCTAGGATGCAAGGGCCGGAGGAACGAAGCGGTCGCGCGGATGCGTCGGGCCGCTGCCAGAAAGACGGGAGCAAGCATGGAGCGGCATGAAGGTGACGGCACCAACCGGGTCGGCTGGCAATCCGATGTGATCGCCGATCTCGTCCGGCGTTTCGGCTTTCCCTATATCGCGCTCAATCCGGGCGCGAGCTATCGCGGCCTGCACGATTCGCTGGTGAATCACAACGGCAACCAGCCACCGATGCTGCTGTGCCAGCACGAGAAGATCGCGGTGCAGATCGCGCATGGCTACGCCAAGGCGACGGGACGGCCGATGGTCGCGATCGTGCACGACGTGGTCGGGCTGCTGCACGCGACCATGGGCATCTACTACGCCTATATCGACCGCGCGCCGATCTTCGTCATCGGCGCGACCGGGCCGATGGACGAGAGCAAGCGGCGGCCCTTCATCGACTGGATTCACACCGCCAACGTCCAGGGCGAGGCGGTGCGCAATTTCGTCAAGTGGGACTATCAGCCGGCGAGCGTCGAGGGCGTGCCCGATTCCTTCGCCCGCGCCTATTCGATCATGATGAGCGAGCCGCAGGGCCCGATCTACATGTGCTACGACGCCTGGCTGCAGGAGGCGCCGCTCGCGGCGTCCGTCGCGCTGCCCTCGGGCCCGGCCGTGCCGACGGCGATCGCGCCCGATCCCGCCGCGCTCGAGCAGGCCGCCGAGCGGCTGCTCGCGGCGAAGTTCCCGGTGCTGCTGCCCGAATATGTCGGGCGCGCCGCCAACGGCTTCAATGACATGGTGGCGCTCGCCGAGACCGTCGGCGCCCCGGTCCACGACGTGAACGGTCGGCTCAATTTTCCGAATCGCCATCCGCTCAACCTGACCTGGGAGCCGGCCGCATTCCGCGACGCCGATCTCATCCTGGGCCTCGATCTGCGCGACTGGGAGAAGCCGACCCACGGCCGCATCCGCGGCGCCGAGCGGACGAAGCGCCCGCTTTTTGCGCCATCCTGCGAATGGATGGAGATCGGCTTCGGCGACATCGCCGTGAGCAAATGGTCGATGGACTATCAGCGCATTCCCGAATGCAGCCTGCGCGTGCTGGCCGACACCGCGCTCGCGATCCCGGCGCTGACGCAGCTCTGCCGCGAACGGATCGCCGGCGACAAGGCGCTCGCCGCGCGCATTGCCGAGCGGACGCGCCGGATCGGCGGCATGCACGATGCCATGCACGCGCGCCTGCGCGAGGATGCGCGCAAGAACTGGGATGCGTTGCCGATGACGCCCGCGCGCCTTGCCCACGAGGTGTGGGAGGTGATCCGCCACGAGGATTGGGTGCTCACCGCGGGCACGCTCAACGAATGGGCGCGCAAGCTGTGGGATTTCGACCGGCCTTATCGCCATCCCGGCCGCTATCTCGGCACCGGCACCCAGATCGGCATGTCGCTCGGCGTGGCGCTCGCGCACAAGGACCAGGGGCGACTCGTGGTCGATCTTCAGCCCGATGGCGATCTGATGTTCGATGCCGGCGCGTTGTGGATCGCGGCGCGCTATCGCATCCCGATGCTGGTCGTCATGTATAACAACCGCGCCTATATGAACGACTGGGAACACCAGATCCACGTGTCCGAGCATCGCGGCACGCCGGTCGAGCGCGCCCATGTCGGCCAGGACATCGTCGATCCGGCGCCCGATTTCGCCGGGCTCGCGCGCTCGATGGGCTGGTTCGCCGAAGGCCCGATCGAGCGGCCGCAGGACGTTCCGGCGGCGCTCGCGCGCGCCATCGCCGAAGTGAAGCAGGGCCGCCCTGCCCTCGTCGATACGGTGGTCGCGCGCGGCCGCTGAGACGCGGCCGCGCCGCCGTCTCAGTTCATCTTGACCACGACCTTGATCGCATCCTCGATGCGCTCGCGCGCATAGCGGATCGCGGTCGGCACCTCGGCCAGCGGAAAGGTGTGGGTGTGGATGATCTTGGCGTCGAAGCGCTTCTGCGCCATGAACGCCGCGGCGCGATGGGTCGCGCTCTTGCCCTCGCCGCGGATGCCGAAGACATAGATGTTGTTGCGCACGAGGTGGGCCAGATCGACCGGCACCGGATCGCTCGGGAACGCGGCCAGGCAGATGCGGCCGCCGCGGTTCACCATCTTCGCTGCCTGGTTGAGTGCATCGCCGGCGCCGGAGCATTCGAGCACGTATTGCACGCCCTTGCCACCGGTGAGGCGACGGACCGCCGCGACCGCATCCTCGTTGCGCACATTGACGACCGCGTCGGCGCCGAGCTTCCGCCCCATCTCGAGGCGGCGTTCGCGCGTCCCGGTGAGGATCACGGGCGCGGCGCCGAGCGCCTTGGCGACCGCGACGCCCATGAGCCCGATCGGGCCCGGGCCGGTCACGACCACGCCCTCGCCCGCGATCAGCCCGCCCATCACGTCGAGCCCATACATCGCCGTGCCGGCGGTGACGATGAGCGTCGCCTCCTCGGACGACATCTCGTCCGGCACGTGCACCATGGTGTTGACGTTGTTGACCGCATATTCGGCGAAGCCGCCATCGGTGCTGAAGCCGTTGGCGCGATGGCCCTTCGAGGCGAAGCCGTAATTCAGGCACGAGGTGTACATGCCCTCGCGGCAGCGCGCGCAGCGGCCGCAGCCGGCATGGACCTCGACCGCGATGCGATCGCCGATCTGGAATTCGTCGACCGTCGGGCCGAGCTTCACCACCGTGCCCATGTATTCGTGGCCGATGGTGAAATTTCTGTTGAACGGGGATTCGCCCTCGACCATGGCCGGCAGGCCGTGCTTCATGATCTCGATGTCGGTGGCGCAGACCGCGATCGCGTCGATCCGGACCAGCACTTCCGCCCGGCCGGGCTCGGGCATGGGCTTCTCAACCAGCATCAGTTCGTCCGGCCCGCCGAGCACCCAGGCCTTCATCGTCCCGGGGATCGGAAATTCGTTGCTGCGCGTGGCCCTATCGGCCGGACCGGCTGTCGACATGGTCGGGACTCCCTGCAATCCGCCGCAGCCTGCGCGCGGCCGGACGGCGATTCCGTTGTAGCGGTTTTGCGATGGGGAATCACCAGGACAATCGCCGCCGCGGCGCCGTGGGCTTCACACGCCCGACCGGCTGACGTATCATCTTTGCCTTGTGGCTACCGGAGGAGATGCGGATGGACAAGCATGACGCGGGCACGGGCGCTTTCGCGTCCGCCGCCATGCCGGTCGCGGAGCTCGCCTTCTGCTCGGAGCTCGAGGCGACGCCGACCGCCCGGGTGCCCGATCTTGCCGACGACGTGGTGCGGCCGGCCTATCTCGCGCATATCGTCTTCCTCACCAACCGCATCGACGACATGCGCCAATGGTGGCGCGCGGTGCTGGGCGGGGCCGCGATGATGTCGGGAAAGGAGATGGAATTCATCACCTTCGACGACGAGCATCATCGCGTCGCGATCTTCCGGCGCGACCGTCTGAAGGAGAAGTCGGCCGCCGCCGATACCACCGGCATGCACCATGTCGCCTTCACCTATGGGTCGCTGGCCGACCTGGTCGCGACCTATCGGCGGCTCAAGGCGCGCGGCATCGTGCCGGTGCGCACCATTCATCACGGCATCACGGTCTCGAATTACTATCTCGATCCCGACAACAATCGGGTCGAGTTGCAGGTGAACGCGTTCGCGACCAAGGACAAGCTCAACGCCTGGCTGGCGCTGCGCGGGTTCAATGACAACCCGATCGGCGTGCTGTTCGATTTCGCGGAGCTGGCCGATCGCCTCGATGCGGGCGAAGATCCCGAGATCCTGCACCAGCCGCTGGCTGCGGCAGCCGAACCGGCGTGAACACCGTGACGGCGCTCTTGAGCCCCGAGCTGTTGGCGGCGCTTGCCGCATTCGACACGCCCACGATCTGCAATGCGCTCGAGCTGGTCGCGCCGGCGCGGCGGGCGATGGGCTTCAACCGCAAGCCGTTGCTATCGCCCATTCCCGGCGTCAAGCCGGTGATCGGTTATGCGCGCACGGTGACGATCCGCTCGCGCGAGCCGCATCCGCGCAGCAAGGAAGAGGCGCGCGCGACGCGCCTCAGTTATTACGAATACATCGGCCAATCGCCGCTGCCGAGCCTCTGCGTGATGCAGGATATCGACGGCCCCGACACCGGCTTCGGCTGCTTCTGGGGCGAGGTCCAGTCGAATCTGCACAAGGCCTTGGGCTGCATCGGCGTCGTCACCGACGGCGCAGTGCGCGACATCGACGTCTGGGCCGCGGGGTTCTTCGTCCTGGCCGGATCGGTGATGCCCTCGCACGCCCATGTCGACATCGTCGAGTTCGGCGGCACGGTGAGCGTGGCCGGCATGATCGTCGCGTCCGACGACATCGTCCATGCCGACCGGCACGGCGCGGTGGTGATCCCGCGCGCTGCCGCGGCGGCGCTGCCGCAGGCGGCGATGACCCTCGCCCGGCGCGAGAAGGTCGTGCTCGACGCTTGCGCGGCGCCCGGCTTCAAGGCCGCCGATCTCGCCGCCATCTTCGCCCGGATGGACGACATCCACTGAGCCGGCTGGCGCCGCTTCGTTTCAGCCGAGCGGTCCCTGGAACACCGGACCGCGATAGGTATCGGAAAGCGGATCGAGTGCCTCGGGCCAGGCGTCGTTGTCGACCTTGCGGCGCAATTCCGCCGGCCGCGGCCGCCCGTCCCAGCCGATCTGCTCCATGTAATAATAGAGCTGGATCGCGTTGCCCTCGGGATCGAGCGCAATGGCCGAAAAGTCGATGCCGGGAAAGAGCTCGGGCGGCAGATACTTGATGGTGACGCCGTGGTCCTTCAAGAACCGCACGGCATCGCGGAGCTGGTGGTAGCTTCCGACCTGCATGCCATAGGCCATGCAGATCGAATCCGACCGCAGTCCCAGTTCCGCGCGCAGCGCAAGCGGATAGAGCGCGATGGTGTGATGCTCGGTATTGGCGCGCAGGAACACCATACGATGGCCGCGCCATAGCACCTGTTCCGTCACGGTGAGGCCCATGACGTCGGCATAGAACCGCGCCGCTGCGTCGATATCGCGGGCGAAGAGGCGGATCGGACCGTTGCGGACGATGCGGAACGGGCGCGGCAACAGAGTCCCGGCCACATCATGGACGGGCGCACCGAACGGGCGCTGGTGCATCCCCTGGCGCAGATCGAGCCCGCCCTCGATCGCCGCGAGCGCCATCGGAAAATCGGGGGCGGCCGCGCCGTCGAGCGGCGGCAGCGGATCGCCCCGGGGACAGATCGCCACCGGCTTGGACACGCCGTCCCAGCCGATCTGGTCCATCCCGTAATAGATCTCGTTCGAGATGTGATCCGCATCGGTCACGGTGAAATTCCAGTTCGCGCCGCGCGCGTCGCGCCCGCCGGGCCGTGCGATCGAGACCTGCCGCTCGGTCAGCCAGCGCCTTCCCTCGGTGACCTCGCGCAGGGTCGCGACCTGCCACGCCATGTGGCTGATCCAGGTCGTGCCCTCGCGCTTGGGCGCCGACGAGCCCGCAAACGCCCAATGCGGAAACAGCACGACCGAATGATGGTCGGCGCCGACGCGGAGGAAATAGCCGTTCGGGTCCTGACCGGTCGCGCTCGTCAAGCCGAACTGCTTGCCGAAATCGACCGTGTCGGTGACTGGCAGGCCGAGCAGGTCGCCGTAGAAATGTAGTGCCGGCTCCTGGTCCGCCACATTGAACCCGAAATGTCCGAGCCGCAGCACCCGGAATGGCCGGTCGAGACGAATGCCGCCGACGTCATAGGTTGCAGCGGCCGCTCCATGTACCATCGCCATCGCACGCCTCCTTCGACGCCTTGGCTTAGGAAACGATTTCTGCGGCGCGCGCATGCGCGGCGAACAGCGCCGGCAGCCGCGCCGGATCGCCGCGCGCCATGCCGCATTCGGTGCCGACGCCGTCGACGCGCGCGTGACGCCGTGCCGCGGCGAGGCGCGCGGCGTCGCCAGCGGCGTCATTGTAATGAACGAGGCCGAGATAGAGCTCGGTTTCGGCGCCCAGCTTCAACCGCTCGAGCGGCACGTAATAGGCGTCGTCGCTGCGGCCCTTGGGCACGGGCAGATGGAAGAACTGGATCGGCCGCTTGACCGCGCCGGCGATGGCGTTGGTCATCTCGACCATGAGGCCAGTGTCCTTGGGCTGAACCATGTGCTCGTCGGCGGGGCTGCCGTAGCACAGGTGATAGCCGAGCTCGATCCCGGGCGGCACGGCATCGCCGATGGTCTTCAGCACGTCGATGCACTCGGTCCGGAAGTCGACCGGCCCCCGCTCGTAATAGCCCTCCCACGCCAGCACCTCCTGGCACACGTCCCACTGCACGGCGATGCGGTCGTTGGGCAGCGCGGCGGCGATCTTCGCGACCTCGCCGACGAAGTGCCGCGTCAGCGCCGGCAGCAGGCCCGGCCGGTCGGCCGGCACCATGTTATTGTAGGTCGGCGCGATCGGCGTCGGGATGCTGATCTGGAATTTTACCTTGGCGGGAATGACGCCGGCGCGCTGCAGGCGGTCGAACACGCCCCAGGATTGGATCGCCATCTCGGCATAGCCGGTCTTGAAGGCGGCGGCATCGGGCTTGGCGCCCGGCTTGAGGCGCAGCCGTGGGATCTCGCGGATCACCTTGCCGTCCCACTGCACGAATTTGAACGGCGGCACGTCCGTGGCGAATTCGATCGCCGGATTTTCTGCCAGCACATCCTGAAGGAACCGGATCCAGGTCTTGCGGATACCGGTTTCGCCATCGGGAACGCGGACGAGATGCTGCCCGAACGCCTGCGACGCGGTGCGGAACACGGTCTCGGCATCGGGCAGCGGAACGCTTCCCACGAGATGCACGATCGGATGCTTGCTGCGGTCTGCGCACATGGCGTCGGTCCTCCCCATCGGTCCTTTGCCGTTCGGGGCCATTATACGCAGGAACCCCTCGATTGCCTCACCGTTGACGCGCGGGTCTTTCCCGGTCAGAAGCAAGGCGTGCCCGGATCGCGGCCGAGCAGCGAGGAGGTCTTCCGACCATGAGCCAAACCGTCGCTCGCCTGTTGGCGGAAAGCCTGGAAGCGCATGCCGTCGACCAGGTCTTTTGCGTGCCGGGCGAGAGCTATGTCGGGCTGACCAGCGCGCTGATCGAACGGAATTCGATGCGCCTTGTCGTGTGCCGGCACGAATCCGGCGCCGGCTTCATGGCAGCGGCAGATGGGCGGCTGCGCAACCGCGCCGGCGTGGCAATGGTGTCGCGCGGGCCGGGACTGTCGAACGCGATGGTGGCGCTGCACTCCACCTATCACGATGCGACGCCGCTGGTGATGCTGATCGGCCAGGTCGAGCGCCGCGATTTCGGCCGCCTCGCCTTGCAGGAGCAGAACTATTCGCGCCTCCTGTCGGACGTGACCAAGCTGGTGATCGAGGTCAACGAGCCGGAACAGGCGTCGGAGGCCATCGCCCGCGCCTTCCACGTCGCCGAAAGCGGCACGCCCGGTCCGGTCGCCGTGATCCTGCCCGAGGATATCTTCGACGCGACGACCGACGCCGCGCTCGATCTGCCGCGGTCGCGTGTGGCAGCGGCGCCGCGCGCCGAGGATCTCGATCGCCTGGTCGCGATGCTGGCACAGGCCGAGCGGCCGCTGGTACTGGTCGGCGGCGCGCTCCTCGCCGAGGCCGTCGCCGACAACGCGGTGTTCGCCGATCTCAACCGCTTTGCCGAGCAATGGGTGCTGCCGATCGCGCCGACACATCGCCGGCCGCAACTCTTCGACGCGGCCCATCCCCATTACGGTGGCTATATGGGCATCCGCGTGCCGCCCGCGCAGATCGACGCGATGAAGCGCGCCGATCTCATGGTCGCGCTGGGCGAGCGCATGACCGACACGGTGAGCCAGTCCTATGCCTTTCCCACCGCGCCGCAGCCGCAGCTCCCGTTCGTGCATGTCTGGCCCGATCCGATCGAGCTGGGCCGCGTGTGGCGGCCCGATCTCGGCATTCCCTGCGGCCCGCATGAGGTCGTGAAGGCGTTGCTCCGCTGCGGCGCCCCTCCCGACGCGGCGAAGCGCCGCCCGTGGGTGGACATGCTTCACGCCATCCATCGCAAGCTCCTGGAAAAGACGTGGGAGCCGACCGCGGACGGCGTCAATTTCGCCGCTGTCATCTGCGCGGTCGACCGACATCTTGCCGCCGACGCGACCGTCACCTCCGATGCCGGGAATTTCTCGAGCTACATCCACCGCTATATCGGCTTCCGCCAGGGGCAGGTGTTCCTATCCTCGGTCGTGGGCGCGATGGGCTCGGGCATGCCGATGGCGGTAGCGGCGGCGCTGCGGCGTCCGGGGACGCAGGTAGTGGCGTTCGTCGGCGACGGCGGCGCGCTCATGACCGGCAACGAGCTCGCCACCGCCTGCCAGTACGGCGCCAACCCGATCATGATCGTCTCGGACAACCGCATGTACGGCACCATCGGGATGCATTCCTATATGCGCTATCCGGAGCGGCCGTTCATGGCAGGCACGCGGCTGACCAATCCCGATTTCGCCGGCTGGGGCCGCTCGTTCGGCGCCGAGGGCATCACCATCCGCACCGAGTCCGAGGTCGAAGCCGGCATTGCCGCGGCCTTTGCGGTGAAGACCCGGCCGGTAGTCGTGCATTGCCTGACCTCGGCGATCCAGATGAGCGCCTGGCGCCGCTATACGCACGCCGCGACGCTGCCTTAGCGCGGCGTCGGCACGATGCCGGTGCGGCGGGCGATGGTCCAGTAGAGCGCGAGAACGGGGATCATCAGCGCCAGCATCGTAACCGCGACCGCCGAGGCCTGGCCATAGGACGACGACAGGACGAGGCTCCAGACGACCATCGCGAGCGGCTGATTGTCGGCCGTCGACAGCACGACCGGAAGCGTCAGCTCGCGGTAGGACAGGAGCGCGATCCAGATCCAGGCATACATCATCGCTGGCGCGAGCAACGGCACGAGCACCGAGCGCAGGATTCCGGCCAGGCCCGCGCCGCTCATGGTCGCCGCCTCCTCGAGTTCGCGATGGATCTGAATGAGCGCGCCGTTGGTCATGCGCGTGCCGTAGCTGAGCATGGCGACGACATAGACCAGCACCAGGATCCAGATCGTGCCGTAGATCGGCAGCACGTGGCGCAGCACGAACAGCGCGAGAAGCCAGGCCGCGACGCTGAACACGATCGTCGGCACGGTATGCGGCAGGAACGCGAAGAAGTCGAAGACGGCGCGGAAACGGAGACGCGAGCGCAGCACCACCCAGGACACGCACACGCTCAACGCCATCGTGATCGTCGGCACCAGCAGCATCAGTACCGCCGTGTTGCGCAGCCCGTTCGCCAAAAGCCCCTGCGGCAGGCCGCGGAAATTGCCGAGGGACAGGCTGGCGATGGCCGCCGCGCTCACCGGCTGCAGATAAGGCAAACCCGCCGACCACAGCAGCGTCAGCACCGGCAGAAGCTCGCTGAACACGAAATAGGTCGCGACGAAACCGATCGCGAGCCAGCGATAGCGGCCGAGCCGGACCAGCGCCGGACGGTACGCCTTGCCCGTGACCACGGCGTAGCGCGGCGCCCGCGCCTGCACCCGCCCGTACCACCAGCTGAACAGCACCGCGAGCGCCACCATGAATACGCTCAGCGCCGCGACATCGCCGTATTCTGGGAGGCCGTCAGTCGGCATCACCTCGAGATAGACATAAGTGGAGAAAGTGAAGATGCGATTGGTCATGCCGAGGATCGCCGGCACGTCGAAGGCGGCAAAACCGATGGTGAACACATAGATGCAGGCGGCGAGCACGCCCGGCCAGGCAAGCGGCACCGTCACGCGCCGAAGCGTCTGCCACAGATTGGCGCCGCCCATGCTCGCCGCCTCGTCGAGCGTCGGATCCATCGAGCGGAACACGACCGCGGTCATGATGAAGGTGACGGGCGTGAGGCTCAGCCCCTGGACGAGACCCATGCCGGGGAGCGTCGAGATATTGAACGGCGCCGATTTCAGGCCGAGCAGAGACTGGAGGGCGATGTTGATGAGTCCGATGCGCGGACTGAGCAGGAACAGCCAGCCGAGCGCAACCGAGAAGCCCGGAATCAACAGGGCGACAGTGAGAAGCGTGAAGACGATGTGCTTGCCGGGGAAATCGGTGCGTTCCACCAGCCACGCCATCGGCAGCGCCAGAACGAGCGCCACCGCCAAAGTGATGCCCGAGAACACGAACGTATTGGCGATGACGCGGTAGGTGAAGGGGTCGAGAAAGACCGCGCCGTAATGCGCGAAGCTGTAGAGGAGCCGGGCATCGCCGGGCGCGCCGGTCACGAAGCTGAGCCAGATGACGACGGCGAGCAGCACCGCGACGGTGACACTTGCCAGCGCGGCGACGCCGGCCATGACGCCGGGAAGCCATTCCCGCCCTCGCGTCGTCGCCAGCCGATCGGCAACGGTCGTCATCAAAGCTTCCGCCCGTCGCCGCGGCGGTGCGTCACTTGTGCGCGATCTGCTCGATCAGCTTCTTGAGATCGCTCCCGATGTTGTGCTGCGAACCCCACCAGGCGATGGTCACGTCCTGGAATTTAACGCCCTCTTTCTGCAGCTCTGTGACGCGCGCGTGGGTCTCGGTCTCGGGGTAGCTGTCAAGATCGGCGCCGTAGAGGTCGCGCCCGATCTTCTTCTGCCCCTCGGGGGTCGATGCATAGAGCGCGAACAGGATGCCGGCGTCGGGATGGGCGGCATTCTTGGGAATGCAAAGGTAGTTGTAGCGCCGCATCGCGGCGTCGTGGAGGATGACGTGGCCGAGAACACCGTGATAGCGCGCAAGATTCTGTTCGCTGCCCGAGCAATCGATGGCGAGCGCCGGTATCTCCCCCGAGGCGATGCGATCGGTGGCAGCGCAGGGGGCGAGCCCGCCCACTTGTGCCGATAATTTCTGCACGAAAGCGGCCGTCCGGGGATAGCCCCACATGCTGTCCGCGACCAGGACGTCGAACCCGGCCAAATAGGGCGTGGTGAAGAGCTTGCCCTTGTACTCGGGCTTCAGAAGGTCGGCCGTCGTGACCACCTTGCCGAATTCGGGCGCGGTGCGCTTGTTGTAGAGCACCCCCGGCAGCGCGGTGACGATGCGCAGCGCGCGTCCGCCGGCCTCGGCGAGCTCGGGCGTGATCCGCCCCGGCAGGAGCTGCGGCCAGTCGACCGCGCGGAACAGCCCGCGCTTCAGGAACGGATCGACCTGCACCGCCGTGCCGTTATAGACATCGGTCGACGCCTTCTGATCGGCCTGCATCTCGGTATAGAGCTTGGCCGCCATCGGCGCGAAGGACGGCCCGGGCGTGAAGGTCACATTGAGCGTCACGCCGAACAGTTTTTTGATACCGGCGGCGGCGACCCGTGACCCTTGGGTCCCGCCCATGATGTTCTCGGCATAAGACAGCGTGAGCGCACCTTCCTTCTTGGCGCCTTCGATCACCTGCTTCAACGCGGGCGATATCTCGGCGGCCGGCGCCCGCACCGGCAGGCCCATGAGGGCGAAAGCCACAGCGAGCGCGGCCGCCGCTCCGAGCGGCCGGTAGCGGCGATGGAAAATCACGGCAGTCCTCCCTGGATGGAACCGTTCGGCATTGGCGAAGCGGTTGCGGTTGCGGTCGTGCCCGGCCGGGCCGTACCTTTGCCGCGGAACCTAGCCATCCCGAAGCGACCGGGCAAGCCCGGCGGCACTGAGCCGCGTGAACGTCGCATAGCGTTGACAGGTGCCGATCTTGGTCTTGTATTGGCGCACCCGATCGGCCCAAGCCAGCCGGAAAGACCAGGCACCATGGCCTTCGTCATCGCTGTCGATATCGGCGGCACTTTCACCGACCTTGTCGCCTATGATTTCGCGACCGGCGAGGTCCGCTACGCCAAAAGCCCGACGACCTACGGCGATTTCGTTGCCGGGATCGGCGAGTGCCTGCGCAAGGCGCGGCTCGCGCCGGACGATCTGCGCTTCGTCAACCACGGCACCACGCTCGTCATCAACGCGTTGATCGAGCGCCGGGGCGCCAAGGCGGCGCTGATCGCGACAAGCGGCTTCCGCGACGTGCTCGAGATCGCCCGCGGCAACCGTCCCGACCCGTTCGACCTGCACTACCGCCGCGATGAGCCGCTGGTGCCGCGCGAGCTGCGCTACGAGGTGAAGGAGCGCATCGGTGCCGATGGCGGGATCATCGAACCGCTCGACGAGCCGGCACTCGCGGCGCTAGCGCCCGTGCTGGCGCGCGAGAACGTCGCGGCGGTCGCGGTCTCGTTCATGAATTCCTACGCCAACCCCGCGCACGAGGAGCGCGCGACGGCGCTGCTGCGCCAGCACCTCCCCGGCGTCTATGTCACCAGCGGCACCGATCTGTCGCGGGAATGGTACGAGTACGAGCGCACCGCGACGGCGGCGGCCAATGCCTATGTCGGGCCGCTCGTGTCGGGCTATGTCACCAGGCTCGACGGCACGCTGCGCAGCGGCGGCTTCGCCGGCACATTGTTCATGATGGGCTCGAACGGCGGCGTCCTCTCGGCCGAGCGCTCGGTGCGGCAGCCGATCGCGCTGGTCGAATCCGGGCCGATCGGCGGCTGCATCGGCGCCGGCGCCTTTGCCGAGGCGCTGGGCTTCGCCAACGTGATCGCGTTCGATATGGGCGGCACCACCGCCAAATGCGCGCTGGTGGAGGATGGGCGGTTCTCGGTCGATCAGATCTACTATGCCGGCGGCTACGTGAAAGGCTTCCCGATCAAGTCGCCGGTGATCGACATCATCGAGGTCGGATCGGGCGGCGGCTCGATCGCGTGGCGCGATGCGCAGAACCGGCTGCGCGTGGGGCCGCGCTCGGCCGGCTCCGACCCGGGCCCGGTGTGCTATGGCCGCGGCGCCACCGAGCCGACCGTGACCGACGCCAATCTCGTCCTCGGCCGGCTCGACCCGGGCCGGTTTCTCGGCGGCGAGCTTCGCCTCGACGCGCAAGCCGCGCAGGCGGCGATCCTCGATCGTATCGCCGTTCCGCTCGGCTATGCCGGCGCGGCCGGCGCCATCGAAATCGCCGACGGCATCGTCTCGCTCGCGACCGTCATCATGGCCGGCGCGATCCGCCGCCAGACCATCGAGCACGGCCGCGATCCGCGCGACTTCGTGCTGTTCACCTATGGCGGCGGCGGGCCGTTGCACGCGAGCGCGCTCGCCCGCGAGCTGGCGATCCCGATGGTGGTGATCCCGCCCGAGCCCGGCAATTTCTCGGCCTCGGGGATGCTGATGGCGGATGCGCGGCTCGATACCTCGCAAACCTTCGTCGGCGTCCTCGACGATACGACCGTCGCCGCCATGGCGGCAGCATTTGCGGCGATGGAAGCAGAGTCGCAGGCGGCGATCCGGCGCGAGATCGGCAGCGACGCGGTGGCGTTCACCCGTGCCGCGGAGATGCGCTATCGCGGCCAGCGCCACAACATCAAGGTGCCGCTGGCGAGCTTCGCCCATGCGCGCGCCATCCGCGACGCCTTCGACCGCGACTACAAGCGGCGCTATGGCCATGCCGACACCCGCGCCGGGGTCGAGATCCAGGCGCTCCATCTCTCGACCTCGGCGCGGCTGCAGCGGCCCGAACTGACGCGCCTGACGCGGGCGCAGGCTTCGGGCGGTGGCGACCGTGGCACGCGCGTCGTGCATTTTCGCGGCGCAGGCGGAGGACTCGAAGCCCGCGTCTATGACCGCTTTGCACTGGCGCCGGGCGACGCCGGCGCGGGGCCGGCGATCATCGAGGAATATGGCTCGACCACCGTGGTCTGGCCGGGCGACCGCTTCGAGATCGGCGCGCTCGGCGAAATCCGCCTATATTGCACGCAAGGCCAATAGGTCTCGGGAGCGATAGGACATGGCGACGACCGAAACGGTCACCGACGCCGCGCCGGATGCGATCGACCCGATCACCCTCGCGGTGATCCGGCACGGGATCGTGTCGATTACCGACCAGATCGACGCCAACATCACGCGCACCGCCTTCAGCCCCTATATCTACGAATACAAGGATTACGCCGTCGGCATGACCGACGCAGCCGGCCGCCTGATCGCGCAATGCAACGGCGGCATGCCGATCTTCGTCGCCGACGCGGTGGGAAGCGCGGTGCGCGACGGACTCAAGGTCTATGGATATGAGCGGCTCCACGAAGGCGACGTGATCTTGTGCAATGCGCCGAGCGTGCAGGGCCAGCACCTCAACAACACCGTGATGTACACGCCGATCCATGCCGGGCCGGGGCGCAAGACCCTGATCGGGTTCTTCGCCATCAACATGCATTGGATCGACATCGGCGGCGCCGCAGTGGGCTCGTCCTCGTTCTCGTCCACCGACATCTTCATGGAAGGGATTCAGTACCGCACCGTCAAGCTGTGGTCGAAGGGCGAGCCGATCGAGGAGATCCTCCGCATCATCGAGGACAACACCCGCTTCCCGCAGGAGCTGATGGGCGATATCGAGGCCCAGCTCGGCGGTTGTCTGCTGGGCCGGGACCTGACGGCAAAGCTCGCCGACAAGTTCGGCGTCGCCACCTATCGCGCGGCGCTCGACACGATCCTCGACCAGAGCGAAGCGGCGATCCGCGACCGCATCCGTGCCATCCCGGACGGCGTCTATGCGGCCGAGGCGTTCCTCGACAATGACGGCATGCGCGAGCTTCGCATTCCCATCAAGCTCACGGTCATCGTCGCCGGCGACGGCATGACCATCGACTATTCCGAGATCTCGGACCAGGTCAAAGGCTGCATCAATTCGGGCTATCACGGCGGCGGCGTGACCACGGCACGGATCGCGTTCATGTATCTCATCGCCGCGGGCGAGCCGGCCAATGAGGGCACGTTCCGTCCGCTCAAGCTGATCCTGCCCGAAGGTAAGATCGTCAGCGCCCGGCCGACCGCGCCGATGGGCATGTACGGAACGCCCTTTCCCACCATCGTCGACACTTTCATCAAGGCGCTGGAGAAGGCGCTCCCCGACCGGGTCACGGGCGCACATTTCGGCACCTATTCCTCGGTCGGGTTCGGCGGCATCCGTGGCAACGGCACCCCGTTCAACTGCCACGATTCGGGCCATGGCGGCTGGGGCGCCTGCGCCACCCATGACGGGGCCGGGCCGTTCCGGACGATGGCGCATGGCGACACGCGCATCATTCCGATGGAGCTTCAGGAGACGATCTATCCCTACCGCTACGAGGAATTGTCGCTGCGCCGGGATTCGGGCGGGCCGGGCCGGTTCCGCGGCGGGCTCGGCTTCGTCAAGCGCTACCGAATCCTGGCGGAATGCGAACTCAAGACCAATCTCGACCGTACCGCCTGCCCGCCCTGGGGGGTCCAGGGCGGCATGGCAGGCGCGACCGGCGCCGTCACCGTCTTCCACCACGGCGCGAACGAAGGCTTGCCCGCCAACAAGACCGACGATCTGAAGCTTCGTCCGGGCGATCAGGTACTGGTCGAAACCGGCGGCGGCGGCGGCTATGGTCCGCCAACCGAGCGTCCGGTCGAAGACGTCGTGCGCGATGTCCGCCGCGGCTATGTCTCGGCCGAAAGCGCGCTTCAGGACTATGGCGTGCGCATGGCCGCCGACGGGTCCGGCACGCGCCCGCGACGCACGCAATATTGACAGGCACCGGGCGCGGCCACAATTTGGCGCCAAGCCCATGCCCAGGAGGAGCTTCATGAGCGTCCAGACCGCCGCGACCGCGCCCACCGAGGCGCGCACGACCCCCATCAAGGTCCGCAAGATCGGCCATCTCGTCTACGAGGTGAGCGATGTCGAGCGCTCGCGCAAGTTCTGGACCGAGATGCTCGGCTTCACCGTCTCGGACACCAACGAGTTCGGCATGGTGTTCCTGCGCACCGCCGCGGACCACCACACCATCGCCTTGATGCCAGGCAAGGCGCCGCGCCGCGCCACCGAGGGCCTGAAGGTGGATCATCTCGCGCTCGAACTCGCGAGCATCGACGAGCTTCTTGCCGCGCGCGAGTTTCTGAAGTCGCACGGCGTGCCGGTAGTGTGGGAAGGCCGCCGCGGCCCCGGCGGCAATTACAGCGTCCACTGCCACGATCCCGACGGCTACGATTTCGAGCTTTATTGCGAGATGGACCAGGTCGACGCGCGCGGCGTGAGCCGTCCGTCATCGCAATGGAGCCGTGCGGGCTCGCTCGAGGAGGCCATCGCCAAGCCGCTGCCGAAGAGCTGGTAAGGCGCGGGCCGCGCCGCCGATCGGGCCCATCCGCGAGGGGGATCGCATGCCGGACCACGACGAGATGGTGGCGCGGGCGGAGAGTCTGGTGCCGGCGCTCCGGGCGCGCGCCGCCGAGGCCGAGCGATTGCGGCGCGTGCCCGACGCCAACATCGCCGCGCTGCGCGGCGCCGGGCTCTTCAAGGTGCTGCAGCCGCACCGCTATGGCGGCTACCAGATGTCGCTCCACAGCCATATCGACACCGTCGCCGCGGTCGCGCGCGGCTGCGGCTCGACCGCCTGGTGCATGGGAGTGATACATGCCCATAGCTGGCTGATGGGCTCGTTCCCGCAAAAGGCGCAGGAGGAGAGCTACGGCGCCAATCCCGACGCCCTCATCTCCGCCGTCATCGCGCCGCGCGGCAAGGCCCGCCTTGCCGATGGCGGCTATGTGCTGGAGGGATTCTGGCCGTTCGCGTCAGGCTGCGAGCATTCCGATTGGCTGCTGCTGGGCGCCGAGATCAGCGACGACAAGGGCGCGATCGTCGATGCCGCCGACCTGCTGGTGCCGACCCGCGACATCACCATCCGCGACGACTGGAACGTCGTCGGCCTGCGCGGCACCGGAAGCTGCAGCATCGTCGCCAAGGACGTGATCGTGCCGCGCCACCGGTATCTGTCGCTGCCGGGCATCATCGCCGGCAAGGCCCCCGGAGCGGCAGCGCACGAGGGCCGCCTCTACAGCGGCGCGGCGGTGCCGGTGCTCGCGCTCGCGATCACCCCGGCGGCGCTCGGCATGGCGGAAGCGGCACTCGAGGCGTTCAGGGAACGGCTGCCCGGCCGCGAGATCGCCTATACCGAGCACGAAATCCAGCGCGACAGCCCGACCACCCATCGCCAGGTGGCCGACGCCGCGACCCGGATCCACGTTGCGCGCCTGCTGCTGCATCGCTGCGCCGACGACATCGAGACGGCGGCCGCGCACGGCGCGATGATGGAGTTCGCCGCCCGGGCGCGCATCCGCATGGATTGCGCCCATGCCGTGCGGCAATGCCTCGAAGCGGCGGAGATCCTCTTTCTCGCCTGCGGCGGCAGTGGGCTCGGCGAAGCGAATCCCGTGCAGCGCGCCTGGCGCGATCTCCACGCCGTCAACATGCACGGGCTGTTGGCGCTCGAGACCAACCAGGAAATGTATGGCCGGATCGTGCTCGGGCTCGCGCCCAACACGTCGTTGATCTGAGCGAAGCGCGGCGAACGTCAGCGCAAGAGGTGCCGGCGCACCGAGAGCAAATGGATGTCGAAGCGCCGAACGACGAGGCCCCACAATCCTTCCTGCGCCAGCAGCATGATCGCGACCGCGACCACGCCCAACAGGATCAGGTACCAGGTGCCGTAATCCGCCAGGAACTCGCGCAGCGCGAAATAGATCAGGAGGCCGATGAACGGGCCTTCGAGTGTGCCGATCCCGCCGATCACCACCATGAAGATGACGACCACCGTCCAGTCGTTGACGCTGAATCCCGCCTCGGGCGAGAGCCGCAGCTTCTGCACGAAGATCAAGGCCCCGATGACGCCCGTCAAGGCGGCGGTGATGACATAGATCATCAGCTTGGTGCGAAACGTGTCGACGCCGAGACTGGCCGACGCGGGCTCGGAATCGCGGATCGCGGTGAGCGCCAGTCCATGCCGCGACCGCAGCAACAGATAGACGACGGCGCACACCACGAACACGATGGCGAGCGAGAGCCAATAGATGATCAGGGCGCGCGCCTCCCGTCCGGGCGTGATCGCGTAGAGAATGGCGGGGGTGAGGCTCATGCCGGACCCTGCGCCCAGCGGCTGAATGAGGCTCACGCCGAGCTCGAACGCGGCGGCGAAGACCCAGGTGCCGATGGCGAAATAGGCCCCGCGCAGCCGGAACACCGCGAGCGCCATCGGCAGCGCGATCGCCGCGGCCACGGGACCGGCCAGCGCCATCGCCAGCAGCGGGTTCATGCCGAACTGGCTGGTGAGATAGAACAGCGCATAGGCGCCGATACCGACGAAGGCCTGCTGCCCGACCGAGACCAGCCCGGCATACCCCGCCAGCAGATTCCATAATTGGGCGAGCGCCAGGTAATACGCCATCTCGGAAATGAGCCGCATGGTCCCCGGCCCGGCCCAGTACGGCAGCGTCACGAGAGTGACGCCGCCGAGCAGTAGGACGACCGCGAAGCCGCGGCTCTCCCGCGTCGAGCGCTCGATCCGGAACCCGTCCATCAATCCCTCGTGCGCGGGAAGAACCCGCTCGGCCGTACGATCAGAATAACCAGAAACGCGATGTGGCCGGCGAGGATCTGCCAGTTCGGCGACACCGCGCCGGCGACTTCCTGGGCGATCGCGAGCACCATGCCGCCGAGAAGCGTTCCCCACAGGCTGCCGAGCCCGCCGATGATCACCGCCTCGAACGCGAAGATCAGGCGGACCGGGCCCGCCGACGGATCGAAGGTCGTGCGAATCCCCATCAGCACGCCGGCCAGCGCGGTGAAGACCATGGCGATCCCCATGGCGACGGCATAGATGTGGCGATTGTCGATGCCCATCAGCTCGGCCGTCGCCGCGTCATCGGACGTCGCCCGGAACGCCCGCCCGAGCGTGGTCCGGTCGAAGAGAAGCTGCAGCCCCGCGATCGCCGCCACGGCCGTGGTGAAGACGAGCAGCGGATAGACGCCGACGGCGATCCCGCCGCCCAGCCGCAGGCTGGCAGTTTCGATGGCTCCGGCATGGAGGCGCATGATGTCGGCGCCGAATTCCTGAAGCAGCACGTTCTCGATGATCACCGAAATGCCGAAGGTGACCAGCAGCGGCGGCAGCAGGCCGCCGCTCAAGGTGAAGTTGAGAAGGCCGCGCTGCAGCAGATAGCCCAGCACGAACATCGCCGGCACGACGACGACCAGACTGCCGAGCGCGCCAAGGCCGGTGGTCTGCACCGTCATCAGGGCGAGATAGGCCGCGAGCACGATCAGGTCGCCATGCGCGATGTTGACGAGCCGCATGATGCCGAACGCCAGCGACAGACCGACGGCGAAGAGGGCATAGAGCCCGCCCAGAAGCGCGCCCTGGATCAGGATGTTGATCCAATCCATCGCCGATCCCTCAAAGACCGAAATAGGCGCCGGCGATGGCTTGCCGGTCGAAGCCGCGGCAATCCGCGGCGAGCGCGACGCGGCCCTCCTGGAAGCAGTAAAACCGCGCCGAGGCGTCGAGCGCGCGGTTGATGTCCTGCTCGACGATGACGAGCGTCGTGCCCTCGCTCGCGATCGCGGCGAGGCAGACATAGATGTCGCGGATGACGACCGGGGCGAGCCCGAGCGACAGCTCGTCGCACAGGAGCAGCCGCGGGTTCGACATCAGCGCGCGCCCGATCGCGGCCATCTGCTGCTGGCCGCCCGACAGGAGGGTCGCCGGCAGGCTCCGACGCTGTGCGAGCATCGGAAACAGCTCGTAGATGCGGGCGAGATTCCAGGCGCCGCCGCGGCCGCAATAGGCGCCGATCAGCAGGTTCTCCTCGACCGATAGGCTCGGGAACAGCCGGCGTCCTTCGGGCACCATCGCGACGCCCCGGCGCACGATCTCGTGGGCGGCAAGTCCGCCGATCGGGCGTCCGTCGAATTCGACCATCGCAGCCTGACACGGCAATGCGCCCGCGACGGCGCGCAGAAAGGTCGTCTTGCCCGCGCCGTTGGCGCCGATGATGGCGACGGTCTCGCCCTCGGCCACGGTCACGTCGATGTCGAAAAGCGCCTGGAAATCGCCATAGAAGGCACGGAGCCCGCGCGCTACCAGCAGGCTCATGAGGCGGGAATGCCCATATACACTTCCTTGACGCGCGCATCGGCCATGACCGCATGCGGTGCGCCTTCGGCCAGGATCTGGCCGAAATTCATCACCACCAGCCGGGTCGCCACCGATACGAGCGCATGGACGATGTGCTCGATCCACACGATCGTGGTGCCGCGCGCGTGAATGGCTCGGATGGTCGCGACCAACTCCTGACATTCGTGCTCGGTGAGGCCGCCGCCGATCTCATCGAGCAGCAGAAGCCGGGGCCGGAGCGCGAGCGCGCGCGCGAGCTCCAGGCGCTTGCGCTGCAAGAGGGTCAGAGTGCGTGCCGGCGCATTGGCGCGGTCGATGAGGCCAGTGAGGTCCAGGATCTCGGCGCAATGACCATAACTTTCGCGCTCGGTCTTCCGTGCGCCGAAAATCGCGCCCACCAGCAGATTCTCGAACACCGTCATGTTGGCGAAGGGATGCGGAATCTGATAGGAGCGCCCGATGCCGAGGCGCGAGCGCGCATGCGGCGCCATCGCGGTGATATCGGTGCCGGCGAACACGATGCGCCCGGCATTGGGTGCGACGTCGCCGGTGATGAGATTGAACATGGTGGACTTGCCGGCGCCGTTCGGTCCGATGACCGCGAGCGCCTCACCCTCGTCGACGGCGAGGGTGACAGCGTCCGTCGCCTTGAGCGCGCCATAGGATTTCGACACGCCGTCGAGTTCGAGCAGAACGGCCATGCCCGGCCGGTCAATAGACGATGGCGTGGAACTTGCCGTCGAGCGGGATTTCCGGTGCCGGCTTGTCGTAGACGACGTGGAGGTCGTACTTGAAGCGGGTGCCATGCTCCCACTGGCCGCCGACGAGCGGCGTCGTGCACACGTTCTTGATCGGGTTGGTCGGCCCGCCCTTCCACGTGATCGGCCCGACCAGGGAATGGTAGTCGGTCGTGGCGACCGCATCGCGGATCGAGGCCGCATCGAGCTTCTTTGCCCGCTTGAGCGCGTCCACCGCGATTTCGAGATTGGCGTGCTTGAACCCGATCGGCTGCGTCCACTGCTTTCCGGTCGCGGCCATGTAGGCGTCGCAGAATTGCTGCGCCGTCTGGCCGGTCAAGCCCGACTTGAACGGGTGGTGCAACGACCACCACACCTCGGTCGTCAGACCGGCGCCGCGCGAGCCCAGCGCCTCCACCGCCGACGGGAACAGCAGCGCCTTGGGCGGCGTCACGATCTTCGGCCGGTAGCCCTGCTGTGCGCACTGGGTCCAGAACGTCGCGAATTGCGGCGGGTTGAAGATGCCGCAGCAGATGTCGGCCTTGATCTGCTTCAGCGTGGTGATCTGCGCCGTGAAATCGTCGCTCAAGGGCGGATAGAGCCCGAGGTCGTGCACGTCATAGCCCTTCGAGCGGAACAGCGGCGGCAGGCCCGTCTTGGGGTCGTTGGCGGCAATGCCGTCGGGATCGTTGGTGAACATGACGCCCACGACGCTATTCGTCGGCAGCGTCTTCCACATGTCGGCGAACAGGTTGCCGAACTGGTCGAAGCCCCAGAAGAAATGATAGGTCCATTCGAAGCCCTTGGCCGGGTTGCCCTTGCGGCCGAAGAACCAGGACTGCCACGGATCGTCCGTGGTGACGCAGGGCACGCCGTTGACCTCGCACTGGTCGGACACCGGGTTGACAGTGTCCGAGGTCGAGGATGCGACCATGATGTCGACATTGTCGTTGTTGATGAGCTGCGCCGCGACTTCGGAGGCGCGGTTCGGGTCTGACTGGCTGTCGCGGTAGAGGATCTCGACCGGATGTACCTCGCCGGCGACGGTGATGCCCTTCGCCAGCACCTTGCGCACCTCCGCGAGCACCCAGTTGTCGGCCTCGCCGAACGCCGCGATCGGACCGGTATGCGGGCTCACCATGCCGATCTTGACGGTGCGGCCCGCGGCACGCGCGGTGGCAAAGAGCTTGGGCACGGCCACCGCGCCCGCTGCACCCACGCCCAACGCCTTGATGACGCCGCGGCGCGACGGACTTTTCCGGTCGGTAGTCATGGCCCGATATTCTCCCCTGCATTCTTTATTGCCGAGGATACTAGCGGCGTGGGCAGGGGTCTGGCAATCCGCACGCGTGCGTCCTGGCGGCGGCCCACGCTGGAACCGGAATTTCCTTGCGATGCGCAGACTTGCGTTGAATGGGGAGAAGCCCACTCGACCCCGCCGCCAGGGGGTGCGCGGGCTGCGAGTCCGACGCCACCGTTGCATCGCGACTCGCCTCCGATATACTTTCGACGTTTGGCAATCGCCGGAACGCCGCTCGGCAGCGCATGAACCCGCGCAGCGTGGCGCGGCGTGGCGATCCGATTAGGCCGGGGGCTCGGACGATGATTCCCTTCGATCTTGCCGAGCCGCGCAGCTTGGGCGACGCCATCGCGCTGCTCGAGGACGACGATCCGGCGATCCGCCCGATCGCTGGCGGCACCGGCCTGATGCTGATGATGAAGTCGGGGTTTTTTCGCCCGGTCCGGCTCGTCAGCCTGCGCCGGATCGAGCGGCGCTACGCGGGGATCGCGCGCGAGCCGGACGGCACGCTGCGCATCGGCGCGATGGCATCGCTCAGGGCGCTCGAGCATTCGCCGGAACTGCGCGGGGCGGTGCCAGTGGTGGCGCGCACGCTGCACGACGTGGCCAATGTGCGCGTGCGCAATGTCGCCACGGTCGGCGGCAACCTTGCCCATGCCGACCCGCATCTCGACCTGCCGCCGGTGTGGATCGCGCTGGGCGCGAGCGTCGCCATCACCGGCGCGCAAGGCACGCGGACGATCCCGGTCGAGGCGCTGTTCGCCGGCTATTACGAGACGACCCTGCGCCGCGGCGAGGTCATCACCGAGCTTGCCGTGCCGCCGCAGGCGGGACGGCGCGCCGCCTATCTCAAATGCACGGCACGTGCGGCGCATGACTGGCCGGCGATCGGCATTGCCGTGTCGCTGCGTCTGGCCGGCGACCGCATCGAGGACCCGCGCATCGCGCTCGGTGCCGCCACCGCGAAGCCGGTGCGGCTCAACGCTGCCGAAGCGGCACTGCGCGGCGGGCGGATTGACGCCGTGACGCTCGGACGCGCGGGCGATGCGGCGGTCGAGGAAGCGGCAATCGAGGGCGACCACCACGGCTCGGCCGCCTACAAGAAGGAACTTTTGCGCGTCTATCTGGCGCGCGCGGTCGCAGCCGCGGTCGCGGAGGAACGCTGATGGTGACGAAGCCCGCGTCCGGCGGACAGGTCGGACGCTCGATCCCGCGCCTCGAAGCCCGCGCCAAGGTCACGGGACGGGTGGAATATGTCCATCACCTCCGCCTTCCCGGCATGCTCTACGGCAAGATTTTCCGCAGCACCGTGCCGCACGGAAGGATCAAGCGCATCGATGTGAGCGCCGCCAGCGCGCTCGCGGGGGTGCATCGCGTGGTGACGTGCGCCGACATCAAGACCGTCATTCCCAATCCCTATTACGGTCCCGCCTTTCACGACCAGCCGATTCTCGCCGACGGCAAGGTGCGCTTTGCCGGCGAGCCGGTAGCGGTGGCGCTGGCGGCGGACCCGCACATCGCCGAAGAGGCCGCGGGGCTGATCATCGCCGAATACGAGGAACTGCCGGCGGTCTATGACGAGGTCGAGGCGACGACCTCGAACGCGATCGTCCACGAGGTCCTGAAGCCGGCCGCGATCTTTCCCGATCTCAAGCATCTCGAAGGGCGCACGGCCACCAATGTCGCGCTCGATTACCATCTGCGGCATGGCGACACCGAAGCGGCCTTCGCCGCCGCGGACCGCGTTTTCGAGCATACCTTCCGCACGCAACCGGTGATGCACACGCCGCTCGAGCCGTTCGTCTCCGTCGCTGAGGCCGGCGACGGCAGCATCACCATCCACACCTCGTCGCAAAACCCGTCTTTCGTGCGGATCGAGATCGCACGACTCCTCGGCCTTCCCGAGAACCGGGTCCGCATCAAGGTTCCCTATCTCGGCGGCGGCTTCGGCGGCAAGCTCTACATCAAGCTCGAGGCGCTGGTCACGGCGCTGGCGCTCCTAGTGCGCCGGCCGGTCAAGATCGCGCTCACCATGGAGGAGCAGTTCTTCATGGTGACGCGCCATCCCGGCACCTTCCGCCTCAAGAGTGCCGTCACCAAGGACGGACGCATCACGGCGCGGCATTGCGAGATGTGGTGGAATGGCGGTGCCTATGCCGATATCGGCCCGCGCGTGACGCAGAAGGCTGGATTCACCGCGGCCGGCCCTTATGACATCGACAATGCCGCGCTCGACTCCTATGCGCTCTACACCAACCGGCCGCCCGCCGGCGCGCTGCGCGGCTTCGGCGCGCCGCAGACCTGCTGGGCCTATGAGCGTCACACCGACCGCATCGCGCGCGCGCTCGGCATCGACCCGATCGTATTCCGCCGCAAGAACATCCTGCGCAACGGCCGCCCGCAGGCGTCGGGCACGATCCTGCGCGATGCGGCGATCGAGCCGGTGCTGGACCGGCTGGCGGAACGGATGCGCTGGGACCTTCCCTTCGACCGCGGCAGCGGCACGATGCGGCGCGGCCGCGGCGTCGCCATCGGCTTCAAGGGCATCACGTCGCCGACGACCTCGGTCGCCATGGTCAATCTCTACGGCGACGGCAGTTGCGGGCTCTACATCAGCACCGTCGATATGGGCCAGGGCTCCGACACCTGCATGGCGCAGATCGCCGGCGAGGTTCTGAACATCGACGCCGAGACCGTGCGCATCGTTCACCCCGACACCGACGTAACGCCCTATGACATGGGAACGCTCGGCTCGCGCTCGACCTTCCACATGGGCAATGCCGTACGGCTCGCAGCCGAGGACGCGCGCGCCAAGATCGAGGCGCTTGCCGCCGAGCTCGGCGTGCCGCAGGGCAGCAACCTGCCGCTTGCCGAATTGTTCCAGCGCAAATACGGCATGCAGGCAGGCAACATCGTCGGCGTCGGCAGCTACATGCCGGTCTATGAGAAGCCCGATCGTGACACCGGTCATTCGACGCGGATCACGCCGTTCTGGGGCGTCAACGGCTCGGGCGCGGAGGTCGAGGTCGATCTCGAAACCGGACAATTCCGCGTGACGCGGCTGGTGAACGTCGCCGATATCGGCCGGCCAATCAACCCGCGCCTCGTTCAGGCGCAGCTTTCCGGTGCGGCGATCATGCAGATGGGCTTCACCTTGTCCGAGACCATGCTGTTCCGCGACGGACAGCTCACCAACGGCTCGCTCGCCGACTACAAGATCCCGGGCCTCCTGGACCTGCCGCGCGACTTCGTCAACGAGACCGTCGAGGCGGCGCAGCAGGACGGCCCCTTCGGTGCCAAGGGCGCGGGCGAGAGCACCACCATGACGGTCTCGCCAGCGATCGGCAACGCGATCGAGGACGCTGTGGGCGTGGCGCTGACGGAGCTGCCGCTGACGGCCGAAGCGGTGTTTCGCGCACTCCGGGCGGCACAGGGCAAGCCCCTGCCGGAGGGATGAGATGAGCGCCCTGCCCCGCCGCATCAGCTTCACCCTCAATGGCGCGCCGGTCAGCGCCGAGGTGGCGCCCCACCATAGTCTCGTCGAGGTATTGCAGCAGCACTTCAGCCTGCTCGGCGCGCGCGAAAGTTGCGCGCAGGGCCTGTGCGGCTGCTGCACCGTGATCGTCGACGGCAAGGCGGTGTCGAGCTGCCTCTTTCTCGCCAGCTTCGCCGATGGCGCGGTGGTCGAAACGGTCGAAGGCCTGGGCTCGGCCGAACGTCTCGACCCGGTGCAGGAAGCCTTCATCGAGGCCGGTGGCTTCCAATGCGGCTTCTGCACGCCCGGCTTCATCATGATGACGAAACAGCTCCTCGACGAAAATCCCGATCCCGGCGACGAGGAGATCAGGCATTACCTGGCGGGCAATCTCTGCCGCTGCGCCGCCTATCCCGAGATCATCGCGGCGGTAAAGCTCGCCGCGCGGCGGCGGCAATCGCGCTGACGCCGGCCGCGCGCACGCAACCGGAGTTCCAGGATGGCCAACAAGGATTTGAGAAACTGGCTCGACGCCGTCGCGTCGATCGGCGAGCTGCAGCACGTGACCGGCGCCGAGCCCAAGGAGGAGATCGGCGGTCTCGTCGATCTGTTCCAGCGGAAGATGGGCAATCCCGCGGTGATGTTCGACGCGGTGCCGGGATTTCCCAAGGGATTTCGCGTGCTGGCGAACATCCTGACCTCGGTGCCACGCATCAACATCGCGCTGGGATTGCGGCCCGACGCCTCGGAGATGGAGCTGATCGGCTGGTGGCGCAACTACATGCGGGACGCGCCGACGTTCAAGCCCGTCGCCGTCAATGGCGGCCCGGTGCTGGAGAACGTCCTCGAAGGGGCGGCGGTCGATATCACCCGGATACCGACGCCGATCTGGCACGAGCATGACGGCGGCCCCTATATCGGCACCGGCTGCATGGTGGTGATGAAGGACCCGGATTCCGGCTGGATCAATTTCGGCACCTACCGCGTACAGTCGCACGGGCCGGCGCTGGCCACGGTGATGATGTCGCCGGGCAAGCACGGCCTCATCATCATGGAGAAATATCACGCCCGCGGCGTGCCCTGCCCGGTCGCGGTCGTCGTCGGCATGCATCCGGCGCTGTTGATGATCGGCGGGCTCGAGATTCCCTACGGCAAGAACGAATACGACGCGGTCGGCGGCTTGCTGGGCGAGCCCGTCGAGGTCATGAACATGCCGCGCACCGGCTTGCCCATCCCCGCCAATGCCGAGATCGCATTCGAGGGCTTCATCCATCCCGGCGACCGGATCGAGGAAGGACCGCTCGGCGAATGGACCGGCTACTATGCCGGCGGCCGGCGGCCCGAGCCGGCCATCCGCATCGAGACCATGATGCATCGCAACGACCCGGTGCTCACCGGCGCCATTCCGGCGGTGCCGCCCAACGACAACACCTTCTATCTCGGCACCTATCGCTGCGGCGCCGTGTGGAGTCAGCTCGAAGCCGCGGGCGTGCCGGGGGTCAAGGGCGTGTGGGCGCACGAGGCGGGCGGCAGCCGCATGTGGCTTACCGTGTCGATCCAGCAGCTCTATGGCGGCCATTCCAAGCAGGCCGGGCTCATCGCCTCGCAATGCCACGGCGGCGCCTATACCAACCGCTGGGTCATCGTCGTCGACGACGACATCGATCCGACCAACATCAACGACGTGATCTGGGCCATGTGCACGCGCTTCGATCCGCGCGAGGGGATGGAGGTGCTGCGCGGCTGCTGGAGCTCGCATCTCGACCCGATGTGCTATGACGGCGACACCGACCGGCGCAACGCGCGGGTGGTGGTGGACGCGTGCAGGCCGTGGACGCGCCGCGACACCTTCCCGATCATCGCGCGCTCGAGCCGCGAACTCGACGAGCGCATGCGCGCGAAATGGTCGCACGTGCTGCCGAAGAGCACCTGACCCCGGTCGGCGGCGCGTCATGAGGGCGGGATGAAGGCCGGCGCATTCGATTACGTCAGACCCCCATCGCTCGCGCAGGCGATCGCGCTGCTGGCCGAATCGGCCGGCGCGGCGCAGCTCATGGCCGGCGGGCAGTCGCTTGTCGCCATGATGAATCTCCGTGTCGCCGCACCCGAACGGGTGATCGACATCGGCCGGCTGGCGGAGCTGCGCACCGTGGCGGAGGACGCCGCGGCGGTCACGCTTGGCGCCTGCGTGACCCATGCAGCGATCGAGGACGGCGCCGTCCCGGACCCGTCGCGCGGTCTCATGCCCAAGGCCGCTGCCGGCATCGCCTATCGCGCGATCCGCATGCACGGCACCATCGGCGGCAGCCTCGCGCTTGCCGATCCGGCGGCGGAATGGCCGATCGTGCTGACGGCGCTCGGTGCATCGGCGGTGCTGCACGGCCCGGCCGGGAGGCGCAGCGTGAGCTGCGCCGACTTCGTCACCGGCATCTACGAAACGGCGATCACCGGCGACGAGATCATCGAGAGCATCCGCATCCCCAAATTGTCGCCAGCAGCCCGCTGGGGCTACGTCAAGTTCTGCCGCAAGACCGGCGCGTTTGCGCATTCGCTCGCGGTGGTCGTGCGCGACCCCGAGCGGTCGCAGGCGCGCGCGGTGCTGGGCGCCGCTAACGGGAAGCCGCTCGTGCTCGCGCGCACGTCCGCCGTCATCGGCGCCGGCGGCGGGGTCGACCCGCTGGAGCGCGCCATCGGCGACGATGTCGCGGCGGCGCGCGACCGGCATTTCGACGATTTCCAGCAGGAACTGCACGCGGCCGTCGCCGCCCGTGCCGTCCGCCAGGTCCTCGGATGAAGATCGGTCTGCAACTCAACGGCCGGAGCGTCGCCGACGACGTGCCGCCGCGCCTCAACCTCGCCGATTTCCTGCGTGAGCGGCGCAATCTGACCGGCACGCATCTCGGCTGCGAGCATGGCGTGTGCGGCGCCTGCACGGTCCTCGTCGACGGCGCGCCGACGCGGTCGTGCCTGGCATTGGCCGTCGCTTGCGACGGGCGCGCGGTGCAGACCATCGAAGGGCTCGAACACGACCCGATCGTCGCCGTGCTGCGCGACGCCTTCCACCAGCATCATGGCCTGCAATGCGGCTATTGCACGCCGGCAATGCTGATCACCGCGCGCGACCTGGTCACACGCAACCGCGCCGGCTCGGAGAGGGAGATTCGCGACGGGCTCGCGGGCAATATCTGCCGCTGCACCGGCTATACCAACATCGTGACCGCGATCCTCCATGCCGCGGCCACGCTCGGCGCCAAAGCGGGCTCGCCATGAGCGACGTCCGGGGCAAAAGCCGGTTCGGCATCGGCGCGTCGCTGCCGCGCAAGGAGGACGCGCGCCACATGCTGGGGCGCGGCCAATTCGTGGCCGACGTGAAGCTGCCGGGCACCGAGGACGTGGCGTTCGTGCGCAGCCCCCACGCGCATGCCCGCATCAAGCGCATCGCCGTGCCGCCCGGTGCCGAAGACGCGGTTTACGCCGCGCGCGACCTGCCGCGCATGAAGGCGATGCGGGCGGTACCCCAGGTGCAGGGCTTCAAGCCGTCCGATTATCCGCCGCTCGCCACCGACAAGGTCCGGTTCGCCGGCGAGGCGATCGCCGCCTGCATCGCCCCTACCCGCGCCGAAGCGGAAGACATCGCCAATGCCGTGACGGTCGAATACGAGGTGCTGCCGCCGATCGTTGACGCCGCTTCTGCCGTAAGCGGCGCGGCCAGCCTCCTGCACGAGCCCTGGGGCGACAATCTCTTCATCGAGCGGACAATGAAGGGCGGCGACATCGACGCGGCCGCGCGCGATGCCGCGGTCGTGGTGCGGCGCGACTATCGCCTGAACCGCCAGGCCGGCGTTCCGCTCGAAGGCCGCGCGGTTCTGGCTTATCGCGACCATCGGCTCGACGAGTTGGTCGTCTACAGTTCGACCCAGGTGCCGCACACGATCCGCCTTGGCCTGTCTGAAACACTCGGCATCGAGGAGCGGCGCATCCGCGTCATCGCGCCCGATGTCGGCGGCGGCTTCGGCATCAAGGCGCGCCTGTCGCCGGAGGAGGTCGTGCTCGCGGCGCTGGCGCTCGAGCGCGACCATCCGGTGCGCTGGATCGAGGATCGCAGCGAGCATTTGATGACCGCGATCCATACCCGCGATCACCTCTATCGCATCACCGCTTATGCCGATTCGCGCGGGCGCATTCTCGGCATCGATGCCGAGCTGGTCGTCGATGCCGGCGCCTATGCGTTGTGGCCCAACGGTCCCTTCCTCGAAACCGGGATGGCGGCGCGCAATCTCCCCGGCCCCTACGACATCGCCGGTTGGCGGGTGAAGACCTTTACCGTCGCGACCAACAAGTCGCCGATCGGTCCCTATCGCGGCGTCGGCCGGCCGGGCGCGTGCTTTGCCCTCGAACGCACCATCGACGAGGTGGCGCGCGCGGTCGGGCGCGATCCGCTCGAGGTGCGGATCGAGAACATGGTCCGGCCCGAGCAAATGCCCTTCACCACCATCGCCGGCATGGTGTTCGACAACGGCGATTACCGCGAGAGCGCGAGGCGCTGCGCCGATCTCATCGACCTTGCCGCGATCCGCGCGCGCCAGCGCCGCGGCGAGCCGGATGGGCGGCTCGTCGGCATCGGCTTCGCCGCCTATGCCGAGCAGACCGGGCATGGCTGCGGCGAGTGGGTGATGCGCGGCAGCCCGTTCATCCCGGGCTATGAGAGCTGCACCGCGCGGCTGATGAGCGACGGCTCCCTGGCGCTGATGGTCGGCATCCAATCGCACGGCCAGGGACTGGAGACGACGCTCGCCCAGGTCGCGCACGAGGTGCTGGGCATCGATCCGGCGCGGATCGCGGTGCGGCACGGCGACACGTCGCTTTCGCCCTTCGGCATGGGCACGCTCGCCTCGCGCAGCATGGTGATGGCGGGCGGCGCGGTGACGCGCGCGAGCCGGCTGTTGCAGGAAAAAATCCTCAAGATCGGCGCCCATCTCCTGCAATGCGATCCCGCCGATGTGCGTTGCGCCGCGGGCATGGTGGTCGGTCCCGGCAGCAGCGTCAGCATCGACGAGATCGCCCGGGTCGCACATCTGCGCATGGAGGCGCTGCCCGAGGGCGTCGATCCGCTGCTCGATGTCACCGCGACCTACGAGCCGGAGCTCGATACCGGCGTGTTCTCCTATGCCACCCAGGCCGCGGTCGTGGCGGTGGACCCGCGCACCGGGCTGATCGAGCTGCTCGATTTCGCGGTGGTCGAGGATTGCGGCACGGTGGTCAATCCGATGATCGTCGACGGCCAGATCCGCGGCGGCGTCGTGCAGGGCATCGGCAATGCGCTTTACGAGGAGCTGATCTACGACGCCCAAGGCCAACCCCAGGTCGTGACGCTGGCCGATTATCTCATGCCCGGCGCGGCCGAATTGCCGGCGATCAAGATCGGGCATCTGTACACGCCGACGCCCTATACCGAGTTCGGCGTGAAGGGGATGGGCGAAGGCGGCGCGATCGCGCCGCCGGCGGCGATCGGCAATGCCGTGCGCGATGCGTTGGCCGCGATCGGCGCCGAGGTGAACGAAACGCCGATGACGCCGCGGCGGGTGATGGCCGCGATCCGCCGCGCGCGCAAGTCCGCACCGGGCGCCGGCTGAACGCCCGGTCCTAGGCCGGCTGGAAGAAGCGGTTCGGCGGGCGCGGCAGGCCGAGATTCTCGCGCAGCGTCGTCCCTTCGTAGTCGCGCCGGAAAATGCCGCGCCGCTGCAGCTCGGGGACGACGCGATCGACGTAATCGTCGAGCCCGCCGGGGACATAAGGAAACATCACGGTGAACCCGTCGCTGGCCTCGCCGACCAGCCATTCCTCCATCTCATCGGCAATCATCGCGGGCGTGCCGAGCATCGCCAGGCCGGAATAGCCGCCGATGCGCTGCGCCAGTTGCCGGACGGTGAGGTTTTCCCGCCGCGCCAGATCGATCGCCCGCTCCCGCCCGCTCTTGCTCGCATTGCTTTCGGGAATGTCGGGCAGCGGACCGTCGGGATCGAATCCCGACGCATCGTGGCCGAGCGCAATCGAAAGCGAGGCGATCGCGCTGTCGTAATGCACGAGGCTGTCGAGCAGCGCCCGCTTCCGGCGGGCCTCGTCGAGCGAATCGCCGACCACGACCATGACGGCGGGAAGAATCTTGAGATGGTCGCGGTTGCGCCCGAGCTTCTCCATGCGGCCCTTCACATCCGCATAGAAGCGCTGGCCCGCGGCAAAATTGGACTGCGCGGTGAAGACTGCCTCGGCGGTCTCGGCGGCAAGCTGGCGTCCGGCTTCCGAAGCGCCGGCCTGGACGATGACGGGCCAGCCCTGGATCGGGCGGGCGACGTTGAGCGGACCCCGGACCGAGTAGTGCGGCCCCTTGTGATCGAGGACATGCATCTTGTCGGGGTCGAAAAAGACGCCCGCCTCGACATCGCAGATGAACGCGTCATCCGCCCAACTGTCCCACAGGCCGGTGACGACGTCGTAGAACTCGCGGGCGCGGCGATAGCGCTCGCCGTGCTCGACATGCTCGTCGAGCCCGAAATTCCGCGCCGCATCGGGATTGGAGGTGGTGACGACATTCCACCCGGCGCGGCCGCCGCTCAGATGATCGAGCGACGCGAATTTCCGCGCGACGTGATAGGGATCGTTGAAGGTGGTGGACGCGGTGGCGACCAGCCCCAAACGCTCGGTCACGACCGCCAACGCCGGCAGCAGCGTCAGCGGGTCGAACGAGGTCACGGTCGCGCTGCGCTTCAGCGCGTCGATCGGCATGTTGAGCACGGCGAGATGATCGGCCATGAAGAAGGCGTCGAACCGGCCGCGCTCCAAGGTCTGCGCGAAGCGCTTCAGATGCGCGAAATTGAAGTTCGCGTCCGGATAGGCGCCGGGATAGCGCCACGCGCCGGTGTGGATCGTCGCCGGCCGCATGAAGGCGCCGAGCCGCAACTGGCGCGCGCCGCTCATCGCCGCCGCCTCCGTCCGGGCGCATGGCGACGATGCTTAGGCAAGGGACGCGTCGAGCCGCCGCACCATGCGCCGAACCATCTTCCATTCGAACTCGCCCGCCGGCTGGTTGCCGCGGCGCGCCTCCATCTGGCGGAAGGTGTGCTCGCACACTTCCTTGGAGACCTGGCGCGCGGTTCCGCCCGTCGACATGATGCGGACCTGCGTTTCGCAGGCGTGGAGCAGCTTGTCCATGTAGGTAAAGGCTTCGCCGATGGTGCGGCCGATGGTGAGCACACCGTGGTTGCGCATGATCATGGTGAACTTGCCGCCGAGATCGGCGATGATACGCGGCGCCTCGTCCTTCTCCTGGGCCAGGCCTTCGAAGTCGTGGTAGCTCACCTGGCCGTAGAGCGAACAGCCGTCCTGATCGTAGAACTGCAGCCCCTCCTCGAGCGCCGAGATGACCACCCCCTGCATCGGATGAAGATGCATGGTGCAGCTGATCTCGGGCTTGGCGCGGAGAATGGCGCTGTGGAAGTTGAGGCCGGCGGGACCCGGCAGCAGCTCCGTGTCGCTCAGCACGGTGCCGTCGAGATCGAGCTTGACCAGATCCGAGGCGGTGATCTCGTGCCACCCGAGGCCGCGCGGATTCATCAGGAAATGCGCTGGATTATCCGGCAGGCGCGCCGTGAAATGGTTCGAGATCGTGCGGTTCCAGCCGAAATGGTAGGCGGCGCGAAAGGCCGCCGCGAGTTCCTCGCGCGTCTCCCATTCCGAGCCGCTCACGCGCTCGCGAACCGAGGCGCGGCCTGATACTTCCGCGATTTTTCTGGCCATGTGAACCTTCCTCGAGCCAATCCTACGGGATGACGCCGAGTGTATCATAGCGGACGCCGGGACGCATCGGCGTCGGTCATGGGCGCGGTGCGGCTAGATCGGCTGCGCCAGCGCCGCCCAGCTGCGCGCCATGAGACCGGCGGAATCCGCGCCGGGCGCGGTGGGATCGCGCTCCCATGCGGCGAGCTGCAACGAATTCTCGACCACCATGCGGCAGCGCTCGAAGCGACGCACCATGAAGGACGCCAAGGCCTGCGGCACGGACCCGCCCTCCGTCAGCGCCTCCGCCAGCACCACGGCGTCCTCCACTGCCATCCCCGCGCCGCTCGAAAGATAGGGACCCGGCACATGCGCCGCGTCGCCGATCAGCACGACGCGATGGCGATACCACGGCGGTGGCACGAAGATCGTATCCATGTTGCGATAGCTCACCGCGCAGTCGTCGGTGATCTGCGCGCGGGCCTCCGCCATGAGCCCGCCGAAACCGCCGAGCGCCTCGCGCAGCAGCACCGGCAATCCAGCCTCGGACAGCCGGGCGCGGCCGTTCATGTTCTGGGTGAAGAACAGCAGCATCTTCTGATCCGGGCAGGGAACGAAGCCCGGCTTGCCATTCCGGCCGAAGAACTGGTACAGGCTTTCGACTTCCACCGGCCGCCGCAGCATCACGCGCCAGACGATCTGGCCGGTGAAGCGCAATGCCGGCGCGTCCGGGAATGCCAAAGCGCGCACGGCCGAGCGGAACCCGTCGGCACCGACGACGAGATCGTAGCGCGCCGCGCTGCCGTCGGAGAATTCGACCGCGACCGCGTCCTCGTCCTGGCGCAGCGCCGCAACGGTGAGCCCGAGCCGGATGCGCGCGCCACTGTCCTGCGCCGCCGCGCTCAGGATGGCGTGAAGCGCCGGGCGCAGGATGCCGATGCTCGCCGGCCGGTCGGGGCCGTTGACGCGCGGCATCGCCACTTCCTGCAATTTCTCGCCGCGCTCGTTGCAGATGGTCGAACGGTCGAAGCCGAACCCCGCTTCGATGCACCGTTCGCGCACGCCGATCGCCGCGAGGGCACGCAGCGTCGGGCCGGTGATGGTGAAGCCGACCCCCAGCACCGACCAGTCGCGCTTGAGTTCGGCCATGTCCACCGCAACGCCCTGCCGCGCCAGGGCTGCCGCGAGCGTCAACCCCGACACGCCGCCGCCAACGATCAGGAGTCGTTGCAGCGGCGTCACGCGCGTTCAGCCCGCCGCCGCAGCCGGGCCGCGCTCAATCGGCGAGCGGGGTCGGCCGCACCTGGAAGTGAAAGACAAGCGGTGTGGTGCCCTTGCCGCCCTCCTTGAGCCAAGGCGTGCGGTCGCCGCTGGTCGTCCACACGCCGCGACCCTTCCAGCCGGCATTCGGGTCGTCGATACGGCCGTCCATGCCCTTGGCATAAAAGCTCAACGGATAAGGCACGCGCAGGACCACCCACTTGCCCTTCACAAGCGCAAGCAGAGCGTCGTTCTCGTTGCCGGTCGAGATCGGCACGTCCTTGCCGAGGCCGAGCGCGTCGTGCTGATCGACCCAGGTGTAATAGCTTGCCTCGGAGCTGTTCTTGCCAATGCCGGCGAAGCCCGGTCCCGGATATTGGTAGAAGGTCCAACCCTCCGGGCACTGGTCGCCCGTGGCCTTCGGGCCGTTGAGCGGACCCTTGCATTTGCGCCGGTCGAAGCTGCCGAGATCGCCGCTGCCGAGCGAGACCCACACCACGCCCTTGCTGTCGATGTCGCCGCCGCGCGGCCCATAGCCCGGCAACGGGACCTTGTAGAATTCCGTCAGCATGGTCGCCGGCGGGTTCGCGCCCGGAATGACGTGCACGATGCCGCCCACACCGGCAAACGTATTGACGGTTCCCCAGACGGAGTCGTCGACGGGGCTCGGCATGATGGCATAGAGCCCGGAGCCGGCGATGCGCTTGTCCTTGGTCGGATCGACCGGCTGATTCGGCTCGACATAGGCGTCGCGCTTGCCGTTCCCGTTGGTGTCGAGGATGAAGGCGCTCCAGCCTTGCGCCTCCTCGGCGGCCTTGCTGGCATCGCCGGTCGCGCTCAGCACCTCTTCGAACTTCTTGGTGTTGAGCCAGCCGATCACCGGACCGCCGCCGCTCGTCCACAGCGTGTCGTCCTTGTCGAAGCCGAACTGCAGGTGATGCGTCTCGAAGCAGGTGTCGATGAAGGTGTATTTCATCGTCTTCGGATCGAGCATCGCGAGCTGGCGATGGCTCTGTTCGAGCGGGAAGAGCTGGGCCGAGACGAGCGGCGAGCCTTTTTTGCAGTAGGCCGGCTCATTGTTGGGCGCGCGCACTGCCGCCGTCAGCCACAGCCGACCCTTCTCGTCGAACATCTGATTGTGGTTGTTGATCCGCTGGCTCCAGATCTGGCGATCGCCCCAATAGGCGGACGGCATGTTCGGCTTCTCGAGCGCGGCGTTGCCCGGGCCGAGCGATTCCGGCATGTCGGGATCGCGCACCCGCGCCTTGACGAAGCTCACACGGTTGGTCTTGGGATCGAGGATCGGGAGATCGTCGGAGCTGTATTCCGGCGAACCGAACACCAGCCCATAGGCGTTGACCGTCGGGTTGCGCTTGTCGGTCGAGATCGCGTCATGCAGATAGGTGTGGTCGCTCGCCCACGCCCATGCCGTGATCACGACATCGCGCTCGACACCCTGCGGCCGCGGCGGATGCGCATGCGGCAGCTCGCCCTTGGCGATCCCGTCGGTCCAAGCGGCAAAATACTTGAAGGGCGCGCCGCCCAGCCGCCCGGCGAGCGGGTTCACCATGAACGGCGCCGCCTGGCCCGACTGGACGCGGCGCATCCAGGCATCGACCGTCGACATGCCGCTGAACGCCGCCGGAAGCGTGCGGGTCGCCTCCTGGCCCAGCTGGTGACAGCCGACACAGTCGCGATTCCGCAGCGTGAGGAGCCAGTCCTGCTGCGTCACGTTCGCCGGAATGTCGTGCTTGCCGTCGAACAGGCCCTTGTCCGGGATCTTCAGCATCGAATACCAGTAGATCGCCGGATAGTAGTGCGCGGCCTCGGCCGCGGTCGGCGCGACCACGGCGGTGAGATCGAGGATCTTGCCCGGCACGCCGTGCATCTTGGGCGAATCCACCAAGCCGTAGCCGCGTGTCCAGACGCGGTAATTAGCCTCCGGCAGATCGGGCAGGACATAGCGGCCCTTGTCGTCGGTGACGACGATCCTGATGAACCGGGTCGGCAGATCGGAGGTTTCTGCGATCACCCAGACGCCCGCCTCGGGCCCGTGCGAGCTGGTGACCACGCCGCCGATGTCGTGGGCGCTGATCTTGACCGCCGCCGCGACGTGGCGCTCCTTGGCGCTTGCCGGCGCCGTCGCGCCGCCCAGGAACGCCGCAAGGGCGACCACAGCCACGCCGAAACAAAATCCGCCTGCCATCCTCATCATCCCCTCCCGCTTGCTTCTTTTGTACGACCGCCCGGCCCGGGAATTCTGCCCCCGGGGCCGAGGATCGGGGCCGGATGCTGCCGCGGCATTGAAGCCCTTTCGCCTGCGGCGCCCGTCCTTGATGCAAATCTACGGTGCGATGCCCGTCATGTCCATGGAGCCTAAAGCGCCGGGACGCACTTCGGACGGGACCACGGATTCGGCGATTCATGCTAGGCTCGCCGCGTCAGAAGCATTCACGGGGACCGAACCATGCCGCCTTCCGGCGTGCAAGCCGACAATAAGAGCCTGACCCATGAGGAAGCGGTCGCGCGCGCCAGGGCCCTGGCGCCGGCGATCGCCGCGCGCGCACACCGCGCCGAGCAGGAACGCCACATTCCGCGCGAATCGATCGAGGAATTCGTTGCCGCCGGTCTCGCGCGCGTGCTGCAGCCGCGGCGCTGGGGCGGCCACGAGATCAGCCACGCCGCCGCCTTCGATGTCGCGGTCGAGATCGCGGCCGCGTGCGGCTCGACCGGCTGGTGCACGAGCCTTCTCAACATGCATGACTGGTGGCTTTCGGCGTTCCCGGATGAGGCGCAGCACGACGTTTGGCGCGACACGCCCGACGTCAATCTCGCCGCCGTGATCTCGCCGCTCGGCGGCAAGGCCACGCCGGTCGATGGCGGCTATCGCATCACCGGCCATTGGGGCTGGGCGAGCGGAATCGATCATTGCCAGTGGCTGATCGTCACGGCGATGACGGCGATGGGCGACGGCCCGCCGGAGGCGCGCTGTTTCGTCGTCCCCGCCAAGGACTGCGCGGTCGAGGATACCTGGTTCAATGTCGGGCTCAAGGGAACCGGCAGCAAGGATATCGACATCGACGACATCTTCGTGCCTGCGCATCGCAGCGTGTCCATGGCGGATCTCCGCGAAGCCACGACGCCGGGCGTGCGCGCCAATCCGGGACCGATCTATCGCGTGCCGCTGATCGCCCGGAATTATGCGCTCGCGGCGCCGGCGCTTGGTATCGCCCGCGGCGCCTTCGCCGATTGGCTTGGCTGGACCAGGACGCGGGTTGCGAGCTTCACCGGCGAGGCGATCGCGGCGCAAGGTCCGGTGCAGACCGCCATCAGCGAGGTAGAGGCGCAATTGGATGCGGCGGAATTCCTGATGCGCCGCAATCTCGAATTCATCCGCGACGGCAAGCCGGTCGATCTGCCGACGCGCGCGCTCTGCTCCTACGCCAATGCGCATGCGGTGCAGGTGATCTGCCAGGCCGTTGATACGCTCTTCCGCTTGAGCGGCTCGCGCGGCATGTTCGAGAAGAGCCCGATCCAGCGAGCTTGGCGCGACGTGCACACGCTGTCCTCGCACGTCTCGCTCAATCCCACCGCTGCCGGCCAATTGCGCGGCCGCGCCATGCTCGGCATCCCGCGCGATCCGAAGATGCAGATGTATTGAGCGGGCGGCAAAGCCGGGCCTGACAATCCCGGCTCATCCCCGGTCGTTCTTCAGCACCACGCCGTCATATTCGTGGCTGTCGACCACGGCCTCGATGACCATGGGACCGTCGCCGGCGAACGCTTGCCGCAATGCAAGTCGCAATGCTTCGGCATCGCGCACCGTGCGCACGGGAACGCCGAAAATCGCGTCGCTGCCGATCGTGCCCCCGTCCCGCACCGGCGTGCCATAGACCGCGTTGCCCTTCTTCTCCTGCTTGATGCGGATCAGGGCGAGATCGTTGTCGGTCAGCAAGAGCACGACGATCTTGAGCCGGTTGCGAACCGCCGTGGCGAGTTCGCCCGCAGTCATCAGAAAGCCGCCGTCGCCGACCACCGCGCACACGCTCCGCGCCGGCAACACCAGCTTCGCGGCGATTGCGGCGGGAATGCCGAAGCCCATGGTCGACCAGCCATTGGTCATGATCTGCAGCCCCGGCGCGGGCGTGGTCCAGACCTGGCCGATGAGATGGGTATGCGCGCCCACGTCGCAGGTCATGATCCCATCGGCCGGCAGGATGTCGCGCAGCACGGCGAGCGCGGCTTTGGGACCGAAGCCGTCAGGCGACGGCGCCAGTTTCGCGAACATGGCGGCGCGCCGCCGCGCCACCGCGGCAAGGTCCCAGTCATTGCCCACCGGCGCCAGGCGAAGTAGCGCAGCGATCGACGTCGGAATGTCGCCCACGGCATCGACAGCGAGGCGATAGTCCGCCTGGTCGATATCCGCCGGCGCCACGTCGAAGCTGACGAGCGGCGCCGACCGCGGCATCCAGGACTCGTAGTTGAACTCGACCGGATCGTAGCCGACCGCGATCACCAGATCCGCCTGCCGGTGCGTCTCGCCGACTACGTTGCTGAGGGCGTGAAAGAGAACGCCGGCATAGGACGGGTGATCTTCGGCCAGGAGCCCCTTGGCCATCGGCGTCAGGACCACCGGAATGCCGTGCGCCGTCGCCAGCGCCTGGATTTCCTTTCCCACCTTGGCATGGACCGCGCCAAGGCCTGCGGCAAGGATCGGCTTGCGCGCATTGGCAAACAGCTTGGCCGCCTGTTCGAGCAGCGCCGGGTCAGCGGCCGGCGGCGGTGCGGATGGCGCGAACGCGACGTTTTCCGCCGTCGCAGGCTGCGCCGACAGCCCGACCGGCAGCCCTACATGCACCGGTCCGGGCCGCGCCGTCAGCGCCACGCGGGCGGCATCGAACATGATCGACTTGACCGCCTCGGCGCGCAGCCGGGTGGTCATTTTGGTCAGCGGCCGGAACAGCGCCTGATGATCGATGCCCATCTGGGTCGTCCGCCCGCGCATGGGAGCCGGCATCTCGTCCGTCAGTGCGAGCATTGGCGAACGATCGAGCAACGCCTCGCCCACGCCCGTCGCCAGGTTCGTCGCACCGGGTCCGAACGTGCCGAAGCACACGCCCGGCACGCCGGTCAGCCGGCCGCAGACATCGGCCATCATCCCGGCGGCGCCCTCGTGCGAGGTCAGAACGAACTCGATGCCGTCGGCGGCGCGCAGGGCCTCCATGTAATCGACCCAGCCGCCGCTCGGAACGCCGAAGACGTATTTCACACCGAGCGCGCGCAGCGCCTCGACGAGGGCGGTGGCCACGGTCTTGTCCTCGGACACTGCCTCGCCCTCGCTTCATGGGATCGTGTTGCCGCGCATAGGTATTCGCGCGGGGCATCGGCGTCAATGCCGGGTCGGGCGGCCGCGCTCCGACGAGCCGATTCAGCGAAATTGACGCCGCCACACCCTTGGCAGTATCCAACCAAGCAGGACCCGCTCGCATCCGGTGCGAAGCAGTCCGCACAAGGAGAGAAAAATGCCTGACGCGTCCTACGCCGTCATCGATTGCGACGGGCATATCGTCGAATCAGTCGCCGAGATGGCGGACTATATGGATGCGCGGACGCGCCGCCATGCGCTCCAGGGCAGCCGCAACCGGCAAGGCGTGTTCCCTTCGATCGACGGATTCCATTTCGCGCTCCACGACGACAGCCAGACCGAGCGGCGGCGGACCGCGAGCAATGCGCGGCCCGGTTCGGCCGCGGATTGGATCGCGTTTCTCGATCAGGCGAAGATCGACCGTACCGTGCTGTTCACGTCCGAAGGGTTGTCGGTCGGGCTGATCCAGAGCCCGCGCTATGCCGGCGCCGTGTGCCGCGCCTACAACGATTACGTTCACGACCGCTTCGCGCGAGTGGATGCGCGCCTGCGGCCCATGGCGCTCATCCCGATGCAGGACCCGGAAGCCGCGGCGGCGGAATTGCGGCGCGCGGTGCGGGATCTGGGTCTGCCGGGCGCCATGGTGCCGTCGACCGGCCTGCCCGTGCATCTCGGCCACAGCCTCTATTGGCCGGTCTACAAGGCGGCGGCGGAGCTCGATTGCGTGCTCGGCGTGCATGGCGGCTCCAATTACGGCTCGGGGCTCGATACGTTCTCGAACTTCACCGCTTCGCACGTGCTACATCATTCAATTCCGCTGATGACGGCACTGGTCTCGTTCATCTATCACGGCGTCTATGACCGCTTTCCGGGCGTGCGCTTCGCCTTCATGGAAGGCGGCTGCGGCTGGCTTGCCTTCCTCCTCGACCGCATGGAGCGTGACGCGAACTACTTCGATGCCGCCGACCAGCCGCGTCTCAGGGCGGACAAGTATCTTCACGACGGCCGTATCCTCGTCGGCTGCGAGGGCAGCGAGAAGTCGCTGGCCTATGTCGCCAGCCGCATCGGGATCGGGGCCTTCGCCTACGCGTCCGACTATCCGCATGAGGTCGATCTGCCGGCCGCGATCCACGAGATCGACGAGGTGGCGGAGCGCCCCGACCTTTCATCCGCGGAAAAGCAGGCCGTGCTCGGCGACAACGCACGGCGGTTCTTTCGCCTCTGACGGAGCGGCGCCGCGCCGCGCCGCCACGAGACGCTGACCGCGCCATCACGGGAGAGTCCATCGATGCCGCAGACCGGGCAACAACGCATCCTCACGACCCATGTCGGCAGCTTGCCGCGACCGCCCGCGATGGTGGAGTTGCTGCGCCGCCGCGAGCGCGGCGAACCCTATGATCGCGCCGAATTCGACCGGTCGCTCGCGCGCGCCGTACACGAGGTCGTGACGCGCCAGGTCGCCGCCGGCATCGACATCGTCAATGACGGCGAGGTCGGCAAGCCGTCCTATTCCACCTACATTCAGGAACGGCTGTCGGGGTTCGGAACCGTCGAGGAATCGCTGTGGCACGCGGAACAGCATCGCGAACACGCGGCCTTTGCCGAGTATTACCGCAAGAGCGCCGCGGCCCGCGGACCGGACACGCGGCGAAAGCTGGGCTGCGTCGGCGATGTCGCGATACAGGACCGCGAGCCGCTGCGGCGCGACATCGCCAACCTCAAGGACGCGTCCGCGGCGGCCAAACCGGTGGGCGTGTTCATGAGCGCCGCCTCGCCCGGCGTGGTCGCCCGCTTTCATCCCAATGCCCACTATGCCTCCGGCGAAGCCTATCGGCGCGCCGTCGGTGACGCGATGCAGGAAGAATACGAGGCCATCGTCGCGGCCGGATTCGTTCTTCAGGTCGACTGCCCGGACCTCGCCTCTGGCAGAAACACGGTGTTCGCCCATCTGTCGGACGATGCGTTTTTGAGAGAGTCAGAGATCAGCATCGAAATCCTCAATCACGCCCTGCGCAACGTGCCGATGGAGCGGACACGGCTGCATCTCTGCTGGGGCAATTACGAAGGACCCCACATTCACGACATTCCGTTGGAGACGATCCTGCCGGTCGTGCTCAAGGCGAAGGCGCAGGTCATCTCCTTCGAAGGCGCCAACCCGCGCCACGAACATGAATGGGACGTGTGGAAAAGGATCAGACTGCCCGACGACCGGGCGATCATGCCCGGCATCATCGACAGCCTGACGAATTTCGTCGAACACCCGGAACTGGTCGCGCAGAGAATTTGCCGCTATGCCGATGTCGTCGGCCGCGACCGCGTCATCGCCGCGGTCGATTGCGGCTTCGAGACCTTTGCCGGCAACGGCCGCGTCGATCCCACCATCGCCTTTGCCAAGCTGGAAGCGCTGGTGGAAGGCGCGCGGATCGCGAGCCGACGCCTGTGGTGACCGGCGATGCGCGATGAACCCAGGACGGAGGTGCCGGCAATGCCGCCTTTTATCGAGTCGCTAGTGCGCGATGACCGCGTCCACCGCCGCGTTTTCGAGGATCCGGAGATTTTCGAACGTGAGATGGAGCGCATCTTCGGCCGCGCCTTCGTCTATGTCGGACATGAGAGCCAGGTACCGCATCCCGGCGATTTCGTCACAAGCTATATCGGCCGCAACCCGATCGTTGTCGTCCGGCACGAGGATGCTGCAATCCATGTCCTCCACAACCGCTGCGGCCATCGCGGCGCCCTCGTGTGCAATGTGGCGAACGGCAACGTGCGGCGGTTCCGCTGCCCCTATCATGGGTGGAGCTTCGAGACGAACGGCGATCTCCACGCCATTCCGGCGCGCGGCGGCTATGACCCATCATTCGACCTGACGGCGCCCGAGTTCGGCATGATGCGGGTGCCGCGCGTCGCGCAGTACCGTGGCTTCATCTTTGCGAGCCTTGCGCCCACGGGCGACGCGTTCGCGCTGCCCGCGCCGATGCAGAAATGCATCGACACGATCATCGAGCGCGCGCCCGACGGGGAAATCGAGCTGGCCGGCGGCGTGCACCGCTACGAGTTCCGCGGCAACTGGAAGGCGCAGGTCGAGAACATCCTCGACCACTATCACCCGGCCTTCTCGCACGAATCGACCATCGTCGCCGAAGGCCGCCAGTTCACCCGGAACGCGGGCGAGGACGGTGGCACGCCGATCTTCGACGACGAGGGCAGCATCGCGAGCTGGGACCGCGCGGAGATCGTCGCGTTCCCGCAGGGGCACGGATTTCAGGGGCCGATGCCCGGCGCGGACAAGCCGAAGAGCGGCGCCCTCTTCGAGCGCTATCGCGCCGCGCTCCTGAAGCAGCAGGCTCCCGAGCGCGTGGCGCAGATTCTCGCCAACGAGTGGTTCCACAACGCGGTCTTCTATCCCAACATGTTCATTCAGCTCCGCGCGCTCTTCGTGCGCGTGGTGCGGCCGATCGCGGTCGATCACACCGAGGTCTGCGTCTATCCGATCCGCCTCAAGGGCGCGCCCGACGAGATGTTCCACAGCCAAATCCGCTTCCTCAACCTCACCCACGCCGCCGGATCGCTCATCCAGACCGACGACATGGAGATGTTCCGCCGCGTGCAGGCCGGGCTCATGACCTCGGGCGCCGACTGGGTCGTGCTGGGACGCGGCTTGGGCGCCGAGCGGCCGGAAGCGGACGGGCGCCGCGCGCCGGGCACGAGCGAGCTTTCGATGCGCGCTCAATATATGGCCTGGAAGCACTTTATGGCCGCAGAGTAGAGACGCCGCGCCGATGGACAAGCAAGAGATCGAGGATTTCCTTGGGCACGAGGCGCATCTCCTTGACGATCGGCGGTTCGAGGAATGGATGGCGCTCTTCGCGGAGGACGGATTCTATTGGGCACCGGCGCGTCCCGATCAAGCGGACCCGCTCAACGAGGTATCGCTCATCTATGACGACCGGGCGGCGATGCGGACGCGCATCCTGCGCCTGCGCCATCCGCGCATCCATTCGCAGACGCCGCCCTCTCGAACGGCGCGGATCGTCGGCAACGCGGCCATCGAGGAGGATTCGGCGGACGGGCGCAGTTGCGTCGTGCGGTCCAAATTCATCCTCTACGAGTACCGGCCGAGCATTCCCGAGGCGCTGGAGCGTGTCTTCGGCGGCACCTATCGCCATCGTCTCGTGACCGGCGAGGGCGGGATCAGGATCGCGTGGAAAAAGGCGCTGCTGGCCAATTGCGACGCACGGCTCGGGCCGTTCGCCATCTACTTCTGACGCGGCATCAAACGGCGCGACCGCGATCGAGCGGTCCCCGTCTCGACCGGATTCCTTATGAGTAGGTCGAGGTTAACCGTTGCTTCACCACGCTTGGCTAGCGTCCAAACGCCGGGCGATGGCCTCCGGAGACGGCCGGGAGCGAGGTCCCGCGCGACCGCTTCGCCGGAGGTTGCCGATGGCCGACAACATTCACCTCGTGGTCGCCACGCCGTGTTTCGGCGGGCAGGTCTCCAGCATCTATGCCGCTTCGCTGTTCAAGCTGCAGGGGGTGCTGCGCGCCTCCTACGGCGACATCAGGCTCAAGCTCGAGATGCAGGAGAACGACGCGCTGATCACGCGGGCGCGGGCCAATCTGGTGGCGGCCTTCCTGGACGATCCGACCGCGACGCATCTGCTCTTCATCGATGCCGATATCGGCTTCGAACCCGAGCAGGTGTTGCGCCTTCTCGCCTGCGGCGCGGATGTCTGCGCCGCCGTCTATCCCATCAAGCGCATCGACTGGGAGAAGATACGCCGGACCGTCGCCGCGGGGCGGCTCGAAGCCGGCGCCGCGCTGCACTACGTCCTTGAAGTTGAGGACCCGAACCGGATCGTGACCCGCGGCCAGTTCACGCGCGTGCGCTACGCCGGCACCGGCTTCCTGATGATTCGTCGCCACGTTCTGGAGACGATGTGCGAGCGCCACCAGGCGCTCCGCTTCCGCGCCGATCACAATTATCGCGACGCGCTCGCCCACAGCCCGAACCGCGTCGCCCTCTTCGAATGCATGATCGATCCGGAGACCGGCGTCTATCTCAGCGAGGATTTCAGCTTTTGCAGGCGCTGGACCGACATGGGCGGCGAGATCTGGGCTGATCTCGCAAGCCGGCTCAAGCATGTCGGGCCGACGACCTATGAGGGCAATCTGGCGACGCAGTTCATGCCGATCGCGGCCCCCGACGCGGGCGAAGCGGTCGCTTAGCGCCAACGAGCGCCGGCCCGGCCGGCAAGGCACGATCCGATACGCGGCGCTCTCGCCGGATGCAGGCTCAGGCCGACACGTTGATCATGCGCCCGCGCGTGGTGCCGGCAATCACCTGACCGACCTTCGTCGCGGTTGATGGCGCCATCGCCGAACTCGGAATCCCCTCGGCGCCGACTTGGCTTTGACTGCGAATGAAGGGCGACGCCTGAGGCGCCCGGTGGTTCTGCGCCGCGGGAAGCGACGCGCCGGCGTGCGATACAGTGCTGGTGTTCATCGAACACGTCCTTTGATCGAACATGCTGCCGGACCGAAAGGCAATAATCGTGCCACGCCTTCAGCCGCCCGTTACCGCAGCGCCGCCTGCCGGCCGAGGATGTCGTGGCCGGCAGGATTTGCCGGGCCAGGCCGCGTTGGGGAAGCTTCTACCGGCCTCTTTGCCGCCGTTGCGACGGGGCGGCCTGCGCCCCGGCTGACGCCGCTTCACGAGGCGACGCGCAACGATCCCGTTGCGGCGGATGCCGGCCTGTCGGGGACCGGCCAGCCGTGATACCATACGCGGGTATGTGCGAGGTTTCGAATGATCGTCGGAGCCGAACGGCAATGCGAGCCCATGACACCGTCACGATGCGCGCCCATCGGGATAGGCCCGCGTTACGCCCCACCCTAAAGGATTCGGGGTCGTCGTGACGCCATGACGATCCCCTATTACGTCTACGATCTGCTCGAAGGCGACGGGTATCGATGGAACTTTAACGAAGGGCCGCCGGGCACGCCGACCACTGTGACCTGGGCGTTCCTGGGAGCCGGGACCGGCGAAAACGGCGACACGATCGCCGCGCTCGATGCGAGCCAACAGCAGGCGGTGCAAACGGCGCTCGCCTATATCGAGCAATTCTGCGACATCACCTTCGCTCAAACCACGGACGCCGCGACCGCCGACATCACCTTCGGCATCGACACGAATCAAACCGGATCGACGAACGAGTCGGGCATCGCGTATTGGACGCTCGAGAGCAATGGCGGCGCGGATTTTCTCACCCAGGCGACGATCTATCTGAGTGACATCGCCAGCAATTTCGACATGACGCCCGGATTTCTCACCTCCAGTTCGATCGCTGCCGGCGATCCCACGGGCGGCTCCGGGTGGCTCACATTGCTGCACGAGATCGGACACGCGCTCGGGCTCAAGCATCCTTTCGACGCGAACGACGTCTCCGACCCGAACTCCGTCCTCGATACGGCCCATGCGAGCGAGGACAATCATCTTTACTCCGTCATGTCGTATCAGGCAGGGCCTTCCAGCGGCTATCTGAACACCAGCACGAATTACATCTTCAACCTGGAGCCGCGCAGCTACGGCGTTTTCGACATTGCCGCGCTGCAGTACATTTACGGCGCCGCCGCGGCGACGAGCCTGTCGGTCCTGCAGTCGATCGATGGCGGCGACGGCGTCTCGGGGTCGGCGGGCGCCTTCACCTACACCTTCACGCCGGGCACGGCGGTTTTCGCGACCATCGGCGACGGCGGCACGAACGACGCACTCGATTTCTCGAGCTTCGCCGACGCCTGTACCATCGATCTCAGTCCCGGCAGCTTCAGCTCGCTCGGCATCGCTGTCGATGTCATCCCACCCCCCTTCATTGATCCCGATGTGCCGCCGTCGCCCTATGCGGCTTACGACGGAGAGAACGCGCTCGCGATCGCCTATGGCACGACGGTAACGACTTGCATCGGCGGCGCCGGCAACGACACGATCATCGGCAACGCCGCCAATGATCGTCTCGACGGCGGGCCGGGCAGCAACACAATCGAGGGCGGCACCGGCGTCAACACCGCCGTCTATGCCGGGAGGCGAGCGGAGTATTCGATCGGGTTCAGCGCCGGGGCGGTGACGGTGACCGGCGACGGCAGCGCCGATACGCTGACGCAGATCCAGTACCTAAGCTTCGCCGACGCGACGATCAAGACGCCCTATCCGGTGGACGGGTTCTATGGCAACGCGACATCGGACATTCTCTGGTGGAATTCGGCCTCCGGCCAGGCGTCGATCTGGGAGATGGGCGGGACGAGCAACATCGGCGGCGGGCCGATCGGAGTGCTGTCGACGACCTGGGAGATCGCCGGCAGCGGCGACTTCAACCGCGACGGATCGCGGACATGCTATGGCAGAACACTGCGACCAACCAGTTGGCGCTATGGGAGATGAACGACACAAACGTCACCGGCGGCGGACCGATTGTCGCGCCATCGGCGCTGTGGAAGATTGCCGGCGTCGGCGATTTCAACGGCGACGGAACCGCCGACCTGCTGTGGCGGAATTCGCAGACAGGTGCGGCGTCGATCTGGGAGATGAACGGCACGAGTATCGTCGGCGGCGGACCGATTGGCGCGCCGGCGCTGAGTTGGAAGGTAGCGGGCGTGGACGACTTCAACGGCGACGGCTATGACGACATCCTGTGGCAGAATACCACGACCGGCCAGTTGGGGCTGTGGGAGATGAACGGTTCGAACGTCATCGGCGGCGGAGCCATTGCCGCCCCGTCGGCCGCGTGGCAGATCGCCGGCCTGGGGGATTTCAACGGCGACGGCATGACGGACATTCTGTGGCGAAATTCGCAGACGAGCGCGAGTTCGATCTGGGAGATGGACGGGACCAGCGTCATCGGCGGCGGCCCCATCGCCAATGCGCCGTCGACCGATTGGCAGGTGGCGGCGGTCGCCGATTACAACGGCAACGGCAAGGCCGACATTCTGTGGCAGAACACCGCTACCGGCCAGGTGGCGATGTGGGAGATGAACGGCAACGACGAGATCGGCAGCGGCGTCCTTGGCGCGGTCGCCGCCAACTGGCATCCGGTTCAGAATCCCGTTCTCGCCGCGTGACGCTCGAAGTCGCCTAGACCCGCCGCGCCACGATCCGGATGTGCGAACTGAGCTGCGACCGCTTAAGGAAGTCCTGAAACTTCTGCCGCGTCTCATCGGGCGCCGCAACGAGCGTACGCACGAATCGCGGAAGCGGCAGCGTGGGTTCGTCGGCGAGCTTGTTGCGAACGATGTCAAGATCGAGCTCCCCGGGCGTGATGAGTTCGACGATTGCGAAGCCGGAGCGCTCGAACAGCCGCCGATAGCCTTCGACCGATAAGAGATTGGCGTGGTGCGGCGGATAAATGGCGTTGGCATGCTCCCACAACACCTGGATGTCGAAGCCGGACACGGTGAGCGTCGTCGCCAGCACAACGCCGCCCGGCCGCAGGCAGCGTCGCAGCGCAGCGACGAATTGCTGCGAGTCCGCGACATGCTCCAGCACCTCGAAGCAGGTCAGAACGTCCGCGGCAACCTCGCCTTCCGCCACATGCTCGGCGAGCTTTTCGATGATCGCGAATCCCTTGTCGCGACAAATCCCGGCTAGGTTGGCGGCAGGCTCGATTCCGGTTACGCTGCCGAATCGCCCCGTTGCCGCGACCTCCTCGAGAAAGATCCCATAGCCCGGCCCGATATCGGCAAGCGCCGACGACGACGACAATCGGAGATCGTCGGCGAGCCGCGCGGCGAGCTGAGCGCGCGGTCGGAACATGCGCTTGCGGCGGCTTGCCTCGGTCTGACGATAGAACTCAGTGCCCCAGAACTTGACCGATTCCGCCTCGCGATAGAACCTGTCCATTGCGGCAAGCGTCGGGCGCGGTGTCAGATAGAGGCTGCCGCAGTCGTCGCAGACCGCATATTGGAAACCGAGCTTCACAAGGCCGTCGCTCTTGACGGCGCTGTCGCAGGCGGGGCAATCGACCGCGACGAGGCCGCTGCGGTCGGCGAAGAAGCGCTCGACGTCCCGCCGGTTGAGTTCCAACAGCATGGCGTAGAGGTCCTTCGGACGAATGTCGGACTCTTTCACAGGCTCTCCCTCGACGGCGCCCAAGATGCATATTTTGCCATAGGCTCGATATCATGGCTATTCCTGCGACCGATGGCAGCCGGCATTTGCGCCATGTCCCAATCAGGAAACGTCCTCGAGTCCGGCACAAGGATCAGTTGTAGAAGCGATCCGCAATTTGGCGTATGAACTTGCCGCCGGATCGTGTCGGCGGGCATGGGACACCCCGAAATTCGCCGCACGCCGGCGCACGATCCGCCGAGGAGGTATTTTTGAAAGCCGTCATTCTGGCCGGAGGGCTCGGCAGCCGCCTCAGTGAGGAAACCGACCGCATTCCCAAGCCGATGGTCGAGATCGGCGGCCATCCCATCCTCTGGCACATCATGAAAATCTACAGCCGCTACGATATTTCGGATTTCATCATTTGTCTTGGATACAAAGGTTATGTCATCAAGGAGTATTTCCACAATTATGCGCTTCATCGCTCCGATGTGACGTTCGATCTGCGCACCGGCGCCCGGGTCGTCCATCAGAACGCCGCCGAGCCTTGGCGTGTCACCCTCGTCGAAACCGGTATGGCGACCGAAACCGGTGGGCGCCTGAAGCGCGTGCGCGACTGGATCGGCGACCAGACCTTCTGCTTGACCTATGGCGATGGACTCGCCGACATCGACATCGATGCGCTGCTGAGCTTTCACCGTAGACACGGCAAGCTCGTCACCGTGACCTCGATCCTGCCGCCGGGCCGCTACGGCGTGCTGCACCTCGAGGGACCGCGCGTCCTCGGATTCGCCGAAAAGGCCGACAGCCGGGACTTCCCAGTCAATGGCGGTTTTTTCGTGATGGAGCCCGGCGCGCTCGATTATATTAGCAGCGACGAGACGGTGCTGGAACGCGGACCGATGGAACGTCTGGCAGCAGACGGGCAGCTCATGGCCTACCGGCACGAGGGCTTCTGGCAGGCGATGGACACGCTGCGCGACCGGCGCCAACTCGAGGCGATGTGGGCGAGCGGCAATCCACCGTGGAAGGTCTGGCAGTGAGACGGCCAGCGCGATGAGTGGCATTGCGCCGTCACGCGGTTGTGTCGTTATCACCGGGGTCAGCAGCTTCATCGGCTGTCACCTTGCCCGCCGGTTTGCCGCCGATGGCTGGCGCGTCATCGCGACGCACTCCCTACCGGTCGAGCGGTACGACGGGATTCGCCGCCGCCGCCTCGATGCGATCAAGGATGAGGTGCAATTCGCCGCTCTCAACCTCACGGATGAGCGCGCGATCGACGCGTTGGTGGACCGTTATGCCCCCGAACTGTGGCTGCAGCATGCAGGCTTCGCCGAGAATTACGCATCACCCGATTTCGACGTTCCCCGCGCCCTGGCGATCAACGTCGCGCCGCTTTATAGGCTCTATCGCCGCCTGGCAGGAACGGGAACGGGGGTGATCGTCACCGGCTCGTCGATGGAATACACAAACAGCGACCAGCCGAACCGCGAAACCGATCCGTGCTGGCCCGCCACCGCCTACGGCATGAGCAAGCTTGCCGAGAGCGTCGCGGCCCGCCAGCTCTCGGCACTTCATGACGTGCCGACGCGGATCGCCCGCGTCTACATTCCCTTCGGCGCGTTCGACGATCCGCGCAAGCTGCTGCCGCAGGTGGTCGCCGCGTTGCGCCGCCGCCGACCTGTCGACTTGTCGCCCTGTTTACAGCGGCGGGATTTCGTCAGTATATTGGATCTCGTCGAGGGCTACGGCGCGCTTGCGCGTGATCTTGTGCACGGTGGCTGCGAGGTATTCAACATTTGCGGCGGCGAGCCGACCGAGTTGCGTGCATTTCTGCTTGCGATTGCCGCACGGCTCGAGGCCGATGCCGCCCTGTTGCGGTTCGGCGCCCGCCCAATGAACCCGGCGGAGCCGCCGATCTCTTTCGGCTCCAGCGAACAAGCGCGGCGCCGCCTCGGGTGGACTCCGTCGCCGCTCGATGAGACCGTTCGGCGTGATCTGCTGACGGCCGATTTTAGTTGAACCATGAAGCGGCGCAGAGAGTTCCGACGATGCGTGTTCTGATTACGGGATGCGATGGCTATATCGGACCGGTGATGGCACGCGTGCTTCTTGCGGACGGCCATGACGTCTGCGGCACGGACACGAACTATTTCGACAATTGCGGCTTCGTCGGCGACATTCCGGAATTTCCGCGCATTCATGCGGACATACGCGACTTCCCGGCCCGTGCCCTGGTCGGGGTCGAAGCGGTCGTCCATCTTGCGGCGCTGTCCAACGATCCCATGGGCGACCTGAAGGACGATTGGACCTGGGACATCAACATTGCGGCGACGGCCCGCCTGGCGCGGCTTGCCAAGGATGCCGGGGTGAAACGATTCGTTTATGCTTCGTCGTGCTCCATCTACGGGGCGTCAGGGGGCGATGACCGCATGGACGAGACGGCGCCGGTCGCGCCGATCACGCCTTACGCGATCAGCAAGGTGCGCTGCGAAGCGGAGCTATCGAAGCTCGCCGGAAGCGACTTCTCACCTACCTACATGCGCAATGCCACCGCCTATGGCGTTTCGCCCCGACTGCGGACCGATCTGGTCTTGAACAATCTCGTCGCCTGGGCCTGCACGACCGGCAAGGTGAACATTCTGAGCGACGGCACCGCGTGGCGGCCGATCGTGAACATTGTGGACATCAGCCGCGCCGTGGCGGCCGTGCTCGCCGCGCCGCGAGACAAGATCCATGATCAACCGTTCAATGTCGGGCGGGATGAGGAGAATTTCCGGGTCCGCGACATCGCCGAAATCGTCCGCCGCGCGGTGCCGGGCTCCGAGGTCGCTTTCGGCGGCGCGGGCAGCCCCGACCTGCGGAGCTACCAGGTCAGCTTCGCCAAATATGGACGCGCCTTTCCCGATCGGCCGCTCGTGTGCACGGCCGAGGACGGCGCGCGCGAGCTCTATCAGGCCTTCACCGCGATCCGGATGACCGCGGAGCGGTTTCAGAGCCGCGACTATGTCCGGCTCAAGCAGTTGAAGCATCTTATCGCCGAGGATGCGCTCGACGCCCATCTCCGCTGGCGTGCCGCGAGAGACGCGGCAGCTGCCGTGCCAGCGCCGGCCCGCTCTTGACCCGTTGACGGACGGCTCATGCTATCGAAAATAGAAGGCGTCATCATCGCCCCGTTGCGCCGCATTCCCGACGAGCGCGGGATGGTCATGCACATGCTGCGGGCGGACGCACCGCATTTCGAGACGTTCGGCGAAATCTACTTTGCCACCGCCTATCCAGGCGTCATCAAGGCTTGGCACCTGCATACGCGGCAGACTCAGAACTACGCCTGCCTTCAGGGAATGATCAAACTCGTGCTCTACGACAATCGCGAGAAGTCGCCGACGCTGGGCGCGCTTCAGGAGATCTTCATGGGCGACGACAACTACATCCTCGTTCGCATCCCTTGGGGCGTGACGAATGGATGGAAATGTGTCGGCACCAAGACGGCGCTGCTGGCCAACTGCGCCACCGAGCCGCATGACCCGGTCGAAATGATTCGCATCGATCCGTTTTCGCCCGACATTCCCTATAATTGGGATTTGCGCCACGGATGATCCGGCGCAGCCTCGGGAGCCATCGTGCCGCTGGTCTCGGTCATCATGAATTGCGCCTATGGCGAGCGCTTCCTCAAGGAGGCGATCGACAGCGTCTTTGCCCAGACTCATCCCGATTGGGAGATCGTCTTCGTCGATAACTGCTCGACCGATGGCAGCGCGGCTATTGCCACGGCGTATGAGTCGACCGGGCGCCTGCGCTCGGTGCGAACATCCGAACGCATTCCCCTCTATGCGGCTCGCAATGTTGGCGTCGAGAATGCACGGGGCGAATTCATCGCCTTCCTTGATGTCGATGATGCTTGGAAACCCCAGATGCTCGAGTCCCTGCTCGCGCGCATGCGGCCCGGTGTCAGCTTCGTCTATGGCGGGTATCGCTATATCGACGCCGCGGGCCGACCGCTTCCGACGCCGATGCGGCGGCGCCGTCGCGGCGTGGTCGTCAATCCGCAGCTATGGCGTAGCCTCATCTCGATCGGCTGTATTCTTTTGCGCACCGACATTCTGCGCGCCGAGACATTCGATCCCACCTTCAACATGCTTGGCGATTTTGAGCTTTGGCTTCGACTCGGCACCCGGCACCATGTCTGCGACTATGTCGACGACACGCTCGAGTTGAGCCGCATCCACGGCGCCAATGGCTCGCTCGTCCTGCACGATCGGTGGATTATCGAGGAACGGAAGCTCTATCGCACGTTTTTGATGCAGCACGGTCTCCGATATCCGATGATTCTTGCGTATATCGCAAAATGCGAGATCCGCCGTCTCATCGGGCGCCACAGGATGTGACTTATCCCGCGTCGTCCGGGCTCTGACCGTCACGATACCCGAAAATAGGCGACGAAGGGATCGTAATAGAACCGCCTGAGTTCGATACGCCGCAGGTCGAGCATTTCCTTTGCCGCGGCGGTTTCGCCCGCGAACTTGTCATAGTTGAACTCGTCGAACGCGACGATTCCGCCCTTGCACACGAGCGGCAGAAGATGCTGCAGCGCGACCCGCGTTGGTTCGTAAATGTCGAAATCCAAATACAAGAGAGCGACCGTCAATTCCGGATGATTTTCGACGTATGGGCCAATCGTGGTGACGGCGTCGCCCTTCACGATTTCCGTTCGCCGGATATGCCCGGCCGCGCGATTCAAATCGGCGAGATCAATCGCCCGCTGCACCACTTTTTCACTGGTTTCGGAAAAATCCGATTCGCCGATGTCGCGCGGATCGCCCTTTCCTCCGAGCGACCGGAATCCTTCGAACGTGTCAAACCCGATGATGCGGCGATTGATCGCATACGGCTCCATGATGGAAGACAGATGGCCGAAAAGCAGCAGGTTATTTCCTTTGGCGACCCCGCACTCGACGATCGCGCCCGATACGTCCCGGACCATGGAGAATAGTTCGAACCGCACCGCCATCTCCGAAACCATCGCCCGCGTCGAAAAGAGGAACGGCGCGTCCGCAATGTCTTTTTTATCGATTCCTGCGATGAACGCATCGCGATCTTCGTGATATTTTTTTTCTGCGTCCGATCGGTACCGGCCGAGATTTGCCATTTCAACTCCTTTCCGACGGAGGCTCCTATTCAACTTGCGCTGTCGGGGCTGCTGCCTTGATGGCGCCACGATAGCGTCCTTCTCCAGCCCGCGCCAATCGCGGTGGCGGTGCGCGCGCCTTGGTGTAGCCTCACGGTGATCGACCGCGCTGTAATGTGCATTCAAGGACCGAAGCCGAGTATCCGCTGCATTTCCGCCGGCTCCCCCGGGCTGAGCAGGTCATTGCGCAGCGCCGCACGATCGCGCGGCGCGTCATCGACGTGCAGCAAATCCGTCACGGCGGCGCGGACGTCGTCGGGGCTGTAGGCGATGCGCCAGAGCCTTCCGTCCACCCAAGGCGGGATCGGGTTTTCGGTGGGCTCGTTGCCGCTCGCGAGGCACAGCACCGCCCGTCCCGTGGCCACCGCCTCGATGAGCGCGCTGCTGCCGACCCCGGCAACGATGGCGGCTCGCGCCAGCCAATCCGCGAAATCGCCCTCGACGAACCGATAGCCGGACGGCAGCGAGCCGAAGAGCGCCTCGGCCTCGGTGCGAGGCATTTCGGGATGGCGCTTGATCCACCATTGCACCGAAGCGCCCGGCATGCCACCCGTCGGCGCGATCAACGCGCGAATCCCGGCAATCGCCGCACCCAGCAGCGGCAGGATCACGAGCACGGCAGTGCCCTCACCTTCCGGCGTCGTGGCCGCGGAGGGCCGTGGCAGGCGCAATCCCGGCGCCGGCACGACGGCAAGCCCGGGGTTGCCTGCGGCGATTTCGCGCGCAAAGCCGCAGCCGACCACCGCCACGGTCGTGGGAACGACCCCGGCAGCCACTTCGTACGGCTCGGGCGTCACGCTCAGATAGAAGCGGGAGCACGGCGGCCGGAATGCAATGAGGGCGATGTCCAGCCGATGCCAATTCACTGCCGCAGCCGTCGCGTGATCGGTGTCGCGCCCCTCGTACCAATTGACCAGGCGCGCGATCGCGAGGCCGCGCCGCTCCGCCGTCGTCAGGAAGCGATAAGCGAGAAGCGCGAGGAACGCGCTCCGCGCAAACCGTCCGGCGCGGAGATCGGCATCGACGAGCGCACGGACATCGAAGCCGCAATACTGCGCCTCGTGGCCGAGATGCCGCCGCACGCGCCACCAATGACCGGCGGCGAACAGGTAATCGACGAGACGAAGATGATCCTCGCGAACGAGAAAATTCGCGGGATCCTGTCGCAGCGCCCGAAACGTCCGGAAATAACTGCGCACGCGGTAGAACATCGGAAGATAATGAACCGTCCGCCGCTCTTCGGCGCTCAACGCCGCGACAACCCCCGGAAAATGGCGATCGCGGAAAGGCCCGCCCGAAAAGCTCTCGCGCGTCACGAAACAATCGAGCAGCACGAGCGGCCCTAAGACCGGCTTGCGCGCAAGATGCCGTGTCAGCCGCGCGGCCGTGGCGGCAGAGACGGCGTGGAAGATGCAACTGCCGAGGTTCCATGCATGCGCACGAAGACGCTTGAGCCGCCACAGCAACGCACCGCGCGCAGGCACCTCGACCGTGCAGCCGGCTGCGCTCCGCAGGACCGCCGCAAACTCCGGCACGTCCACGCGAATGGACAGATGGCGCCCCTCCTCGAGCAGCGACCGCACCAGCGAAAGCTGCATGCACCATCGAAAGAGCGGGCTGAGATGCACATTTCGCGACGCCGGACGCGTGACCCACCAATCAATGTCGCGCTCGCGGCCGACGCACAGACCCGCGACGAAGCGGTTGAAAGTCTCGACCTCGCGCGCGGCGATGGTGTCAAGCCGGCGCAGAAGCGTTGGCGCCAACGTTCCTCCGGTGGTGAAATCGAGCTCAACCGATCCGACCCCGGCAGCGGGACCTCCCATCAGGAAGGCTCTTCGGCCGGCGCAACGGCGGACGCCTTGGCATCGCGCCGCCGCAGTGCGAGCAAACTTTCAAGAATGCGGCGCAGCCGTGCCTTCAACCCGGCATTCGTCACCAGCCGGAACCAGATTTCCGCGCCGGCCGACCAGGCAATGAATGGCGGAACGGCCCAGACCCGCCGCGGCAGCGAGACCCGGTAATAGACCGGCTCGATCCGATCGGCCCATTCGAGCTTGTAATCGGCCGTGCCGATCATGAAATCGAGCGTGCGAAAGCGTCCGGCCGAAACGACGTGACGCACCATCTCAACCACCAGGATCTTGCCGAGACTGTAGCGGCGCAAACGCGGGTCCGGATCGGCGGCATGCTGATAGAAATAATAGCCGTCACCAGCGATGAGACAGTAGCCGAACGAGAGCAGGCGCCCGCCACTGTGCAATGCCAGAAGCTCCGCCGCGCCGTCGCGCACGAGCGACAGCATGCCGGCGCGGTAAGGAGCATAGCCGCGCTCGGTGCGCCACGGTGCAAGCGTAAAATGCTGCGACCAACGCTTGAGAAAAAGCGCGTGGACCTGGTCGAGGAACGTCCCAAGTCGCGGATCGTCGCCGAGCACTTCGAATTGCAACGGCCCAATCTCCGTCTCGAACAGCCGCTTCTGCCGGTCGATGTTATACCAATATTTTTTCCGCCGGCGCGCGCGCAGCGCGTCCTGCGTCGCGGGCACGGTCATCACCGGGGCGTCGTAGGTGCGGACGAAGTGCTCGTAGCGGCCGGGCCGTGGGACCGGATGGCCGATCACATAACGTGGGCGGGGAGCAATGCGATTTTTGACATAGAGAAACATCGCGGCGGGTCGGGTCGCACGCTCACGTTGCGGCGAGACCAGGGGCGACGTCGAGAATGACCTTGAGAATGTCCTCGCGCTTGCTCATTTGCCACCCCTTGTCGAACTCCGCCAGCGGCAGGCGGCAGCGAAGCAAGGGGTCGACCACGATCGACGGAAGGAGCTCGATTGCAGCGGCGAAGTCCTCGGATGTGCTGCCGACGGAGCCGACCACGAGCTTGTCATAGGCGACGATGTTCTCAAACGAGAAGGAACGCTCGCCGTAAGGCAGTCCAAGAAGGAGGATCGTTGCGCCCGCCGGCGAGTTGGCGAGAACCGCATCGAGCGCCGCCGGATTGCCTGTCACCTCGACGATCAGCCTGCAATCCTTGAGGAGATTCAGATCGGTGCTGATCTCGATCGCGGAGCTGGCGAATTTCTGGAGGCGCGCGGCACTACGGTCGAAGGCGCGCACCGGAAACCCGCGATGCGCGAGGATACGGGCACCGAGGTGGCCGAGCGGGCCTGCACCCACGACGCCCACGGGCACGCGCGCGGGCACCATCCCGTGAAGCAGCGGCAGGGCGCGGCGCAGGCCCTTGAGCACCACCGCCATCGGTTCGACCAGTGCCGCAGCGGCAAGATCGGTTCCTTCCGGCACCTTGTGGATGAAGCGGGCCGGAACCACCACGTAATCGGCATAGGCACCGTGGCGGCGGAATACGCCCAATTCCGTGCGCTCATCGCAGCCGATGAAGTTTCCGGCGCGGCAATCGCCGCAGACGCCGCAGCTCTGGATGCATTCGGCCACGACGACATCGCCCTCCGCGATGCGGGTCACATTCTGGCCTACGGCCACGACGCGACCGCTGAACTCGTGCCCCGGCACCTGCGGATAATGCGCAAGCCCCTTCTGGAAGTACCCGAGCGTACCGTTGAGAATCTCGATATCGGTGGCACAGACGGCAACATGCGCGACCCGGATCAGCGCGTCGCCCGGCTTCAGATCGGGGACAGCGAGTGTCGCGAGCGTCGCCTTTCCGGGCGCTTCGATCACGACCGCCCGTCCCTGACGCTCGAACAGGATGTCGCGCAATCTGCTCTGCAAATCGGGCCGATTCCGCTCGCCGAGACCCTGGATGGACCCGGCCAGCTTGTTGATGCGAAACAGTGCAATTTCTCCAGCGCGCCGCGGCAGGGACAGCCGCTCCGCCGCGGGGTTCGCCTTGGGCGCAAACGCCCTCGCCAAGTCGTTCACCGCATAGTTCAACTCGCGTACCGTCTCGCGCAGAATGTCGGCGCGAGCTTTAACGCCGATCTCCCGCGCCGCCAGAGCCTCGCGGTAATACCGGTGACGGATCTGGCGCCAATTTTCCTCGTGCACGTGATAGATCGCGGCCGCAGGTTCATAGACGATGCGGTAGCCGCGCTCCATCCAATACTTCGCCCACTCGATGTCCTCCAACCCCGTGAGCCGCTCGTCGAACGCATGCTGCGCCCAAAGGTCCCGGCAGACGCAAGCGTTGGCGTTGTTGGCGAACCACCTAGGCGGCTTCAGCACGGACCGTTCGGTACCGAACGTCCGCCGGAAATCTTCTACCTCGCTGAATTTCGACGAGCGGACGCCAAGCTGGCGGCCATAGACCATGGCCGTGTCGGGATCGCCGAGTGGCGCGACGAGACGCGCGAGCCAATGAGCATCCCCCGGAACCGCGTGCGCCGAGATAATGGCGACGGCCCGGCCGCGCGCGGCGCCGATGCCGACGTTGAGAGAATAGCCGAAGGTGAAATCCTGGCTGCTGATGCGAAGCACCTTTGCGCCGGCACCCTCGGCGATATCGCGGGTCGCGTCGACCGAGCCGGAATCGACAACGATCGTCTCGAAATCGGCCAGCGTCTGCCGCTGAAGCGCCGCCAGGAGGTCGGCGATGTGCCGCTCTTCGTTATAGGCCCGGATGATGACGGAGACATCCATCGTTCAATTCCGTTCCACGGCGTCGAACCTTATGGCGTGCGGGCTCTGATGCTCGCTGTTCCGAGCTAGGGCGCTGCCGCCATGAGACGCGCGACCAATTCCAGATCCGCAGGCCGATCGACGGATTGGCTGGCAATATCGGTTTCAACCATGCGAACGCGTATTCCGTGTTGCATCAAGCGCAGCATATCGATCGATTCCGTGATCTCAAGCGCCGTGGGCGGAAGTGCCGCGAATTTCTGCAGACATCCGTGGGTGAAGGGAATAACGCATACCTGCTTGTATGCCGCAATGCGCGGAAACGGCAGCTTGTCGGGGGTCGGGATGGGCTCGCGCGACATGTACATCGCAAATCCGTCGTTGTCGATGACGACCTTGATCGTATCGCGATTCAGGAACTCGGCCTCGCTCTCGATGCGCTTTGCGAGATTGACGCATTCAATGTCGCGTTCCGCCATGAAGGGCGAGAGCGCGGCCGAGATCATACGCGGTTCGATCATCGGCTCGTCGCCCTGCACCATCACGACAATATCGGCTGACATCGCTCTCGCGGCCTCGGCCACGCGGTCGGACGCGCGCTCGTGCGTGTCGGCGGTCATGACCGCCTTTCCCCCGAAGGCTTCGACAGCGGCGCGAATCTCCTCGTCACAGGTCGCGACGTAGACCTCGGCCAGTTCCTGACAGCGCATGGTGCGGCGATAGACGTGCTCGATCATCGGGCGGCCGTGCAGAGAGGCGAGCGGCTTGCCCGGAAAGCGCGACGATCCCATGCGCGCGGGAATGATTCCTACCGCCTTGATAGGTTCCTCCTATTCCGACGTTCGACCGTCATAGCTCCGTCAGCACCACCCGTGCCGGTGCTCCATCGGCGCCAACCAATTTCATCGGCAGGCAGATCAGACGGTAATCGCCCGGCTCGACCGCTTGAAGATCGAGGCCTTCGAGCGCTACCACGCCGGCAGAAAGCAGCGTCCGATGCACGAGCGGCTCCGGTGAGCCGAAAGGCTCGACCGACAGATAGTCGATGCCGACGAGGCGAATGCCGCTGGCGACGATCCAGCGTGCAGCATCGACCGAAAGCGCGGTGAAATGCTCGCAGAACTCGTGGTCGAGGTCGTTCCACAACGCCGAATTATCGGTCTTGATCAACAGACGCTCGACCCCGGCAAGATCGGATGACCCGAGATCGTCCCGCTCGACACGGGATCGTCCGGGCAGTGCGATCACCCGCACCTTTCCGATCAACGCCTCGAGCGGCAGCGCGTCGACCCCGGCGCCGCCCTCGATGAAATGCACGGGCGCATCAACATGCGTCGCATAGTGAACACACGCAGAAAGCCGCGTGACGTTGGCATTGGCACCGTCGGAAATGCGCGAAATCCGCTCGATCGTGGGCCGCCCTTCGCCCGGCCATGAAGGAAGCCGGGAGCTGTACGGCAGCGTGACATCCCAGATTCTCGTCATGGCGCCACCATCAGGATGCGATCACGAGCGCTGGCGCCCCAACCATCACTGGGGCACGCCCATTCCGGGAGAGGCACGGCGGCGCGGGACTCGCATCGCGTCAATCGATGGCTTTCGCATGCATCCCCCAACCATTGTAAGGCCAGTCTCTGATACCACACCGGCCCGACCCTGCGGACGGTCCTTCCGGAGCACCGATAGGGGTGCCTAACCCCTGTATCACTGTGGCCTTGGGATGGTCAAGAATGTTCAGTAATCGGAATGGCTCGAGCCATGTCGAACCACGACGTTCCTACCCCTTGCGTGAACGCGGCCAGCCGGGCTTTAACGCCGGAACGCCGTCGTTGACATGTCAGATCGATTGCCCGATACCACGGGCCCTCCGGAAGGCATCACCCATGACCAGAATCTATCGCGCGCATCGGTCGACGAATGGTGTTGCGCAGGCGAGCGCGTTGTCGGGAACCGATTTCATTCTGATATTTTTGCGTCAGAAGTGGATCATCCTGGCCGTCGTCGTTCTGTGCGTCCTGGCTGGCGCGTTGGTCGTCACTCTTACAACGCGGAAATACGAAGTCGCCGTCATCGCTTACCCGGTCGAAGGACAGAGCGGGGTGCAGCAAACCTTCGCGAGCACCATTTCGACGTTGGGTTTCCTCGACAACGGGAACATCAACGAACGCAAGCACGTTGCATTGGCGACGCTTCAAGCCCGGTCCTTTCTCGAAGGCTTTATTCGGGACAACAATCTGCTGCCCGTTCTTTTCGCGGATCGATGGGATGCCAACCGCGGCACTTGGCGCGCCGGTGTCAAGCCGCCAACGCTCGAGGACGGGTACGAGGCGTTGCGGAAGACGATGCGGATCGATGACGATACCGCGCATGGCGTCGTCTGGCTCTATGTAAAATGGACCAACGCCGCAACTGCGGCCGAATGGGCCAATGCCCTGGTCAGGAAAGTCAATGAGCTGCTGCAGGCGAAAGCCGTGGCGCGGTCCGACGCAATGCTGAAATATCTCAATGACGAGTACAGCCGCACGACGATCCAGGAACTACGCACCAACATCGCCAACTTGATCGAGCAGGAGATCAAGGAGCGGATGATGGCGAAAAGCAGGGACGATTACGCTTTGTCGGTTATCGACCCCGCCGAACCGACGAGCGCACCGGTGGAACCGCGGATATTGCTGGTCATGGCGGCGAGCCTTCTGCTCGGATTGTTCATCGGCGTGCCTGTGGCGTTTTTCCGCGAGAGCCTGCTGCGTTCCGGTGCCACGATGCCGTCGTCGGCTCCCGAGGATCGGCGCGCGCGAGCGCTTTAGATGCCATATTTCCTGATCTCGCTTGCATGCTTTCAATACGTATTCGGTGTCCTGTCGATGCGGGATACGCCGCTTTATGTGACGCTTAACCCCTACGTCCTGCTGATGCCCTTCGTGCTCGTGTGGCTTGGCGGCCTCGGGCTGCTGCGCCGGTCGGCGGACAAGAATGTATTGGTCGGCTGCCTGGCGGTCGCGCTGATTCAAACCTACGTTTTCCCGGCCTATCGCGATGCCGCGGATTTCCCGTTCAGCTTCTTGCGCAGCTTCCAATACTTCTGGGGACCCGCAATCCTTCTGCCGAGCCTTCTGGGGGTCTTCGCAGCGGTAGCCTTCAACTCACCGGAGACCGCATCCGAGACCGCGCGGACCTACATCAAAGGGCTGTGTCTCATTGCGTCCGCCATTACCCTCGGTGAGGTGCTCGCGGTCGACGTCCTGGGTATGTCGCCGCTGACCCTCCCCTATGTCGACCCGAACTCCATCGACGTGTTTCCCTTCCGGCCATGGGGCCTTACCGCCGCTCCTCAACCCAACGCGCTCGTGCTCGCGTTTCTGTTCTGGTTGTCATATCTCTATGGCGTCCGCGGTCTCCCGCACAAGCTCCTGACTCTGGCTGCGCTCGCCGTCACGCAAGGCGGCACCGGCCAAGTTGCCTTTTTCGCCCTGCTGCCGCTGCTGTCGCGCCGTCCCTTCCTGATCGGCGGCTTTGCCACGCTGCCAGTCGCGATCATCGTTGCCGTCGCGTCCTATACACATCAGAATGCGACCGGAAGCGTGTGGCAGAAATTCGACATTGCCTACGTCGCGACCCTGGCCCAGAAGTTCATCGATCTCCTGCAATTATTCCTGCCGCGATTTACCGCCAACGAACTGATGTTCGGCAGCGCCACCGGCACGCTTGTCGCCGCGACCGGCATGACGCACGACTGGGCTTATTTCGACGTCTTTTACGTTTACGGCATCGTCGGCGTGGCGGGGTATCTCCTGCTCTATGGCGTGATGATCTTTCTGGCCTGCCCGATCGAAAGCGGCGCAAGCCGCAGGATCTATTTCACGCTCGTGGCCTTGGTCATGAACTTTCATTATGCCACGCTCAACTACTATGTCGGCCAATTTCTATTCACGACGCTTGCGGCCTTGCAGGTTTGCCGCAGCTACCGCAGTGCCCGATCTTCGGCGCGACATGCCTACACGCCATTCCGTTGGATTCCCGTCGATGAATCCTGATCCCTTGCCACGGTGGTGGCTGAGCTATCGGACCAGGATCGCCTGACGACGCATCAGAACGAGCCCGCCAAGCGCCGCGACCAAGAGGTAGCTGGCGAGAGCTGCTGCGAGCTGGAGGGAAATGGCAACGCCCGGCAGAAACCAGCGTGTCGACGCGCTGGCCAAGCCGCCAGCAGCGAAGAGGAACACGCCGACCGCGACGCGGAAGCGATAATCCATTTTCCAGCCGTTGAGCCGGCACATGTAGAAGTCATAGAAAAGCTGGAACACGACAGTGAGGGCCAAGACCTTCGCGCTCAACCCCAGCGCCCCAAGCCGCAGGCCCCAAAGAACGAATATGCCGGTCGGGAGGCTCGCGGCCACATAGGACAGTCCAAAGAGCGACCACAACCGGGTCCGGCCCGTCGCAAGATAGGCGGCCCCGACGACGATGCCATAGCAGGCGACTGTGGAATTCAGCAAGGTCAGCACGAATACCGGTCCGGCATCGGCGTAGGCGGGTCCGATCAACAGCACCAACGCAGGCGTCGACCAGTAAACCACGAAGCCGGCGACGAGAGCGGACATCGAAAACAGGATCCGCGTGCCATTGGTATAGATTTGCCACATTCGCGCCCGATCGCCACGTGCATGCGCGACGGCGATCTCTTTCCAGAAGACGTTGCTTGCCGACATGCCGAAAACATGGGCAAGGTTGGCATACTGAAAGGCGATATTGTAATAGGCCTGCTGCTCTGGACCGCCGAAGGTTTGCAGCATCCAGGTCTCGATGTAAGCGGCCATCGCGCCCAATACGGCCGGAACGACGAGCGGCCCGGAATAGCGCGCGAATTCGCGCAGGATGGCGCCGACGCTGTCGTCGGACGCAATCGGCTCTTCGGCCGAACGTCGTGCCGTGAGCGCAAGGGCGACGATCGTCGCGCCAACGAATTCCATGCCGATGACGATGAAAAGCAGCTCGATCGACAGCAGGTTTGCCGCATGCAGCGCCCACACGACAGCCAGATGCAGCGCCTGAATGCCCATCGTGCCGAGCTGCACCTGGGCGGTGCGGCGATGCGCCTCGCCGATCTGCGTCATCATCTGCCACAGGACCCGCTGCGAGAAGGATGCCGCGAGCGCCATGAGCACCAGCGTGCGCGGTGCGCCATGCCAGATTTCCTCGAACCACGCATGCGGAAGCATCATCCAGATCGCGGCAAACGGGATCGCGAACTGCAGCGCGATCCAGCCGCCGTAGAGCGCAAAAAAGCGGCTGGATCGCGCTTCTCGGCAGGTGATCGTGTAGAAGGCCTGCGATGTACCGAAATCAAACACGACGTGGAGACTGGCGAACCCGGTCAGCAGGAACGCGAAGGTGCCAAACTTGTCCGGACCCAACCCGCGGGCGACGATGATCCCGGACGCCAGGGCGAACAAATGCCGGCCGCCCATCGCGACCATCGACGTAGCGGCGCGTTGCGCGATGTTGAAGCCCGAGACCGGATCGACCCTGGACATCACGGCTTACATCGGGACGGACGCGGTCGTGCGCGCGACGCTTGAGCCGAGCGTCAACGCGCCCGGCCCCTCACGGCACATAGCTGACGAGATGATGCAACGTATTCCTCGCGACGACCCACCATTGGCGGCTTGCCATCACACTCTTCATGCGCGCGAACTCACCGGACAGAGGCGGCGGCTCGACCGCACGCGCCAACTCAAAGACGCCATGCATGTGATCGCCACGCGATGGTCCGAGCGCCAGACAATCAAGTCCCTCGCGCGCCAGGTAATGGCGCAGCGTCGGGGGTGTGAAATAGTAGCAATGCGCGTTCTGGAACTGGCCCGGACCGTATTTCTCCATGTTGGGCACCCCGACATAGAGGATTCCATCCGGCTTCATGAGGCGGGTGACGGCGCGCAGGAACGCCGCGATGTCCGGATTGTGCTCAAGGACGTGATTGATGACGACGATATCGTATTGTTCATCGGCTTCGACGGGGCTGCCGGCGCGGATGTCGAGCCCGTGGGCCTTCCCCAACCGCGCGAGACCGGTGCTGTACTCGTAGCCGTGAACCGCATAGCCGGCGGCGCGCAACGCCTTCAGATGCCAGCCGGCGCCGCAACCGATCTCGACGACCGAGGCGCCCGGCTCCTTCCAGCGACGAATCATGGGCACCATCGGCGGCGGCGGCGTGTCTTCCTCAAGACGTCGGCGGGCGCTATCGAGGAAGTCATCGCCCTCGTAGAGCACCCGGTAACTATCCGATTCGTAGAACCAGCGCAGGCTGTCCGCATCGAAATAAGGTGACGCATAGATCAGGCCGCAATTGCGGCAGATCACGACCCGATTCCATTCGCCGTACGCGCCATACTTGGCCAGAAGCTCGCCGTCGTCACTACCGCAAAGGCAAACCCGCTTCACGAGCCGGATTTGGCCGGATCGGATTTTCGTATCGAATTGCCGGACGAGACGCCGATTACGGAAATCAAGATTCATGTTTGCCGTGGCGACCGATGAAGGCTGCGCTCCAAGGTTCGAACGTGCCAATCCCGATGGTCGTTTCGGTCCATTTTTCGATTGGACTACCTATCAACGCCGCCGCCACTTTCGTGGTCCCCCTCTTGCGACATCCGCCCGATTCTGCAGTCTACCCGAGCCGGACGACGATGACTAGCCGACCGAATTCAACGCTTTGTAGCGCCGCTCGCGTAGGAATTTGTATACTTGACAAGAACGACCCAGCCACAAGACAGGGGATGTCCCGCGCGATGTTGAAATAGGCAGGTCGGCGTTGCCCGCCTTGAGCCGGTAGGCTCGGGGTGCTGAATCCGCGAAGGAAAGGCAACGCGATGAAGAGGAATACGACACAGGTGTCGATGGGCGCGATGGCGCTAATCGAAGCGGCCTGGCAGGATGTCGGAGCGAGCTTCGAGCGGTTCTGCCTGACGACCGGCGTCGCGACGCTTTCGAGCCTGCTGGCATCGGATGGCCAAATGGTCGTGATAGGTCGACGGGGCGATCGGCAGCACCTTGCAGATCGGCTCGACCCCATACGTTTCGCGGTGATCGTCGATGAACGCGATCATGGCTTGAACCGGCGGTCGAGCTCCGCCTGGGCAAAATACGCCGACGCCTTCCGCAGAATCTCATTGGCCTGCCGAAGTTCGCGGTTCTCGCGCTCCAAAGCCTTCAGTCGTTCGGCGACATCACTCGGAACGCCGACGCGCGCCCCGCTGTCCACCTCTGCCTTCTTGACGCACTCGTTGAGCGTCTGCGCCGTGCAACCGATCTTGGCCGCAATCGAAGATACCGCCGCCCAGCGCGAGGAATGCTCGCCTTTATGATCCCGAACCAGCCGTACCGCGCGGGCCCGGACCTCATCCGAAAATGTGTTTGTCGTCTTGCTCATGATGGCTCCTTCTTCTCAAGAGTTGGAGCCTCCGGCAATCCCGCCGCGGTTCAAGGCGATCCGCGGCCCGATCAGCGTGTCGGCGCCGGAAGCATCGAGAATGTCGATCAGCCGGATCACGCGCTCCAGCGTCGCGAGCTGAAGCTGCCGCTCGGCCGCGATGTCCTGAAGCGTTTCTCGCGACGCGACCATCAGACGCCTTCAAAGGCGGCGTCGACCGCTTGCGCCGGGAGAAGCA